>CAWBGA010000005.1:0-258700 GCA_963788195.1 Nitrospirota bacterium
CTCCGTATAAACCGAATCCGGCGTTGTTGACCAGCAGGTCCACGGGTGCGGTCCGCCTGCTGCGCACTTCGGCATAGAGCTGTTCCGCGCTGTCGGGTCGGGCCAAGTCCATAATGATCTCCTCGACAGGGACGTGATGGGCAGCACGGAGCGTGTGTGCCACTGAAGACAAGCGGTCCGCGTCCCGGCCCACGAGATGGAGCGCATACCCCCGAGCCGCGAGCTGGCGCGCATAACTTTCCCCGATTCCACGGCTGGCGCCGGTGATAACGGCAAGCATGGCGCGGCACTATACCAGACGCAGGGGTCAGAGTCGATTTATACGGGCTGTCGTGTTGCGGCTGTCACCCGGAACGGATAAATCGACTCTGACCCCGATTACTCCCGGAGTCGATTTATAAACGGCCCCGATCCCCCGGTATTACCTCTGGACAAAGCCTCCGGTCGTGGTTACTCTCACTCCATGGCCGTCAAGTTTCGAGATTACTACGAGGTCTTGGGAGTTCCGCGGGGTGCGAGCTCCAAAGAAGTTAAGGACGCGTACCGCAAGCTCGCTCGCAAATACCACCCGGACATGGAAACGAACACGTCCAAAAAAAAGGTCGCGGAGGACAAGTTCAAAGAGATCAATGAAGCCTATGAAGTCTTGGGTGATCCCCAGAACCGGAAAAAATACGACCGGCTTGGCGCTCAGTGGAAGAATGGGCAGGAATTCACTCCCCCACCGGGCGGCGGCTTTGGTCGGGAGCGGACGTGGAGCGGCACGGGAGGGGGGTTCTCCGGCGAAGAGTTCGGCGGAAACTTCAGTGATTTCTTTGAAACATTATTTCGCGGAGGCCGGGGACCCGGCGGTGACGCGGACGCTCAGTGGGGCGGCGGCGAGGGGTTTGCCGGGCCAAGGCGAGCGGCGGATCTGCAGGCGGAGCTCGAGCTGCCACTGGAAGAAGCGAATCGTGGAGGGACGAGACGGCTCACGCTCATGGCTCACGACCAAAACGGGCACGCGCGGCCTAAGGAACTCGATGTCACACTACCTGTAGGCTTGCGAAGCGGGGACCGGATTCGTCTCAAGGGCCAGGGGGCTTTGCCCCCGCGAGGTGGAGAGCCGGGGGATCTTTTCCTGAAAATACGGGTTCCGCCTCACCCCATTTTTAATCTTCTGGAAGGCTCTCCGGATGATTTGCAGATCGATCTGCCGCTCCTGCCATGGGAAGCTGTCCTGGGCGCGGACGTGGATGTGCCGACACTGACAGGCCCCGTCTCGATGCGGATCCCCCCAGGCAGTCAGTCCGGGCAGCGACTGCGGCTGCGGGGCAAGGGGCTGGCGCGCCGGGACGGCACCAGCGGCGACCTTTACGCCCGTCTCATGACTGTGACCCCGAAGACGGTCTCGAAGCGTGAGCGCGAGCTCTACGAAGAGCTGAAAACCCTCTCTACTGAGGATCCGCGGAAAGAAATGGCTCGAAGCAAGACCGCCGGCCGGTAATGAGTTTTCTCCCAAGTTACTTCATCACCGCGTTCGTCTCCATTTTCGTGACGCTCGACGCGATCGGAAACATTCCGGTGTTTCTGGCCATGACGCCGCATAACACACCGGACGAACGGGTGAGGATCGTCAGGAGAGCTCTGTTGGCGGTCTTTGTCGTCCTCGTGACTTTCGCTCTCTTCGGTAACCTGATCTTCCGGCTGTTCGGCGTAACAATTGAAGCCTTTCGTATCGTCGCGGGTCTGTTGTTGCTCAAGATCGCCTTTGACATGATGGAAGCGCGCCCTGATCGCGTCCGCCACAGTCCTGAAGAACTCGTCAGCACGCGGCGTGAGGATATTGCTCTCATTCCGTTAGCGATTCCCATGCTCAGCGGCCCCGGGACGATCTCCAGTGTAATCGCCCTGACAGGCCAGGCGGCGAAGGCTCCCTCGCTTGTCCCAGCCTTCCTCGTCCTGTTGGTTGCCATCCTGCTCAATGTGATCATCGCGTTCATCGCTTTGCGCAGCGCCACCGCCATCGCGCACTTTTTCAAGGAAACCGGCATGCGCGTCTTTACCCGTGTGATGGGCCTTATCCTCGCCGCGATCGCCGTACAATTCATGTTGACCGGGATCAAAGACGCATTCCATCTTTCTTGATAAGAGTTCATTGAGCGGTTAGGATACCGCGCCATGTCGATCGGCCCTCCTACCGGAATGCGGGATTGGCTGCCACAGGAGACGCTCCTGCGCCAGCGGCTCATGGAGACCATCGGCTCGATCTATCGGCTCTACGGCTATCTGCCGATCGACACCCCCGCAATGGAAGACCTGACCGTCCTCATGGGAAAGGGCGGAGGTGAAAACGAGAAACTCTTATTCAAGATTTTGAAGCGTGGCGAGAAATTGGCCCAAGCGGAAAAGCAAGGGCAGGATCTGGCGGACTACGGTCTCCGGTACGACTTGACCGTCCCGCTCGCGCGCTTTGTGGCCACCCATCAAGGAAAACTCCCGAAGATATTTCGGCGTTACCACATGGCGCCGGTCTGGAGGGCGGACCGACCGCAGCTCGGCCGCTATCGCGAGTTCTATCAGTGCGACATCGACGTCGTCGGCGGGGCATCGATCGGACTACGAGGCTGGAAATCATTACTGCTACTGAACGGTTCTTGCCGTGCTTAATCTCGGAAAGTACAGATTTCGACTAAGCGATAAGAGCCTGTTGCCGCTGCGTGCTGCGGGGGTTCGGTGTCGACGAGACGCAAGTCGGTCCCATCACTGATCGCTCTCGACAAAGTTGACAAAGGGGATATCCGCTGCCCAAGTGCGACGGGAACTCGACACCGTTCTCGTGCAAGTGACTCGGACCCATGGAAGAGGGTGAGCAGCACTTCTCTCGTGGGCACACAACGTGTGTCCACAGTGATGACAGGTCGTCACGACCCTGTCGAGAACTTCAAAGAACATTGAGAGTTCCATTGAGCAGCCTACAATACGAGCAGAAATTGAGGATATTCTCGCAGACCTCGAGGACATTAGATCATCGCGTCCGTGAGACAGATCAACAATGAGTCTTCGCGTTGATCTTTCATCCGACCTTAGTGCGCGGCATGGACTATTATACCGGTCCCATCTACGAAGCGGTCGTGGAAGGCTTTTCCTCTTCGATCCTCGGTGGCGGTCGTTACGACGGCCTGATCGGCCGTTTCTTAGGAAAATCTATTCCCGCGGTCGGTTGTTCCATAGGATTTGAGCGCATTCTTTCTATTCTTCAGAACCGCGAGAGCTCAGCCCCCGCCAAGGTCGAGCGAGTCCTTTTGGTCCGGCACGGCGGCGATCTCCTCGAGATGACGCGCCTCGCTGAACAACTGCGTGCGGCAGATGTTTCCGTGGAGAGCTACCTGGAAGAAGACGACGTGGGCAAGCAGCTCAAATATGCGGAGGCTGCAGGCATCACGTGGGCGATCAAGGAGGTGCGTGCCGACGATCTCTCTCTCCTCGTCCGGCACCTTCCGACCCGACAGGATCGCAGCGTGTCGCTGGCCGAGTTCCAGGCACTGCTGGCACATCAGGAAGTAAACGTAATTATTCTTAGGTTAAATATCTTATCAATATTTTCCATTTTATTTCGTTGTTCTCTCTTGACTCTTTGATATGCGAAATGATACAGTTTTTTTGTTGAGTCGATGCCAAATTTATCCTTCAAAGAAGCCACCTTACGTCGTTTTCAGGCCTGTGAATTACGATGAAAAAACCGAGCCTTGGATTGCTCTTGTCCACAGGCCCTGAAAACCCCAATCTGGACGCGGCCGTAGGACTCTCGGAGGCGGCGTTAAATTCAGGCAAGGATGTGTACCTTTATCTGATCGATGAGGGCGTACTGACTGTTGAAGATCCTCGGTTTGAGCCACTCCGTCAGGCAGGGTTGAAGCTATTTGCGTGCGCATACGGTGCCCAGCAGCACGGTGTGCCGAGAAAAGAGGAACGCGCCACATACTGCGGGCTTGTCGTTCTTTCAAATATTGTTTCGAGTTGTGATCGCTTCGTTGCGTTAAATTGACTTCTTGTTGTGGTTGATGCGCCGACACCTAGTGTGCTCGTGATCATTCAGGCCGATCCTTTAAAAAGCGCTCGCGCGGTAGAAGCCTTGCGTATTGCACTCGGCCTCGGCTCGCATAACGAAGGGAAAGACCTTCAAATTATTCTGTCAGGCCGCGCCCCTCACTTGCTCGCCGAAGACAGCAGCGAGGTCGTGGACTCAGAAATCCTTGAGAAACACTTACCCGTCTTTGTGGAATGGGGGACAACGTTTCTGACCGCTCCTGCCGCAGAGGCGCCACCCAGGTGGCTTCCCGATTGCAATGTGACGGCAGCCACGGCCGAGGAGATCGCTGGTGCAGTGCGTTCGGCAAAGAAAGTTCTCGTATTTTGACGAATTTCTCTATTAATCCTGATGACTCTTCACCTCCTCAAGAATCCCCCAAATCCTCTTGCGATCGAAGTATTGCGATCAGAAATCCAGACAGAATCTCCCATTGTCGTCCTGTTATCGCCCACGGCAGATCTACCTCAACTTCCCGGTGTTACCTTCTACCATCTGAGCGAGTCTGGTCACATGGAAAATAGTCATCACATCACATACTCGCGACTCGTTGAGATGATATTTGCTGCTGATAAGGTCGTTGCTTGGTAAACAATCTTATGACTCTTGATCCTTAGTATAAGGTAAAGAAAGAAAGGCGGAGGGGGAGGTCGGAGTAGGGGTTGTGAGTTCTGTGGAAAGAAAGAAAATCGAAACAGGATAGGCTCTTTAGAGATCCAGCGTGTCTGAGGAGAGGGTGTGTGTCCGATGATAAAGCTCGGTGTGCAATCTGGGTATAAAGTTGCAAAAAGGGATAGGCTGAAAGTTATACACACATGTGAAAAAGCTGTGAAATCATGAACACAACCGAAAACGACCAGCGTCTTGCAACAGTCTGGAATGATGCCGCCGTGTTGCTGAAGGAGCATACCTCTAAGGATGTGTTTGAAACCTGGTTTAGAGAGCTATCTATAGGAAATATAAGTGAAACTGAGGCAATCCTCAATGTTCCAAACAAGTTTTTTCGGGACTGGATACGGGATCATTACCAAAGCGTGCTAGAGGAAGCGCTCGGGACTGCCATGGGAAGATCCGGGTTACGGGTCAATTATGCGCTTTCGGACGTTCCGGCCAAAGCCATGGTTGCGAAGGAACCAGATCGAGTGGTTCAAACTCCTTCCATCAAGGGAAAACGGACCGCCCATATTGACGGGCGCTACACCTTCTCGACCTTTGTTGCGGCATCGAATAACCAGTTGGCCCGCGCAGCGAGTTTGAAGGTGTCCGAGTCACCCGGCACTTCGTATAACCCGCTGTTGATCTACGGCGGCGTGGGACTCGGAAAGACCCATCTGATGCATGCCATCGGAAATTTTGTTATGGGGCGCGCCGACTTGCGGATTGCCTATGTCACCTCTGAGCAGTTTACCAATGAGGTCATCAACGGCATTCGGTACGACAAGATGATCGATGTCCGGAGGCGCTATCGGAATATCGATATGCTCCTCGTCGACGACATCCAGTTCATTGCGGGTAAGCAGGCGACACAGGAAGAATTCTTCCACACATTTAACAGCCTGTACGAAGCCCAAAAGCAGATCGTGCTCTCCAGTGATCGCTATCCGAGAGATATTGCCGATATGGAGGAGCGCCTTCGTTCGCGACTGGACTGGGGGCTCGTGGCGGATATTCAACCGTATCCGCTGGAGGCTCGTATCGCGATTCTTCGGGATAAATCCGAGCGGGAAGGCATCAACCTGCCCGATGATGTGTCGGTGTTCGTGGCGAGCCATGTCAAAACAAACATTCGCGAACTGGAAGGCTCATTAATCCGCCTCGGGGCCTATGCGACATTGACCGGCCAGACCATCACGCTGGAGATGGCCAAAAATGTGCTCAAGGAACTGGTCAACGACGCGAAACGTGTCATCACCTTGGAAGCCGTGCAGGAGGTCGTCGCGACGAAATTCCACATCAAGGTGTCCGAGATGAAATCGAAGCGTCGCACCAAGGCGCTCGTCTATCCACGCCAGGTGGCGATGTATCTGGCCAGGGACATCACGCAGCAGTCCTATCCTGAAATTGCAAGGCACTTCGGCGGGAAGGACCACACGACCATCATGCATGCCTGCCGGCAGATTGAAAAGGCCAAGGAAAATAATCCGGGGCTGCAACGCACACTGGAGGACTTGAAGCGCCAAATCGTCGGTGAGTAGCGGACAGGGGGATGGGACATGAAAATCAGGATTGCCAGAGATGAATTATTGACTGGCCTTCAGCGCGTCCAGGGTGTCGTCGAGAAACGCAACACGATGCCGGCGCTCTCGAACATTCTGCTGGAGACGAAACAGGATGGGGTCGAGCTTGTCGCGACCGACCTCGAAATCGGCATTCGCGGGCATTATAAGGCGGAGGTGATGGAGCCGGGCAGCGTGTCGGTCTCGGCCCGCAAGCTCTTCGAGATCCTGCGGGAGATGCCCGACAGCGAGATCACCTTGGCGACCCAGGAAAACAACTGGGTGCAGATCCATGCCGGCAAGATTCAATTCAAGATTGTCGGTCTTCCGGCCGCCGACTTTCCTGCGCTTCCCACCGTTGAGCGCGACGGCCGCGTGGCGATCTCGGGCACCGGGCTCGCCGGCCTGATTCGGAAGACCTTATTTGCGGTCGGCGACAACGATGCCCGCTATATCCTCAATGGCCTTCTGATCACACTGCTCTCGAGCGACAAAAAGGTCACGATGCGTCTGGTCGGCACCGACGGCCATCGTTTGGCCGTCGCCGAGAGCGAGGTGGCGAAGGATGCCGGGCGGGGACGTGCCGAAGGAGATCCGAGCCATTGTCCCGCGGAAAGCCGCGCAGGAAATGCGTCGCCTGTTGGAAGAGGAGGCCGGAGAACCGCTGCTGGGTTTTACCAAAAACCTGGTGACGTTCCAAAAGAGCGGGGTCTTTCTGACCTCGCGGGTGATGGAAGGGACGTATCCGAACTATCAGCAGGTGATTCCGAAAGACAATTCGAAAAAAGCGACGGTCGATCGGACTGCGCTGGAAGCGGCGCTGCGGCGGGTCGCCGTGCTGTCTCGGGATAAGACGAATGCGGTGCGGATCACCCTCGACTCAGGCCTGCTCACCCTCTATACCAGCAATCCGGACCTCGGCGAGGCGACTGAGGAACTGCCGGTCCAGTATCGAGGAGAGAGCCTGACCACGGGCTTTAATGCCCGATATCTCCTGGACGCCTTGTCGGCGATGGAGAGTGAGACCGTGCATCTGGAAATGAAGACCGCATTGAGCCCCTGCGTGCTGAAACCCGAAGGGGATCCGGGATTCCTATGCGTTGTCATGCCGATGAAAGTGTAGCGACAACCAGGAGAGCCTAGCCTATGGCGACAAAGGAGCCCATGCCTGAAGGAGAAGCCCCAGCGTCCGGCGCGGGCGATACGTACGGCGCCGAGCAGATCCGGGTCCTAGAGGGCCTCGACGCCGTCCGAAAACGTCCGGCGATGTACATCGGCAGCACCGGCGTGGACGGACTGCATCACCTGGTCTATGAGGTGGTCGATAACAGCGTCGACGAACACATGGCAGGGTACGGCGAGGCGATCGAGACGACGATCCATCTTGATGGCAGCGTCACCGTCATCGACAACGGCCGCGGCATTCCAACCGGCATGCATCCCACCCAGAAGAAGTCGGCGGCGGAGGTGGCATTGACCATGCTCCACGCGGGAGGGAAATTCGAGCAGGGGGCGTACACGGTATCCGGAGGACTCCACGGCGTCGGCATTTCCGTCGTCAATGCGCTGTCAGAATGGCTGGAGCTTGAAATCTGGCAGGACGGCCAGATCTTCGAACAGCGGTACGAACGCGGCAAGGCAGTGGCGCCTTTGAAGGTGACAGGAAAGACGAAGAAGCGCGGCACGAAGGTCACCTTCAAGCCGGATGGGCAGATCTTCGAGAGTCTTGACTTCAGTTTCGATGTGCTCGCCCAGCGGCTGCGGGAGCTGGCCTTTCTCAATAAGGGCCTCGCCATCACGCTCACGGACGAGCGACGCGAAAAAGAGGAGATATTTCGCTACAAGGGCGGAATCGTCTCCTTCGTGGAACACCTGAACGAGGCCAAGACCCCGATCCACAAACCGATCTTCATCGCCGTTCAGAAGTCAGACATGATGCTCGAGGTCGCGCTTCAATACAACGACGGCTATGCCGAGAACATTTTCTCGTTTGCGAACAACATTAACACGCGGGAAGGCGGCACTCACCTGGTCGGGTTCAAGGCAGCGCTGACCCGCACCATTAATAATTACGCGAACGCGAACGACCTGCTGAAGAAGGAAACCGAGTCGCTGACCGGCGAAGATGTCCGGGAGGGCATCACCGCGGTCATCAGCATCAAGCTGCGCCAGCCACAGTTCGAAGGACAGACCAAGGCAAAGCTCGGCAACAGCGAGGTCAAGGGCATCGTCGAGGCCGCCGTGAACGAAGCCCTCGGCGCCTACCTGGAAGAGAACCCTCCGATCGCCCGCAAGATTATCGGCAAGGCGCTGGACGCCTCGCGAGCCCGCGAGGCTGCGCGCAAGGCGAAGGAACTGATCCGCCGCAAAAGCGCCATGGACTCCGGCTCCCTTCCCGGCAAGTTGGCCGATTGTTCCGAAAAGGATCCCGCCCACAGCGAGCTGTTCATCGTCGAAGGCGATTCGGCGGGCGGTTCGGCCAAGCAAGGACGAGATCGCCGATTTCAGGCCATTTTGCCGTTAAAGGGAAAGATCCTGAATGTGGAGCGGGCGCGTTTCGACAAGATGCTCAACAGCGAAGAAATACGGACGCTCATCCAGGCGATCGGCACCGGTATCGGCCGGGCCCGGGAGGATGCGGAAAAGAGCAAGGACGATTTCGACATCGCCCGCGCGCGCTACCACAAGATCCTGCTCATGACCGATGCCGATGTGGACGGAAGCCACATACGCACGCTGCTGCTGACGTTTTTCTACCGCCAGATGCCGGAATTGATCGATCGCGGGTACATCTACATTGCCCAGCCGCCCTTGTTCAGGGTAAAGAAGGCGAAGACCGAACGGTATCTCAAGGACGATCTTGCGCTCAACGATTACCTGGCCGACCTCGCCGTCGAGGCGGTCGAGGTCTACGTTGAAAGCGGTCAATCCTATGTGACCGGGCGCCGCCTTCTGCCGATACTCAAAAAAATCATCGCCTTTGAGCACCTGCTGCCGCGATTTGCGAAAAAGCATCATGAGGCGGGTATTTTGCGCGCGTTCGTGGACGAGCCAACCCTGGACCGGGAGCTACTCAAGAACCTCGCGGCGCTGAAAAAAGTCGTAGCGAACGTGAAGAAGACCCTGGAGGTCTTCTATCCCGGCGCCATGGTTTCATTGGAAATCTCCAGAGACGAAGAGCACGAGTCCAGCAAGATCGCGTGCCGCGTGCAGACCAACGGCGTGGGCCACGCGCTCGACGTCACCCATGATCTGGTCGGCTCCGCCGATTTTCGTGAACTGCAGAAGTGGTCCCCCTCGGCAATCGGGCTCGGCCGGGCGCCCTATAAAATCAAGGCCGGCGAGGATGAAACCTCATATCCGGGCACCTCCGACTTATTGAAGGCAATCTTTGAGATCGGCAAACATGGCCTCACAATCCAGCGGTACAAAGGTTTGGGAGAAATGAATCCGACGCAGCTCTGGGAGACGACCATGAATCCCGAGACGCGCTTGTTGCTGAAGGTGACACTCGAGGACCTCGCCGGGGTTGACACCATCTTCTCCACGCTCATGGGCGATGAAGTAGAGCCGCGCCGCAATTTCATCCAGCAACACGCCCTCGAGGTGAAAAACCTCGATGTATAGCCTGTGCGGGTCCTGTCGTCGAACAGCCCTGCTGTGCTGCGCTCCCGCAGCCCAAGTCGCGCGCGCTCCGGACTAGGGCGCCCGTTCGCCGCCACCCGCTTCGGCCCACATCTTCGGTACATGGGAAAGTCAAAAGGGCACAGATTTATTCCTACGGCTGGTCCATCACTCGGGTCGCCTGAAACTTCTCACGGGTCATCCTGAACGAAGTGAAGGATCTCATTCGAGATGCTTCGCTTCGCTCAGCATGACAGAAGAGGGAAACTAGATGCCGGTTGACGAACGCCTGACCAACATCGCCATCGAAGACGAGATGCGCTCGTCGTATCTCGATTACGCCATGAGCGTGATCGTGGGGCGGGCGCTGCCGGATGTCCGAGATGGCCTGAAGCCGGTCCATCGCCGGATTCTACATGGGATGAACGAGATGGGTCTGGCCCACAACCGGACCTATCGCAAGTCGGCCAAGATCGTCGGCGAGATCATGGGCAACTACCATCCCCATGGCGACTCGGCGATCTACGACACCCTGGTGCGGATGGCGCAGGACTTCAACATGCGCTACATGCTGGTGGACGGCCAGGGGAACTACGGGTCGGTGGACGGAGATCCGCCCGCGGCCATGCGCTACACCGAGGCGCGGCTGACGAAGCTCGCCGAAGAGATCTTAAAGGACATCGATAAGGATACGGTCGATTTTCGTCCCAACTATGACGACTCGCGGACAGAGCCTGTCGTATTGCCCGCGAACGTCCCGAACTTGCTCATCAATGGGGCGGGCGGAATTGCGGTGGGATACGCCACCAACATCCCGACGCACAATGTGGCGGAGGTGGTTGATGGCTTGCTGATGCTTCTCGAAAACCCGGCGGCAACCGTGGATGATCTCATGGACGTGATTCCGGGACCGGATTTCCCGACCGCCGGGTACATCTACGGCACACAAGGCATCAAGGATGCTTACCGCACAGGCCGGGGGCTGCTGACCCTGCGGGCCAAAGTGGTCGTGGAGACGGACCCGCGCACCGACAGAGACCGAATCGTGGTCACGGAAATACCCTTTCAGGTCAACAAGGCTCGACTCATCGAAAAGATCGCCGAACTGATCCAGGACAAACGCATCGAAGGCATCGCTGACTTGCGGGACGAATCCGACCGGGATGGCATGCGGATCGTGATCGAGTTGAAGAAGGGCGAGATCGCCCTCGTTTTGATCAACCAGCTGTATAAGCACACCCAGATGCAAAGCACGTTCGGGGTGATCATGCTGGCCTTGGTCAACAACCGTCCCGAACTTTTGACCTTAAAGCAGATTCTCGAGGCGTTCATCGAGCACCGCCGTGAGGTCGTGGTTCGGCGCACCGCCTATGAGCTTCGAAAGGCGGAGGAGCGGGCGCATATTCTCGAAGGGTTGAAGATCGCGCTGTCGCACCTGGACGCGGTGATCGCGCTGATCAAGCGGTCACGCTCCCCTGAGGAGGCTCGCATCGGGCTGATGCGCGAATTCACTCTCTCGGAAACGCAGGCAAGCGCGATCCTCGACATGAAGCTACAGCGGCTCACCCAACTCGAGCGCGACAAGCTGACGCAGGAATATGAGGAGGTCATTAAACGCATCGCCTACTTCAAGTCCGTGCTCGATTCCGAGGCTCTGGTACGGCAGATCATCAAAGACGAACTGAAGGCGATCAGGGAGGAATATAAGGACGAGCGGCGCACACAGATCGTCCCCGAGACGGCGGATATCAATATCGAGGATCTCATCGCGCAGGAAGAAGTGGTGGTGACGATCTCCCACGCGGGCTACATCAAGCGTAATCCGGTGTCGCTCTATCGCGCCCAGCGGCGTGGCGGCAAGGGCAAGATCGCAATGGGTACCAAGGAAGAGGATTTCGTGGCTACGCTCTTCACGGCATCCACGCATGATTATCTGTTGTTCTTCACGAATGCCGGCAAGGTGTACTGGCTCAAGGTCCATGAAATTCCGGAGGCAGGGCGCGCTGCGAAAGGTAAGGCGATGGTCAACCTGCTGGCTCTAGCCGGCGAGGAGGAGGTGACGGCCACCTTGCCGGTGAAAGAATTTCGCGACGATCGCTATGTCGTCATGGCGACACGCAAGGGCACAATCAAGAAGACAGAGCTTTCAGCATACGGCAACCCCCGGCTGGGAGGCATCATTGCATTGACGCTGGATGATGGCGACAAGCTGATCGGGGTAGAGATCACCGATGGCCAACGGGAGATCCTTCTTGGCACCCGCCAAGGGATCGTGATCCGTTTCAAAGAGGAAGATGTGCGTGCCGTCGGGCGTACCGCACGGGGCGTTCGCGGGATCACGCTCGATGAAGGCAATGAGGTCATCGGTATGGAAACCATTACCCCTGACTCAACTGCGGCAATTCTTACCGTCACGGAGTACGGCTATGGGAAGCGCACCGCGGTCAGCGAGTATCGCCTTCAGGGCCGCGCTGGTCGGGGCATTATCAGCGTGAAGGTGACCGATCGGAATGGTCCGGCGGTGTCATTCCATCAGGTCCGAGAAGATGATGAGATCATGATCATCACGGCCGAAGGCAAAATCCTTCGCACGAAAGTGGACGCTGTGCGCGAGATCAGCCGGAACGCGCAGGGCGTGCGACTGATCGATATGGGAGAGAGCGACAGGGTCGTCGGGGTGGCGAAGCTCGCCGAAACCACACCCGAGGGACCCATTGATGCTGACGGCGACGAGCCGCTTCTCTCACCGGAAACAAATGGCGGCTGAGCCGCCGCGCTCATCCCCTAAAAAGCCGCTCGATCCGCTCGTCAAAACTGCACTCACTCTATCTATTGGACTGATCCTCATTACCGTGATCGGCATGATCCTGACCGCGCCGGATCGTTCTATTCCCCCCTACAGCGTAATGGCTCAGGTAGGAGATTCGGTGACCGTCAATGTACCGTCTCGCACCACAGACGCACAGATAGAAGCTCTCCTGTTTCGATTTCGACTCGCCGCCGACGGCGACGGCGCAGGCTTCGGGCGGCTTAAGATCAGGCCCACCACGCCGGGGAATCCTGCCGGCGTATACCAGCGCGTCACCATTTATGTTCTCGACAATCCCGGTCTTGCTGAGGAACCGGTTCTCCGGGAGTACCTTGCGGGCGACCGTATGTCCAGAGGAGCTTTCGAACGGGGCGTTCGGGGCATTTACCGGCTGACACCCGATAGGGAACGCGCGATCGTGGGATCGTCCGAGGAGAACGCTAAAATACTTTTTCAGAGTGAACGCGAGCGGTAGAGAAGTTTCTCGACGTCGCAGACTTGGCAAACAGTGCGCGAAGCGGTCCCCAGAGCGCTTCATGAGGAATACCACGAAGGCTCTCTTCGATGGCGTCTGTTATAGCAGGTCTAAGGTGAGAGCAGCGTGGCCCTCGGCTGGTTGGTGTGCATCGAGCGGCGCGGAGAAAACAGCAGGGCAAGTCCCGACCCGCAACACGATATCAGTCAGGACGTCTTCCCCTATTGCTCCGGCTATCTTCGACAGGAGTTCGGACTTAAGGAACAGAAGCTGCTGAAGCCATACCGAGTTCTCCGCCAGAAGGAACAGCTTATGATGGCGGATGGTTTCAGGATAGGTATGCCCGCCAATATGCGGACCGACAATCTCGCTCCATTGCTGCTGGAGTGAGTATTCGACCATACGACTTTGAAACCCCTGCGTCTTTAGTAGTCCTGCCACGACATCGGTAAGCGGCGTTAAGGAAGAAGTTGTTAAGCCGGAACGGGGGTGGTGAGACATGCCGGGCGCATCTTAGTTCGGTCGGCCGTGCAGGTCAAGGGCCTTGTGTGTGCTTGAATAGGGGTAGTACAAGTGTTACCTTCTGTTTAAGAGGACTTACGGATGGGAGCCGGTAAGGGCGACAAGGCCGAGACTGTGGTGGCCACGAACCGGAAGGCCTTTCACGACTATCACATTGAAGAGCGGTACGAAGCGGGAATGGCGCTTCAAGGCACGGAGGTCAAGGCAATTCGTGAGGGCCTTGTAAATCTGAGAGACAGTTTCGCGCGCGTCGACGGAACTGAGGTGATTCTACATAATTGCCATATCAGTCCCTACAGCCACGGCAACATCATGAATCATGACCCCTTGCGGCCGCGAAAGCTGCTCTTGCATCGACGGCAGATCAATAAGCTCATGGGACGGACCCAGCAGAAAGGTCTGACGCTGGTGCCGCTCAGGCTTTATTTCACGCCGGCGGGGAAAGCGAAGATCGAAATCGGGCTGGGCAAGGGCAAGCACGAGTACGACCGCCGCGAGGATATCAAGAATCGGGAGTCGCGGCGCGAGGTCCAGCGGGCGATGAAGGTCAGCAAGCGATAATCCTATCCCACCCACCCTAACCCCGGCGCCCCTTGCCCGTGTGACAGATTTCCTTTCCCCTGGTATAATAATCCAAAGGGGGTGACAGGCTTCGACGGGGATCATGAGGCCAAGGTGGCATGCCGAGAACCGGGAACTCGTTAAGTCCGGAAAAAATAATTGCCAACACAGAAATGGCACTCGCCGCCTAATTAGCGGTGACGTCCCTCTTCTGTCGCCCGCGCGGGGGAAGGGACGACGATTGCGGGCTGGCCTGCCGCTGGTGCCTAGCGGCGGTGGGCGAGACACACTGGGCTAGCAACTGTTCTAAGCCTGCTGCCGGGCGTGGACGGAAGCGAAACACCAAATCGGCAGATAAGCATGTAGAGGCCTTTCGCTGACGGTCTTCGGACAGGGGTTCGATCAACATAGGTCGCCCCGGGGAGCAATCCTCGGGTGAACACGGGGCTCAATCGGTGAACCCTACAGTCCGTGATGGCGGGCTATGGTAACGCCGAGGGGTCGGAGAGGGCCAACCTCGCCGGCCCTGTAGAGACTCAGAGATCCGCCGGTCTTAAAGAAGATGGGCAGACACTCGGAGCATCGAGTTGATGCTAAGACGCCCCGCATCCCACTGGGATGAAGGCATAGTCCGGACCGGGTCGAAAGGCTCGGAGTATTCCGTCCCCTCACCTCCACCATTACAGGCCCCTGGGTCACGAGACTCAGGGGCTTTTTATTTGTCTTCGAATCTTTGCCGTGTCAGAGAATAAATAGGAGTTAAGAAGGTGATTTATCGAAAAGTCAAAATGCTTGATTTGGCAGACGCAGCTTATATAGCTGGGCTAATCGACGGGGAAGGAACGGTAACGATGACGCGCAGAAATCGGTATAAGAACCGTGGCTTAGTTGTGTCGATCAGCAATAACGAGATACCAATCCTTAAACATGTTCAGGGCAAAATTGGCGCCGGCAAAATTACAGGAAAAAGAATCACCAGTGAACGGCACGCGCCGAGTTATACATACTGTATTACCAACCGCCAAGCACTCTCGCTTCTCGAACAGGTCTTCACCGTTCCTGAAATCCCACAAATCCGCGCGAGCATCCTTGGCTCTGAAAGAATATCTACGTCTGACGCCTAGAAACGGGAGATATACGAACGAGCAGACCAGCGAGCGAGAGAGATTCGTCAGGAGTTTCTTTGCCATTGCACCCGCCCAAGCCCTGAAACTTGCCAAGACAAGTTCCTTTTCCCCCTTCGATCATCCGAAAGGGTAATGGCAGCCAATAGCATTTCGCAGTAGGATGATGATCTGTCACCGCGCTTCTTCGAATCAAGCCTATAGCCTGCTTCGATTCTCTCTATAACCGCGCGTAATTCGATTCTACTCTTAGAGTCGGAAAGGAATTTCCCGCTGTGATGACAGCGATGGGGAAAGCTCGCAACTCGAGCAGATACAACAATGGAGGATATATTTTGAAGACCGTGAAACAGTTCTTGCGTTACAGAATCTTGCGCGCGTCATGTTGTGTGATTGCGGCGTTATTTCCGGTTCACGTTTTTGCCGCGGATTTCATGCCTTCTTATGATGCGGATCTTTCGGAAACCTCCGTATCAGGGATTTCTTCCGGCGCCTATATGGCAGTGCAATTCCACGTTGCGTATTCCAGCATGGTCAAAGGAGCGGGTGTCATCGCTGGTGGGCCTTATAACTGTGCAGAAGGCAGCGCGATGCGGGCCTGCGCAACTGCATGAAACCTGACTCGTCACACCCCGTCCCCGACGTCAAAAATCTCGCGACCATGACGAATGAGTTAGCAAGCTCGGGCGAGATCGACAATACCGCTAATTTAACGAAGTCGAAGGTTTGGCTGTTTTCGGGTACAGAAGATACTGTTGTGAAGCAGCCCGTAATGGATGCGCTTCACCGGTATTACCGGCACTATGTCCGCCCTGAGAACATCTATTACAAACATGATCTCCATGCAGGGCATGGCATGATCGTAGAAGACAACACGGCAAACGCCTGCTCCACAAACGCTAGTCCGTTTATTAATAACTGCTCCTACGATGCGGCTCGACACTTGCTCGAACACACTTACGGGTCGCTTAACCCGCCATCACGTAAGTTAAGCGGCACGTTTGTTGAATTCGACCAGAGAGAGTTCCTCGACGGTGATGCCTATTCTCACAGCATGCGGGATTCCGGCTTTGCCTACATACCTGCTTCTTGCGCTTCAACCCGATGCAGAGTGCACGTAGCGCTTCATGGTTGTCTCCAACATTTCGACGCCGTCGGCGATCAATTTTACAAGAAGGCGGGCTATAACGAATGGGCCGATACCAATAATATCATCATCCTGTACCCGCAAACCATTGCGCGGTTCGGCTGGAACTGGAAAGTGTTTTGGACGTGGAAATATATCATCAATCCGAATGCATGCTGGGATTGGTGGGGGTATGACGGTGCCGACTATTACACGAAAAGCGGCAGCCAGATGGTGGCGATCAAGAAGATGCTGGATCGTTTGGGTTCTCCTACGAACGCGCTAATTCATTGAGCAGGCGCCAGGACCGCGAGGATCACCGCAGCTGCCGCATGCGCCGGGACCTACAGAACTTGCGCCATCAGTCGGCCCACCGACGGCGAAAGCCGAGAACTGCTTTTCCACCGTTGTGGCCTCACAGGACGGACATGTCGGCAGCGCCGAGCCACGAGTGATCGTCTCGAATCGATGCTGACATTCCTGGCAGATGTATTCAAAAAGAGGCATATTCCCATTCACTCCTCTTTTGTCTTTTAGCGGGGAATGACTTGTACGACGCCACTCCCAGGGCGGAATTGCCTGAGGATCGGCCCACAGGCCGCGCTTAGACGCCCGCGCTGCGGCCTCCATTGCAGCGAGTATACCATCTTGTGACGATCGCCGGTACTGCCAGGCGAGACCCTGCTTGACTAGTTCGTGATTGAGGATCGTCCCATCCGGAAGCACGACCCGCCCAATGATGCGGCCATACGAATCGCGGCCTCGCACCTTGACCGTCACCGCCTTGTGAAAGGCGAGGGCGGAGGTTGCCTGCTTCGCCTCCTTGCCAAAGGGTTGGCCTTTCTCGGGCGCATCGATACCGGACAATCGAATGCGTTCAGGTCTGCCGTCGTGCAGCACCTCAATCCTGTCGCCGTCAACGACCCGGACGACTTCGCCGGTGAAGTCAGCAAGAGCTAGATGCGGGATGAAGAAGGCGGATCCCAGGATGAGAGCACGGAACTCCGGCATGATGTTTCCCATAAGAAGGAGGTTATCAGATGAGCTTAGGGGAAGCTACGGAAGACGATGTCATAATGACGCGCGGTACCATAGCCAGGGCCGCGGAGGAGAAATACGGGGCGAGCGCCTGTTCTTTAAGGCTGCTGCCGAGCGTGGACGAAGCGAAGCAGTGTAGACAGCTAATGCTTCTGCTCATAGGCTTCTCTTAAGCTCGCTCCGAACCAAGTGTCGAGCGACTCTTATCGCATTGGCTACAGTAGTCAAGCCCGGGTTCGTACCACTACTGCTAGGGAAAAAGGATGTATCCACAATATAGAGGTTGTCGATCCCATGAACCTTATTATTGGCATCGACCACCGCTGTCTTTGGGTCGTTCCCCATTCGGCAGGTGCCGCAAGTGTGCGCCAACCGCGTGACATCTTCAGCGCTCTTGAGTTGCAAGTAATAGTAGGGTCGGAGCAAGTGTTTCATTCTCTGGCGCATCAATTCAATACGTGTCCGTTCACCATTTGAAACATTGGAGATTATCTGCGTTTCATCCTCACTGTAGGCCACCCGATTCTCAGGAAATGGGAGGTCCTCAACCAAACTTACAAAGACGAAGCCTCTCTCAAAGATGTGATCTAATCCCCATCTCATTAGCGGCTTAAAGGGGCTCACGGCCAAAACTCCGAGCCTTCCGAACAAAGATTTAATTTTCATTTCCATTTCGCTGAGGATGACTTGGGCTGACGGCATCTTGCCAAAAGCCTGCACCGTGCCAAGTTTTTGCTCGTCGTCGACGTACCAATCATTAAAACCAATTTCCTTCCTCAGGCCGTTGGTTTTGCTGTGCTTTGGAAAAACAATGTAGAGATCAAAAAAATGCCGCATGAGATTTCTTCCAACTAGGCCGGATGAGTTTCCGAGTCCCGTCGGCCACTCTGGAGATTTCGAACGAATCAACAGCTCTGGGGTTTTCACAGCGCCACAGGCCAACACAATCAATGTGCCTTTCAGCTCAAGAGACCGACCTTGATAATTGCAGATGACGGCTTCTATCCGTGGGCCTGCGGAGATAAGCTTCACGACCTCGCAGGATGTGAGCAGGTGTGCGCCACGGGTGAGAGCTGGCCGCAAACACATTTTGGATGCATCATTTTTACAATCCAATGGACACAGAAAACCCTGGCACTCCCGGCAATTTCGAAGCAGTTCCCGTGATCTTGGCAGCACATAGGGACTTAAGTTGGAATTTTTAAAGAAATGAAAAAATTCCTGAGAAGACGGTGACAACGTGTCAACCGGGACATCCGCCCCTTTCTTCGTTTCATAAAGCTGCTCTGCCAAATCGTAAAATTCGGTCATCTGCTCCCAGGATATAGGCCATTCCTCAGGCAAGGCAGACCGAGATAGATCGGGGTGATTCCTGTGCGACACTCTAGGGGTAAAGTCAGATTTATGGAATCGTTCGAAAACCATGCCGTACAGCAGGCTCGAGCCGCCGCTGCCTTCGCCTACAAAAGGAACTGAAGTCGACCGGGTCTTGTTACTTATAAATGTTAGAGGCGAGGAGCATCGCCCATGTTTTTGCAGTTCACGTGCAGTGAGCGTCTTGCTATCCAGGTGAGACTCTGGAAACACACCTCTTACTCCGTCCTTGGGGTCGATCAGCCGTTCACCTTTTTCCAAGAAAAGAACACTGAACCCCGCTTCCGCAAGTTCGTAGCCAATGGTGGCTCCTCCCATGCCGGTCCCAATAACGATGACGTCCCAAAGTTGATTGCTATACTCCTGTAACGGGGAATTTCCCAAATGCATGGATTTTGGTTCGCGGTCTAAGTGGTTCGAGAAGGCATCGACATTCAGGGGCCGCTATTGTTGCTTACGCACAATAACGGCCGGTTCAAAAGCGGATGGAAAAAAATAGCCGAATAACCCAAAAAACAGCAGCTGCGGCCTTTTCAGGAAGGCCGCAAAAACGCCTGAGCCTTGCAGCATGCGATCCATGTTATGGTTCAGGGCCTTGCTTAGCTCATCCAGGAATCGGTAGTTGGCAAACGGCATGAGGGTGTCCAGATAGGATCTCTTGTACGTGGCCACAATGTTGAATCCGAATTCTCGACATAAGTCGTGTAAAACACTTTCCTTCAGAAAAACTCGATGGAAAGGTTGGTGGAGTTTCATGGCATGTGGCTCAAGATGTTCCATGTCCAAGCCGTCGGACTCCACGGTGCCGATGTAAAGCAGGCCTCCCGGGCGAAGCCTCTCGCGGCATTCTCTTACGATTGCGCGAACATCCTCACAGTGTTCAATGACATCATTCACAACGATCACATCAAAAAAGACCTCCGGAGAGAGAGAACGCGAATAGCTTTCAACGAAGGGATCGTAGCCAACAACATTTGAAAACCCGTGCCGAAACAGATAATTGACGAAAATCCCGTTGCCGCACCCATAATCAAGAACGGCCGCCTGCTTGGTGATACCCGCACGCTGCAGCCGCCCCAGGAGATTGCCCAACGTCGCGCGGGCAAAGCCATCTTCCTTTCTCTGATTAAGGGGATAATTCCGATAAATCTCCGTGTAATCTACCGGATCGAGACTTTGGACTGTGCTGCACTGAGGACATTTCCAGAGCCGGAAATAGGTATTTTGATATTTCTCTGTATTGCCTCGCACGGACCCGACGCTTTTGTGATCCAGCGAGGGTGTCCGGCAATCGCAAATCGTGCAGAGGACCTCGGGGGCCGGATCAGAGAATGTTCCTGGGTGGCCATCCATGGTCTCTGATGCGAAGTTACGATCGCGTTTCATCGCGGTCCGATCTGTTCCCATAGGCGGTGAATTACTTAATTATAGAGCAGTTCCGACTGGAACTCTACGAAAAAACCCTTCCAGTGGCCGCGCCCTATCTAAGGGGTCGGGAAAGCTGGATTCTGATTCGGAGCCAGGCCTATTGCCTCAGTGCTATTGTACTTTTGGTAAATATGTATCTAACGATATGACCTAAGTATGTCTGCGATGCAGTCCGCCAAACGTTGGAAATGGGCATTGCTCTAGACATATATATACCTACGTGGTCTAGCAATTATGGCTTAAAGTGGAGGCGTCAATCATGCAAACGGTCAGGTTGACGCCCGACGAGGTGTGGGGGGCGGTACTACGGCACGAAAGTTAAGGGGGGCTTGAGAGGGAAGTTTCCTTACTTTGAGATTAGGGAAAAGTACTCTTGGCATGGGGGGGGCAAAAGGACTAAGTGCGATCTGAAGACTCTATTTCAATGATGCTGGCCTCGAGCTCACCGCCCCGGATCTTAAGACGCGCGATCGTGACCGGCAACCGAAAGCGCCTTGGACCGGCGCTGCCGGGATTAATGAAGAGAACCCCGTCTCGTTTTTCGACCAAGGGCCGATGGGAATGACCGGCAATGACCGCCGCCCAGGTCCCGACGCCGGTAGCCTTCGCCGCATCATGTAGTTCGGTCACGTTATGCAGGACGCACAGCGATACCCCTCCTGCCGTGACGATCCGAAATTCCGGAAGCTTCTCCGTCCATTCGCCATGGTCGTTGTTGCCCCGTACCGCGAACACGTGCGCAATACTGCTGAGAGACTCCAGCACCGACGGGTGGCCGATGTCCCCCGCGTGGATGATGAGATCGGAGTCTTGCAATGCGGCGACAGCCTCAGGGCGCATCAGGCCATGCGTGTCCGAGATGATTCCAACCCGGCACTCGTCTACCTGATGAGAGGGATGTTTCACAGAGGTCAAAGCACTACTCCACGTTGATGTCCATGAGCATGCCCCGCGTGAAATGAGGGGCTCCCCTTGCGAGATCCGGGAGGAAGCAGATCAAACCGTAGCGGCCGCGCACAAAATTCATCGTGAAAAACCCCTCTCCTCCAGGTTCCAGGCCTACCATTCCCCCTACCGGCTTTCCTGATGGCGATGTCACGACTCCTGGCTGAAAGTCATCAAGAAAAGCGTTGACCGTGGCGCGGCGGGCCAGTTGCACAACCACCACCTCATGCGCCTGGCTGCCCTTATTCACCACCCGGACCGTTGTCTTCCCGGCCCGTATGGGCTTGGACACCTGGAAGCTGAAGTCGTCTTCAGTGATCGTGACGTCGGCATGCGGCGGATCCGATATATTTGGAAGGCCCTGCGTCACACGCAGAGCTTTTAACATGCCCAGGGCAACGTGTGGTACCCCCCGGCGATCCGGTATTCCGCAGATAACGACATAATTGCCCGGGTCAAGCTGAACGGTGGCCGCCGCGTGCTCGCCCGGGATGACGCTGTTAGGCCCGCCCCGGCGCTGCACCCAATGCGGGAGCCGGGTATAGTTGGCGGTGATCTCAGCCGCGAAATCTTGGACGCTTCTGCCGTCTGGCAGCTTCAGGAATTGGACCTGGTGCAGGTCATCACCCTTGTTCACCAACTTGGTAGTGATCCATCCGGCAGCAATTTCATCGGGTCCGGTGAACGCATAATCTTTGGCGATATACGTCGCATCAGACGGAATGCTTTGATCTCGTACCGGGTTTTCTTGTAGTGGGACCGGCCGCGGCTCCTTCTCCCCGGGGGTGGAAGAGTTCGTCTTGGCGAACTCAGGGAGGGCGGGTGAGATGGTGGGGCTTCCTGCAGGAGCAGGTGTGGTCAAAAAAATCAGACCAAGAACGCACAGAGCCATACGAGTCATCATGCTGCCCGCCGCCCTTCTTTTTTAACTGTTGAATGTCTTAAAATTACAGACGTCCGCCGCAAACTTATCAAGAAGGGGTCAGTGCTGCAAGCCGTCGTTGGGGGAAAGGAGAGACCGCAATGTCCAAGGAGACTGCGAAAACGTTTGAGGTCGTGAAAACCGATGATGAGTGGCGGAAGATGCTGACGCCGGAACAGTTTCGAGTGCTCCGACAACATGGCACTGAGAAGCCGTTTCAGAACGCCTACAATGCAAACAAAGCCGCCGGAATCTATGAATGTGCCGCGTGCCAGCTGCCGCTGTTTTCGTCTGAGCACAAATACGACAGCAAGACGGGTTGGCCGAGCTTTTGGAAACCGATCTCGGAGTCGGCGCTTGGGAGGAAGACCGACAGTAGTCTGTTTCAGACACGAACGGAGGTCCATTGCGCACGATGTGGCGGCCATCAAGGCCATGTTTTCGATGACGGGCCTCCACCCACCGGCTTGCGCTACTGCATTAACTCAGCTGCGTTAACGTTTGTGCCCAAGTGATGCCGGTAATGGCCTAGATCCCGTGCCACCAAGCACTCAGGGCGACGCTGGCCTAGACAGTGAGATGTACCCTACGATCTCCTACCGTTTCCAGATGCGGGCCCCGCCTAACAAGGCTTTGAGGTTAGGGCAGATGATTACATTGCCCGGCAAGTTTTGGATGTGGACATGCTTGGAATTCCCTCCCCCTATATACAGCTGGTCATAATTAAATAGTGCTTCCAATTTACGGATGTGCTTCATAAGTCGCTTGTTCCAGCGCTTTATTCCTAGTTTCTTCAACGCCCTGTTGTTCAAACTGTCTTCCCCGGCTTCAATGTTAGGGACGAGCGTCCCCTCAACAAAAAGCGCAGTGCCAACGCCTGTTCCCAGCGTCAGCACAACCTCCACTCCCTTTCCAGTGATCGCGCCGTAGCCTTGCATATCTGCGTCATTCAGGACGCGCACGGGCTTGGAAAATCTGTCAGATAATGCCTTTGCAAAGTCATGGCCTTTCCACTCATGAGAGAGATTAGGCGCGACCCGTGTGACACCGTTGCGCACGACACCCGGGAAACCTACGGCAAGCCGATCAAAGGCCCCGAGCTGTTTGCCTAAGTGCTCAAGTTGTTTGATGACGATGTCAGGATTAGCTCCCTTGGGCGTGGAAATCCGGACTCGCTTTTTCAAAAAATTGCCGTGATTGTCCACGAGGGCCGCTTTAATACCGGAACCTCCTATGTCGATAGACAAAGTAATCGCTCCGGACGACGCTTTCAGACCCGATGGCGAAGTATTTTTCTTTGAGATCACTTGAAGACTCCTGATGTTGGTTCCAATTAGGCTACGGAGTTCTCTCCACCTGTACAATCCCAACGATGCACGACATGCATCGGCCAAAGTACTATCGCCGACATGTCATGCCTATAAGTGTGTGGTATTGAGACGAGTATCAGTTAGGAGGAGAGGTGGGAAAAATGGCGCGGGGGGGTTCGCCACACGAGGGCATGACAGTATGGAGGACAAGCCTACCGCTGCTATTCGTCAGGATTCGGGATAGTCTGCAACATTTCGCCGGTTCAACCGGCGAGACAAATCGTTAGTCGGCCTGCTGGATCGCCGACAGCAGCCACTTGCCGCCCTGATAGCGCATAAAGGTCCAGGCTTCGGTTTCCTCTGTCGCTGTGCGGTCGTTTCCCTCAGCCACGTAGCCCGGTTCCCCACGCTGTTTATTCAGCGATACTGAGTAATCCCGCGCCGACCACCGAAACAGCACTGTCGCATAATCTGTCACATCCTCGGTCCAGGCTTCCTGGACCTCGGCGCTCAGCACGCGAAGGTCTTCCACATGATTTTCAAGTTCCTTGCTGGCGTTTTCGCTTAAGGCAGTGCTGAAATAGTGGAGCACTTCCGGGGTTGTCAGACGTTTCAAAGCATCCAAGTCCTGCCGGGACCAGGCGGCTTGCACATCGCGCAGGATCTCCTTGAAGCGGTCCTGGTCTACTGTATTGATCGGAATAGCAACCTGCTGCGGGCTCATGAAACCCCCTTCAGAAACCGGAGACACTTTAGGCAGACCGCGCCGAGGCCAATACGTAGTGCTATCGCCCGACGAGTTTCGCATAAGGCCGGCATACGCAGGTGTCGCGCTCGGGCTGCGTCGGACTTTCATGAAGTAATAGACCGCAGCTGCGCCTAAAAGCATCAGCAAGAGAAGCATGAACATGGAACTGCCGCCGCTCTCGCTCGCGCCTTCCGTGGCGCCGGCTTCACCGGGCGCCGCCTGGGTATTACTGGCCCCGAACAGCATATGGCCGATCCACGATCCCGCCACGCCGGCTGCCAGGCCCGTAAGAATGGGATGACGCTGCCAGAAGGACGGGGAGCTTGGGGCTTGGGGTTGCACAGCCGGCGCGGCAGGCCGCGCTGCTGGCGGCGCCGCGGAGGGCGCCGGCGTCGTGGAACGTTCAATAGGCTTAAACCGGTTATTGTCAAAGGTCCGCGATCCCCGACTACCGAAGTTTCCGGACCCCCCGCTCGAGTAACCGCCCGACCCGCGGCTTCCGCCGCTGGCTTTCGCGAAAGACAGTGTCGGGGTGGCAGTCATAGCAAGCACCACCATGAGAGCAATCAGCTTTGGAGTGTTCAAAATGAGTATCCTTTCGTAAAGAATCTGGGTCGAGTACTATTTATTATAGTACCAGGAATCGCGGAATCAAGTGCAGTTAAGATTGCGGGCCATATGATCAGGCAATAATTAGGAAGCATCAGCTAGGCTGTACGAGTAAAGAGGAGAATTCTCATGAAAATCCGAATTGTTCTCGGGCTGGTGCTCATGCTGGCGCAACCAGGCTCTATTTTCGCCGAAGGAAAGGATCAAACACCCAGCGCTTCCCGGCTCGAGAAGGCGACGTTTGCCGGCGGGTGCTTCTGGTGCATGGAAGAAGCGCTGGATCGATTGGAGGGGGTCATCACGACGACGTCTGGCTATACCGGTGGGCAAAAACGTAATCCGACGTATGAGGAAGTCTCCGCAGGCGGGACCGGCCATGCAGAGGCTGTCCAAATCACCTACGATGGGGCAAAAATCGATTATGAAAAGATCCTGGAACTCTTCTGGCGTAACATCGATCCCACCACCCCCAATAAACAATTCTGCGATGTCGGCAGTCAGTATCGCGCGGCCATTTTCTATCACAATCAGACGCAAAAGCGCCTCGCCGAAGACTCGAAGAAAATGGTGGAGAGGACCAAGAAGTTTTCGGAGCCGATTGTCACCGAGATCATTCCGGCCACAGAGTTTTATCCAGCTGAGGAGTACCATCAGAACTTTTATCAGAAGAATCCAATCAGGTATAAGTTCTACAAGTACAGCTGCGGACGTGCCCAGCGGTTGCAGGAATTGTGGGCTCACTGATACAGGCCGGCACAGCTACCACAACTACAATGGCTGATCGCAACAATAGCCTGTTGGTCACGGCTCGAAGCTGAAAGTGGCGGCCCGCCCGTTGTTCAGCTCCGGGTTCTTTTGCGTCCGGCAGAAGCGCGCCCGCGGCCAGACCGCGCTTTGGAAGTACTACGCGCCGAGGATTTAGAAGCGCCGCGGCCCTTCTTTCCTGAGAGCCTTGCGCCACGCGCCGACGTTGAGCCTGTCCGGGATGATGCACGGCCTTTTCCGGCGGTGGCTCCCCGCCTCTTTTGGCCTTTTGCCACTGCACCCGCCCGCCCTGACGTCTGCCGGGACAGACTTCTTTGCCCATTTGCACCCACCCGCCCTGAAGCCGTCCGTTTACGCTGAGCGACACCCGATCGATTCGTCTTCTGCATTAACTGCTGCTTTCGCTCCGCCATCTGGCGCCCAAGCTCATCAAGGTCCAGATCACTCTCCTCGGCCTTCGGCAGGACTTCGTCTTCCTCTTCTCTCACGTGGTGCCGGACACTTTCGGCCAGTACGGTGAACTTAGCCGCGAAGCGATCATCCTGTGGCGTCATTTCACTGAGCTCCGCCATCAGTTGCTTGACGAGATGGTGTTCTTCCAGCGCCTCGTCCATTGTGTCTTGGTGCTCTTTCGAGTCGTCCAGCCTCCGGATCGCCGGGTACACGATCTGCTCTTCCAGCGCGGCATGAACCTCAAGTTCAGCAAGGGTCGAACGCACAATATCCGCTCTTTTTCGGTTATCGTCAGTCTGCTCGAATTGCTCAAATAGATGCTCGACCAAGACATGGTCATCTTTCAACATCTGAACGGCATTCGGATTACCGGTTGGGGAGAAAGTTCTAGATGCAAGCCCTGCAACGACTCCCACGGTTTCTGCAATGGTTTCAAGACCCTTCGTCAGGGTCCCCCTTGTATCGTTCTTCATATCAGTCCTCCTAATTTCTTACGAATCCACATGTAGCTAGGAACAGCGCTCAGAGATATCCTACGAAAGGAGGCTCCCAAGGGGAGGGTGTTGACATTTTTACGTAGCGAGGGAGTTTTTGTCGATTGCTCTCATAAAGAAAACTTTGCTACGGATGTTGACCTGTGACAATTTTGCGCCATTTAAACGAGGAGGTTGATATGGTGAAGACACTTGCAATCGCAGTCTTGGCGACGGTCATGGTCATGGGAGTAAGCCTGAGTAGTTTCGCCGGCGCTAAAGATTCAGCTAAGGATCCAAGTGCAGGACAGTCCAGCTCGGAATTGGGTTCAATGAGTCCACAGTCGGGCTCGCCGTCGGAGAGCGGGAAAACAGGGATCGGTTCGACTTCAGGAGCTGACGCCAGCGTCGGTACCGGACTCAAGAGCACAACGCAGGTTCCGTGCCCGGAACAAAGTGCTGCGTCGAGTGCTAAACCAGATTCCAAAGTAGACGCGTCGAAACCGCGTAGCAGCGCCGAAATGAGCGCTCGTATGGGCGCTGATCCATGCATGGAGGGTCCGGCTTCCGGTCCACAAAAAGAAACCCGCTAGGGGGTTCAAGCCTGCCCTGCCGCTTCGAACGCGGCAGGGCTAGCTATTTCTGCCGATTGACGGTTTTTCCCCGCTGAATTAGATTCCTCGGATCGTAACCCCGTTTGCCGAGTGATGACATGAAACCAGGGATAGTATTTCTCGGCGCCTTGCTTGCGGCGGGCCTCCCTATCTGTTCCGCGGCCCTGGCAAAAGACCGCCCCGCAGCGCCCCTGCGGTTGGAAACGGTCATTGTACGGGATCCCGCGGTCAACAATATCGAAGCCTTCCGGATCCTTATTCCCTCAGGATGGAAGACCAGCGGTGGCGTGGTATGGCATCACGATCGCTCCAATCTGGCTACAGTGGCAATGCGCGTCTGGAATCCAAATGGGCCGGAGGCACTCGAAATCTTTCCGAATGTGCCCTTCGTCTGGACCCAAGGCGGGATCGTATTTTTTCCGATCGGCAGCAACTATTTAGGGAATGAGGTGCGGCCGGTGCCCGCGGATATTGCCGCGTTTGTCCAGCAATTCGTGCTTTCTCAATATCGCAGGCAATTCACGAATCCGCGGATCACCGATCGTCAGGTTCTGCCGCAGATTGCAGAGACAGTGGCAAATGCGCAGCAGGAACCGGGCATCAACAAACAGGTCAAAGCGGAACGAATCCGGACTGAGTACATTGAAGCGGGAAACCCTATGCAGGAGGATGTCTACTGCGTTCTGGTGGCTTCGACCTCGTCGATGTTGCCGGGTACAACGTTTTGGGGTTCAGACCGCCTGTATGGTTTTAAGACGGCAAAGGGGAAACTGGATGAACTGGCGGGACTGCTTCATTCGATCAGCGCGTCGGTGAAAGTGAATATGGCTTGGTTCAACCAATATCTTCAGGTCGTCCAGATGTGGCAGCAGAACCAAATGCAGAGTATCCGGAATGCCGGCGAGTTAAGTCGCTACATCGCGAAAACGAATGACGAGATCAGTGCCATGAACCGCCAGGCGTATGCGAATCAACAGGCATCCTCAGATCGGATTAATGCGCGATTCAGCCGTTACGTTCGAGGCGTGGAATCGTACGAGCACCCCTTTGAGGGCCGATCGGTGGAATTGCCGTCCGGCTACCGTGAGGTCTGGGTATCCGGCAGCGGAGAGTATCTGTTATCGAATGATGCTGGATTCAACCCGAATGTCCGCTCTACTCAAAGCTGGCGACTCATGAAGCCCAAAGAGTGAGATGCCCTGTCAGACTAATCTTTCTCCGCCGGCGTGACCGCATCGACGAAGTATTCGGTGGCGCCGAAGCACTTGGTCGGGATGTGGCGGTACTCGTGGTAGTGCAGAATGACCTTCCTGCCAAGTAACTCGGCCATCTTCTCGGCTACGGCCCCGTCCCGAACGCTGAACTCCCAAATGACAGGAGCCGTCCCCGGCACCGTGCTCATGGCAAGCTCTCCCTTCATAGGTTTTGCAGATCCAGCCCTTCCGGGAAAATTTCTGCAAATAGCCGGAGCGGTCTCCGTCTGAATAACTCCAGTTCAAGGTGATCCAAAGGAATACGAAGAACAAAATGACAGGCATGAGGAGGAGGCCGATCAGGAAGCGTTTCACGCTTTGCCTCCAATCACGCGGGGGACGCGAAATAATTGCAGAGGCCATTGTCCAGCTCGGAGAAGGCCGCTTCCTTACGTCAAGCCGCAGGACCGGTGCCCGGTCTTTTCGAAATAGCGCTGGTGGTACTCTTCGGCGCGGTAGAACTGGGACGCGGGCGTAATTTCCGTGACGACGGGTCTGGCGAACCGCCCTGACTGCTGGAGCTTGTCTTTGGAGGCTCTCGCAACGGCTTCCTGTTGCGGGGAATGAAAGAAGATCGCTGAGCGATACTGTGAGCCGACATCCGGGCCCTGCCGGTTCAGGGTCGTCGGATCATGGATTTTCCAGAAAGTTTCGAGAAGATCTTCATAGGAGAGAATCCCAGGTTCATACTCAACCTGAACAACCTCGGCGTGTCCCGTTTGTCCCGTGCACACGTCCCGATAGCTCGGATCCTTGCTGTGTCCTCCGGAATACCCGACGGCGGTTGAAGTCACGCCGTGCACGTCCTGAAACGCGGCTTCCACGTGCCAGAAACAGCCCGCCCCGAATGTCGCCTTTTCCATTTCCCGGCTCCCGGTTGCAATGTGTGTGGACATGGTACCTGAACTCGTCTGTCTTCCGCTAGTCTGATGGGCAGCGCTGGCGGTGAGGCTGGCTGTTATGGTATCTGAGACCGCATGGCCGCGGTTTCACTCCTTCTGCTGATCCCGCCGTTAACGCAGCTCAACACGCCGTATCCCTCCACCGCGTACCTGACCGGGTTTTTGAAATCCCGTGGCTATGCGGTTGGAAATGCAACGCTTCCTGATCCAGCCTCGCCCGGCATGGTGTGCCAGGCCGATATCGGCCTTGACATGGTGCTGGGATTGTTCTCGCGCCCGGGCTTGTCGCTCATTTTCGACCGGATTCGAAACACGGCAGACCTGCCGGGTGAAGCCCGGCAGATGTTGGCGCTGGAGCGGGCGTATCTCGATTCGATTGAGCCTGTCGTGGGATTTCTTCAAGGAGCCGACAATACGCTCGCGCCTCGCATCTGCCAGGGCGGCTTCCTGCCGCAAGGTCCGCGCTTTGCCGGCGCAAAAGAAAACCGCAAGGCTACACAGGTCGATCAAGCGCGTCATCTGGCCGCGCTTTATCTTGAAGATCTTGCCGATCTCGTGCATGAAACCGTAGCCCCCGAGTTCGCGTTGACCCGCTATGCCGAGCAGGTCGGCATCTCGGCTTCATCTTTCGATACGGTCATGCGCTCCCTCGCCGCGCCCCCGAGCTTTACCGACCAGCTCATGCTGGATGCGTTGTGGCGCCACATGGAGGCCAGCGATCCCACGGTAGTGGGTCTGACAGTGCCATTTCCCGGCAATCTCTACGGAGCGCTGCGTATCGCGCAGGCCGTCAAATCACGCCGTCCCAGTGTGCGCACGATATTGGGCGGGGGGTATGCGAACACAGAGCTTCGCCGTCTGCAAGATCCTCGGGTATTCGATTATCTTGACTATGTCACGCTCGACGACGGCGAGCGGCCACTCCTATGTATTCTGGAACACCTGGCCGGCAAACGGGAGGAGACGGCACTCCGGCGCACGTTCCTGCGTTCTCAAGGCAAGGTGGTCTGGTGTGACGGAGCCAGGGAGCCCGACTTCACCATGGCCGAGCTGGGTACGCCGACCTATGCCGGATTGCAGCTGTCAGGCTATCTCTCGGTGCTGGACACTTTGAACCCGATGCACCGGCTCTGGTCGGATGGCCATTGGAATAAACTGACGGTCGCGCACGGCTGCTATTGGAAGCAATGCACCTTTTGCGATGTCGGATTGGATTATATCGGCCGCTACGAGGCCACACCCAGCGAGATTCTGACCGACCGCATCGAGGCTCTGATTGCGGAGACTGGGAGCAGAGGTTTCCACTTTGTCGACGAAGCCGCGCCGCCGGCAGGCCTCAAAAGCCTCGCCCTATCGTTGCTGGAACGCGGGGTCGTCATCACCTGGTGGGGGAACGTCCGCTTCGAATCCGCGTTTACCCCCGACCTGTGCCGTCTGCTCGCGGCATCGGGGTGTATTGCGGTGAGCGCCGGGCTGGAAGCCGCATCGGATCGGCTTCTTGAAGAGATGAAGAAAGGAATTACGGTGGCGGGCACCGCCCGCGTCGCCTCCGCGTTTCGCAGCGCCGGAATTCTCGTTCATGCCTACTTAATGTACGGGCTGCCGGGAGAAACAGTCCAGGAGACGGTCGATAGCCTGGAGCGGGTGCGACAACTGTTCGCGCTTGACCTCATTCAGTCCGCGTTCTGGCACAAGTTCACCGCCACTGCGCATAGTCCCATTGGCTTGGACCCGAAGGAACATGGCATCAGTATTACTGGGCCGACGTTTGCCGGGTTCGCGGAAAATGATTTGACCCATGAAGATCGCCAAGGCGAAGCCCCGCAGTGGCTTGGAGAAGGTCTGCGGACCGCCTTGTATCACTATCAGGAAGGAGAAAATCTGGCGGTGGATGTCCGGAGCTGGTTCAAGCCGCCGTCAGGCAGAGCGCTGACGCGGCCTCGGGTCGCGAAAACTTGGGGCGCCAAGGCGCTAGGGCGAATCCGATCTCCCAAAGTGCTTTGCCGGAGCGGCGCTTGGTCTGGATCGGCGGCATGCCGGTTCTTGAAAAGAACGGAAGGGAACGCTGCCGAATAATTCTTCCCGGCCGTGCGGAGGACGCTGACCTGAGGCTTCCACCAGATACGGCGGTTTGGCTGCGCGATCTTCTTAATAAGGCAACGCCGACACGAGGAAAACGAGACGGCTATCCGCGCCTCACTGAGGTCAGAAGAGAATATTACCTCGGTCCGCAGGCATTCGATACCTTGGTCCGATCGGTGACCTGGAAGAAGGCACGCGCTGTAGGCCTGCTGCTGGTATGATCTGCATCTGCTTACGCCACCTAGGCATCTCATGTCATGACTAACTAAAATATAAGTTCATTTTTGACTGGCCCGCTGATTTATCGCGATCGAGTGCGAAGATTTTTATCGGGCTAGTCCTTGGAATGTTGCGCGCAAGCCTTCCACGACGCGACCCAAGGCCTGGTAATTAACCTTATCGGGCGTGTCTTCGGCCGTATGATAGTACGGGTATCGATAAGGGGCGGTATCGGTGACCATAAAGGCCGGATAGCCGGCGCGCCAGAAGGAGGCATGGTCGCTCCAGTCGATACCGGGGACCATTTCGAACGTCGATATGGTCTCTATCGGAAAATTGGAATGGGCGCTGGAATAGCCTATGCGCCTGTTGGGTGACCGCGCGCGAGGGAAGATTGGAAACAAAGACGATGAAATTTCCCTCGATCCGGGTACAGCAGGCGAAATAGCGCCGAAGGAAAAGGAAACTTCTGACTAGCAGGGGCATCACTGTAGTACCCCATCGTTTCCAATGAGGCCATGACCCGGATTTTGTCTCCACGGTCACGAGCCCTTTGGGCATAGACCCTGCTGCCCATGAGCGGAGTCCGGAAGTAGGGCTGCTCTTCGTTCACAAATGCAACGAACCGGACGGAGGTCTGGGGCGCAACGTCAGCAAACGCCCTCGAGATCTCCAACAGAGCCGCCACTCCGGTGCCGTTGTCGTTGGCGCCGGGGCTGCCGACGACCGAATCGTAATGGGCGCCGATCAGCAGGAACGGAGCCTCCTTCTCTCGCCCCGCGCGAGTGATTTCAAGGTTCGCCCATCGGTCTCCCTTCAGCGGATATTCCTGGCGCACAACGTTGTAACCCTGCGCTTGCCAGACTTGGGCGATATACTCCTCAGCGCGGTGCAGCGCCTGCGGTTTGGAGGTATTGCGCTCGCCGATGTCTCCCGCTAAGGCCTGTACATGTCTTTTCAGATTTTCAACAGAGATCATTCCAGTCTATTCCCTCCGTATCAGCGTCGGCCTGGATGAGAATGCGTTGCTGACAATAAATGGTGTCAACCTTATTTAACACTTCTCATAATCTAGAAAGCGACAAATCGCGTAAGGACCCGGACACATCCGTGCGCGCGTGTGGCATTTGTCCGAAGTTCCGTGCCTCTGCCCTTGGTGTTGGCCTATTGTGTGAAGATACCTAGTGGTGTAACCTAGGTAACAGACCGATGGTCACAGCACATCATCGGGCGCAGCATTGGGAACGACTCGTGTATAATATCGAGCATCATATGTACGGTACAAAGACTGCTTTGCCCTTGCTGTTCATTGCGGGCATGGCGTTCATAGGCCATTCCGTGCGCATCCACTCATGGCGCCGAGGCTGTCAGTGTTCCTGCCGGCGCTGCTTCTGATGTGGCGGTCCCTAAGAATGACGGCCTACCCCCCAGGAGGATCCGGCGATCGCGGAGCTTCGAGAAGTGATCAGATTGGATCCCACTCACGCGAATGCGCATTATGAGCTCGGCGTCGAGCTCTATACCTCCGGGCAGATCGCAGAAGGCATTGCCGAATTGCGGGAGGCCATCCGACTTCAGCCGCGGCACATTGATGCCCGGTACCATCTTGCGAAGGCCCTGATGAAGGAGCGAGACGCCCTTCTACAGACTGAGACAAATCGCGGAGCGACAAGCCGAGAGCCTGTTCTGGCCGAAGCCTATCTTGAGCTTGCGAAGGCTTTGATCGCTGCCGGTGATTTTCCTCAGGCCGTCATGGAGCTGCGGGAGGCGCTTCGCCTAGAGCCCAATTTTGCCGAAGCGCACGCCACCCTCGGTTTTGCCTACTTCAATATGGGCGATGTGGAAAACGCGACTGATGAGTATCAGACGGTGGTGCGGCTTAAACCGGCAATCGGAATGTCACACCTGAATCTTGCCACAGCCCTTATGGCCAAGCATGACTGGGCCTCAGCGCGAAGGGAGCTTCAGGAAGCACTTCGGCTGCAGCCGGATCTCGTCCAAGCCCAGTACAGTCTGGGTGCCGTCGCGTATACCTTGGGCGACGTTGCCGCGGCCATTGATGCCTATCGCAAGACCCTCAAACTCAAAGCCGATTATTCAGAGGCGCATTACAGTCTCGGTCTCTTGTTGAAGTTGACCAATCGTGAAGCAGAGGCCGTGGAAGCCTTCCATGCTGCGGCGGAAGCGGGATTGCCCAAGGCGCAATATTTTCTGGGGGCCGCCTATGCGTCAGGGCTTGGCAAGGAGCAGAACTTCACTGAGGCTGTGAAGTGGTGGTTGCGAGCGGCGGAACAAGGGATGCAACCGGCATGGGAAGCACTGGCGAACCTTCGGCGGACGGCGACGCTGAACGTCAAACAATCGTCGAACGAGGCGCGCGCCATTCTCATCGCGTTTCAAGAGTTACGAAGCGAGATCTGGCGCGAATTTCCCGATCTTGAGAGCAATCCCGAAGGAAGTGCGGGCGTGGCTCTGCTCGGACGCGGACAATCGCAAGAAGCGATTTCTGTACTGATTCGTGAAGCCTACGCGTTAAGCGAATTGGCGGAGACGCAGTTAGAAGCCATCTACGAGCAGGGTATTGAAGGGCAGATTCCTGCGTACGATCCCGAGGGTCCTCGCCTACTTCAAAGCCATGGCACCGGAAGGAGCTCCCCGGTCGCGTATCATGCTGGCGCGCATTTACGCGAAGGGTTGGGGAGTCCCTCAGGACCTCGATAAAGCAATGAGCTTGCTCAGAGGCAGTCAGGATGAGGAGGCGCGACGCATGCTGAAAAAGCTCTCCGCCCTGCAGCAGGAGATCCGAGCCACAAAGCATATACAACCGGCTTCCCCAGTGACGCAGTAATCGCCCTCCTTGGTTCTCCACACCCTTTTTCGCTCGAATGTCATCGCTGCCGCCGTCGTGGGCGCCCTGGCGACGGCTTTGGCCTGGGGCAGTTCGATGCTTCCCATCGGAATGATTACCGCGCTCGAGCACGGTCCATATGATTACTGGATTCGGAACCGATCCGCTGTCCCTGTAAGTACTCACGTAGTCGTCATCGCGCGGGATCCGGCGAGCGAGAACCGGTTCGGGCGTGGCGCCTGGGACCGCGCGGTCCTTGGGCGGGCGATTATCGCGCTGCGCAATGCGGGCGCTGTTGTTCTGGGGCTCAATGTTTCCCTGAGCGAGCACAGTGCGCCCGCGCAAGGTGGAGCGGCAAGTGATGCGATGTTGTTGGAAGCGACCAAAACATCTGGCATGGTCGTGTACCCGCTCGCGGTGCGACTCTCGGCGCAGCAAGGGCCGGCAGAGGAATCGGGGCGATCATTATGGGCCGTTGTTCCAGTCGACGGAATCTTGCCGTTGATTGCCCAACACGCCAAAAGGCTTGGCCATACCCTGTTGCTTCCTGACGCGGACGAAGTCACTCGCCGGGTTCCTCTGGCTGTTTGGTTCGGCGATGGGCAGCTTCCCGCGTTCGCTGTCGCGCTTGCGGAGGAATTTCTGCAGATTGGATCGGCGCAGGTGTCGATCACTCCGGGGAAGCATCTCATCATGAGAAACGCCAAATTTCCGAGCGGCCCCGTAGGGCAGTTCCGTGTTCCCATCGATGAGCACGGCCAGCTTCTGGTGAGCTACGTGGCCGGCGATCACCTGTTTCCTTCGGTGCCGTTTTTGGATGTGTGGGCGGCCATTGAGGGTGGAGATGCTGAGAAGCTGCGTCAATGGTTCGGCGGCAAAATCGTCCTGCTGCTGACGTCTCCGCCGTCTGTCGCCGTCCTTGACCCCTTTGGGACCCGTCAGCCCTGAGGCGCTCCAAACAAATTTACTCAACAGTATCCTCACACAGAATTGGACCGTGCAATCGCACCCGATGTGGCGAATCCTCGGCGGTTTGGCGCTTGCAGGCTTTGGGACGTGGTTTTTGTTGACGCTCGGCGGGTGGCAAGGGATCGTTGCAGCGGCCATGCTCCTGTGCGGATATATTGGCGTGGTGTTCATAGCCCTCGCCGGCGGCGGGATTCTCTTACCAGTGTTCATTCCTGTTACCGCCCTCCTGCTGGCCTCCGCAATCGCCATGTTATGGCTGCATCTCTCCGCCGGGCGCCGGGTCACAGTGCTGGAAGGACGCATCGCAGAAGGTCCAGCACGAACTGGTGACCGTGCGGCAGGCGCTGATCTCGCAGGAATCCAGCGTCGAAGTCTTGGAAGAAGATCTAGAGGCTGCCCGCCTGGCAGTGGCACGCTCGACGGGCAAGGAGCAGGAGATGGCTTCAGCTGCGCAGGCCTTACAGATACAACTGGCGCAAGCAAAAACCGAGGAAGAAAGTAGCCGGCAGAGACTTTTTCAACTTGAGAGCGAGCTGCGAGGGCTTCGGGCCTCCTCCACGCAGCCGTCACGGATTGCAGACACGGAGCTTGAACGGCTCCGTCAGGAATGCGAGGAGATGGGCATCATCACCCGCGATCCCGCGATCCTGGCGATGTTTCGTGAGACCAAGAAGACTTCGCGTTCCACGCTTGCAGTTCTGATCCTGGGAGAGCCGGGGACCGGGAAGGAGCTTTTTGCACGGGCGATCCACAGGCTCAGCCCGCGCGCTCATCAGCCCTTTGTCTCGGTGAACATGGCGGCTATTTCCCCGCATCTCTTTGAGAGTGAACTCTTTGGGCACGTCAGAGGAAGCTTCACGGGTGCTATCGGGGACCGCAAAGGGTATTTCGAGCAGGCCCATCAAGGCACGATCTTCCTCGATGAGATTGGTGACCTCGCGATGGAGCATCAGGGCAAATTGTTGCGCGTCCTTCAGGAGAAGACGTTTTACCGCGTCGGAGCGACCAGAGCGACGACGGTGGATGTGCGGATCGTCGCTGCGACGAATAGGGATCTTGAGCGGGGAGTCCTGGAGGGCTGGTTTCGCGAAGATCTGTATTTTCGGCTCAAGGGAATTGTCCTGAGATTGCCGCCTCTGCGGGAGCGCGCGCAAGACGTGGCGCTCCTGGCGGAGCGTTGTCTCGCAGCTGCCGCTGCGCAGAACGGAAGAGATGAGCTTGCCCTTTCCGGCGATGCGCTCCTGACGCTTCAAGCGCACCCTTGGAAGGGCAATGTCCGCGAGCTCGAACAGTGCATGCAGCAGGCCGCGGTTCTCGCCGAAGGCAAGGTGATCATGAAGGAGGATTTGCGATTGGCGACTCCTCAGACGCAGACCGCGCGGAGCCTGCCCACTCCATTCTCCACCGCCGATCCTGGGAGCGACCAGGCGGTTCTGACGTGCCTTCGCGAAGAGCAGTTTGATATGCAGGCAACGGCTCGCGCTTTGGGATGGGATCGCAGTACTGTCACGCAGCGGCTCAAGGGAATGGGTTTCCGCGCCTTGGTGGAGTCAGGCGGCGATCGTGCAAAGGCCGCCATGATCCTTGCCGGCAACCAGGAGCTTGTCCATACCGTTGAATTGAAGTTAGCGGAGTATTACGAGCATCTCATCAAGACGATTGAGGACTTTGGCTCGGCGGACGAAGCAGTGGCGGCCTGCAAAAAACGGTACAAGAACCTTCCCGATCGCCATTTCCGTTCCATGGAGACATTGATCCGGCAGTTCTATCAGCGGCGTTTCTGATTCTGTCTGAAAAAGGGACAGGCTACTTTTTCAGTTATTCGTGCCGCAGCCCAAAGACTCCTTCATTCCGAAAAAGTTGCCTGTCCCCCTTTTATGAGCGTGGGCTCGCTACTCCGTGATTCGCAACCCAGCCCGCTCGAAGGTGGCTTGCGGCTTGAATAATCATCCAACTTGCGCGACGGCTGCCGCTCGAAGGTGCTCGCTTCGCGAAGCCTGGGCTCAATGAGACCCATCGCGAGCCGCAGAACAAGGAAGATAACAAACTCGACCAGCGACGGCGGTGCCATGTAACGCTGCCAATTCCGAGTGCGAGAATCGAGAGGCCATCGACAGTTGTGCGTACAGGTTGTCGCGAACCGGGCCATCGAAACAACGATGATTCTCGGAGGCACTTGCTCCGAGGCGATCGATCGTTCAAGGAGGCAGCTCCAAAAGTGTCCGTATCGGGTTGCGAACGACGCCGCGCATTCCTCAGCGACACTGCGCACGATGGGATGTCTTGATCCGAGCAGGGGCCACAGCGGATCGTCGGGGGGGGGAGGGAGCAGTTCAAACTCAATCGCGCTCTGTTGAGTGTTGAGTTGCAAGAGCAGGAAGCTGGTGACGATTTTGTTCAGATCTCCCACGGGCCCGAAGATCACACCAACTCGATGTCTGGCAATCGCTTTCACGTGCCCGCCTTCTTCAGGATGTATCCTCGTGTGTCCAACTATTGAGTAGACTGATCGGCCTATCCCCACCGATCAGTTTTGGGAGGACCCGGAAATCCGTAAATCCTACAAGCTTTTTCCGCACCTAGCAAGAAACCTTCATCTCTAGCGCATGGCAAACATTGCTACGTCTTGTCAGCCTATTCGTTTGCCCATCGGAACGCCATTCTGACCCTGACTGGGTGTCCGCGAAAGCGGGTACCTCAGATTTCTTTGCCATTACACCCGCCCCGGCTGCCAAGGCAGCGCCATGTCCCGTGGCCTGGAGTTTGGGTCAAAATGAAGCCTAGAAGGCTCCAGTCTCCGGTCCCTCTGGCCACGCTGAAGGATTGGGCACGCAGGCGGGACTTCCGTCCCTTTCTAGGAGCGCGCAGGCAAATGTACCGAGTTCGACTCCCAAGTGTTCGGCGGCAGCCGTTGCTCCAGCATCAACAAGATTGGCGGCAAGTACAAAGGCGCGAAAGCTCTCCCAGTCTTCGCTCAACTGAGCAACCATCATGCGCGCCAGGTCGTAGGAAAGGATGTTTCCGTCATCGTTCCGAAGGAACGATTTGCCTGACCAGAACTCCTGAATCTCAGGGTCTCCCCAGAACCGCAGATGCTTCTCGTCCATTTCGTGAGGTGTGAACGTTGGTGGAGAGGGCCGGCTCAGACTGTCTTCGGTGTTGACGGCAAGCCCCTCGTTAAGCCAGGCAGGAAGAGGAAGGTGGCTGACACAACTGTGGGTTAGCTCATGTACAATGACGGGCTCGATGACGTTAAGATCATCCTTGACGGTTACGAAGTGACCGCAGCCAATGTTGATATACATGCCGCTACTCCCCGCAAACTCGCCATCCTCTGGGTAGTAGTGGGACACGTACCTATAGTAGGCATCGCCGTCGTCGAAGACGACAAGGATGTCTTTGCCCCACTCCTGGTTTTGTGCGACGCCATCAAGCAGGCGAATGATTCGCTGCAACGTGTCGCCCATGAAGCCAAGCGTCGCTTCCGCAACATTTGGTTCAAGCGTTGACAGGATAACTGCATCCCCTTCCTCCATCAGGCGATAGGCTGGCCCAAGTGCAACGGCTAAGTACTCTAGCCAGGCGCGCTCACAATTTGCCCACGCTCTGGCTTGAACCTCGGGGTCGATCATCTCGACCCACTGCTGAACTGCGTTCCAATCCAGGAATGGAAACCCGTTGCTGTTCGAAAGATGGGAGGAGATCGAGAACGTTGCGGCGCCAGTAACGGCAACTTCTGTCGCGGGTTCTACTACCCGAGGCCCTGCATCGTCGGGTTTCGGATGCCGTTTGTCTCCAGAGAGTAGTGATCGTAAGAGTTCGAACACACGCTACTCGGTAAAGGGCGACTGCCAGCTAACGGCGCGCGCGTGAGCCGCCGCCGCAGGTACGCGCGCCATTGGCAACAGCGCCCATGCCGGTCGGCTCAACGCGTGTGTTAGGCGTAAGACAGTTCCTCATGGTCAGCTCATTAGCCTGTCCTAGACGCAAGACTAGATCGCAGCGCTTTGAGGATGCCGACGATTTGATGAGCCTTCTCGGGACCCGAGAGCCCTTGCTTGAACGCATCACGGACTATCAAATCAATTTGGCGCTCGGCGAAGGACATCGGATAGCCAGAAGCTCGATCATCCTTTGGAAGGTCCAGATAGTGGACGAACGTGTGAGCACGGGTAATGTATGTCGCCACTTCCTGGGCGTTCGGTTTGCTCATTTTCTCGCCCAGTTCTACCAGATGGTCCAACTGCTGAAGTGCCTCAGAGCGCAAAAGAGTCCCGACGATGTCCGATCTGAGAACGTAGCTGCCCTTCTTGACTACCTCGTGTGCGCCCACGGATAGAATTGCACGATACGCGCCGAAGCCGGCAATGAAGCCGGTGGCCACTGCGCTTAGAGCCCAGAACAGCGGATCATTTTGTATAGCCTGGGCCATAAAAGGCTTGCGTCGTGCTAACGTCCATCTAGGATGGAGCAGACTGATCGGCCTATCCCCACCAATCAGTTTGGGGAGTCCGGAAAATCCGGAAAATCCTACAAGCTTTTTCCGCACCTAGCAAGAAATTTTCAGTTCTCGGAGCATGGCAGACTGGACTCCCTTCGCCCGTGCGGGGAGTTCCCCGCATCCCCGCAGGGCGATCATCGCTTTCTAGAAAACCACGATCTTCTATCAACTGCAACCTGGCAGTTTTCCAGATAAATCTCATTCTGTCAGGTCCTGCCGTTTGTGGCCTCCTCCTTGCTCTATCAACACGATGTCGGCGCGCGGAAAGGAGGGGCGAAGCAGCACGGAATACAGCGCCAAGCGAGTCAGAACCGAAACGAAGATTTACTAACGCAAGGAGGGAAGATGATGAACAGTCCGAACTCAACTCAAGCGGGGCCGCCCGCCAAAGCGCCCGTCCAGATAAGGCAGATCACGATGAAGGAGCTGGCACTTCTGATGGTCGCCATTTTCTTTACCGCGGGACTAGTGGGCGGCTACTGGGTTTATGTGCAGCAGAAAGAGAGCTATGCCAAAGGAACGACAACAATCGACCTGTCCAAGAATCTCACGCCGCCGAACCCGCAGCCCGTCATAGGTGGTCAAAACCAGGTGGCCCCCGGGGTGTTGACTGCAGCGTCACCGGTAACGTTAAAGAGCGCGGACTCCATGCATGCGGACATCTACTTTGACTTCGACCGCAGCCGGCTGCGCGCGGATGCCGTGGCCATTCTCCAGGAAAAAGCCGAGGTCTTAAAGGGTGACAACAACTGGGCGGTGTTAGTACAGGGCTATGCGGATCAGCATGGACCTGCTGAGTACAACCGGACATTGGCCTCGCGTCGTGCCGGAGCAGTCAAGCAATTTCTTGTCGAATTAGGCATCCCCGACACGTCCATAAAGGTCGTCACGCTGGGCCAAGAGGGATCGATTTGCGACGATCAGAGTAAGGAATGCCAGCGGCACAACCGCCGGGTTCACCTTGAAATGATGAAGCTCGGCATGCGCGAATCAGCGCTCGTCCCCGCCTCGTCCACGTTTGTAACGCAACAGGAAAAAGACGGCGACTCGGCGCTCACAAAAGATCAGGACCTAACAGAGCACGACGAGAAGTCGGTGAGCGGAGAACCCGAGGTCTCTTCAGAGACACGGTAAGTACACACGCCCGGGCTGCGGCGAGACCGCAGCCCGTTGCGTTGCCACCTATGCCGAACACAACAAAGGAGCACATCATGGTTTTGAACGCGAGGGGAGTTATCACTGTGCGGGTTGTGATGCTCCTGATTATTTTGGCCGCGTCGGCCATGCTGATCGTTACGACTCCGGGTTTTGCCGGAGAGTTCAGTCCGGCCACCGGAATGCGCCCGAGCGAAGCGACCCAAGGCACCCTGCTCTTTCGGAGCGAGCAGGGGGTCAACATGGCCGTTCCGGCGCTCACCACTGACGTTCGGATGAAAGTCACGGGGCCGATCGTGCGCGCCACGGTCCGTCAACAGTTCCAGAACCCCAGTTCTGCATGGGCGGAAGGCATTTACGTCTTCCCTCTTCCCGAAGATGCCGCAGTCGATCATTTGCGGATGAGGATCGGAGAACGAATCATCGAAGGCATGATCAAGGAGAGGGCTGAAGCGAAGAAGACCTACGAGGCGGCGAAAGCCGAGGGCAAGCGCGCGAGCCTGGTGGAACAGGAGCGGCCGAATATCTTTACTACTTCTGTCGCCAACATCGGCCCGAATGAGACGATCATCGTTGAGATTGAGTACCAGCAACTGCTCCACTACGATCAGAAACAGTTCCGACTGCGATTTCCAATGGTCGTGGGGCCGCGGTACATCCCGGGACACCCCTACAATTTCAAAAAAGGCCATGGCTGGGCCCCGACACTGATGCGGTCCCGGATGCCTCCCGCATCACGCCGCCTGTTGAGCATCCAAGCAAGGGCACTATCAATCCCGTTACGTTGACGATTGACTTCGCGCCTGGATTCCCGCTGGCGCGCTTGGAATCGCCTTATCACAAAATCAAGGTCAGTCCCTATCAAGACGGCCGCTACACACTCACTCTCGAGGACGGGTCGGTGCCCGCAAATCGCGACTTCGAACTGATGTGGCAGCCGGCCAACGGCAAAGCCCCTGAGGCCGCGCTATTTAGCGAACAGAAGGATGGAGAGACCTTCGCGTTGTTCATGGTGATGCCCCCGGCACCCTCGGCTCTCGAGGAACACCGCCTCCCACGCGAAACCATTTTCGTGGTTGATACCTCCGGGTCCATGGCCGGGGCGTCAATCGAGCAGGCGAAAGCCGCTCTTCGTCTGGCGGTGCTGCGTCTGAGAGCGGAAGACAGCTTTAACATCATCCAGTTCAACAGCATCATGCACGCCTTGTTCTCCGGGGCCGTGCCCGGCACCAAGGAGAATCTGGACAAGGCGGTCCGCTATGTCAGCGGCCTGCAGGCGCAGGGCGGGACCGAAATGTTGCCGGCGTTGCAGCGCGCGCTCGACGGAGCAGAGAATCGCGGTCGCCTGAGGCAAGTCATCTTTCTCACCGACGGCGCGGTAGGAAACGAAGATCAATTATTCACGGTTATTGGGCAGCGCCTCGGCGACAGCCGATTGTTCACGATCGGCATCGGATCGGCGCCGAACAGCCATTTCATGCGCAAGGCCGCGGAGTTCGGCCGAGGAAGCTTTACCTATATCGGCAGTACCACTGAGGTGCAGGAAAAGATGGGCGCGCTGTTTCGAAAGTTAGAGCATCCGGCTCTCACCGACATCAGCATGGAGATGTCCGGCTCGGCCGGGGTCGAAATCCTGCCTGAACGGATTCCGGATCTGTACCTTGGCGAACCATTAATTGTGAGCATCAGAGCAAGCAGGTTGCCCGAGCACATCCGTTTTCGGGGTCGTTTTGGCGGCACGGCCTGGGAAGGCACACTTCCAACCGCGGAAGGAGAAAATCGGGAAGGACTCTCGGTCTATTGGGCGCGGCAGAAGATCGGCTCCTTGATGGACAAGCAAGTGAACGGCACTGAGAACACAGAGATCCGCCAAGCGATTGTCGACATCGCCGTGAAGCACCATCTGGTCAGCCGATACACAAGTCTCATCGCCGTTGATATTACGCCGGCCCGGCCGGCCGACAAGGACCTGAAGACGCATGCAATGAAAACCAACCTGCCTGAGGGTTGGGACTACACAGCGGTCTTTGGGTTGCCTCAGACTGCGACTAACGCTCAGCTTCAGATCATGATGGGACTCCTAGCCTTGCTCCTGGCCGCCATGCTTTATCGACGTCCATGGCATCGGGCATGAAGCGATCCCACGTCGTCGTTCTTGCGGCCATCCTCATGGGATTGGGGGTCTGGCAATTGGGACATGGTGTGTGGATTTATGCGAAGGCTGAGCTCGCTCAATACCTTCTGGGGCGGGCCTGGGAACGAACGCTTGAAGGGGAAGCTACCGCGAAACCGTGGCCGTGGGCAGACACTTGGCCCCTGGGAAGACTGCAAATGCCGAAATACGGGGTCGACCTGATTCTGCTGGCAGGCGCCAGCGGCAGGACCTTGGCCTTTGGCCCTGGGCATGTTTCCTCCAGCCCCTTGCCGGGGGAAAGGGGTACTACGATTCTTAGCGGGCATCGGGACACGCATTTCCGTTTTCTGGTGCGCGTGGAAAAAGGCGATGAAGTTTTTGTAGAGGGGCCGGGGAAGGGACGTTATCGGTATCGGGTGACCCGCACAGACATTGTGGATGCACGAAAGACCACGATTGCGACTAGCGACGAGGCCACATTAGTGCTGGTCACCTGTTACCCGTTTGACACCCTCATCCCGGGCGGCCCGATGCGCTACATTGTGACTGCAGAGGGCTGGTGAAACTATGGCAGGACGGGTAGGATCTTGCCGGTGTGGAGACGAAAGCCGTCGACCTGGAGATCCTCGACGTAATGCTCGAGTGTTTGATGAATGACGCGAAAGGCCAGGGTCTTCCAGGGAATATCTTCCGGCCGGAACAACTGGACCTCCAGGCTTTCATGGCCTGCCTTGAAATCCAACGTGCGCAAAGAAGCCCGGAAAATTATATAGACCTGACTGATGTGCGGAATACTGAACACTGTATAAAGCGCAGTCAGCTCCACGTCAGCTTCAGCTTCCTCGCGCGTTTCCCGAATCGCCGCCTGCTCGACGGTTTCTCCGTTTTCCATAAAGCCCGCCGGTAGCGTCCACAGGCCGTACTTAGGCTCAATCGCCCTGCGGCAGAGGAGAATGCGATCGTCCCATTCGGGAATGCATCCGGCCACAATGCGGGGATTTTGGTAGTGGATGCTCTGGCAAATATCACAGACGTGGCGAGGGAATGTATCACCCACAGGAATTTTAAACGCAACCTTTGCCCCGCAGTGGCTACAATAATTCATCGCGCAATTATGCCATAGGCAGCGCGTGGATTTCTTTAAAACACTTTGCGCTACGCAACTATTTGTGGTATGAAAACGGCAAAATACAATATTTAGGGGCTCCCATCTATATCTCAATAAAACACCCCAATTGAAACGTGGTCTCTCGGGGCGTATGTTGAGTTATCGTCTACTTGGTTTTTGGCCAAGCGAGAGGTGTCTATGATCGAAATAGAGCGCTGGTTGGATGTTCTGAGTATTGCGGTGATCGTCGGCATTGTTGGCGTCCTTTTAAACTCTATGAGGCAACGCCGGGTGAGCACGCGATCGCTATCTGAAAAACCGGCTCTCTTTCTTGAATTCACTGGAAAGCAAGTGTCCGTACGTCGCAAAAAAAGCAAGATCCTTCCTTCAGAACGTGAGCAGGCCGAAGCACGCAATATGAGCGTGGGGAGTACTCTTGCCGGGTTCAAGGGCGCGTGCCTCGCGACGAGACGCGATTCACTTAGAATTTGGCGCGAAACCTTGCAACGCAGCAGTTCCCTGATGACGGCGACAGCTCGCCAGACCAGCGTCACCGCAGCCCGCGTTGTCGTTGCCCTGAGAGCCAGCCTTGAGGTCGCAAACCGCGTGCGCGTTGGCAGCCTTCTGAAGCGCGGCCTTAGCGGTGTTCAGGAGCGCCTTACCTGGACCCCTCAGCGTTTCGCGTGGGCCCGCATCGCTCGCCTCGGGGGTCTCCGCAGGGAGTTACGTATTGGACATTCTTGTGAGCAGGCGGTGAAGCGTCTACGACAAGGCGCCACAGATGTTCTCTTATACGTTGATTATCGTTGGTATCGGCTGGAACGCTCCTTACAATCGCAAAGGCAACAGTTCGCAGCAGTCACGTCTCGCCTGGCGAAGACCCCGTTCAAAGAGTTGCACGTGGTGAGAGTGTTGATGATGAACACACAAAACGGCTTCGCGGCTCAGGAGCGCGTTCAGAACCGGTTGCGGGAAGCAAACAGCGTGATCCTTCAGCGATGGCAGGATCTGGCGGCCGGCTGTCGGGCCTTGCAAGACGCTGCGCGTGGCTACATCCGTCGCCTATCGGAGACCGAAAATCCAGAGCCGGCAGAACCCGAGTCAGTAAAATCACCGGGAGCCAGCTCCTCTGGGTTCGGCGAGTTGAGCGCTGCTGAACCCGTGGTCCTGAGTTTGACGAGTGCAGGGACCTTGAAGCTCAAGAGCCGCCTTGAGGACGAGAGGACCTCGATGGCGCCCAGATCCGCTGGGTCCATGAGCGCGGCATCAAAAGGCGCGCCCGCGCTAGGCCAGGTCTCAGTGCGCTATGTAGGAGCGCTTCAGAGGCGCTACGGTGATCCCGGCGAAAGCAGACAGTCCAAGCAGGCGATCAAGTAAAGACGGCCGCGTTTCCCACGCCTTAGGGCGTTAAGCCGCACTTTCCCTGTCCCCAGGCCCCACACCGATTTCCTGTCGGGGCTCAGTTCGATTCGTCGCATACATGGCGACAATCCACGCTCCTCCAATTGATTGTGTGTCTAGCCATAGCCTAACAGTCCGAGAACCTGCGATTAAGGGACATGAGGGCAGGAACAGTCCGAGATGAACCTGCATTAAGGGGTCAAATTTCCAGCTGCGGTAAATTCGTGCGCTTGACAGCCGTGGCTGAATGAGGCAATAATGAGATTGAAATTCAATATTGCAATACGACTCTCATGGTAACTTAATGGATCAGTTGCAACGGTTTTGGGAACTTGTCGGGCTTGGCGCGGTTGCCGGCCTCCTGCCCGTTTATTTGGGTATTTTTGCAGCCTTCTTCGTTGCCAAACTGTTGAGCCGTTCCTGGGAAGGATTCCTGACCGGTATCTCAACAGGCATCCTCGTCTATCTGTTTTTTGACCTCATGCATGAAGCTGTGGAGCTCACCGGCGCTAAGGATCCCTTGTCCTGGGGAGTCTTCCTTGGAAGCCTGCTCATCGGCTTTGTCGGTCTAGTGGCGATCGAGCAGCGCCAGCTAAAAAAAAATCGCGTCGAAGGGGTGCGTCTTTTTCTCCCATATATGATCGCGCTCGGAATGGGGCTGCATAACCTTGGAGAAGGCCTGGCGATCGGAGCGAGTTACGCGCATGGAGAGTGGGTGCTAAGCGGGGTGTTGGTCAGCGGGTTTGCTTTGCATAACGGCACGGAAGGGTTCGCGATCGTAAGTTCCGCGGGGAAAGCACGGCTTGCGGCAAGGGACATTTTCATGATGGGCTTGCTGGCGGGGTTGCCTACATGTGTGGGGGCTGTGGCCAGCGGTTTCACCCTCTCGCCCTACCTCTCGACTATGTTCTATGCGCTGGCCGCCGGCTCACTGCTCTACGTCATCTTCTCGCTCGTGACCATCTTCTACACGCCCGCTCGGCGCATGCAGACCGCGACCGGAGTGTTCGCCGGGGTGAGCCTGATGTATATCACCGCGATGATTTTGACAATCCTCACAGGAATGAAAACCTGATGATCACGCGAGGATTGAGGTATGATAGCGTCACACCTCAATGCGAATGTGTCCCAAATGCCGCCTGATCACCGCCGACGCTGCGACGTGCGCCGAATGCGGATGGGACCTCACCGGGGTAGTCCCGGCTAGCGGCTCGCCGGCCGGAAACTACGCCGCCCGCCTTCAGTCTCTCATGGTCTTCACTGCGGTCATGTTCGCCTTGGGATTCGTCACCGCGTTTTCGGTCACCGACGCCGATCCTACGGGGCCGGCGCTCGCGGGGGGGTTCTTCGGGGCTGCTTTTATCGCGGATTTCTTTCTGCTGCGATTAATTTATCAAGCGGCCAAGCTCTACCAGGAAGCCCAGCCTTGGACCCGCGGAGCTTTGCTGACGTTCCCCTTCGGGACGCTGGTGTTTGCGTGGCTGCTTGTCAAGCGTCTTCGCCAGGAAAAGCCGGTCTCTGGACAGGCAAATGACGGCAGCCCTTGAACACCTCATACTGTTGGGATATTCTCATGAATGGGGAAAGGAGCGTCCAGGACACCTGTGGGCGGGTGCAAGGGGAAGGAATCTGTCTTGGCAGATTCCAGGGTGGGCGGGTGAGCAAGCTTCTTGGCAGATTACTTTTACAGATCATATGTGCGCAATGGAGGTGAAATCGTGAGACATGGCTTGCTGGCGGTACTGAGCCTCGTGATGGTTGTGCTCGTAGGGTGCGGAGGACCAGGAAAGACGATCCCTCTTGCTCCGGACATGAAGACTGTCCCGGCTCCACCGAAGGTGCGGAGCGCTCCGCGAGTCGCCGTCGTTCCTTTCGAGGATGTTCGCGCCGATAAGACCGCAATCGGGCGTCACCAACATTATGTCGAGTCGAATGTGGACCGGTTTGTCCCAGTAGAGGGTTCAGCCTCTGACGCAGGTTACGAAATTCGTCGTCGACTATTTGAAGCAAGCAGGGATCCCCGTGACCTTGTCGCAAGGAGCTCAGCCATCCCCGGACACTGCAGATGTGATTTTGACGGGACAGATTGAATCGTATTGGACTGAAGCGGTAAAGCGATTTGGGAGTACGGAGCTCAGTTCGAAGAACCGGCTGCGAATCAAACTCACGAATCTCAGCGACGGCAGCACAATGTCGGCAACGGTCGGAGGAGAGGGCACCACCAAGGTCGTCAACTTCGACCACGCCGATCTGGAAAAACTTGCCGGCGAGGCTCTCGGCCAAAGCCTGGCGCGCTTCCTGGGAGACTTAAGGGTTGTCGACCGGTCGTTCAAACCCAAACGCGAAGAGTGATTTTCCTCGGAAGCTGGTAGTAGTAAGCGGCCAGCGGTAGTTGACTTGAGCGACACAGAACGTGGCGAAACAGTCCATTTCCGTCGAGCAGTTGCGGGCCCAGACCGAAGAGCTGCTGTCGCTGCCTGAGTCTGACCCGCAGGCTGCAATCCTTAAAGAGCTCCTAAGCTCGGTCCTCCGGCTCAACAGCTCCCGGCTGGACATGCTCGATCTCAAGATCATCCACCGAAGCCTGAAGGAGATGCGGTACGCTTTTCGCGTCTTCAAACCCTACAGGCACCGGCGGAAAGTCAGTGTCTTCGGATCGGCCCGGCTTCCATCCGGCACGCCGTTGTATGACCTCGCGAGACAGTTCGCGAAACTACTCTCTGAACAGAGTTTCATGGTGATCACGGGAGCGGGCGACGGCATTATGCGAGCGGCCAACGAAGGCGCCGGCCGCGAAAACAGCTTTGGAGTCAATATCCTGCTGCCATTTGAGCAGGAGGCGAATCCTGCGATCGTGGATGACCCCAAACTCATCACCTTCAAGTATTTTTTTACGCGGAAGTTATTCTTCGCGCGCGAATCACATGCCAGCGCGGTCTTCCCGGGCGGGTTCGGCACACACGATGAGTGCTTTGAAATTTTGACGCTGCTGCAGACCGGCAAAAACAATCCCCACCCCGTTGTCATGCTCGATGTCCCGGGGGGCACGTACTGGCGCAAATGGGAGCGATTTCTTCAGGAAGATATGGTGGCGACAAAGCTCATATCACCTGAGGATCTGAATCTCTTTCGGATTGTGGATTCGGCGGAAGCGGCGGTGGCGGAAATTGTGGGCTTTTACCGGACCTATCACTCATGCCGATTCGTGAAGGGCCGTCTGGTGCTGCGCTTACAGCATCCGATAGCACCGGGGCAGGTCGATCAGATCAACGAGCAGCTCGGCCATCTATATCCTGGCGGGAAGGTGCAGCAGCGCTCGGCACTACCCGAAGAAGCCGACGAACCGGAGCTACTTGCGCTGCCGCGACTCGTTGTCCCTTACGATCGACGAAGCGCCGGGAACCTGCGCCAGTTGATCGACCTGGTGAACGCCATGCCCGCGGCAGCGTCCCCTTCCCCGCCCGCTTAGTACCGCAGCGTCACCGAAGACGCGCTGCTCGCTGCGCCAAAAAACTCTCTGGAGAAGGCCTCCACGACCGCAGGGTCGTACCCTTTACAACTAAAGATGTCGAGATACGCCCGGTTAGTAGCATTGGCGAAGTGTCCGCTGATGAGCGAAGTCTCAATGAGCTGCGTCATCGAGTACCCGGCGACACGTCCCTCTCCGAAATGGACGATCTGGCAATCGCCGTATCGCTTCATCCCGATTAGGTCGCAGAGCGCCACGACATACGCCTGGATTTTGTTTCGGCTGCGGATGGTGTCAGGGTCGCAGTTCTGAAGATCTATCGAAGCGGAGAGGCCCCAGGCCTTTCCCTCCCCTACCAGCTCTTCCTGCAAGCCGTTCGGAGAGGTTGCCGGGGCCATTGTTGGCAAGATCGCGCCTTCAGCATTTTCAAGTGCATTCATCGATAGAGATTCACCTCCTGGTTCGTGAGCATGTGCCTAGGATGAAAGTGCACTATAACACAAATTTTTCGATATCCATCCCCTTAGAAAAGTTTTGTTCGCGAGCGGAAGCTATGACGAAGGTTTCGGAATGAAGTCGCGAATGCGGGTACGAGCTTCTTCGACGGACATCTTACCCAGCTCAACCTGGCGGCGCACCCACAGCTCATGTTGCGTGCGGAGTTGATATTCCCGGCGCCGCTCGAGCGCGCCGCGGTCCATCGTCCAGATCGACGTGTAATAGGTGTCCTGTTGCGACGTCAACAGCCCCGCCTGGCCAAGGACAGCGTGCTCATCGAAATCCGGGGAATCCCAGGACCAGGTCTCGTCGTAGGATGCGGTTGTCGCGCAGGCTCCGAGCAGGACTGCCGCGAGAACGGCGAGAAGAAGGCGGGCTCTTATCATACAGCGGAGAATAACGAGGAGGGTGGCTCAGAATCAAGGCTGTACGTCATCTGCTGAATGAGACAAAGAGCCCTTCGAGGCCTCAGGGCGAACGGAATTGATCCGGTGATGCTTCAACACCTGCCATAGATCCGTTCACTTCGTGAGCCAAGTCAAGGGACTGTCGAAGGACACAGCAATGACATCCAGGCTCACGTCGATCAGGTTAAGGCGGCCCTGGATTCAGACCAACCGGCGGGATGTCCGGCGAAAACCCGCGTCGCAATGTCTGCTCGCTGATGACGGCCGTCGTCATAAACTGGGCGAGGTAATCCGGCCCGCCGGCCTTGGCTCCCGTCCCGGACAAGCGCGCACCGCCGAACGGCTGGCGGCCGACCAGGGCGCCGGTGATGCCCCTATTAATATATAGGTTACCTACCAGGTAAGCGTCGCGCGCACGAGCAATGTTTCGCGGGCTTCGGGAGTAGAGCCCGCCGGTCAGGGCATAGTCGGTTGCATTGGCGAACGTGAGGGCCTCCTCAAAATCCCGGGCGCGCAGCACTGCCAGCACCGGCCCGAAGATCTCTTCGTTGGCCAGCCGGTGCTCGGGGCGTATGCCGGTGAAGATCGCCGGGCCGAGGAAGTTCGGCCCCGGCCGATGCGCGAGATCGGGTCGCAGCACCGCGCGCCCTTCCTTCTCGCCGATCTCAATATAGCTCAGGACCTTCTGTACGGCGCGTTCATCGATCAATGGGCCAAGGCCTGTGCCGGGATCATCAGGCATACCTATCCGGACGCTCCGCACCGCCTCGACGAGGCGGTCAACAAAGGCATCATGGATGGTATCCAGCAGGATCAACCGTGAGCACGCCGAACACTTTTGACCTTGGTAGCCCAAGAATGAGGCGGTCACCCCTGCGACCGCCTCGTCGGGATCGGCTGTTTCGTCGACGATAATGGCATTCTTGCCGCCCATCTCGGCGATCACCTTTTTGACCTCATGTTGCCCGGGCCGTACACGCCCCGCCTCAGCAATGATGTCAAGGCCCACCGCCTTCGAACCGGTGAACGCGATCACGGAAATCCCGTGATGGGTGACCAGGCGCCGCCCGACTTCCGCCTCGCCGGGAAGAAATTGAAGCACGCCCTCAGGCAAGCCCGCGTCACGGAAGATCTCGACCAGGACATAGCCTGTGAGCGGCGCCCGTTCCGATGGCTTAAACAGCACCGCATTCCCCGTGACAAGCGCTCCTGACACCATCCCGGCTGGGATCGCCAGCGGGAAGTTCCAGGGCGAGAGCACGGCGGCAAGCCCGCGTGGCCGGTACACAAGCTGATTCAGTTCTCCCGGTGCGTCGCCCATCCGGATGGGCACGGCCAGCCGGCGCATCTCGCCGGCATAGTAAGTTGAGAAAATCGATGGCTTCAGCCACGTCAGCATCGGCCTCCCTCCACGTTTTTCCCGTCTCATAGACTTCGAGGGCGGCGACCTCGAACCTGCGGCCCCGCAGCGCGTCGGCGGCCTTTTGAAGTACCCGGGCACCGCTGCTCCGCCGGCGTGCCGGCCCATGCGGGCTGACTGGCCTGCGCGCGGGCCACTGCTTCGTTCACGTCCTGTGCCTCCGCGGCCGTGACAGACCCCACCACTTCCTCTGGCCGCGCAGGGTTTCGGGAGATGAGCGTGTCCCGATCCGTTCCAGCGTGCGCAGGAAAGTCGAGATCGATCCGACGTCCCAGGTGGCGTTTGGCGTGTACCAATGCCTGTTGCATCTTCTCTCGCGCGTCTGCACGAGCGAAGTCGGTGTGAGGCTCATTGACGAACCGGCCGTTTGCCGTCGTCTTTCCATTCACCGTGAGCTTCTTGAATCGTGCCCGGTTTGCCGTCAAAAGGCGGCCGCAGCAGCTCGTCCAGGCTTTGCTTGCCCATGAACTGCCGGCGCAGAACGGATTCGTTCGCGGTGTTTTCCAGGAGGCGACGGACGAGGTATGCCATGCCCGCAATGAGTTCTCCCACCGGCGCGTAGACGCGCAATCGGTAGCCTTCTTTCACCACAGCGCCCTGAAGAGAATCCGCCATCCCGTGCAACATCTGAATCTCGATGCTGTTCCGCGGAAGCCCGCGGCGCTCGGCTTCAGCGATCGCCAGAGCGATTTGCCGGAGATTATGGGTGCCCCACATGGGACGGATCACTTCAATCTCGTCGAGCATGAGCGGAATCAGACGTTCGTAGCAGGCATCGGTCGCATCCTTTTCGGGAAAGACCGGAATCGGCCAGCCGCGTTGGCGGTGGATGATCGTTTCGTAGTCCCAATAGGCCCCCTTGACCAGGCGAATTCCAAATGGCCGTTGCCGAGCTTTGGCCCAGGCGATGAACTCCTTCACGTCTCGTTCGGTATCTTTAAGGTAGGCTTGCAGCGCGATACTCGCATACGGGTACTGCCGGAATTCCTCCTCGAGCAACAGCCGTTTCACGATCCCGATCGTCAAATCCTTCCAGGAATACTGCTCCATGTCGAAGGTGATGCCGACGGGGAGACCTGCCGCCAGACGCAATAGTGGGCGCAGCCGGCCGGCGATGGCCGCGTAGCAGCCCTCCGGGTCAATGGGATCGAACTGTGAATAGAGCGCCGACAGCTTGATCGACACCTGCGCGCGGGGCAGGGGCCCCAGATGATCGGCCTCCAGTAAAGGAGCGGCAGGCCACCCGGCGGCAGCGGCCGCCAAGGATGTGATCGCTTGACGGTAGCGGGCGGCATAAGCGTCGGCTTCTCGCTCTGAGACGACCGCCTCGCCAAGGAGGTCAATCGAGTGCGCGAGGCCCCTCTTCCATAAAGATTCAACCGCGGGCAGGGCCTCCGGCATCCCGGCACCGGCGATGAACTGGTTCGCCATGTGGAGCGTCTGATTGTAAATGGTGTCCGCACTGATGCTGGCGCCGAAGCCGACAGCTGAAAGGGCGCGCATCCCCCATCGCATCAATGAACGCCCCCCGGCGGCCGGCAGAGCAGCTTCTCCGAAGTACTCTTCGACAAGACGTTGGATCTGGTCGGGGGACTTCAAGGTAGGCAGCACGTCAATGAAACGAAAGAGCTGGACTTTGAAGGCCTCGTCCTTGACCGCCCACTCCAACAACAGGCCGCTCCACCACTGGCGATCGAACAGCCGAGACGGGGCGGCCGCTGCAGTGTCATAGAGCTGCTGCGCGTGTCGCCGGATATCCTGTTCTGATGCGCGTTGAGCCATAGAGATATTATATACCCCGCACCCGCCTACCCACCCACCCTGGAATCTGCCAGGACAGATTCCTTTGCCCCTGGCAATTCCTTATTTCCCATGGGTAAGGAGTTTGTCTTGGCAAACTCGGGGCAGGGTGGGTGAAATGAATTCGGCGTGACCTTGAATTCCGCGCAGAGGCTCAGTTAGACTTCTCACCATGGCGGAGATTCCGGTTTTCACCATTCCCGGCGAGCAGAAGAAGGAGCCCCGGCAGTTCTTCACGCGCGTGTTTTGCCTGCGGAAGGACCCGCCGCCGCTCGGCCTGTTGGTGGAGTTTCTTAAATCAAAGGGGGCTACCCCTATTTTGCCCGAGGGTGTCAACGACAAACTCCTGAACAGTTGGAACTGGGTGGGCGTTGAGATCGGCTATCAGAAGGATCGCAAACCGATCCTACTGACCTGCTGCCGGAAAGGCAGCGCGCAGGATGAGATCTTTACGCAGAACGTCGAGGGATTACTGTCCTTCGTGGACACGCACCGCGAGCTCGATAGTTGGCGGGTCTCGGACCATCTGCGCGCATGCCGCTTCTTCGTCGCATCCATTTTAGACAAAAATGACATCACCGATGAGGGCTACGACTTCAACGGCTGGGTCCTGCAGTTCTTTGAGGAAAACTGCGACGGCATGGTGCAGATCGACGGCCAAGGGTTCTACGGGCCGGAAGGCGACATCATCCTTGATCTGCCGCCGATCGACGATGAACACGAAAAAGAGGAACCCGCCGCTTCCGGCCTGATCACTCCGACGCCGCTCAAACAGACCGGCCAAGCCTGACTTACGGCCGCATGGCCGACCCATTCATTATCCCCCTCGAATCCCTCCACGACCGGGCGTCCCATTGGTTTACGCGCGCGCGCGCGGCGCTACGAGGGGCCATCCCGTGCGGTCGCGGCTGCAGCCGCTGCTGTATCGGTCCGTTTGCCATTACGGTTCTCGATGCCAGGATGCTCCGGCAAGGTCTCGGCGCTCTCACCCCCAGCGCGCGTGAGGACATCGAAGCCAGGGCCATGGATCAGGTGACTGCGATGGAGTCCGCGTTTGCTCGTCTGGGGCGCAGCCCATTCCTGGATGACTGGAGCGATGCTGAGCAGGACGCGGTGGCGGCGCGATTCGCCGACGCGCCCTGTCCCGCTCTTGATCGTGACGGCAGTTGCCGTGTCTACGAAGTTCGGCCGGTCACATGCCGCACGATGGGCATTCCCGTCGAAGAGGATGGCGTCGTTCAAGGGGCCTGTGAGATCCAGACAGCGGTCCCGATCGTGCGCCTGCCGGCTGTCTTCCGGGAGGAAGAAGAGCGTCTGGCGGAACAGGAAGCGCAGGAACTCGAGGCGCGGCACGACCACGAGGGCGGCACCGGGGACGAGATCTTTCTCCCTTATGGTTTTATCCCCGAGCGCGCATGGACAGGCTTTTCATCAGTGCGGTAAGATCAGCATCCTTTACGCGTGCGCCTGTAGCTCAGTGGATAGAGCATCAGCCTCCGGAGCTGAGGGCCACAGGTTCAAATCCTGTCAGGCGCACCAACTAGTTCAGCTGCTTCTGCCTCTCCAGAGCCTTCTGCTCTCTCCCCGTCCGGCTTTCGTTAACGCGTGATACAACCCCTTTTCGCTGAGGATCGGGGGTTGGCTGTAGTCGCATACGTTCCTTTGGGAGACGGGCAAATGACAGCCCCGGGCCGTTGATGATGCTCCCAATGGATCCAGATGTTATGCGGCACGAAAATCCATCGGACGACCCACGACGCGGCAAAGCGACGGGTGGGATGCATCGAGGCGGTTCCCACGTGCTCTGTCCAAATCCTTAATCGAGTGAAGGTCCACTGAGCCGTGAGCAGGCTCGTAAACCAGACGAGCGGGACCATGATGGCGAGCCATACGCCTCCGTACATCCACAATGCGCTCACCGCCACAGTCCACCAGACGAACGTCCACAGATAGGCAGCCCAGTGAGCCGGCTTGGTGAGACGAAGCGCCATCACAATATGCGGTACAGCGCCCCCTACCATGTCGCCCAGGCACTGCCCCAGGAGTCGCCAAGGACGCAGTGGCATCTCCCATTGCGGTAATACTCGGTAATGCGTGAGTTCAGGGTCGGCGGGCGTTCCGACATCACGATGATGCGCGAAGTGAAACCGTCGATATCCTTCTAAGTTTAGTCCCATCGGAAGAAACGCGAGCCACCGCGCTAAGGCATTGTTCGTCGGTCGATGGCTGCAAATGGCAAAGTGTGCGCCATCATGCCCCAGAATCCCCAGTGCATGTTGACGGTTGCCAATGATCAGCACCGCTACAATTACAAGCCACCAGGACGGCCACCAGAGCACCGCGGTCATGCGCAGCCGCGATAATGAACCAGTCCGCCGCCGCGGCAGCAAGCCATCGCAGGGTGTCAGAGGTTTCCTTTAGCTCGTTGTCCGCTTTATGCAATTGGGTCTCTCAAGGCAAGGCTGCTAGCGGGCGGATAAATGTGACGCTGGTGCATCTAGGGTATTTTACTGATATCTATCTTACTTTTAAACATGAATATATGTCAACCTTGGACCTATAGGCGAGAAGTGTTTCCACCTCCGGAAGCCGAGGACCACAGGTTCAAATCCTGTCAGGCGCACCATTTTTTCTTCCGTTCGGTGCATTGTCCTCAGGATTCGAGACCAAGAATCGGCGTGTCCAGCGCCTTGGCCGCGCGCACGGGATCGAAATATTCGCGGAGGAACGCGATCTTTCCGCCTGCAGCGCGCAGGAACAGCACATAATTCTGGACGTAGATACGCCCCGTAGGCTTAATAAGCCCTTCCGCCTTGAATTCGGCGACTGCGCCGTCCGGATCGGCAAAAACATCACGTCTACCCATTACGATTGCAGTCAGGGTGAAGGATAAGCTGTTCCGTTTTCGGCGGCCGTGTTCAGCATGTCACGTGGTATCCTGATGTTTCTCGCCTCAGGAACCTAAATGGAGGGTTGAAGATGGCGACGCCTACACACGCTGAACATCATCACGAGATGCCTTCACTCACTCGAGTAGCCGCGGCGGCGACATTGCATTGCTTGATAGGCTGCAGCATCGGTGAGATGCTCGGACTGACGGTCGCAACGGCATTGGGATGGGGCAATACCGCTTCAATCGCACTTGCCGTCGTCCTGGCCTTCCTCTTCGGGTACGCGTTCACACTATTCCCCTTCTGCGCGGCGGGATGACACTGCCGGCTGCGGCATCAGTCGCCTTCGCGGCAGACACCGTCTCGATTGCTGTCATGGAGATCGCGGATAATGCCGTCATGCTCCTGATCCCGGGAGCGATGGACGCCGGCTTGAGCGACCCGTTTTTCTGGGGCAGTTTGTTCGTGTCGTTGGTGGTCGCTTTTCTGGCGGCGTGGCCGGTCAATCGATGGCTCATCGCGCGCGGCATGGGACATGCCGTTGTTCATGACCGCCACCATGGTCATCATTGATGAAGCCGCCGCATTACGACCCTCAGCTCGCGCGCAGGCTGGATCTTGCCTCGCTACCAAGGACCTAAGCGCCTTCGCGTCCTCGGAACGTTGCTGATAGGGTTCTCTGTACCATGTCTGAGATCTGCCGATAAGCGAGAAACCGAAAGTCGCGCACGTCTAATTTTTTTCCGCCGTTTCGATCTGGATCCGACATTTGTAGACTTTCCTTTTACGGTGATCAAGTATATGACCGCCGTTCCAGACCTCTTGTTCTTGCCGCAATCCAGAGATGAGTCATTCCCAGAATCGGCCGGCCTTTTTTATCGCCAGCGCACTTCGTGCACTTTGGATCCGGAACGTCCCCGGGCTTGCGGATCAACTTCTCAACTTTGCCGAGCAATTCGCCGTGATCGACCCAAATTCTGACATATGAGGTGGGCTCTTTCGTTTCATCGTCGATGGTCTTCCAAAGGCCGACGGGAGTATTCTCTTGGGCAAAGACGCCCAATCCCGCCGTACCGAGTACTATGGCGAAAGCTCCTAGGACTGCTTGTGGTATTGTTTTCAAGTGAACGGTCTCCAAACGTTGCGCAGCTTAGCATTTTAGGGAGCGGCCAGAAAACAACATTTCGCTTGATAAATATTATAGTCACACCGCCGTCCCTATTGACTGTAGGCTCCCCAGAGGCTCTCTTGGCTCGCCGGAATCGTCTCATCACATGCTCGGATTTGCTTATCGAAGATTCATTGTTACCAACAGTGATTCCTCGATAGGGAAAATTCCCTGCGTCGCGGCTAGTCGTTACCAAAATTTGGACTCAGCCGCTGTGAGATATCCTTTCGGAAGCTTGTTTTTAGATATAGGTCCATTGATTCCCCTGCGCTGCTTCTGGTAAGGCGTGTCTTAGTGACAATCAGCGTCGGCATACTCTTTCATTACTGCCATGATTGAAAACTTACTGAAAAAGATCTGCAAAGCGCCGGCGGTGCTTCTGGATAAGACTGTCACCACGTCCAATGGAATCTGTAAAAAGCTTACCAACCATAAGCAGGTCAAGAAGGCTCAGGAATACTGGAAGATATTAGGCCCGGGGCTGACGACGGGCGCGGCTGATGACGACCCCTCCGGCATTGCGACGTATTCACAGGCCGGGGCGCAATATGGATTCCAAATGCTCTGGGTCGCCGGCTTCACGTTTCCCCTGATGGCCGTGGTGCAGGAGATGTGCGCACGAATCGGTCTTGTAACGGGCCGCGGCTTGGCTGCCAATATCAGGGAGCACTATCCCAAATGGGCGCTGTACACCTGCACAGCGCTATTATTTATGGCGAATACTTTTAACATCGGCGCGGACCTGGGAGCGATGGCTCAAGCGACTCAGCTCGTCGTTCCGGGAGCGAGCTTCAGTCTCCTGGTTATAGGATTCACGGTGTTCAGCTTGGGCCTGCAAATCTTTCTCTCCTACCAAACATACGCCAAATACCTCAAGCTCCTGACCTTTGTATTGATTTCCTATATTTTCACGGCCTTCACGATCCAGCTGGACTGGACGCAAGTGCTGTATCACACCGTGATCCCATCACTGACAATTTCCAAGGAGCAGATTTTCCTCATCACGGCGGTATTGGGCACCACAATCTCTCCGTACCTCTTTTTCTGGCAAGCCTCTCAAGAGGTTGAAGAGAAATTAATACAAGCTAAAGCCGCTGGTTCGACTCCCACTAAGACCTTGCAAAAAGAAATCGGCCATATGCGAATTGATGTCTGGTCGGGAATGTTTTTGTCGAACGCGGTGATGTTTTTTATTATTGCCGTATGCGCCGGCACCTTGTTTCTCAATGGGGTGACGAATATTTCCACTGCCGCCGATGCGGCCGCGGCGCTGCGGCCATTAGCGGGGGAAAAGGCGTTTCTGCTCTTCGCCTTGGGGATTCTCGGGACGGGCTTGCTGGCGATTCCCGTGTTGGCGGGGTCGGCGTCGTATGCGATATCGGAGAGTTTTAAATGGAATACGGGGCTGGACCGTAAGTTAAGACAAGCGTACCCCTTTTACGGCGTGATTATGGTTTCGATGATCCTTGGTCTCGCGATGGAGTTCACGAAGATAAATCCCATCAAGGCGCTTATCTACTCCGCCGTCGGCAATGCGTTGATCGCGCCCGCGGTGTTGATTTTTATCGTGCTGATCAGCAGCAATAAAAAGATCATGGGCAATCAAACGAATAGCGCATTGACGAGATGTGTAGGATGGTTCATCACAGGGATCATGTTGGTTGCCGGCGTTGCAACCGTGATATCCGTATTTATGTAACGTACTACCTAGCCGCTTGCTGACGTCACGGGGTCATCTTCACGCCGGCCGCCTCGTATTGCTCTTTGATCTGCATCTTTCGCGCGGCCTGCGAGCCGATGACTCCGCCCAGGATCGCGAAAACAAGCGAGAGCATGCCGCTCACAAACATCCACCAGGAGGCGGTCTCTTCAGGGGACATCGTGGCCGTCTCACGACCGAGGAACGCCAGGTCCCCGTAGGTCGGCAGATACGCGAGGGCCGAGATGAGCACCCCCCAGGTGACCCAGCTATGAAACATGGCTTCCCAATAGGAGTACAGGCCGGACATCCAGACGGCCACATACCCGGCCAGAAATGCCGAGAACATCCAGGCAATCGCCGTCCAGACCATCACCCCGCCGGGCAGGTCAAGGGCGCCCGTCCGTGCGATCGAGTGCAGGCCGAAGCCAAGGCCGACCGACGCCAGCACGACTTCACTGCCAAGACCGACAAAAAATCCTGCAAAGATGCCGCCCCAACTGATTTTTGGGCCCGCCCACGGTGGGACTACAATTTCCATTGCCTACCTCCTGTCACCTTTTTCATAGCCCCAATACAAGTGTCTACTTAGTGTATCGCCGTGGAGGCAGCGAAATCTACTGATAAATCAGTCTTACGGGAATCTGTCAGAGCCGGCGCTTGCGGCACAGCATGACCATGGCTTCTGGGTCATGTTTGTATGCATTGCGACCGACAGAATAGTATGGAAGACGCGAAGAGAACGCTCACGATGGATATCCGGGGTTACGTGGAGTCGTTGCCGATGTTCTCGGAGTTGACCGGCCCTGAAGTTGAGTTGCTTGTGCCGCTGTGCCGGCTGGTCTCCGGAGGCATCGGGAACTATATTCTCGAGGAGGGCGCCTCGGTCCATACGATCTATTTTCTGATCTCCGGAGAACTGAATGTTCGTAAAGAGGGCATGCTGATCGGGACCGTCGGCAAAGGCGCTGTCCTCGGGGAGATGACCCTGCTGAACCATGCGCCGGCGTTTGCGACAATTCAAGCCAAGGGGCCGTACAAGGCGCTTGCCATAGAGCAACTGGCCTTTAGCCAACTACTGGAGGAGCATGCCCGGCTGGGTTATAAAATCCTGAAGAAGATCGCCCGGCTGTTGGCACTCCGGCTGATGATGACCGACGCCAAGCTCACGGACTGTATGAGTCATTCCGCACGATTATCGACCCGACAGCACTCCGTCCTGCCCGCTCACGTAGTCAACATCCAAAAACGCGCTTGCCCGTTGCCGAGAGGCCGTGGTAAGTTGCAAATCCAAATCCTCCCGGTGGGCCGTTAGCTCAGTTGGTAGAGCAGCTGACTCTTAATCAGCGGGCCGCAGGTTCGATCCCTGCACGGCCCACCAAATAATCAAATCCTTCTGCATCTCCCTGCGCCTCGCGCTCCATGTTAAATGCGAAAGCAGCGACTTGACACATTACGATGCTGGTGGTATAGGGTATATAACTAAGGATTAAATGTATTATGCACAGCATTATTATAAACCTTGTATCAGCTTTGAAATGCGAGCGGGCAAAGAACGCCGAGCTACAGCACCTTCTAAAGGCGATCCAGGCAAAGCGCTCTAGGGGGGACTCCACCGTCTATCAGACAGTGGACCTGACCGTTTATAAGCGGGAACGCAGGAAGAAAATGCTGAAGACATTCGGACAACTATGACATGGACGAAAACGTCAAGACCGAAACAGAACTTCTGCTTGCATGGCTAAAGAGTCAAGGGCTAAAGAATCAGGACCAAATCCAGAAGGAGTTAGGAACGTTGCCTGAGATTGATCTGTCGAAAGCCTTGGAAAAAGCCAGGATGGCCGTGCGTATCCGCCTTCAAGCCCTCGAAGACCGCGAGAACCGACCATCTACGGAAGGCGGCTAGACCGGCGAATCAGATGATCTTGCGGCGCCCTCCAATAATCACTGCTTCCTTGATGGCTGCGCGAACATCACGCAAAAGCGAATACGGTATCCATCGTTCCATAAAGCCCTTGTTGTCACAATAGCGGCAATGCTGTTTTACGGATGCACTACAGAGACAGCATCGCCAACGAATCAGGACTTCCATGACAGCTATCCTTTTGCAGGCGCTCGCTGTCGTCAGTCCCGGCGTCAGATGGAGAGTGGTGCTAGTACCTGCCTAAGTATGAATTTTGTCAATGAAATATTTCGCTGTGAGGTCGGAGACGGCCAAGGAAAGGCTGGATACGATTTGCAAGCCTACGAGCGTACACACTGAATTTCGCATTAAGTGAGCAATATTGACCATACCGCAGATCTTTATTGATATATGGTCAAGAGGTTACGGGGGCCTTCATGCGACCAACTATCACCAGTCTTACTTCCGCTATCAAGCGAGAGAAGGTAAAGGTTCTGGAATTGAGGAGGCTCTTATCTGAATGCAGGAAGCATTCCAACTGCATGGAGAATGCAACAATCCAGCGGGCACTCCTGAAAGACACGCGTCAGTCTCGACCTGGTAGTCGCGGACTAAACGTACAGAAGACTAAAAGCTACTATCTTGAACCTACACGGCAGCGCAAATCGGCCATGGCTACTCACCGATCAACTGTGTAAAGAGGGGGACCGTCACGTCTAGTAATAACCCTGAGCAATACTGAACCAGCCACCAAACCGTGTTGGTGCATGTACCACTATGAATAAAAAATCAAGCATCCCTCAGCTCCCACGCGTCAAGAGCCAACAGCACAATATCGAGAGTCAGGCCAAACGTAGACTTCGCTCTCAAGTGTTGGCGTCGGAACAACGTCTGTTGTCCAACCTTGCGTCCCCTAGAGTTCCCAAGCTCAGGGTGTTACGCGGAGGTCTAGGTTAGACGCCTACGAGGCTTTTTGGGTGGATCAGTCGCTGGTACAAGGCTGCACTGAGGATGTGGAAACGGCACTCGCCCAACATCTGATTCGTTTATTCAATAACCATCACCTGACTCCAGAGGAAACAATGCGCCTGCTAGAAAAAGTGCGATTGCTGGTTGATGCCGGAAAAATACGCTAGGACACAGGATGCGCTACAACCATATAGAAGAATTACCTGCAGCGATGAGGAATAGTCTTCCTAAAGACGCGATGGAGGTGTACTTGGCCGCTTATAACCAAGCATTGACCGGGACGGTTCGGGCGCGTGATCGCATTGGGGGAACGGTGCAGGACCTTGCACACCGGCAGGCATGGAGAGCGGTGCGCGAAAAATATAACAAGCGAGGGGAAGAATGGATCAGAGACTATACTTGACAGAATCTAGGGCCTATTCAGAATAAGTTCTAGCCAAGTGAAATAAGGCTGTGACTGGGAGCCTAGCTATAAAATTTGCCCATCTATGTTTTTTTCGGCACGACAGAGGGACCCTGTAGCGACAATTCGACGCCGGGGGTCTGCATGTGCCTCGACGAGCGTAGGACTACTAGGTTGCGTCTGGGTTGCGGGGTGGGGGACGATGGCATGCTGTGGCCTAAACCCGTCCGCCCGGTCAGCAGCCATCTATAGGGTTGGCGTAGTTAGTCAATACCTAAGCGACGCTTAATCAGCGGGCCGCAGGGTCGATCCCTGCACGGCCCACCAAATACATCTCCATCGTCGGCAATTCCTTTTCCGGATCCATGCCATTTGCTACGGGAAGCTCGGCAAGCATCGCGGCATAGCTGTCATCAGTCCGCGAGAGGCGAACATGTCCGGCTTCGAAGTGAATTCAGAGTGACGAAATAGTTTACAGGCCAAACTAACCATAAGAAACCACAATTAATGGAAATAATGGGCTTTCTCATACGATTGGAGCTCCCCCACGGGTGACTAGGTGACGGGAAAGTTTACAGTCCGGAATCGGAGGGAATTACCGGTCTCTAAAAAGCACCTACTTCTATCATGTTATGTGATGGCAGCAAGCTTGCGTGTAAATCTGGCTTACTTTCAAGGAGGACACTATGAAACTGACCAGCATTATGATTATGACCATCTTGCTGCTAACGGTATCAGGACAAAAAAGTCTGGCGGTGCTGATAAACTTTGATGATGTGCCAAATGGAACTATTATTGACACGCAATACACTGCGTTAGGGGTGACCTTTGACTGCGTCGTGTGCGCGTCCGATCACGCCTTCGCCAGGACCAGTGTTGCGGCATCTCCACCGAATGTGGTTACGTTGGTCGCTCCCTTTGATCCCTCAAATCCAAACTCTTCAGTTCTTACCCTTTTCGGCGCGAGTATGGGGGCTGTCACCGCCGCATTTTCTACGCCGCAGAAATCGGTAAGTATTGATGCAGCTGCAATACCGCCTGCGGAGTTCCTGACTACACCGCTGAATAAGCCTTTCTTAGAGGCTTACTCCGATACTGCCCAGCTACCCGCGAATTTTCTCGGGAGCGTCCTTTATCCTCTGAACTTCGGAGACTCTGGATATGGCGGGTATCAAACCCTGAGCTTTACCTCGCCGACAAACAACATACTATCTGTCCGCTTCTCTTCCCAGCTCTCACAACCTGGTCCCGCTGTATTTGGGAATTTCGATAATCTGAATTTCACAACAGGAGTTATCCCCGAACCCGCAACAATTCTTCTCCTGGGCTCCGGCTTAATCGGTCTAGCAACATGGCGATGGCATAGGAAAGCCTAATCCGCTCCTCGAAGGCGTTCTCACTGCTGAGGCAACCCATGTCACCCCGTTCTGGGTGGCATGAGGTTGCTCTCGGGTCTGGACTCTTAATCAGCGGGCCGCAGGTTCGATCCCTGCACGGCCCACCAAATAAATCAATTCCTTCTGCATCACGGAAAGTGGCTAGACGGGTAGGCTTCCGTTGCGGTAGGAAATCCCTAAAAATTATCTGTATCGCGCGGTTTGAAGTCCAGGCTCCAATTACGAAGCCGTCTTAGTTTTCGAGGAAGGACCTGTTTCGGCAGCCATGAAGCGTGGGTCGAGTGGAAACCGTTCTGTTTCGTCGTGTAGGTTGTTCATCCAGCGGGTCAACGCTTCGACGGCGCAGAAGCGACCGCAGAAATATTGAAGGGAGGAGTCGGTAAAGCTCTTCGTTGCCCAGTCGGCAGTAAGCCCGAGTAGTTTAAAACAGAAGCTGTTATTTTCAAGCGAGACAGCATAGCAGTGGTTGGTGTGCTTCTTTACCGCCTGACAGTTGTCGCATACGATCTCAGCGACGATGGGCATGCAGACCTCCTATTATTCGAATCGAAGGCAAGGCTCTGGAGAGCCGGACAGTAGGTTTCTACACCGTTATCTTGACATAGGCAATAACACATGAGTGTAACACCTACTAGATAGTATCAAAGGATCCTATAAAAGAGACAACAGCGATCTCAGGAGGGATTGTAACTGGGGACATCCAAGCGGCGGGATGGGCTTGGGAGGCCCTTCAGGTATAGACTTCGGGCAGAGAGCGAGAGAACCAACGCTGCGTGCCACCTAGAGTAGATAGAACCCTAACGTCTGCTGCGCGTGCGGTTCAAGATGTTCGAACTTTATTCCCATCGTCGCTCGTTTGGGCTGCGTCGTGACCCAGCAAATCTTTCCTGAGAGCAGAATGCGGGAATGAGAAGCGTCATCAAATGTCACTGTGAGCCGGAGTAAAGTTCCTATTTCGACATTAGTCAGGTAATTAGCCTCCACTCGCGTGCCTGTTTGGGACACGTCCACGAAGGTGCATACCCCTTCAATTTGTCGTCCGGATTGCGTGAACTTATATTCGCCCGTCACGTGACATGGCTTTCGGCGATTTGAACGGGTATTGACTAGGACGTGAAAGAAATGGCCGCACTCACAAACAAAATCGAAGGGCTGTGCGAAATGCAGCGGCCATTCCCTGATGTGACCGGCCTGTGAGGTGTTACACCCAGGACAGTCTATCCGGTAAGCGCCAGATGGCGCGGCATGGATCACAAGATGGTCGGAAGGTTGCTGCAAAAGAATAGTCTCCTCGAGGTCGGTAAACCAGGATTTCTGCCCTATGCCAAGCGAGCGCTATCACGACGCCAGTCTTTGTCCTAATGGCTTACTTCAATCATGCACTTTCCGGACCACAGGAAAATCCTAGACTTGGACAGATAATGGTTGCCAAGTCAGGACAGCTATCCGCACTAGTTGTGTTCTTGGCTACGCAATGGGCAATCCGACGCAGGCCGCATCAGCCCGGACGGCACGCGCCTAGCGTCGGGCAGTCGGGATCGGACGATTCGCTTGTGGGAGCTAAGTGTATCCCCGGCGATGAGCTTATTGCAACGACCGCAACGTAAGTATGCCTACCGACGTTCGTCCCTCCGACAGAGGCCTTTATTTGATAGCTGGTTTAGCACACATTAGTCGAGCGGGATTGTTCTCCGGCGAGCACGCATGCACTGGAACAATAGAGGAATGACGCGCGGTGGTTTCTGACGGATTGGAGAATCCATGAAGGTTGCGGTTGGGGCCAAGAGCGATGTTGGCCTGACGCGATCTCATAATGAAGACAGTCTGTGCGTCGAGCCGCAGCTGGGGCTCTTTGTCGTCTGCGACGGCCTGGGCGGGCATAATGCGGGCGAGGTCGCCAGCCACTTGGCATCGGACGTTGTTCGGAAATATGTCCGCGAACAGCGCCAGAAGGGCGATCCTGCCCTAGCCGACGGATATGATCCGCGATTTTCCTCCAGCACGAACCGGCTGGCAGCCGCGATCCGTCTTGCGAATGAGACAGTGTACCGCGCGGCAATAAGCCGGTCCGACTACGAGGGCATGGGCACGACAATCGTTGCGGCGCTTCTGGAGGGTCCGGTCGTCTCGATTGCGCACGTCGGTGATAGCCGTGCGTACTTGGTCCGGGAGGGAGCGCTCGCGAAATTAACTGAGGATCACTCTCTTGTTGCCGAGCAAGTTCGCCGGGGATTGCTGACCGAGGAGGAGGCCGAACACTCTCCTCAACAAAACATCATTACCCGAGCGATCGGCCTGGAGGCAGACGATCGAAGTGACGCTGAATGAGTTGACGCTTATTCCGGGAGATTGTTTCCTATTGTGCTCCGATGGCCTGACTAAGGGCGTCAGAGCAGCCCAGATCCTTGACGCGATTCAGGCTGCGCCGGATCCTCAGGCCGCTTGCAGACCAGCTTGTAACCTTGGCCAATCAGGCCGGCGGTGAGGACAATACGACCGTGATTGTGATCATGACCGGCCGGCAAGGATAAAGACCATGGCAAAACTCTTGTTGTTCCGGCCTACGATGTCTAAGTAGAATAGCGTATATTAAACTTCATATCCTGCCTCTATACTTCGTTCTGTCGCCCGGCCAATCATCACCGGTAAGGTAAGAGGGAGGCTGTTAGATGCAGTGTCCTCATTGCGACAGTCAGAATGCCGACGACAGGCTATTCTGCGCGGAATGCCGAGCACCATTAGCGGTCCTTTCGACGGCGAGAAAACTGTGGCAGCGAATTTTCGATAACAATAAGAACCGTTAGTTCGGTTTGAGTGGAGTGAGCATCGCATCGAGACACTTGCCTATGTCCTTTGCCAACGAGTCTATGTCCATTGGTTCATATCTAATGACGCGACGAGTACTCATGTCAAAGGGAAGGTTGTCGGTTTGTTGAGATATAAGTATCGTTTTTTTGTTGACGCCCTCTGCATATCCTACTTCGTAGAAAACATTCGGATTGTTCCCGGTTAAATCTGCGATTACCAGCTCAGCAGCCCGAATTGTTTTGTGAACCCGGTCAATGATATCTCCCACAAATACTTCTTGGTCGGCTCGTTCACATTTCCGTTGTCTCTGTTCAATGGGTGCCTTCATCCCAAAATAATACGCATTCTTAAACTCTTTTGCATACGGCATGGCGACGAACAGATGTGGTAGATCCAGGCGATCAATCGCAGCTTGCTCAGTTACTGTTGCAGGGTGAGGAATGATGAAAAGCCCACTCTTATCGCGAAACAATAGATTCTGAGACACCAGAAAATCTGTACGCTCCTTGAGTCGTTGAAACACTGTTTCCTCTTTTTCAACGAATTGAATTTCACGTACATTCAGAGCTTCTTTAAGGGAGCCGATTATTGTGGTAAACGCAAAAATCATGGTCTGCATGGCTTCGGAAGAGTCCAGCCCGTCTCCAGGCCCGTGGACCGCTGTGGCGATAATCGATGCATCTGTTTCCCTTTGGGCCAACTCTATAATTCTTTCAGCATAATGGTAGACGGAGTGATACTTAAATGGCAGATCTTGTTTATGAAAGTTGATGACAAAGAGTTTTGAGAAACTTAACGAATCAAGGTGTTCTAAAAGGATATGAGGTTCCTTCTTATTATTTTTGCATTCCCTCGATAGCCTGCCATTTAGCTTCTTGTCGATACACTGTTCCGGTCTTGAAAGCGGTGAATTTTCAATGTGCTTTAGGAAGACGACCGGACATGAACTATTGATAATGTCGTCGTGTATAACGGAGATCTTTACCTTGTGCATAAATCTCTCCTGCTACCCTTGCCGAATTGCTCCTTGTGGGTAGGATAACCTACAAAAGGACATACTTTTCCATACCAAGGAAGTTGCGCCTGATACAACGGCAAAATGGGGGGATACTTGGGGGTTCGGTTAAGCAAAACTGGGAATGTCTCAGATGGCAACTGGTACTGCAGGAACGTTCCTTGGCCACCCATTGAATCAAAGGACCGCCGCTTTATAATGGAGCAGTGCAGGTGAGAGGTTGCTCTCTGTATCATTCTCGTGGACAAACCAAGGGCATGTATCGTTCGTTTATTCTGGTGCTGACGCTAACGTGCGCGATTTTAGCGGCGTGCGACGGGCCGACACGGTACAAACGTCCAGCTGGCATGACGATGGAGGAGGGGCAACGGCATCTCGATGAGTGCCAGCAGCAGGCTCGCCGGGTGTGGTTGTCCCAAAGCACGCTCGAGAGATGCATGGCAGAGCGTGGCTTGGTCAAGCAATAGAGAGGCTGTTACCAACACCTGCGCCGGATACTGCTCATTGGAATACAGACTTAGAGAATCGGAAGATGCACTCGAGATACGGAGCTTGTATGTCCATTCCGTTATCCCGAACTGAAAAAGCGAAACTTAATTTCCTCCACCTCGAAGGAGACAATTTTGTGCACTGGCGATGAGCAACGTGCCCCTCTCTCGGCAGGGCCCGAGTAAATAGCGCCCGCTTTGGGACAGGTTATAGAGAAGGAGCCGCACACGATCCACTTCGTGGCGGGAAAGTTCGAGGAAAGAACCGCTCAGTGTGCCATCACACAAGCAGACAGGTTTCTGGCTGAATTGGGATGAGATCCGGCTTGACGACAGTTTCATCCTGCACATCAGGTAAAGCTCCTGAAGAAAGATAGGGATGATTCTCGTAAAATTGCCTGATCTGTGTCAGTGAGAGAACAGGTGTAAGTGTTTCAGCAAGGCGAGCTTTTCCAAGGTTCCAGCAAGGAACTGCGGGCCATTCATGGTGCTCAAAATGATATGCGGCTCCATGTGGAGCAAAAACAATGCTGGCCCAATAATTCAGATGAACCCTATGGGTGCTTCTCGTTCCAATATGCTCCATCCAAATTCTTAATCTAAAACTCGCCCAAAAGGATGTGCAAATCGAGAAATACCACAAAGCTAGAATCCAACCATTGCCGGTCAACAGACACACGACCCAAAACGAGGAAATCATCACAACGGGGCCGGCAATGTCTACGGGCGAGTGTGGCTTGATACACAGAATTAACGACCAGACACCTTTGACGCCAAAGCCTAGTAAATCTTTTAGAACATATTTCAACAGAGCTCCGCGTCTTAGCGGTAACCCATACTCGAGAGCCCATTGCTTATGTTTGATCTCTGGATCAGAAGAAGTCCCCACAGTACGATGATGAGCGAAGTGAAAATCCCGATACCCCTTCAGCCCTGTCGCAAGAGGCCAGAAGGTCAACAGACACGTCAGAATGTCGTTTAAAGACTTCTTTTTTGACGCCGTATGGTGAGCGCCATCATGCCCCATAATAGACAGGGCATGTTGCCGATTGCCGATGACAAGACTTGCGAGCCAATAGACAAATAGATTCTGAAAATAATACGCCACTCCGAACGCGCCCACAATATAAAACCAGTCTACAAACGCAAGGCTCAACCAGCGCAGGGAGCTTGGGTCGCTTAACTGCTTTATGTTTATTCCGCTGTCCTGAGTTATTTCAGTTTTGCTCATGGGTGAACTCCACAAGCTCAGCGTCCACATGCACGGGCATGACCCTGCTGCATAGGAATGGTCCACTTACCCTATCGACAGAATTGATAATGTTCTTAAGAGGGTCTCACAGATAGATGCACGTCACGTGTCCACACCCCCTGACAGCGTATGACAAGGGCTGACACGGCGATCGCCTTCCTTCCAAAAACGGCCACACGCCGTGCTTATCCTGTCGTTCACAGCCCCCGCAGAAAGTCTGGCATTACCCACGACGGAAGGATTCGGACCCGACTCGTTCGCCATACTTTCTTTATGGTAAGTTCGGGCTATGCCAAACGACGATCTCCTCCGCATACTTCGCACCTTGACCGAGACGGCAAGTCGCTTCGAGAAGGCAGCCGCGAAGCATCGCCGCATTGAGGCCGAACGCAGCGCGCTGCAGGAAGCGATCACCGCGGCGCAGCTGTTTCTGTCTGTACACCAGCGCCGGCCGTTGGCACGAGGGGTAGAGGAGTCTGTCCCACGGGCCAAGGCCCCGTCCCGGCGGGGCCGGGGTGCGGCGGGGTGAAATGACACTCCAGGCGGGAACTGAAGACATCAGGGCAGAGAACTATCCCGGCGGCCTTAAATAATCAACAGGCCTTCGGGTCGAGCAAGCTCGGCTTGGCGGGCGGGTGGAAAGTAAGGAACCTCAAGGAGAAGGCTCAGAAGAAGCCGAGGTTAAAGTAAAAACCGGCGCGTACATCCAAATCCATTGCGTTTTCGTAGTGCCTAGAGTAGACCAGCCCGAAACCCTGAGGAGAGACCATCCGTGTCTCGCAGTTAATGAAATTAAAGAGCTTCGGACATATCAGCATCGTGGTCGACGACGTCGATCGGGCGACGCAGTTCTACCGCGAGAGCCTTGGCGCCGTCCCGGTACACGAGGCCGCGCATTTTAAGAATATTGGTTTTGCGAAGGGCGCCGGTTTCCTGAACAATCCCGGTGAAGTTGATGTCTCCATCAGGTTCCTGACGCTTCCGCTGGCTGCGCCGGTATTCTTAGAGCTCATGCAGTACCACGCCCCTGTAGGAAACGGCCATGTCCGGGATGCCAAAACGAACGATGTGGGCGGCCCCCGCCATATCTGCCTTCGCGTGGAGAATGCTGACGAAGCCTTTGAGCACCTCAAGGGGTGTCCGGGCGTGCGGATGATCAATGGGTCGCCGGACTACAAGCCTTACAAGCTCGACACTGTCAGCGCCCATCAGGTCAGGTTGTTTGATCCACAACTTGAGGCGAATCCCCAAGCTAAAGAACAGATGTGCGAGCTTGTAGGAAAGCTCAAGTTCTTTTACTTCGTCGACCCGTACGGCGTTCAATGGGAGATCGAGGAAGGCTAATATGAGGCGCATATGGCGGTAACCGTTCAGGACGCGAAAGTCTATCTGGTCGACCAGGGCTCAGGGACGCCGACATTATTTTTGCATGGCGTCGCCGACTCGTCCGACGTCTGGTCCGGAGTCATTTCGCGCCTCAAGAGCCATTACCGATGTCTCGCTCCCGATCTGCCGGGATTCGGTCGCTCGACGGCGCCGGAAAATTTCGATTGTTCATTGCAAAATATGGCGGATTTCGTGAACGGACTGGTCGACGCAATCGGCATTCACGAACCGTTGAATCTGGTCGTGCATGATTTCGGAGGTCCATTCGGCCTGGCCTGGGCCGTCAAGCATCCGGAGAGGATCAAACATCTGGCGATCATGAATACGCCGTTCTTTTCAGATTATCGCTGGCACTTCTGGGCACAGGTTTGGCGCACGCCGTTCTTAGGCGAGCTGAGTTGGCAGCTTATGAGTCGATGGGTGTTCACCCAGGAAATGAAACGCGGGTCGCGAAAACTGACGGCCGCGCAGATCCATGAGATTTTCGACCGGATCACTCCCGCCATGCAGCGCATGATACTACGGCTCTACCGGACGACCGATCCGGAAAACTTCAGAGGCTGGGAGGATGAGCTGTTGAAAGTGACCGCGCGGGTTCCCACCTGGGTTCTGTGGGGAGGACACGATCCCTACATTCCAAGGAAGTTTGCGGAGCGCTATGGCGCTCAATCGGTCCATTACTTTCCCGACAGCGGACACTGGGTCCAGCTTGAAGAAGCCGAGGAGGTTTCAAAGAAGCTGTTGGAATTCTTCGCCAAGTAGTCACGCGCCGTTTTCGCGCTGCGTAAACAGGCAATCAGCCGGGGAGGCCATGATGATCTTCGAGCCATTCTCCATCAAGAACGTGACATTCAAAAACCGGATCCTTAGGTCTTCGATCGGCGGCAAAACGTCGTACTATGACGGGACCGTGAATCCCGCCTGGAAGCGTTTCGAGAAGCGCTTCGCCGAACAGGGCGTCGCGGCGATCATCTCTGCGACGATTACCGTAGACGAGCGTCGTTGGGCGCCCTTGGAGTACCCGAAGCTGTCCCAGGACCGGTTTGTGAAATCCATCCGCGAGGCGGTCCAAGCTGTTCAGGCGCAGGGATGCAAATATATCCTGCAGATCGGAGACGGGGGCTACCACACCCAGACCAGCTTGTTCCCGCAGGAGGAGGACTCGAAGTCGGCTTCCTCTGTGTTCGATCTTGTCTTCGGGTATAGAAATCGCAGCACTGCAATGACCACGGAGGAAATCCAGGAGACAGTGCAGAACTTTGCGGCGGCGGCCAGGCGGGTCCGGGAAGCCGGCTGCGACGGTCTGGAGATCACCGCCTCCAAAGGCTACATCATTCATCAATTTCTGAACCCGGCAACGAACCGGCGAACTGACGCCTATGGGGGATCGGTAGAGAAACGTTTTCAGTTTCTGCGAGAAATCGTCGAAGCGGTGCGAAAAACGGTCGGCAACGATTTCTTATTCGGCATCCGCTTGTCCGCTGTCGACTTCAACTATCTTCCGGTGAACATTCGATGGCCGATCGTGTTTCCTCTGAGACATTACTTCATGGGGAATGGCTTAAAAGAGACTCTGTACTACGGCCGGGAATTAGCAAAGCTGGGAGTCGATTATCTGCACATCTCAAGCGGGTTCGGCTTCATAAACCCAAAGGAAAGCCCGGGGGCATGGCCTGTGGACGAGTTTCGGCTGTACGCGAATGCTACTCGACACCTGAGCGGCAAGGCCCGCTTCCGAGCCGGATTGCTCAACCTACTGCCCCGGGCGCTGCTTCGAGGGATCTTTGGACTTGGATGGGGTTTCAAGCCGGCCGTCAATCTGGACTACGCCGATGCGTTCAGGAAGGCCGTCGGACTTCCCGTCATTGCCAACGGAGGCTTCCAACGCAAACACACCATCGAGGAAGCCTTGACCACCGGCAAATGCGATCTGGTGTCAATGGCGCGTCCCCTGCTTGCCAACCCCAACCTCCTCAGCCTCTTTCAGCAGGGTATCGACGTACCACCCAAGCCTTGCAGCCATTGCAACCGTTGCTCAGTAGCCACTGCGGTGCTGCCGTTGGGGTGCTATGACCCTTCCCGGTTTCCTTCGCAGGAAGCAATGGAAGCTCAAATTATGTGGTGGTCTGGCGGCCCTGAAGATGTGGAAGCCGAGAGCGAAGGGTCCTTTGCTCAGGAAGAGGACCTTGCGCGGCATGGTGTGCGCAAAATGCCGATGAGCCGTAGGTAGCTCCATCCACCCATTAGTCGCAGCATCAACCGTGCGCCCCTTTTCTATTTAGTTTTCCTTCACATCCCTCTGCCAAATAGGTGGCAGACCTATTGCAGTCTCCTGCCTTGTAGTTGGCGTGGGCTCATCCCTGGATCGAGTTCCATTTTTAGCTCACAGAGAGGGAACCATGAAGAGAACCAAGTATGTCCTCCTATTTCTGATCATCGGATTCGTCAGCGTATTCTTTCTCCAGCCTTTGATCCTGTCTTCACAGGCGGACTCCAAATCCCGCAAAGAGCGGTTCCGTCATAGCGGCCCCATCGAGAATGAAGATGCCGCCGATGAAGACGAGAAGAGGGTGGCGGCGACCGAAGCGCCCACTGGCTTTGATAACCTGACCAACGGCTTTACAGAGCAGGGGCCGCCGTTTGAGACAATAAATGAGGATACCGTCGTGCCTCTCGCGTCATTCAATGATAACCGGTTCATCTTCGAGGAGGTCGAGAAGGTTCAAGATGGCCTGGGGCCTACATATAACGGGCAGAGTTGCAGGGAGTGCCATCAAAACGTCGTGACGGGAGGCGCCAGCCAGGTTTCGGAGTTTCGGTCCGGGCGCGTAGAAAACGGCGAGTTCTTTGAGTCCTTGGGCGGCAGCCTTATCCAATCACGCGCCACTCATCCCGACATCGTGGAGCGGGTGATTCCTGGGGATGGCGTCCGGACCATTGCGTATATCGACAAACACACTGGGAAACGGCTTTGTAGAAGCCATATCCAACCGGACGATTCTCGCCATCCGTGACAAACAGCCTGAGGAGATGCGCGGAACCGCCTTAATGACGACGGTCCTCGAAGGGAACGGCCGCCCGCGAATCGGGCGTTTCGGATGGAAAAGTCAGCATGCCAGCCTCGAATCATTTTCCGCCGATGCCTACCTCAACGAAATGGGTATCACCAGTCCTCTGTTTCCTGATGAGAACACGTCGCGTGATCTCTTTGTTGGATTCGGTTCGGGGTATGATCCGGTTCCTGAGCCCGAGGACGATGGTGTAGATGTTGTGGCGTTCGCGAACTTCATGCGAGCCACAAAAGCTCCGTCCCGGGGGCCCATCACCGCAGGCGTTCAGGCGGGCGCAACCGTGTTTTCCCGGATTGGGTGCGCGGTGTGCCACACGGCTTCGATCACGACGGCTCGGGCGGGCGCGAAAATCAACGGAGGCGCGTTCACGATCCCGGAGGCGTTGGGAAGAAAGATTATCCATCCCTACAGCGACTTCCTGCTGCACGACATTGGGACAGGCGACGGCATCCCAGTTCTTCCTACACCGGAATTCGCCTCGACGGCGAACCAGATCCGAACGGCGCCCCTGTGGGCGCTTAGGACGCGCAACCGGCTGATGCATGACGGTCTCTCATTCACGACGCAGGACGCGATCCAAAGGCACGCCGGGCAGGCCGCAAGCGTGACGGCAAATATAACGCACTGTCAGACGCGGAAAAGAATCAATTGTTAATGTTCTTGGACTCGCTCTAGAGCACTATCGCCAGGGTCGGGTATGAAGCAACTTTGCGAGAGGCTTATCGGGGAGAACGGCAACCGAACGTCTACGGATCAGACGAGTCACTAGCAGAAGCGCCGCAACCACAGCCAGGAGAAATGCCGCTAACCAGGCAGCGGAGAGTCCATCGTTTGAGTCGGTGATTGCGTGAGCTTCGGCCGGTCCCGGCGGAAAACCGGCGGCACTGGTCTGCGGAGAGGCGATTTCCTGAATGTCGGGTAGAGCGCTTGTCCTTAAAGGCGCGGTCGGGGCGTCGATTCGGGGCTCGGTGAGACTTTTCCGCGGCTCTTTTCGGGGTAGCGCTGCTTGCCGGTTGGGCTCGATACCAGGGCGCGAAGCTCTCACCCATTTCCTCGCCATCTCCTTAGCCGTAGGCATGTCAATGATGTGCGGCATGCAGCCGCCGGCGGCAATGAAGAGCGCCAGCATTAAAATCCGGGACAGATTTATTTTCCCTTTCAGGAGATGTTGGCATCCAACGGTCATAAAAATAAGTGTGCTCGGGGCTTTGGGAAATAAATCTGTCCCAGGTTTTCCAAAGCGCATCTTCCGCCCGGCGGAGCACCCCTGCCAAACGATACAGCCAATGTACTCGGTGCTCATGAGCGATAAGAATGACCCGCCCGTGGGGTGCACCGCTCCTGTGGGGAGGCAGGATCGTGGGGCCGGCGTCCACCCAACACTACACAGCCGGCCCTTCCCCGGCCGCTATCTCACGCAGTTCCCGCGGCCGCCCAACGGCCGCTGTTCCCGTTGGGACGCGTCCTTTTCCCGTGGCCCGAGTCTGAAGCAGGCTCTTTTCCCGTGGGACGCCGCCTTGCGCGGCGCCTTCTTGGGAAATTTGGCCGGAAAGACTGTTTTAACGCTTAGTGATCGAGGTGAGTATTCCCCCATCTTCGAGACGAGCGACGACTTTATCGCCGATCGTCAGATTGCTGTCTTTTTTAGTGGTGGCATCCGCCATCAGCTTTACCTCCTTACCGGAGATGTCTTTCACGAGAAAAGACTCGCCGTCGACTTTCAGCAATGTGCCTTCGATTGTTTGGGATTTTGCGATGTTTGTTGGATCTTTATCGCTTCGAGTCGCGCTGGCTACAGTTGAGCGTCCATTCGGGCTCGTGCTCGTCTTCGATCCTTCGGGACTGGGAGCGGTCCCAACCGACGCTGACGTCTCTTTCGTCTTTGAGTTTCCCTTGTCCCCGAGCTCGTTACAGGTTCCGGATTTCCCCGTGGTACCGGCCTCGCGGCTTGCGACGCCATCGGAGGTTTCCGTGGACGATCGCTTGGCGGTGTCTCGGGTTGCACTGCTATCTCGGGTTGCACTCGAATTGCGGGTTGCACCGGTCGTATCTTTCGTTGCATCGGAGTAACTGTCATCTCGACCACAGGCGCTTAATGTGAAAAAGGAAAACAACACAGCGGCTGTCAAAATAGCGGTTTTCATGACGGGACTCCTTTCGAACGCGGCTTTCCTTTCGGGGATGAGACGGGCCTCAGTAAATTGCCTGTCTGCTAGTTTAGCAAGGCTCAGTGGGGAGGCAATTGATAAAACCAGGCTTCATGCAGTCAAAAAGTCCAGTATGACCCCTAAAGACGGGCAAATTCGCGTGCGCCTGGGACTTTCCGACATCAAATGTTGACCCTAGGTTAAAATATGGTTAACCTCAGTCGTGACAGTCTACAAACGCCGACCCCCGAATCTTCATGGAGGCTGTGATGAGTATCAGTATTCGCTGTGAGAGGTACAACGGCTCCGCCGCGCTGTACATGACGCTTGCCGGCTGTGCGGCGTTTATGTTTGCGGGATGTGCCATGAAAACGCCGGGGTCTCGGACGGCACCGATGTCAACGCGCAGGGCAGCGAAAGTCAGGGTTCTCGTAAAGACCTGCCCTTAACGGGTTTCACCAAAAAGAATCAAGAAGAACCTGTCCCGGCCAATCTACCCTCCTTCTCGCGCTCACCGGAAGGAGAAGTGGCCGGGAGCGGAGCAAAGGGAAACCGAGATCGGCAGCGGGATTCGCGACAAGCGCTCAGCGCAGGCGTTGAAATCTTCGACATTTACTTTCCGGTGGATCGGTGGGGCCTTGTCGAGGAGGAGCGAAAGAGCCTCGTGTCCAGCGCCGCTTTCTTAAAAAAGCATCCCAAGGCGCCCCTGTTGATTGAAGGTTACTGCGATGAGCGAGGAAGCACAGAATACAATCTAATGCTGGGCGACAAGCGGGCGCGGGAGACGCGGGAATTCCTGAAAGATCTTGGAGTCCGCAATCCCGTTGCGATCAAGAGCTACGGGAAGGAACGGCCTATCTGCGCCGACCGCGTCGAATCATGCTATTGGCAGAACCGCCGCGCCCACCTCAGGATGCAGGCGGAGCCATAGGGCCGCCGGCTCTCACCGCCCTGGGCGCCGGTCGAGCGCATGATGAAGAACGGTAATTGTGCGCTCATCCTTCCTTGATGGCGCCCGTCGTTGTTGTGGCCACACCGCTCGAATGCCAATCAAAGCCCAGCACGGATCCCAAGGGCTGGAACCAAGATGGGACGGCGAGACGTCGCAGAACTTCGTCGGAGCCGTATTCACTGACCGCATGACAGGTGATTTCGCGCAAGCCGTACGACCGGGAAGTTCTATGACGCAAGCATGTCGTATTCTGATCGTGGATGACGAGACGCCTGTCCTCAATGCACTGGCGAGCGCGGTACGTGCGCAGCTGATCGGGGCCATTGTGGACATAGCCACCACCGCCGACGCTGCGCTCAAGTACGTCGCACAGGGCAGTTATGATGCCATTGTCTCGGATATTCGCATGCCGGACATGGACGGGCTCAGCCTTCTCAAAGAGATCCGAGCTCTATCTCCGGCGACACCGACGATTTTGATCACCGGCGCTGATGACCAGGAATTCGCGATTCAAGCGCTGCGCGCCGGCGCCTATGATTACATTCGTAAGCCTCTTGAGGTCGATTACCTCTTGGCGTCCCTCAATCGCGCCATCCAAATGCGGCAGTTGAGTCTCAGGGTGGACGGTCAGAAGGTCGCGCTGGAGCAACACGCCAGCGAGTTGGAGCGGATCGTGCAGGATCGCACCCAGCAGCTCAGCCGCGAGATCGCCGAGCGCAAAGACATCGAGGAAGCCCTTCGGCAGTCGAATCTGAAGCTCACAGCTTGGATTAATGAACTTGAGCACCGGACACAGCAGATCACCTTTCTCAGCGAGATGACCGCCCTTCTCCAAGCCTGTCATAGCGTGGATGAAGCCTGCATGGTAGCAACGCGATTCCTGAAGGAGTTGTTTGCGGCCGACTCAGGAAGTCTTTGTCTGTTCAGCGAGTCGATGCAGGTGTTGGAAGTCGTCGCTTCCTGGGGTCCCGACAGCGTGAGCGTGAGTGAATTCTCACCGGATATGTGCTGGGCGCTGCGACGCCTTAAACCGCATCTCACGAGCGATCACAACTCGACATTGATCTGTCAGCACTTACGGCCTTCTCAGGCGCCGAATTATTTCTGTGTTCCCATGATTGGACAGGGCAAGGCGTTGGGCCTGCTGATCCTGCAGCCGGCAGTTAAGGAACTCAGTCCCGAAGCGGGTGTGCGTCGAGATATGATGCTCGCGAACCAGCTTTTGAGCGAGGCGGTCGCCAACCACATCGCCTTGGCATTAGCAAATCTGATCCTGCGGGAGACGTTACGCAACGAGTCGATGCGAGATCCACTCACTGACCTGTTTAATCGGCGCTATTTGGATGAGACCCTCCCGCGAGAACTGCGTCGAGCCGGGCGCAACAAGCAGGCGTTGAGCATCATCATGATCGACGTCGATCATTTCAAAGAGTTCAACGACAAGTTCGGCCATGAGGCCGGCGACAGCATGCTGCGCGCCCTCGCTCGGCATCTCGATGGCCGCACGCGCGGCCAGGACATTGCCTGTCGCTATGGCGGCGACGAATTTCTGCTCCTGCTTCCCGGCGCCTCACTGGATGTCGCCTGTCAGCGAGCGGAGCGCCTGCGCGAGGAAACCAAGAGCCTTGAAGTCGAACGGGACCCGCGCTTTCTGAACTCTATCCGCCTATCGATGGGAGTGTCGTCCTTTCCCGATCATGGGTCGACCTCGATGGCCTTGATGCGAGCCGCAGACCTTGCGCTGTATCGCGCAAAAGCGCAAGGGCGCGACCAAGTTGTGCGGCAGGAAATTCTCTAAAAAGCGACCATTACACCCGCCCCCCCTGAAGTCTGCCAAGACAGACTTCTTTGCCCCATTGCACCCAGCCCGCCCCGGCGCTGCCAAGACAGCGCCCTTTCCCGTATCACACCCAGCCCGCCAAACAAAGCTTGCTCGACCCGAAGGCCTGATGATTATTTAAGGCCGCCGGGGAACTTTCTCTTATCTTTATTTTTGCCCATGACCATTCCATGATTACATCAGCCCATCCCCACCCGCCATTTCACCCCCCGCCAAGCCGAGCTTGCTCGACCCGAAGGCCTGATGATTATTTAAGGCCGCCGGGGTAGCTGTGTGTTTTTAGATTTGTAATTTTTACTGCACCCCCTGGCATCCCGCCCGCCGTTTCACCCACCCGCCCAGGGTCGGCCAAGACCGACCCTTTTTCCCGTGGGGCCGCTATCGCGCCCGCCCGCCCCGAGTCTGCCAAGACAGACTCTTGTCCCGAGGATGCGTCCTTGGCCCGTGGGACAGACTTCTTTGCCCCTAGCGCGTTTTTAATCTCGGCCTAATCCTGCTCTAATCCGGGAATGCTAGAGTGATGAGTCGTAATCTGCGCTATCAGGCGAGAAGTGCATGCGTGCTAGATCGTGGGAAGGCCATGGAAGTACTCGTCACTTGGAAATGTCCGCGGTGCAACGGCGCGAAGGCGGTGGGTTGTGCTTTGTGCGATGCCACCGGCAGCGTGGAACGCTGGCTGCCGACCCATCTGCTCAGTGAGTTACGTGTGCAGTGGACGATCCGCGCCCGGCGGCAACCCTTGAGCTGACGACTCGGTCACCACTCCGTATACTTCCACGATACAAGTTTTGTCCTATCGTTAAACCGAAGCTCCAGGCGCGAGCCGTGGGGAAAACAAGATAAGATCCCTTGATGGGAAACAGGGTACCTCCGGTTGTTCAGTCGGCCGCTTTGGTAGACGGCAATGACTTCGGGGCGATTCAGAATCGTCACCTGAGGTTGCCCGTATTTCATGTACGCGTCGTTATATGTGAGCTTACCGATTGAGGCGTCAAGCTCGCCCGACAGGGTCTGCTGCCATTTAGCTTCTTCCTTGTGCCAAGCGTATTTCCGTAAGCGTCTTTGCTCCCTGATCGTTTGGATCAAGGCGACCGACCGCTTCGCAGCGCCTCGGGCGCTCACCTTAATAAAGCGCAAGGTCATCTTTGCCCAAGGAACCTTAACGTTTTGTGGAAAATGCTTCATAAGCCAGCGGATGAGTGAGGCGTATCTATACCTACGAAATGGGGGGAATAGGAATACCTCGATAGTGGCAAAAAAAGCGGATTGAGGAAGAAAGGGAGGATACTGGCGGCTAGATTGCGGGGAGGGCAGGGGGGACGAGCTTGCGCTCTTGCTGTAACGCCAGATCGCGCAGGCGTATTTTAAACACCACGCGCCGGCTCTTGTCACGATTCAGCTGTTTATCAATGCTATACCAGAGATCCTGCTTACCCCGACCGCTGGCGCTGGTAATCTGCTGAAAGCAGTCGTCCTCGGGCCGGCCTTCCAGAATATCCATTGCCTTGGTCATGACTTGAAACGCCCGCTCCTGGCTGAGCCGTAGGTTGCGGCGGTCAGGCCCTACGTCGTCGGTGTGGCCCTCGATGGTCACGGACTCAATCAAGGACCTGAAGGGGCCACAGAACGCGGAAGCGTAGCGAGGAATCACGTCTTGCAAATAACCTTCGGCCGCGGGCCGGAGGGTCGCAAGTCCGAAATCAAAGTTCAGCAGGGCATCGGGCATCACAAGCAGCAGCAATTGAGGGTCGTCGGGGTCTTTCTCAATCGGCAGGCCCAGCCGTTCGAACTGCGCCATAAGGATTTCTCTGGCGTTGGGGTCCGTTTCGTCCACTGAGACCGGGGGAGCCGGAGCAGACTGGAGGGCCACGATGAAGAGCAATACGAAAATAATCGCGACGGATGTCATCAAATCCGTCACGCCCATCGTAAAGAACTGGTCTCCGGCATCGTCCTGCCCGCGCGATTGTTTCATGCGTTGTGGCTGACTTGCGAAGGCGCCGCCTTTGAGGTTTGAGGACGGCGGACATTGCCCGCGGGGAGCCGTCCCTTCGGGAAAATCTCGGTCCAAGGCACCAGAATGTCGGCGAGCCGCGCGAGTAGCTGCTCCTGCCGGATGGCGCTCGCTTCCAGGCGATCGAAGACTCCGGCAAGGGAACCCGAAGCCGTCCAATTTTCACCGGTATTCGCGGAAGGCTGCAGCTTGAGCTGCGCCGGGGCGTGCACCAGCGCGGGATCGACCTCCGGTGATGCTGCGGAGGCTCCGGCTTTGTGCCGCATGGCTCCGGCGAGCTCCATGAGAGGCGTGGCCATTGTCTCGGTCAGGCTCTTCCGGAAATGTTGAGCGAGGTCCAGGCTGAGGTACTTCAGGAGGCGGGTCTGTTCGCCATTGTGCTGGCTCATCTCAAACAACCACTCGCTGGAGCCCCGATAAGGAAAGACCTGATCGAGCCGGTCGACCAGTGAGTGATAGGTCGCAAGCAGGCGGTGAAACAGGGCCTTCTCGAAGGCCACAAAGATCGAAGCACAGGCGAGCCCCACGATGGACGTCACAAATTTGCCGCTGAGACCGTTAATTAACCCCGGCAATCCCGTGATCGCTCCTCCGATAATTTGTATTTTGCTGAGGCCGATAAAGAATGCCAGAAAGGTCAATAGCAGACCGGTCCCGGTCAACATTGCGGCGAAGCTTCGATAGAATGGCAGATTTAAGCGGCTGAAGAGCGCGTTTTCAGTAAAGACCTCGCCCGCCGGCTGCGTCCCGTAGATTCGTGGTGTCTCGTACCAGACCGAGCCGTCGATCAGTAAGCTTCTGCGATACTTTGCCCAGGTATTCGCAAAAAGCGGTGACCGCTCAAAGATCTCCGCCAGGGTACTGAGACGGTCCTCGTCGATCTGATCGGATCCTTGCAGCGTGAGTTCTTCGATTTGCTCATCGGCTAGGCGCAAAGCACCTTGGATCGTCGCCACATGAGAGACCAGCCTCCACGTCACGACGACAGAAACGAGCAGGAGGCCGATTGCACCGAGAAGGCTCAAGAGCGGCAGATGAACCTGCTCCCCGAGCGTGACGTCTTGCAAGAGAAACCACATAGAACTTCCTCCTCTGCAATCGAATGACGACTCTGCCTAGGAAGAAGCAGGAATCGCACCAGGTTTCGTGAGCTTACATCACGTTGTAAGGTCAGAGGTTGTGGGGAGAGCTACCTGCGCTCGGGGCAATTACTTTGACGGGAGGCTGTAGATTTTGTCAGCCAGGCAATTATTTCCCAGTTCCGGAACGTCAGGGGTGAAACGGAGATCCCGAAGGGATGTCTTGGCAGACTCCTAGGGTGGGCGGGTGCAATGGGATCGAAAAGAAGTCTGTCCGGGGCACCCCTTGCCTTCAATGTGCAAGGGGTCGAAATGACTTCAGGGCCATGGGAAAAGCGCGCGTTCTGGCGCGCGCGGGGAGGGCGGGGTGGAAATGGGGAAAGAGCGGAAAATCTACCCCGGCGGCCTTACATAATCATCAGGCCTTCGGGTCGAGCAAGCTTTGCTTGCAGGCGGGGATTGCGCCAAGCAATCCCCGCCTTAAATGGACTAGCGCTTTTTGATTGAATCGGCGTGCCAGGTAATTGCGCTCTGGCTGCGGTCACCCGACATGCTCTGGCTAGGGTCAATGGAACGATGTCCGCTCCCGAGCGTTGTGGACATCCGCGACGCGCGCGCGATGATCAGATCCTTAGAGGCGAGGTTGCCGTCGATATTCGTGTGCTTATCCACATGCAAGCGTAGTTCTTTGCCGGCAGTCCCCTTCACGACATAGATATTCCCTTCGATTCGTAGCACCTCGCCTTCGATCGATTCGGTCCGACCAACAGGGCCCGGCGAAATGCTCTGGCCGACACCGGGTTGAGCCGAGGCTAACTTCGATCCGATATCAGGCGACGATTTGCCCGAGGCCCCTCCTGTGTCCGTTTGCCCCTGCGCCGCGTACGCGCCGGCGGCCAACCCGATACTGAGCATTGCGCCGAGAGAAAACATTAGCGTCCTTGTCATTCTTCCCCCTTGATAATTGTTGAACCGGTTGCCAGCATGACAGCTATAGGGTCATAGCCTCTATTCCCCCTTGGACCGTATCGACGGCAAAAGAGTGGAGTGCACAGGAGTAAGACATGAACGACAAGACGCGAGTATCGTTATCTCCGTGTCCATCTTCACCGAATTGCGTGTCATCTCTAGAAACGGAGGATGAAAAGCATCGCGTAGAACCCTTAACCTGGTCCGGTGATCTGTCTCACACGAAAAGCCGCCTTCGGCAGGCAATAGTTGCTGCCGGGAACGCGACATTTGTCCGGGAAACCGATACGTACTGGAAAGTGGAATTTCGAAGCCGCTTTTTTCGATTTGTCGACGATGTGGAATTCTGGTTTGACCGTGAAACCAACGTCGTTCACATCCGGTCAGCCTCGCGTGTGGGGTACTCTGATTTTGGCGTCAATCGAAAGCGAATTGAAAAGATTCGCTTGCTGATGGGCTAGGGGCAAAGGGATGCGTCTCGGCGCATCACAGGGCTGGGTGGGTGTAATGGAAAATTGAATCTGGCCCCGGGATAAGGCCTGCTTCAGGCTGGGGGTCGAATGACTCCAAGACGGGCGGGTGCCATGGCAATGAGGCAATAGTCGAACGAGTTCGCGGCGTCCAAGCTGGAGTCAGCGTGTTGCAGGCGCTGCAGTCCGGTCCCGGGCTCGATCTAAGTAAAAGCGCTTGAAGAGGGTACGAACGGGGAATGACAGGAAATCCAGGACGGTATAGGCTATCCAGAGTATTCTAAAAATGGTAGGTGTAATGGCGAGTGTAAACGGGAAAAGAGGCTGTCCCACGGGAAAAAAGCCTGTCGGGGTACCCGTTGCTCCTCAAATGCAATGGGTCAATGGCTTGGGGAGGGCGGGTGAGATGAAGATTTAAATCTAAGAGTCCAGAAACTATCCCGGCGGCCTTAAATAATCATCAGGCCCATGGGCGAGACGAACTCGTCCTGGCGAGTTCTGGGGTGGGCTGGGTGTAGTGGCGAGCAAGCTTTGTTTGGCGGGTGTAATAATGACGGAAGGAGGTTGCCATGACGCATAAGAGTCAGATGGTTCTTGCGGCAGTCCTTGCAGTGAGCTTTGTCGGGTTTGCCTATGCGGGTGCGGTGGCCGGCGCTGGAAGTGGTGGCGCGGGTGGTTCGCAGGGTGGAGCTCCTGAGACCGGCGGTGGACCCGGCATTGCGCCAGGCACGACCCCAGGGCAAACGGCCCCAGGCAGCAGTGATATTGGCAGACCACCGGGCCCTGGAAGCCCGACGCAACCCGGGACCAAGAGTCGTCCTGGAGAATCGAACTTGGGAATTGAGCGAGGACCTCTACCTCCTGCTTCAACGATCCCGCCTGACAGCGGCATTGCTCCCCCGCCCCGCACGGGAGACTCACAAGGAACTGGCAGTGGTCTAGGATCGCCTACGCCGGGGTTGGGGGAAAGCGCGCCAAATCCAGCGGGAAGCGGTTCGACAGGCGGCAGCTCGAACAGGTAGATGATCCGGTCCTTGCTGCCCGCATCTAGGCGGGCAGCAGACTCCGGTCCTGGACACTAAAATCCCAAACACTCTGCGTGGCTACACGGACAGGGTTTGGTTCCTCCCAGTTTTGCTGCGCTCTCACACTCCTTCCCGCAATACGAGGAGTGCGGCGCAGTTGGACACCGGCATTCCTGGTGTCCACAGCTCATAGTATTATTCACAGTCGGCTTTGGATGTCCATCAGGCATAAGGGCGTCTCCGAAAGTCCATTGTAATCCTTTCGCCGCAGCAGGTGTTGTCACCCTGCATGGCTTGCTCTTCACTTCAACATAAACCTATGTTAAGCTGTTGCCTATGAAACATACAGTACTCCATGTCAGTGTGATCGCCATGTTCCTTTTCGGCCGCTCCCGCCATCACGCGCGCAGACCCTGGGCCGCCGGTGCCTGAAGCAGCTCGGATTTGTTCGGTGCGCTTACCGAACTGGGTGTCACCATCAGCGCGACTCTAGCGCAAGAGGTCATCAAGGCCGGCGAGAGTTTGACCAAAGAGCATTTTGACATTGAATCGTGGCGGGGTCCTGGTCTCGATCCGGAGGAATCGTGGGCGGCTTCACATGAAGCTGTACCCAAAGGGTAAAAGCAAATCAGACGAACACCTCAACGCCGAGACCTACTACCGCCTGGACCGCCACGGTCTGAAAGAGCTGGAATTTAGCACTTCCCGCTAATAGCACTGCCCGAAGAAAGCCCCAAAAGAAGGCCTCAACACTTCCACCATAAAGGAGCGAACCCATGGGCAAAGGTCAGGACCAGCGAAAAGAGACGAAGAAGAAACCGGCAAAATCAATGGCGGAAAAACGGGCTGCGAAAAGGGCCAAAAAGAAGTCCTAGGATTCCTGGCGCAGACTCGATCATTCCTCGTTTTCGACAGCCTTGCGGTTCGCCTTGAGTCCCGCCCGGTGGTGTTTGGTCTCAAGTATCTTCTCTTTCGCGCGCTTGCTTCGCTTTCGCTTTTGACGGCGGATCTTCTCGATCTCTTGCTGGCGCCGACTGGCCGCGCCTAACACCACTTCTTCCATCTTGTCCGCCAGCCGCCTACGGGCCAGAAATCGATTCATCCCTTGAGAACGCTCCTCCTGGCAGCGTACCGATAGCCCGGAGGCGCGGTGAATCAGAATCACACAGGTGGAGACCTTGTTGACATTCTGACCGCCGGGTCCCCCGGCGCGCACGAAGCGCTCTTCCAGGTCCTGCTCACGAATGCCCAGCTTGAGCAGACGGGCTTCCAGCGCCTTCCATTTGTCAGAGCTGACGGGAAAATTCGGCAAGGTAAGTTACTCATCCATGTCGATGGTTTTGTCCTGGGACAAGCCATGTCCGCGTGAAACCGGCCGCCTGCGTAGTCTAACGGGGCTTGGGGGCTTTGGGAAGCGGTTGGACTTATTTCACCAAAAAGGTATATATTTTATACCAATATGGAATTCGAGTTCGATGAGTCGAAGAGCCGCACAAACAAGGAAAGACACGGAATCGATTTCGTTGATGCGCAGGCTCTCTGGGAAGACATGGATTTACTCGAGGTCCCGGCGAAAATGGAAGATGAGCCGCGAGCCGTCGTCATAGGAAAGATCGGAGGGCAGCACTGGTCGGCGATCATTCCATGGGGAAAGGACAAGATCAGGATTATATCCGTCAGACGATCCCGGAAAGAGGAGCGGGAACTCTATGAAAGCTAAAGAATTAGACAAGCGATTTGACGCCGGAGAGAATATCACCAAGATCCTTGACCTTGCTCGTGCTCAAAGGACTAACCAGGTGCAAAGACGCGTTAATGTCGACTTCCCCTCTTGGATGATTCGGTCCCTGGACAAGGAAGCAGATCGGCTAGGGGTCACACGACAATCAATCATCAAAGTCTGGATTTCCGAGCGCCTGAAAGAGCTCGCCTGATGTCGCATGCTCGGATTGCACAAGAACTCGCCTCAGCCGAGGCCGCCTGGAAGGCCGCGAACGAAGGCAAGGCGCGGGTCTGTGCTCGCCGTGCCGTGGCGCTGGCAACCGAGGCGTGGCTGGCGCGTGTCACGTTCGCGCCATGGCGGGGTGATGCCATGGAACATCTCCGTCAGATTCAGCAGGCAGCATCCCTTCCTCTTGCCATCCGGCAGGCGGCTGAGCGATTGAGCACGACCGTGTCCCGGCGACACGCAGCTCCGTTCACCATGGATCCTATCGGTGATGCGAGAGTCATCGTCGAGTACCTCACCGCCAATACCAAAGAAATGTCCCGATCTATTCTTGACCATCCCATACTGAGCAGGCGCTATTTCTCGCCTCGACGTGAGGCGCCTCCTGACATCTTCTGGATCGATTGCGAAGAGGCACGTCTTGCCTGCGCCTACGTCGCGCCTCACCCCGCCGCCCTCACGCTTGTACATTTCCATGGAAATGGCGAAGTGGTGGCGGACTGCCTCCCGGAGTTGGCTGCTGATCTCACGTCGCTCGGAGTCAACGTCCTCTTTGTCGAGTATCGAGGCTACGGAGCCTCCAGCGGTGAGCCAGGTCTCGCGCGTATTCTTGATGACGTCCCCGCAATCGTCAAAGCCCTCCCCGTCACGCCCAGTCAACTTGTGGCCTTTGGACGTTCCCTGGGCTCGCTCTATGCCATCGAGCTTGTGCGTTGTTTTCCGGAGTCGGCGGGCCTCATCATCGAAAGTGGGATCGCTGATCCTCTGGAACGCATCTTGATCCGAGTACGACCCGAAGAAGTGGATGCAACCGCCCCTGAGCTCGCTGCCGAAGTGCGCGCCCGACTCGATCCCCAAGCGAAGCTCGACGCGTACAGCGGTCCTGTTTTGGTGCTCCACGCGAAGGAAGACAGCATGGTCGATGCCTCTCATGCCGTGCGGAATGCCAGTTATGCCCGGCGTGCGACCTTGCGGCTCCTGCCCGAGGGAGACCACAACAGCATCTTCGAAGACAACCGTGAGGAGTACCTCGCCGCACTTTCAGAGTTCCTAAAAGGAATTAAAGTGGCGTGAGCTCCTTTAACGAGCGAACAGCGTAAAGGCTTCTATGAACGCAACAAGCCCATCGCTGTTTTGATGATCGTCATCGTGCTCCTGCTCCCCATTGTGGGGGCGTTCGTCAGGGGTTTGTTCGGTGCGATTCTGGGAGTGGCGATTTCAGTCGCAGCCTACTATCTGACACCGTATATCGGACACAGACTGCGGTCATGACATTCTTCTCCCGTCACGTGGTCCAGACAAGTCGCTACGCCTTTAATTTACCCTCGAGCTCCGCCCATCGGGCGTAGAGCCGCTCCACCTGCCGTTCCGCTTCTTTCAGTGCCTCCACCGATTTCTGCAATTGCACGTGGTCTGCGGCGATAGCGGGATCTTCAAGGCGGAGATGGCAGGTCGCCAGCTCAGCCTCGGCAGCGAGGATTTTCGCCTCGACGGTCGCGTGCTCTTGCTGCTCCCGATAGCTGAGCTTTTTGGACGACGGGCGCCGAGGGGGAACGCTATCGGCCGTGCGTGTTGCCGCTTGCTCTGTTTGGGACGCCTTACTCTGGACCCACCTGTCCCACTGTTCGTAGTCCGCGAACAGGCCGTGCGCACCGGTCCCGTCCAAGCCTACAAACTGATTGCAGACCGTGCCCAACACATAGCGATCGTGCGTGACCAGCACCAGCGCGCCCGGGAAGTCCGATAAGCTGTCCTCAAGCACCTCGAGCGTCGGAATGTCCAGATCGTTCGTCGGCTCGTCCAACAGCAACACGTCGGCGGGCTGCAGCATCAACCGCGCGATGACCGCTCGCGCCTGCTCGCCTCCCGACAAGAGCCCGACCTGCACGTCGAGCTGTTCGGCGGTGAAGCGAAAGCGCTTGGCCCACGAGACGATATGGGTGGGACGCTCTCGATAGGTGACGTACTCGCCCGTGTCGGATAGCGTCCGCCTCAAGGTCATCTTAGGGTCAAGCTGTTCCCGGTTCTGATCGAAATACACGACGCGAAGGGCGTCCGCATGGGAGACGGTGCCGTGATCGGGGTCCAGCGTCTTCGCCAGTAATTTGAGGAGCGTCGATTTGCCGGAGCCGTTCGGCCCCAAGATCCCAAGCGCCATTTTCGGGGACAACACGATATTCAGGTCGTGAATCACCGGCCTTCCGCCGAAGGCTTTGCCGAGGCGCTCGGCCACGATCAAGCGTTTGGTCTTCCGCCCGGAGCCGACAAAGTCGATGGCGGTCTCCCCTTCGCGTAAGCGTGCGGTGGTTTCCGCGAGCTCCGCCTGCAAAGCCTGAGCGCCGTCCACGCGATACTTGGCTTTCGTAGTTCTCGCTTTGGCTCCCTGCCGCAGCCATTCCACCTCGCGCCGGACTTTTCCAGCCAACGCCTGCGCCTGTTCGGCCTGTGCGTCCTGGTAGGCCTCTCGCTTCAGGAGAAACTCTGAATATGTGCCGGGAACGGAAAAAATGCCCTCTGGATACCGGGTGTTCACTTCCGCCACCGTGTTCGTGGCGCGCTCCAGGAACCACCGATCATGGCTTACCATGACCCAGGCCCAGGGCGCCTGGGTCATGAGCTGTTCCAGCCACTGCATCCCTTCCAAGTCGAGATGATTCGTGGGCTCGTCCAGTAACATCACATCCGGCGCCTGGACCCACGCGCACGCAATCGTGAGCCGCTTTGTCCACCCGCCGGAGAGATCCCCCACACGCTGTGCGCCTTGCTCAAACCCCATCCTTCCCAAGGTCTCCTGCACGCGCGCCAGCCGTTCATCAACTCGGACGCCCGACACCAGCGCGGCGCGCTCGACTTCCTCGATCACTGTGGTCTCCGGATCGAACTCCGACCGTTGCGGGATATAGGCGATGCGAAGTCGTTGGCGTCGCGTGACAAGACCTTCGTCGGGTTGTTCGAGACCTGCCAGGATCTTGAGGAGCGTGCTCTTACCCATCCCGTTCGGGCCGATGATCCCCATGCGATCCTTCTCGGAGATACTGATGGTGAGATCGTGAAACAGGCGTTTGGCGCCGTACGCCTTGCTGAGTTTTCGTCCTTGGATCAGAGCGGACATGGATTATCCCCGTGGCGTCCAGGCGAGGTGGGAGTGACTGTTCCAGTGTAAGCAAAACCCAGACATTAAGCAAAAATGAACAGAGCGCCACCCGCCGGCTAGCGGCTTCATGAGGCGATGCGAATTCGCTGGTGCCTGGTAAACTTAGTCGTACGGAGGGGGATGGTATATTTAAATACAATCAACGGGCCAACCCGGCTTTTGGGTGGTGGATGCCGAATGTAACCTTTTGGCCCTTTCTGTCGTCTAAGGATGTAGAGATCCGGCGCTGAAGGCAGAACAAGGTAGACATCGGGTTTTCCTTCGCGCTCGTTGGTCTCAGGTGTAGGAGGATTGTATGTCACGTCTAACTGTAGCTATCCTCGCAACTTGGCTGCTCTTGCTTGCCAGTCCCGCGTCTGCCTATGTTTGGCGCTGTCACACACCGAATGGAGACGTGTGGACAAGCCAGCCACCTCAATCTGGGGATTGCGAAGAATACGATGGGACGTTCAACCCAGGGGCGGCACCTCCAGCCGCGCCTCCAGTAGAATACGCGCAACTGTACGCCCCGCCCCCTCCACTGCCGCCAGCGCCGCCCGTGGTAGCCTACTCGTATCCGTATCCGGTGCCGTATCCTGTTCCTGTACCACGGTATTACTATGGCGGTCCCCGGCTGTATCTGGGCGCCCCGCCATTGATCTTTGACTTCCGATTCGGATCAGGCGGCCGTGATTTCCGGTTTGGATACGGCGGACGAGGTGGCGGCCACTTCCGCGGTCATCGTTGGCGCTAAGACAGTAGCGGGATGGTGTCTCAAAAAAGGGGCAAAGCCTACCCGGACTTTGCCCCTTCTGACTTGCGGAACTAAATCTCTTATTCGACTACAATCCGCCGCGGTTTGGCATCTTCCCGCTTTGGAATTTCGATCGTCAGGAGTCCTTCCTTATAGGAAGCTGAGACCTTGCTGGGATCAACATTGTTGGGAAGTCTAAATGAACGTGAGAAATCTCCTGTTCCGATTTCTCGGGCGAAGTAGGTACGGTTCACCGCATCATCCCCTTTTCTTTCGCCTTTTACGGTCAAAACCCCGTCGTCGAAGACAATGTCGATATCCTTGCGATCGAGACCCGGCAACGCGGCCTGAACCCAGAACCCCTTCTCGTCCTCGTAAGTGTTGCAAGCCGGATTCCACGCCGATGAGCGATTGGCGGCCTGCAGAGTGTCATTCAGAAACTTGTCGACATCAAATGGCGCATAGCTAAGATTAAATGTCATGGAACCTCCTTTGTGAGCCGTTCGGCTCGTCGTTTACGTACTGTATAGATAAGGCTGAAATGCAGGGAGTCAAGGGGGGTGACGGCGTTTGCGCTGAACGCTCTGGAACGATCCCGACCCTGATGGGCCTATGCAGGCGTATGGATTCTGGGACCTGTTGAATCGGGTCTGAGTAGATTTTCGATGGCCGAGAAAAGCTGAGCGACAGTCTTGTCAGACACCTTTGGTTCGATCTCCTCAAGGATCTGCCTGAGTACCTGCGGGAGGCTCTTCAAGAGCTTGCTCAGATCAATGTTCGCAGCATTGATGCTATCGACGATCTGAGACAGCATGCTTGCCTGCGGTTGAAGCTCGTGGAGTCCGTGGGCCGAGATGGATCGTGTCTGCGTAACGGCGATCTGCTCCGACTCCTGGACATCAAGCTGAAAACTCGCAACGCTCCCGAGGTCCCCAATATTGAGGGCTTGGTCTAGCGCGCCTTCAGGATCGTCCCCGAGGAACTGTTTCACTATCTTCTCCAGCTTTCCTACTAGCCGCTGCAAATCCGCTTCTTCTTGCTGATCGAGTTGGCCTTCCACGGAGACTGCGATCGAATTGGATCTCTGGACTTCCGACGCCGTGGCATGAAGGTCTATGCTCCGGCGCGCGTCGGTGCTTTGAAAATTTAATTCAGTATAAGAGGCGCGCAGTAGTGATTCGGTCGACAGCGTCACCCGATCGCCGCCGGCGGTCAGGACTGTGAGATCGGCATGCGTTTCTGTGCTTGCCTTGACCCGCAACACGTCTGATGTTCGAAAGCCCGCAGGCAAATGCTGAAGGTCGAGGGTTGAGGCCGATAGTGGTAGAAAGGAGGAAATCGGTTGCATATGTCGTCCTTGTCTGGATTGCCCGGCGGCGTGGTTTACGTGGTCTAAAGGGCTTATCGGTGATTTTCTTGGCAACTTAATGTATCCCCAGACCCTCAAACTACCGCGAGCAGAATTGTCGAAATCCTTCGAAAGCGTTCGCTGACAAATTTCCAGGTGGATCAGTAAATTTGTCGCTTGTCTGTTGGCAATGTCATTACTTAGTCTCCAAGGCCTGTGGCAATAAAAGCTTGTAGAAAGCAACAAAAGCTGTAGCAGAGGTTAGCAAGGACAAACCAACAATAGGAGGAATGGTATGAATAAATTGCTGACAGTGGCCGGGACTGCGCTCTTGAGCCTTTCATTCATCTCCCTGGGCTTCGCGGCGGGCGCAGATTCAGGCGCAGGAACGGGATCTGCACCTCCCTCATCGTCATCTGGACCGGGGATGGGCAGCGGCGGCATGGGCGGCGACGCGCCCGATTCCAGTGCCGACAAGAGTAAAAAGAAGAAAGGTGACTCGAAACCAAAAGCCGGCAGCGCTCCTGCGCCAGGGGGCGAAGGTTCCAATCCTACGCTGGACCCGAAAGGAAAAGGATCAGCCAGCGGCGGCTAATTCGTAAAACGTACTGCATGCGGAGTGGGGGTTTGGCCTAGCTGGCCTGCCCCCACTCTGCCTCCGGTTTATTCCTCACGAAACTTGAGACGCTGTTCTGAACGGTTCGCACTGTTGAGCCAACTGGTCAAAGAAATAATCGGCCAGTGGTTGGAGATTCATGGCGTCGGCGGCATTATAGGCCAGCAATAATTCGAGTGAGCGTGCGTCATGACCATAGCGCCAGCGATTCCATAACCGCACGGCATCCCAGCCGTTGAGCCCTTGCAGAGAAGCCTGTCGTTCAACCCCGACGGCTGCTTCGATGTACTTAAGCCCGCCGCGCAAGCCCAATCGCCTGGCTAAGAAACAAAGATCAATATGCGGTTGATCAAAAGTAAGCTTGGGATAAGTCGCCGTGAGATAGGGAAGATCAAAGGCCGCCCCGAAAAACGTGATCACCAGATCGTAGCGAGACAGTTCTGCGCATAGACGGTCTTGTGTCAATGACTCGCCCCGCACGAGGCTCGTCATGCGTCCCGCCGCATAGAGGCCGACCACTGTCACATCCCCGAAGGAGCCCCCGGCAGTCTCGATATCCAGATATACTGCCCGCGGGCGCAGCCAGTTGTATAGACGCCACTGATCTCTCGGCTTCAAGCAACGGGCAAAGTACCGGGCATCGTCACGTCCATGATGGTGAAGTGCTCGAGACAGGTCCTCATCGTACAAGGTTTTGCGACTGCGGCCGATGCCGGGCAACGACGGCGCTGCCTGAAAGGTCTGCCACGTTGCCACACCGTGGCCCCAGAGCTTCCGCTCAGTAGCTTCACCAATACCGTTCAGCAAAATGAACGTGGATTCGATCATGCCCCTGCGCCATCTGACAGCCAAGCCGCGGGTATGATAACGCAATGGACTAGAAAAAACAGGTCAAGACACCATTGCAGCCCTGAAGGAAAAGACTGTACTATTGAGCATTATTTTCCATATCCACCCATGTCAGCTTAAATCGATGCGACCCCTGCCATAATGCAATTTGATCCAGCCATCGCGGCGCAGGCATCCTTTAAACGCGCGATGGAATCAGACGAGCTTGGGCCGGATCTGAAAGACGCTACTGAAGCGGAAGAGGTTTTTTCGGCAAGCGCCGGCAGCGAAGCGAGGGCCGCCTATTTCCGACTGCTGGAAATCGGCCGGCGTCATCCTTCTGCGGCATCTTTCGAAGAGTTCCTTATCTACATCACATGGCAGCAGGTCACGGAGGAGACCATCCCAGAGCATTTTCGTCGCGGTGCGGAGCTTTCTCACAACTACTTAAGCCGGCCGATTTCCGGCCAAGATCCGATCCAGGCTGCCCAGATCAGGGAACTCAGACAGTCTTTTCTTGGAGGTCTCGGGCAAACTGACGACGATGAGGCGGAGTACGATGAGGACACACTGAAAGGCGGAGACTGAGGAGCCCAGACCCGCAGGAGATTCCCTAGTGCCGGGCTTGGCTCAGGTGCCGTCGATGGGTCCGTAACTCACGTTGACCGTATCGTTGCCGATCGTGGCTGCCAGCTGACCCCAGATATACAGAAACGGTTTCGCCGAAGCTGTTTCAGGAATCACCACCTCGACGATCCATTTTGACGACGACAGCTTGAGATATTGGCCATCGCGTTGGATCTGAATCGGGCACGAGCTCTTTAAGTGAACGTGCGGCTCAATTTCCTCTTTCGCCCATATGACATTGCCGACAACGAGACACTTGATCCGAGGCATCGTCCGCGACTCGCTAGGGCCGTCTGAGAGAATGGGATGTGTCGTGGGAAGGCCGGGGAGTTGGGAAAGACCCAGGGATATCAGCATCGCAAGCAGCAAGGTCATGAGTTCTCCCAGAGGACGTTGTAAAGATCATCTGGTGTAGTCTCCATAATACACCTCTGCCATATAAAAACCTAATTAATCTTACCTCAGTGCTCTTGGGTTTTCTACGAGGTCTTGGGCAAACTGACGACGATGGGGCGGAATATGATGAGGACACACTAAAAGGCGAGACTAAGTACTTTCCGCATCCACGATAATCACATAGTCGATGAGATTGTCCATCGCCTCACACGGAATCAGACACGATAGTCGATAGAAACGTTCGTCCTTGCTTCCGACGGTGAACTCTATCGATGTTTCTTTTGACTGGGCGTTCAAGAGCGGACTCGTCAATTCTGCGCCTTTTGAATTGAGCATGAACTTATGCGCTGCGTGCGATTTGTCGGCAAACCTAAATACGAGCTTCACTCGCGTGCCTTTTGCCAGGGTCATTTTCTTGTCGGAGATGGAGATATCCGAGGTGACAAGGCCTGCCCTTGTGACGTTCAGGACAATCACCTTCGTGCCGCCGGCGTGGGTGGCCGGCATCCCACCCGCGAAGGTGAGCGTGCCTGCAACCAACCACGCCATCATTTTTATCGCCATTGTTTTCATTTTTTAGACCTTTTCCTAGCCGATAACCGTACTCGAGATCTTTGCGTGCTTCTTCTCCGGTTTTGGGGGCTTCTGAGAAGAAAGAGCAAACACCGAGGCGATCATCATCAGAACAAATGTACCGATGAGCGAGAGTCCTACAGTATCCATGTCACACCTCCTGGTCATCCGAGGTCCTATTCTGCATCTGCTACATTGCAACCCGTAGGCCAGCACGTGTGAAGCACGGCTGCTCAAAAAAACTCTTTGCAAATCGTGGGATTTCACTAATCTGAAGCTCGAAAGGCTGAGCCAGTGCCTGGTGGGGGCAGATCTGCGGAACAGGAAGGATACAATTGCGTATTTGATCGGATAAATCCTAAAGCAGGGGTTCTGCGAAGATTGCTTTAGGAGGCGCCCCTGGCGGCTTGCAACGGTATGTTATTCAACGACCCAGATAGCAAAACCCTTAGCATCCCGCAATAGTTGATCTGTGACTCCGCCACCAAACATGCGTTTTATCCCGGACGCGCCATGCCGGCCTACGACAATGGTCTCATATCTTCCGGCACGTGCCTCTTCCAGAATGGTCCTGGCAATGTCGTCCTCGTGGCCGAACTTCAAGGCTACGCGCGTTCTATCAAAGCCGGTTTTTGCCAGCATCTCGAGCGCCTGCGTCAGCACAGGGCACTCCAACTCCCGTTCCTTTCGAGACCACGCATCCTGGTCATCTCGTAATTGCGCGCTCAACCGGGCCTCGATGACGGGATTCTCCGATCCGCCGTGCTCGAGGAATTTCCGCGGCATGGGCTTAAGCACATGAAAGAGGGTGATTGTCATCTCCGGTGTTTGGCGCAACAGCGAACCTACATAACGAACCGCGCGCTGTGAGTTCTCAGATCCATCTACCGTGAGCAGAATTGGCATAAAGGTCTCCTTACCCCCGGCGACAGGCGAATCGCGCGCACCGGGTTGGCCGAATCGTCGCAGAACGCGGGGATCATTGCAACGCGCGATCAAGCCCTGAAGGAATTGACCTTAGTAGGCTGCTTTGTTACCATTTCGCGCCATTCGGGGAATTTCATGAGCTACGTGCAAAGTACACTGGTTCCAGGGGAACGGATCCTGTACCGGGCTCATCTCCACTGGACTACGTTTCTCGGGGGCGGCCTCCTATTTGTTCTATTAACGATCGTGGCGATTTTGTTTGTAACTAGGGAGGAGAGTCAATTCGCGGGATTCATCATCTTTATCCTCGGGGCACTCCCCTTGGCCGCGGCGTACATCCGTTACCGAACCTCCGAGTTTGCCGTTACCGACAAGCGCGTCCTTATCAAAACCGGCTTGATTCGGCGACATACGCTCGAGACATTGCTGAACAAGGTGGAAAATATCAGTGTCGAACAAGGATTGCTGGGCCGTGTGCTGAACTATGGGACGATCCAGGTCACGGGGACAGGGTCTACCAAGGAAACCTTCACCAATATCGCGGATCCCCTGGAATTTCGAAAGCAGGTTCAGGGTGCGACACTGAATTACGAAGCCGGAAAAACGGGAGCCTTCAATCCCGCCCCTCATTTTTCGGAACGGGCAGAGAAGCAGTGTCCGTTTTGTGCTGAGCGTATCCTCGCCCAGGCGAAGATCTGCCGGTTCTGCAACCGCGACGTCACGCCCGCCCCCGGCAAATAGTCAGCGCTCTTGACATCCTCGCACGCGGAGATTGTAATGAGTCACATTCCCGTGATTGTTGCGTAATATCGATATGACAACCGACAGAGACGCGCTCGAATTCGTGTCGATTGAAGGACTTTTGGCTTATGGCGAAGCCCTAGCTTCGCTTAGCCGGGTCGAGGGGGCAGAAATCCCTCCGGCCCCAGCTCCGTCGACGGATCGGGAACGGCGGACGCACCAAGCAATGGCGCTCATCACTGCTTTCGTGCAGCGGGCCCAATCGGGGTTTCCGGACGCCCGGGCCTACGAGGCCGCCCGGCAAGCTCTCATCACGGAAGGCTGCGGGGGCGACGAAGTTGTCTTTTACGCCGCCTGGAATAAGCTGCTTGCCGAGGGGGCGCTGGCGCCTCTCTACCGGGCGCCCATCGGTGCGGTGCAGAAACCCAGCTACCGGCGACCGGTGGCGATGGTGCCCCGCGCTCAGCTTACGTCACAGTTGGTCGAGGGGCGGGTGACCCTTGACATGGGTGACGACGGCTTTCTTCTGCTACCGCGCGAACTTGCCGGGCGCACGATTCTATTTGCGATGCGGCATGGCATCTCGCGCGTGGAAAGCAAGACCCACCGAGTAGGACGGCGGTTACCTAACACGCTCGATCCCGGCATGGGTGTCGCGAGGGCTGATGCGGTCGGTGCGGCATTTGCCAGGATGGTCGGTCTGGTCAGACAGCAACTCGATTTTCTGCGCCTCACCAATTACCTGGATCCTCGGACCTTCCTTCATTTCGTGAGTCGCAGCCCCAATACGACCCAATTGTTCGAACGCGTGCTGGCGGCGTTGCTTCCCGAGCAGCCATCGGGTGCCCGGCCGTCCATTGAAGACGCCTTGCAAGCGCAAGATTTCGGCTGGGTCACGGGCGTCGAAAAGGAACGCGAGGCCAAGAAGGCCGCAGAAATCTTTGGTGTGGACGTAAACACGGTCAAACAGTTGATCAAGCATCCCCTGTATTCATATCCCGGGGGGCATTCGTTCTTCGACGCCTATGTGCAGGTCGTCGATGGGCTGCACCGCCTTGCTAGTGCACACCTGGGAAACGTCGCTGCGCTTTACACCCATAGCACCACGCTGCGCGCGCTCATGATTTACCTGGACCCGCGCCCCTTTCGTGAAGCGTTCGGTGAGTTCGGCGAGTACAAGGAAGGCCAGGATAACGTCGTCCTGCTGATATTCGAGAATGGCCAATTCTCAGGATATTCCACCGCCGTCGGCATCTCCGAGCGCGAACGGGCCGAGCGCGATGCCTGGATCACTGTTGAACGGGAACGCCGCGACCGTGTGACCCTCAAGCCCAAGCAGGTCAAACGACTTGTCGTGCTGGTCTCGGGCGGTGACTTTGCAGGCGCGGGGGCCGCGCTCAAGGAATTACGCGTCACCGGAAACCGCTTCGGTCTGGAAGTGTATTTTGTCCGGCATGGTTTCCTAGGGCTTGCGAATAACTGGATCGAAAAAGTGACGGAACAGGACACCCGCGCCATGAGCAGCGTGGCCAGCAGTCCAATCGGGAGCAGTCGGTTCGAGGATTTCAAAGATGAACAGGTCCAGCATGCCGCCATGCAGAACCTTGCGCCTCATTTAAAGGATGGGGCATTGGTCGTGATCGGCGGCGACGGGAGTCTCCGCGGCGCTCGGGCGATCTATGAAGCCTTCGGGGTGCAAGTGGTGGGGATCCCAGGAACCATCGACAACAACATCGCGAGGACGGTCTCGCTTGGATTTCACTCCGCGGTGGCCCTAGCCAACCAGTCGATTGAATCATTGAAGGCCACGAGCGCGGCGATGGGCAGCATTTTTTTCGTCGAAGTGATGGGAGCCGGCTCGGGGCATCTCGCGCTGGCCTGCGCCTACCAAGCGAGGGCCGAGGGCGTGCTGGTGAACGAATATCCCGATCCGGATGCCTACATTGACGACATCATCCTCGGGACACTCAAACAGACGCTCGGGGTGCCGAACAAGAGTCATTTGTTCGTCGTCGCAGAGCGGACACCGCACCGCCACCATCCCGGCGGAGGGGTCCACGGGCTCGTGGAGTATGTAGCGGGCGCAATTGCCCAGTGGCCGCAGCTTCGCCCAAGCTCACATAGAATGACGCTGGCGACGAAGGCAACCATTCTGGGACATACGCTTCGAGGAGCTCTTCCAATGCCGGACGACAAAGCCATCGCGCAGGATCTCGGCTATGAGACCGTGCGTCGGCTTGTGGCGCAGCCGGAATCGGTCGTGGGTTGTATGTTGGCCTACCGTGAGCCGTCGTCAATCGAAGCCATTCCACTTCATGCGGTTGCGCCTAAGATGTTTGATTGGGAACTCTTCACCCGGATGCACGGCAAAGACCTTCCGCGATAAGACCCTCCCTTTGATGTTCGCCCTCCTCCTCGTTGGGGTTGGAAAACTCCCCTCTGCATCCGACAATTTATTCTTCACCCTCAAAAAGGAGGAAACCATGAAGGCTTCCCAGTTTGGAGTCGCAATAGTGTTGTGCAGCACCGTTCTCATGGCTTGCCAGTCCAATCCGCCACCGACGGTTGCTAGCGCGTCCGGACAGGTTCCGACCCAGGCGGATATAGATAGCTGCAATAGTTCCGCGCGGGACCAAAGCGGAACCGGAACCAGCGAGGTGTTAAAGGATGCCGCTATTGGAGGAGTGGGAGGCGCGGGTGTTGGCGCGGCCGGCGGGGCCATTGCCGACGGCGGATCTGGCGCCGGCAAAGGCGCCGCGATTGGTGGGATTGTGGGGGCGACAGCCGGCACTCTGTACGGGTTGAATGAGCGCAACAAGGGCCAGGCGTCTTACGAAAATGCATACCGTTCGTGCATGGCACAACGCGGATACTGATTGCACCGATAACCGAGGCCAGGTCGTCCTGGCCTCGTCCCTCCTCTCGCTGTACGCCACCCGACCCTAAACGATTACAAGGCATCTATGGCAGATCCGCAAAAGAAAATTATAGTGTCAGATCGGAAGAGAGTAGAGCCTGTAGGCAAGCTCAAAAGCCCGGGAGGTGGTGCGGGTGTAGCCTGTGGCGAGCTTTCTGAGCAGTTTCTGCCGCGGGACCTCGTCTGCCAGTGATGGTTCAATGGAAAAATGGCGATAGCCTAGGTTGACGTCGATGCCAAAGTCTAACGCCTTTTCGAAGGCGCTCGTGAGAAGCAAGGTCAGGGTGACGTCGGGGAGGTCAAGCGCTCGAGACGCAAGTGCCATGACTTCCTCGAAGTCCTCACGAACTTGCGGCGAATCGGGGGTAAAAAGATTGCGCGCGCACGCATTGGTCAGATGCACGATCGCCGCGGCTCGATCCGCGACAGCCCAGTCGGCTGTCTCCCAGTCGGGAGGCGCGAGGATCAAATCTTTTGGCAGCGTGTGGATGTCTGCGACCAGGACTGTGAGATCATGCGGCGCTTTGCCCGTAACCAGACGATGCGCTTCATCATAGCGCAGGCCTTCGGTATAGGCACGGCACAGGATATCCTCGTACACGTCCGGCATGTGAACGGCAAGGGCGACTTCCCCCAGGCTTTCGAGCAAGGCGGTGGTAAAGAGGGTTTCGGAATCGGGCAGACCGACGGCATCGCATAGCGAAGTGGTCTGATGTGCGGCCACAAATGCCCGCGCCAGGAGACGCCCCAGACGCGGTGCAGACTCTGCGGACCGGTGCACGAGCTCGACGAATTCAGCAGCGATGGCGATATCGCGGATGACGTCGTAGCCGATCAGAAGAATTGCGCGCTTGATCGTCGTGATTTTCTCTGGACTGCGCGAGTAATACGGGCTATTGGCGATGACCAGGACCCGCGCGACAAAGGCCTGGTCACGGCGGATCGTATGCACAATGAGATCGGCATCGGTAGCCGGTGAGGAGAGCTGCGCGATGAGTTTGGCCGAGGTCTCGCGGATAACAGGAAGGGGGCCCGCGAGCTTGTCGGTTAGCTCTGAGACGAGGCCGGTTGAATCAGACATAACAGTGAGCGGACGGGCACAGCATGATTCTTTCTTGTCGGTGGGAACAGGCGCACACTTGAGATAAAAGATGGGGCAGGATCGGGTGAGCGTTCAGCCTGCTGCGAGAGCCTGGATCTCGCGAATCAATTTTTGAAGCTTTTCAGATGCGTGAGTGCGCTGGCGCGGGGTAATGGTTCGATCGATCATGAGAACAGTGGCCTTAACATCGTCCCGCCAGCGCTGCGCGGAGTCGAGCGAAGGCTGCGCAGACTGCTTTCCGGGACTCTCAAACCATTCATGAATTCTGTGTTCGATCAGAGCGGGCTTTGGCCGGGATTGAAGGAGCCGCACAAACTCATCCTGCCGTCGCATGCGATAGGCCAACCAGTCATCGGCGGTGTCGGCCATGTCTTTGATCAACCGCTCCGTGAGCCGTTCCTGTTCCGCCGTGAGCGGGCCGAGCCAGTCTCGGAGAGAAGAGATCCCGTTTTTCGCGCGTTTGACGGATCGCTCTTCGGGTGTCGCGCCGGCCCGTGCTTGCCACTGTCGATGTTCGCGCTGCACGACGCGCTCAAGGCGTTTCAGCTGCTTGGCATCTACGGTGGCTAGAAAGACGCCTCCTTCGGAAGCAATACGATTTGCGAGGCTAGCGCGGAGGTTCGCGAAAGTGTCGAAGGACCAGTCAATGTCTTCGGGGGTGAGGCCATCCTGCCAGCGGTCGTGAACTTGCCTCAAAAACTCGGAATAGCGGGGAATCTCTGTATGCCGATGCCAGACATGTAGTTCCGCCAGCTTAGCCTTGAGGTATCCATCTTGATCCTGAGACAGTTGAAAATAGCGGTCAATCCTCCATAGTAACAACCGCTCGGCATGGTCATAGGTAAAAGTCAGGGTGACGCAGCCCGCGAGAACTACGACCAAGGCGGCGCAGGAAATGAGGTATTTTACGCACAATAACGCGTTCGGGGGACGAAATCGGCTTACTGATGGTCGCGGGCCGGCGATAAGCATGACCATTGATCATACCACGAGCTAGAAACAGGCCGAAATTAAGGCTGTCGTCAACGCACGAGATCCCAAAGCCTCTGTACCAGCCAGAGAGTCCCCATCATCACCAGGACGAAGAGAACGAGCAACAACAGAATCACACTGAGAACGAAAATCCAATCTGCGGTGGTGGCCACGCGCCGCGGCTCGCGAGCGTAGCGCTGGATCAAGGCCAGATTCCTCATATTGGACTTGAACCAGAAAGAAAATACGTCCCCGATGCCAGGAATCGCGCCGATCACCGTGTTGAGGAACACGTTAAGACTCATGCGGACAAGCACAATCCTTGGGAGGCCCATCTGGGCTCCAAGAAACAGCAGTGAGGAGCCGAGCAAGTTCCCAAGTGTGTCTCCAAAGCCCGGGATGAGGCCGATAATTGGATCGAGTCCTATCCGTATCGATGTGCCGGGCAAATTAAAAGCGCTGTCGAGAAGGGTCGCGATGCCCCTCGCAATCGAGGCGTATGGTTCTGGGGCGACGCGTTCCTCTTCGCGCGTCACTATTGTTGCCCGCGCCAGTCGGGTCGGGCCACTTCGCGCCAGCGGTCTCGAATTGAACGGTATTCTGACTCTGAAAGGGCGCCGGCTGCCAGCAACGAGACATTTTCATGCCAGCGTGCTAGCTTGGTCGTCCCAACAATGGCCGTGTGCACGCCGGGCACCGTCATCGTAAACCTGAGCGAGGTCCCCGCTACAGCCCCAGTACTCCCATAAGCAAAATTCAGTTCGCGCCAGCGTGCCCAATATGGATGCACATACGTATCGGGTGGCTCTGTCTGATAGCGCCACACCGCGTTCGCCAGAGGTCGCTTTGCGATGACGCCAAGCTGCGTTTGATCCGCAAGCGGCAGGATGCGATCGATTGCGTCCTGGTCTGCTACGCTGACGGAAATCTGTAGGACGTCGAAGTCCCCGCACGTCACTGCGTACAGCGCCGCGTCGTTATCCCCGCTGTAACCAATGTAACGGGTTTTGCCGGCATCGCGGGCCCGCCGTAACTCCGCGGTCAGCTTGCCGTCACGAAGGACCTCCTCCGAACAGCTGTGGAGCTGCACGAGGTCAACATGGTCAGTGCGGAGACGGCGAAGGCTGCGCTCGATGCTGGGAATGACAAGCCTGGGATGCCACTCGGGAAAGTTAAAGCCTGCAGCATGCCCACATTTCGTAAATAGATAATAGTCGTCCCGCCTGGCGGAAATCGTCTGCCCAATGAGCTCCTCGCTGGCATCATAGCATTCCGCGGTATCGATAACGTTCAAGCCGGAATCTAGCGCGCCGTTGAGAAGGCTGTCCACCGCGGCCACCGACGTATCCTCGAAGCCGATTTCCGCTGCCCCGAAGCCCAGCAGGCTCACCTCCATGTCCGTTTTCCCCAGGCGACGCCGTTCCATGAGTGTTCACTATTGCCTATGTGGAATCCGTTTGGATTGCGGAGCGGCGCCGTCTCGCACCGGAAGGCATACCCCTTCCGGTGAATAGCGCTCTGTGCAGCATAACGCAGGGCTCACCCTTCCCGCCAGTTGAGCTAAGCGTCGTTCCTTGTTGGGCGCCTTAAAGACAGCGCAAACACTCTCCTCTGGGTTTCTGAACCCAGGACGTCAGGTTGAAATTCGCCAACTGCCAGGAATATACCGAGCCGCCAGTATTTTGACTCGTAGGTTCTACGTACCTATACGATCGATGGGGGCGCAGGGTGCCAGAGACCTCAATACGTAGGTGTGTCTCAGATGAGAGCGATTGGCATTCGCCTTGCTGTATATAACCCTAAAGAACTATCTCAATGATAATGGCCCGGTGCCCCGCACGTTGCGCGGTACATGGTAAGGAGATGACCCATGAAATGTCCAAAGTGTCGAGGGATGATGGTTGATGAGCGCTCTGCCGATCATTTTATGATCAGGTTGGAGCGTCGTTGTCTCTGTTGTGGAAATGTCATGAATGTTTCCATGCTGCATATCCGGGCAACGGATTTGAGGCCAGCCGCGACCGCGCGATGGAGTCGGTAAATTTTCGCGTAGCAGGCAAAGCTTCATGTGGACAGGCCGCAACACTGTAGGGAAAGCCAATGGAAACGACGACATCAGCTTGCTTGGTAAGAATGCGCGATTTAAAGGTGCCATCATGTTTGAAGGCACTGCCCGGATTGATGGACGGCTCGAGGGAGACATTTCTACGGAAGGGATTCTGGTTATCGGGACAGATGCCGTTGTCGAAGGGAACATTGCGGCCCGCGCGGTCCACTGCGCCGGCACGGTAACCGGAGATATCGTCGCATCCGAAAGAGTTGATCTCGTCTCGCCCGCGTTCGTGACGGGACGCGTCAAAACCCCCCGACTGACCCTGCAGGAAGGCGTATCATTTTTGGGCTTTTCGGAAGTGCACAATGTAGAAGCTGCATTGACCGTCCAAGTCACCTCGGTCCCCCCCACGGGGGAGGGGCTGATCGACCAGGGCGGAACGCACGTACCCCACTCACCGCTACCACGCAAGAAGCTGATCGCGTGGGACGCTCCAGCCAATCCTGCATCCTCGTCGACCGCCATCGGAGAGTGATTCCTTCCCGTTGAGGCGTAAAACTACTCCGCATTTTCTTTCACCTACCCGGACCGATGCACTGAGTGCTCTACTTAAAGAAGTCCGGGACAGATTCATTTTTCAGCAGGGATAGAAGATACCAGGGGAGCATCTGAAGACAAATAGGTCCCGGATTCGATTAACCTCTTCGTAGTTTCTCCACCAGTGTCGTACGGTTCAAGCCAAGGAGTTCGGCCGCTCGGCTCTTAACCCCGTTGCTGAGAACCAGGGCCTTCTCGATCAGATTGTGTTCAAGCTCATCTATAACACTTGGGAGGTCAATGCCTTCCGGGGGAAAGCTGATCACGGCGGCAGGGTCTTCAGACTTCTTGAGTTGTCGCATTGCGATCGGCAGATCTTCGGCCTCAATTAAGCCTGACGTCTTGAGCGCGCCGACTCGTTGAATGAAATTCTCCAACTCACGAACATTACCGGGCCAATGGTAGGCTTGCAGCAGATCGAGAGCTTCGGGTGTGACTCCTGTGATCATCGCGGTATTGAGCGGGTTTAAACGATCCAGGAAGTATCGAATCAAGATCGGAATATCCTCAGGACGCGACCTCAATGGAGGCAGGGTGAGAGGGATGACATTGAGACGGTAGTAAAGATCCTCGCGGAACCGGCCTTCTTCGACGGCCTGCTCCAGATCCTGGTTTGTCGCGGAAATTACACGTACATCCACCGAAAGCGTTTTGGAACCCCCAACGCGTTCGAAAGAGCGTTCTTGCAACACCCGCAAAAGCTTTACCTGAAGATTTGGGCTCAGCTCACCGATTTCGTCGAGAAAAATCGTCCCCTTGTGTGCCAATTCGAAGCGGCCGGCGCGGGCCGCCACTGCTCCCGTGAACGCTCCCTTCTCGTGGCCGAAAAATTCACTTTCCAGGAGACCTTCTGGAATTGCCCCGCAGTTGACGGCGACAAAGGGACCCATCCTATTGGTATTCTGATGATGGAGCGCGAGAGCTACCAATTCTTTGCCGGTGCCGCTTTCGCCGGAGATGAGGACGGTGCTGTCGGTCTCTGCGATCTTTCCGATCAGGCAATGCAGTTCTAGAATAGCCGGGCTGATCCCGATGAGAATTTCAGGGGCGCGACGCTTCTCGATAACCTTTCGCAGCGAGGCATTTTCGGCTGCCAATCGCCGGCATTCGAAGGCGTTACGCACGGCAATATTGAGCCGCTCAGCATCAAAAGGCTTCGTAATGAAGTCAGTGGCGCCTGATTTCATCGCCTGGACCACCATCTCGAAGGTGCCGTATCCTGTGATGACGAGGATTTGAGTGTCGGGCGAAAGCCGGCGAAGTGGCGTGATCAAGTCGAGTCCGCTGCCATGGGGCATGCGGATGTCCAGCAGGACAACGCCGTATGCGTTGGCTTGCACGCGTTCGAGAGCCTGAGGAGCCTCGCCGGTAGCTTCGACCTCATAACCCAGGTGCTGTAACCTGTACTTCAGGGCCTCCCTGATAGCCTGTTCGTCGTCTATAACTAAAATGGATTGTACGGGCGATTCGCTCATATGCCTGCCGAAGGGAAGAGATTGCCTACCCTAAAATAATGAAGAAAATTAACTCAAGTGTCAATGCTTAATATAGTCAATATAATTACCTAATGTATTTTAGTGACATAATCCGTCTTTTGGGTCACCCCCGAGAATTTGGTGGGTTTACGCCTGAGCCGCATTACCCGCAAAATAACAAACATGTTGTTGCATACCGGTACGCAATACTTCGGTGGATGAGTGAAGAAGATAGGATCATGGGTAGGGCGATGGGCGCATTTTATGGTGTTGGGAGCCGGTCTGCTTATTGCCCAGACAGCTCAGGCGGAATGGTACACCGGACTTTATACCGGGGTGAACTTCGCCGACGATCTGTCATAATGTGGAGGGCACCGACGGATTGGCCGGACTCCGCGCCCCGGACTTTGACCTCAAGAATTCCATCGTGTACGGCGCGAAACTGGGGAATTACTTCGGGCACAGCTGGTTTGGTATTGAGGGCGAAGTATTTAACAGCACACCTCACGTCAAGAATCTCGATGACATTCCGGGGTTTCATCTTCGCGTCACAACGCTGGCCTTGAATATTGTGGCGCGGTATCCCGGCCGGTCTGTCCAACCCTACGGCGGCATCGGCTTCGCCCTGCTCCTGGCGAGAATGGGGGAGTCCGCCACCACCCGGTCGGATTCGGCTGTCGGTCCGGCCTTCAATGCGATTGCCGGAATTCGTTTCTTTCTTACCCCTTACATCGCCTTGTTCACCGAATACAAGTTCTCAGAAGGCACGCTGCAATTTGATAATGCCTTTGTCGTGGGCGGCGGCTTTGAAGCGGACTACCGTGCTCAATATGTTATAGCTGGCGTCACGTATCACTTCTAGACAGGGCCACCGGTGACCCGCAGCATTGCGACCCTCCTTCTCATCGCCCAAGTGGTAGCTCTCACCGCCTGTGCCCAGTCTGCCCACCAGAGTGGTCAAGCCTGGTTTGACAAGCTGGTTCCGGCCGACCTGCGCCAGCAGGTCGACCGGTCAGTGTCTTTTTCGGAGTTGCAGGCGCACCCCGAGCAATATGAGGGCAAAATCGTTATGCTCGGAGGCGCCGTGCTTTCTGCGAAACGGCTTCAGGACCGTACTGAGATCGAGATTTTGGAATTACCCCTCACTGAAGCACTTGTACCTATGGGGGATCGGATGCGGTCGCAAGGCCGTTTTCTTGCTGTCAAGACGGAATTTCTTGATCCGGCCACGGTGCGCACGGGCTCGCTGATTACAGTAATTGGAAGAATGATGGGGGCCTTCGAGAGACCGCTGGACGAGACCATATACAGATACCCCACGGTTGATATTCTCCACCTGATCGACTGGGAGAAGAGGCAACTGCCTTATGGATACTCAAGGGGCGGACCCTATCCTTATCCCGGAAGTTATTATGGATTTTATGGAGGTTACCGCGGCTTTTACGATCCCTACTCGCCCTACTACGGCGGCTACTACCCCTACGGCGGCTATTACCCCTATCCCTACTTCTTTGGCGGTTCAGTGACTCCCGCTCCTCCGAGCCCGCCGCCGGCGCAGGTTCCTCCGCAGTTCAAGAAATAGGTTCTTCGTATCCATCGTAGTCGGCGCATTTTTCAAGGTTCAACTGGAAGAATTCCCCTCGACTGTGCTACATCACCGGCGTCGCATTGCCGGTAAACCTCAAGGTCGGCTTGGTGAAGGCCATAGCTGACGCGGCTGAGGCGCGTGTGAAGCTTAAAAATCTAATTGTTTGGCTGGATCATTGTTGAGTTTACGAATCCTTTGAGATTCGCATGGCGTCTCTTAAGCAGGACGATCTCCAAGTTCATTAGGGACAACGGGTCTTTTCTTGCCGCCGGTCTTGCCTTTAATCTCCTGCTCTATTCCGTGCCCTTTCTGCTGCTGGTAATTTCCGTCCTGGCCTTCACGCTCGGAAGTTCCGAACGTGCTCTGCTCGATGTGCAACAAAGCGCCAAACAGCTTCTACCGGCGGCGAACGAGGCCGTGGTGAATACGCTTTCGAGGATCATTGACAATCGCAACCTGCTGGGCCTGGTTGCAGTACCCCTGTTTCTTGTGCTGAGCTCCGTGCTGTTCGGCGCCATTCGGCTGGTGCTCAATGTCGTATTCAAAGCGTCCGAAAACCCATCGTATATAAAACAGAAGCTGTCTGATCTGATCTTGATAATCGTGGTCGCCTGCCTGGTGATTCTCAGCGTCGGGGCGGGCTCGTTACTCGCGATTTTGCAGGCGCTTGGGGAGAGCGTTCCCCTCATTGGCGATTTTCTCAAGCCCGGATGGATCGTGGTTACACACGCGCTTGTCTTCTTCTTTACGGCCGCTCTCTTTTATACCCTTTACCGTTTTTCTCCCGATGAAACCATCAGCCGCAGAGCTCTCGTCGTGTCCGCTCTCACAGGCGCGGCCATGTTTTCGTTGTCCAAGTGGGCATTCTCTTGGTATGTGGAGTTAGCCAAAGCGAGCACGCTCATTTATGACGCGCTGGCGGGAATCGTCTTTTATAACCTATGGCTTTATTATACGTCTGATCGTGTTTATCATCGGCGCGGAGGTCGGATGGGTCTTTGATCGCGAACGCCGTCGGCGCCACGATCATGACGCTTAGAAAATATTCCCCGGGCGAGGTCGCCCGGGGAACAGGAAAAGTCTCGTTCAGCCCTTCTGTGGTCCTCTGTTAAATGTTCTTTCGGCTTGGCGTCCCAATTGTTCGCCGGCCTCTCTGGCTTTGCCTTGAGCGCCTTCGAGGTATTCCTTTCCGCGGTCAATTCCAGCCTGGAGGTATTCCTTGCCGCTTTCGATCGCTGTGCCCATCTGATCCTTCGCCTTCTCGGCATAATCAGTCAGCCACTGGCGAGTCTCGGCACCGGAGCGCGGCGCGAGCAACATCGCAACACCAGCGCCGATAAGCGCACCGGCGAGAAAGGCAAAAACGGACGCCGAAGATTCGTTGGACTTGTCATACTCGTACATAACAGCTCCTCCTTGGTTTTGATCTGCTTTCATCGCATGGATCCTAGGTTTCTCGTCGGTTCCAGCACCTCTTCAACCGTTGTTTCAATATAGTGCTTTCCTCGTTGCACCATCTCCTCAACATACGTTTTTCCTGTTTCAAGCGCTGTCTCAATAATATCGTCAATGGCTGACGATGCGTAATCTTTTAGTGAGGCCCGCAAATCCGAACCCGCACGAGGTGTTAACAGCACGCCGGCTACGACACCCACCATGACACCCGCGACAAAAGCGGCAGTCGCGGAACGTTCGCTCCCCTCCATCATAAGACACACCTCCTTCATTCGAGTCAGATGTTAGCTTCTAACAAGTCATTAGTACCAACAATAGACAAATTCCTCAAAAGAAACCCGAAATGTCTAACCTCTCATCATCCGTGCTATTTTACCGTTGAGCCTCTATCCCACTGGCCGGCTTTTCCGATTGCCCGGCCGATAGCCTAGCCGACCCACGATGCCAGGTTTGCAGCCCAAGACCACAAGGAAGGTCGAGAGAAGAAAAGGAACCGAAAGAGCGCCGGTTGCCGGGACGGGCAGAGTTCCGGATATCCAATCTTGGAGGCATGCATTCGACACCGGTGTAGCGGTTTGCTCCGCAGACACATATAGTACTCCCGTAGGTAACCCAAAGACTCTAACAGATGACGTACAATTGGGCACCCAGGGGAGAAGAAGTCTGTCTTGGCAGACTTCAGGGCGGGCGGGAGAAATAGCTCGGAAGAGCTCGGGGGCAAAAGAGAGGCTGCCCGGCGGCCTCAAATGGTGGGTGCAAAAGGGAAAAGAAGTCTGTCTTGGCAGATTTCAGGGCTTGGGTGGGTGTAAGTAGGGAGGGACGATTTGTCCGGGGCCGAAGATTCCAGGGCGCCGTTGCCTTTCATGGGTGAGATTCCAGGGCGAGCTGTATGGCATGTGACAGATACAAATCAGAGGAAGAGAAGACTATCCCGGCGGCCTTAAATAATCATCAGGCCCATGGGCAAGGCGACTCGTCCTGGCGAGTTCGGGGGTGGGCTGGGTGTAGGGGCGAGCAAGCCGGGCGGGTGAAAAGGAAAGAATAGGGATGGGTGTTTGCATCCAAAGGAAGATTTTTTTGCTCTCACCGGCATTGATGAACGGGGTCCGGGCAAAACAGCTCATGTCCCCCCGAGCCAGATTCACGGCTGCCGAATCCTTTCGATCGGCAGAGGGTGTCGCAATCGCGGACGCCTTTTCCTTCATGAGCTGTTTGTACTTCCGGGGAAAGATTGCTTACGCGAAGCAGTTCGCCTCTCCTCCACTGGGTTGGACCGGCTCGGGCACGTACATCATTACGCCTGGATTTGGGCTGGTGCCTCCGGACTGGAATCTGAATGCCGCACGGATGCGGCGACTCCAGCAGACGCCGGTGGATCCGAAGAGCCGCGCCTATCGCGAGCCGCTCGAAGACCATTCGCTAGCGCTGGCTGAAAGGATCGGTCAGCTGGACCGAGAAGCTAGGGTGGTGCTGTTGGGAAGCATCGCCACAGGAAAGTATATCGATCTTCTCTGGCCGATCTTTCAAGAACGGCTGCTCTACCCCCGATCGTTCGCCGGTATCGGCGATATGAGCCGCGGCGCCCTGATGCTACGCGCCGCCAGAAGCGGAGAGGAGTTGGACTATGATCCGGTCGAAGCCGTCCTGTTCAAAGATTCCCGCAAGGCGTTATGAATAAGCTTCGCGTGCCGACTGATCGAGATAATGCAACCATCGAGGTCGCGGGACGCACTGTTCATCTGACTAATCTTCGAAAGCCTTTCTGGAAGACATTGCAATTGACCAAGGGCGATCTCATCCAGTACTACGCCGATGTAGCGCGTTGGCTTCTCCCGCATCTCGCTGACCGTCCGATGGTGATGAAACGATACCCGAACGGCGCTGAAGGGGAGTTCTTTTACATGAAGCGGGCACCCGTACCGCGCCCCGACTGGATCCGGATCTGCTCGATTCCGCATAAGTCGTCGAACGTCATTGACTTCCCACTCGTGCAGGACCTGCCCGCGCTGCTGTGGATGGTGAACCTTGGCTGCATCGATCTCCATCCATGGTATGGCCGCTGTGATGATTGGGACCGACCTGATTTTCTTCACTTCGATCTGGATCCCGTGGAGGGTGCGGATTTTCGGGGCATCTGCGAAGTGGCCTTACACGTGAGAGACATGCTGGACGGTTTGCGTATGCCGAACTACCCCAAGACGACCGGCTCGCGCGGCATTCATGTGTATGTCCCGATCAGGCGTGGCCCTGTGCAAAAGGAGGTCTGGGGAGTCGCAAAAGCTTTGGCATTCGACCTTGCCGCGCGCTTTCCGAAAATTATCACGGCGGAGTACCGCGTGGCGAAGCGCCCGCATGGGCGCGTCCTCGTCGACTATAATCAGAATGCGTGGGGGCAAACACTGGCGTCGATCTACTCCGTGCGTCCTACATCGGCGGCGACGGTATCTACCCCCATCTCCTGGGAAGAGGTACAACACGGCGTCACAATCGAAGAGTTTCGACTCGAAAACATTCGTGCGCGCTTGAACGAGCGAGGCGATCTATGGAGGCCGTTGCTGGGCTCAGAGCGCTATGACCTGGGTCCTGTGGTAACCGCTCTCAAAGTCAGCCGCCCTCGCAGCGCAAAACGGCAGTCTTCGGCGGCGTGACGCGATAGGATCTGCGGCGATGAAGAGAATACAGATCGTTATGCTCGGCGCTCTGCTAGGGCTCGCACAGCAGCTTTCTGCCGGGAAAGGAGAGGAAGTCGTACTCATACCGGACGCAGATGGGGTACAGCGTGTCACAATGATGGCCGACAATTATTTTTATAAACCTGATCGCCTCGTGGTTCGGCTGGGGAGCCCCGTCGAGGTCACCTTGGTAAGCCAGACGGTTCTGACGCCGCATAATTTTGTGATCAAAGAACCGGCTGCGGGTATCGACATCAATCACAATGTCCCTGCGGGTGAGACCGTTAAGGTCCGCTTCACACCGACGCAGGCGGGTGTCTATGCTTTTTACTGTGACAAGAAGCTCTTGTTCTTCAAGAGCCACCGCGAAAAAGGCATGGAAGGTTCCTTGAAGGTGCAGCAGTAACACTTAAGCTAACGCTCAAATCTAAAGGATACTTGGGTTTACTACTTCCCTCCCATAAAATGTCCGATGAAAAACTTCAGAGTTGTTATTTTAATCGTCATCGCCGTGCTTGCCACGGCGGTTGGAATGGTCCGCGCCGATGAAGTCATCCTGAAGAACGGCGACCGCCTGTCAGGCAGCATCGTCAAAATGGGCGAAGGAAGCTTGGTATTGAAAACCTCCTACGCCGGAGAGATAAAGATCGATTGGAAAGAAGTCCAGGGCTTCACTTCTGCGGCCCCTGCGAAGGTGCAGACCCTGGACGGCTCAATTCTTACGGGCGTTGTGACATCGCCGTCACCGGAGCGCATTGTCGTCACGGGTGATCAATTCGGGCCGACCATGGAGATTCCATTGACGAGCATTCAGGCGATCAATCCCCCGCCGATGGTCAGGCACAGCGGAGCATTCAACCTGGGTGGCGTCATAGCGAAAGGTAATTCGGATTCCAAGGCGATCAACGCTTCCCTGCTCTATTCTCTCCGTGCCGACAGGCATCGCTTCGGAATAGAGGGGAAATACAATTATGGCGAACAAGACGGAACGATTAATGTGCGCAACTACCTCGGCCAACTGACATACGATTTTTTTATTACCAAGCGCGTCTTTTGGGATATTTTTGCATTATTTGAACAGGACACCTTGCAGGACCTAAACCTGCGCAGCACTTTCGGAACAGGCCCCGGCTACCAATTTATCGACACTCAACGGACCCAGCTGTCGGGAACCGTTGGCGTGGCTTTTGTCAACGAAGATTGGCGAACGAGAGAAGATACCAATACTGCAGCGGGCCGCTGGGGCGTGAAATTCAAGACGGCCCTGATCCCTGACCGCCTCATTTTGTTCCACCGCCAGGAGGGCTTCTACGATTTTGATGCGCCGAACGCATGGCGGTTGCGGGCCGACCAGGGTTTTCAAGTCCCGGTGTACAAGGGATTTGCCGTAAACCTGGAATACGACTTGCGGTACAACAGTAATCCGGCGCCCAGCAGAAAGCAGACCGATCATCTGTTTATCGTCGGTGTCAGCTACCTCTTGCCTGAGTGACGATCAGTGGCACCGACTCCCACCGCAGCGCGCCGTCGCGACTCCGGTAAAGGCCGGTGCCGTTCGTTCCAGCATAGATCGTGCTCGGGTTCGAAGGACTGACCGCCAAGGATCGGATGTTCAAGCTCCCGAGACCGTCGTTGTGAACGTTCCAAGTGGTGCCGTGATCGGTACTCTTATAGATCCCCTTGCGGCCGGCCGCATAGAGTACGCCGCCAGGATCCACAGCAAGTGCGATGATCATCTGATCGGCGAGGCTCTGAGCGATCCGGGACCATGACCGGGCGCCATCAGTGGTCTTATACAGGCCAGCGAGGGTCGCCGCGTAAATGGTGGCCGGTCGTAGCGACGTGGCGGGATCGATGACGACCGAATTTACCATGAGCGCGCGCGAAGAAGACAACAGGTCGGGAGAAATGAGTCCCAGGTTGGCCTTCTCCCAGCGTCGACCCATGTCCACAGACTTGTATACCCCCCCGCTTGTGCCGGCATACATTACCTGTGGGGACACCGGGTCGATAGCAACGGTGACCACCATCAAGATGTCTGTCATGCCCTCCATACGTTTCTTCCAGACGTCGCCCCCGTCGGATGATTCAAAAATCCCCATGCTTGTTGCCGCAAATAGGTGATCGTCGCTGAGGGGATCGAACACTAATTGATTCACGACTGATGTTATTGTTACGTCTTCGAGACCGTTGTTTTTTCCCACCCAGCGTTGGCCCCCGTCATAGCTTTTGTAGACGGCATCGCCCTTCGTGCCCGCGTAGACGATCGCTGGAGAAGTTGGGTCGATCGCGATCGAGATTACGCGCGAATGGCTCATGCCGCCTGTAATCTTTTCCCAGGTTTCCCCTTCATCGCGCGTCTTATAGACATATTCGTTTGTGGCGATGTAGAGAATGTCCGGCTTGGCGGGATGCGGCGCGATGACGACAATGGCGTCATCGCGTGAGCCGCACGCGGCGATCAGAAACGCGAAGACAAGGCCTGCCGTGATAGCCCAGGGGCGAAGGAATCTGTCCCACGGGACAAGGCGCTGTCTTGGCAGCGCCGGGGTGGGTGGGTGTGAATGAGATGAAGGAACAGGAGAAGAAACTATCCCGGCGGCCTTAAATAATCTCAGGCCTTCGGGTCGAGCAAGCTTTGCTTGGCGGGCGGGTGTAAGGGGAAAAGGACTTTGTCCGGGGCACCCCTTGCCTTCACTTGCAAGGGGTCGAGTAGTCCAGGGTGGGCCGGGTGTAAGGGGAAAAGGACTTTGTCCGGGGCACCCCTTGCCTTCACTTGCAAGGGGTCGAGTAGTCCAGGGTGGGCCGGGTGTAATGGGTATCGGAGAAATTCTGATTCCGGACGGGCCCCCGTGGCGTTGTCTCATCGGAAAGAGTGTAGCACCTTGGCATCCAAAGATCCGCGTCATCACCGTCGAGCAACCGGCTAAGCCACGTGGTGTCAAGCTTGCGCCCATCTCTGCCCCGTGAGTATGATGAAGGTGGTATCCATGTCACGATCCTTCACCCTTGTCGGTCTCGCGGTCATGAGCATTCTCGCGCTTGCGCCGGGAAATCCGGAGGCCGATGACAGCATTCTGGCTACTGTGGGCGACCGCGCGGTCACGGCGCGTGAGATCGAGCAGAGCTTGGTCATACCCCTGTTCGATCTTGAAATGGAGAGGTACCGCCTGGTCCGCAGACGTCTCGATCAGAAGATCGCCGACGAGCTTCTTGCGAATGCAGCGGCTGCCGCAGGAAAATCCGTGTCCGTCTATGTGACGGAGCAAATCCAACCACTCTTAGCAACCGTGTCCGACGAAGACGTTGAAGCCCGGTATCGGCAGGTCCGTGAGCAGGCGCGAAATGAGCCGGCCGTGGATGCGCGCAACACATCAGAAGCCGATACGCCGGAACTTGTCAGACAGCAGATCCGGAATGTGCTCCTGCGAGAACGCGCGACTCAGGGGCTGCACCGCCTGCTTCAGCGCTTATCGGCGGAGGCGAAGGTCTCGATGGAACTTCGCCCGCCAGATCCGCCTATGATCCAGCTTTCCGAGGGGAACGATCCGTCGCTCGGGCCGGTGTCTGCAGCTGTCACGATCGTCGAATATGCAGACTTCGAATGTCCCGCTTGCAGGGAGAGCGTTGCAGTTCTCAAACAACTTACAAATCTGTACCCCGGCCAGGTCCGCCTGGTACATCGCGACCTTCCGCTGCCTGCGCATCCTGGAGCCCAACCTGCCGCCGAGGCGGCGCACTGCGCCTACGAGCAGGGAGAATTTTGGGCCTATCATGACGCCCTCTTCTCACATGCACCGCCGGTTGACCACTTGAAACTCGCGAAAGATCTCCAACTCGATACAAAGGCCTTTCACAGTTGCCTGTCGAGCGGCCGCCCGCAAGCGGCCGTGTCGAAGGACATTCAGGAGGCTCGGCGATTGGGAATCAGCGGGACGCCGACATTTTTCGTCAACGGTCGCTACTTGAGCGGGTTTCAAACCTTGGAGGCCCTGCGAGCGGCCGTGGACCGGGAGCTCATCAGCCCTGCTGCACTCATGAGAACGCCGCTTCGAGAGGATGCCATCCCACAATGAGTCTTGCGCGACAGATCACCACCTGCATGCTCCCAACGCTTGTCTCCATGGCTTTGGCGTGGCAAGCGCATGCCGGCGCTGCGTATCCTAGCGTCGCGCTGCTCGATCCGGTCAGCGAGAAAGGCGCGGTGGGCCTGTTCAATAAAATCGTCACCGCCCGCGGTGCCGAAATCGATCCGGCGCAGGCGGGCTATCATATGATTCGCGCCACCGGGGCGACCACGACATTTCCCCCGGACACTCCCGAGATCTATGTCGTGATGGAGTTGAAACAGTCCGCGTTCGACATGTTTGAGTTGCTCGCGCGTTTCATTCTGGAAGATCCGGATGGTAAGCCTGTCGGGAGGCTTCTACATATCGACCGCGCGCATTTTGAGTTTTCGGACACCGGAGGATACGTGATGATGAAACAGCCGGCGGGCGGCTTTCCGGTCGGGAACTATCGCGTGGAGATTCATTACGGCGAGCAAGTCAACGACATTAGTCTTCTGACCCTGGTACGATTTAAGGTGCTTCCGGGCGAAGCCACGACCACGACACCTCCTCGGTAGCGCGCATGGGATCCTCTATGACCGGACAAGACATGACGGTGAGGCCGGCGCGTGTGTCTGATCTTGAGACGTTGGTCCGGTTCAGCGCCGCAATGGCTGAAGAGACGGAAGGCCGAACACTGGATCTGGAACGTCTTCGCCAAGGCACGGCCGCGGTGTTGGCGTCATCGGAGCACGGGTATTATCTGGTGGCGGAAATGACGTCGCAGGTCATTGCGCAATTATTGCTCACCTATGAATGGAGCGACTGGCGAAACGGTGTGTTCTGGTGGATTCAGAGCGTGTATGTTGAGCCGACCATGCGGAGGCGCGGGGTCTACCGAACGATGCATGAGTATGTATTGCGGGATGCGCACCGTCGCGCGGATGTCTGCGGCATCCGCCTGTATGTCGCCAAGAACAATGGGGAGGCTCAAGCGGCGTACGTCCGATCAGGAATGGGCCTGACCTCATATCAGGTGTACGAGCAGGATTTTATCTTGTAAACCTTGCCGGCATTCGGCAGAGAATAGATGGACGCAATCTTGACTTTGAAGGCACGTTACGATAGATAGCGAGTACTTCCTGTCTTTTCTGCGAGAGTGGCGGAACTGGCAGACGCGCGAGACTTAGGATCTCGTGGGCAACCGTGGGGGTTCAAATCCCCCCTCTCGCACCATTTCTCGCACAATGATGAATAACCTTAGGGCCGAGGCATGAAACTGGAAGTCACCGAACTGGGGCCGGTCCAACGGTCCGTCAAAATTGAAGTGCCGGCGGAGGATGTGACCCAGCGATTCGACGCGGCCTATGCCGATTTGAAGCGCCGGGTGCATATTCCCGGTTTTCGTCCCGGCAAGGCCCCGTTGGCCATGCTTGAAAAGCGGTACGCGAAAGAAATCGAGGATGATGTGCTCCGACAACTGATTCCGGATTACTACCGCCGTGCGATGAAGGAGACTGGGTTTGATCCTGTCACGGTCGATATTCCTCCGTTGGAACGAATGAAGATCAAAAAGGGCGCTCCCCTCATCTTCACGACCACCGTCGAGATCAAACCAATTTTCGAGTTGCGGGAGTACAAAGGCCTGACTCTCAAACAGGACACGCGGACAATTGATGATGAGGAGTTGGCCAAGGCCATGCAGATCTTGCGGCAGCAACACGCTCAGTTGGAGGTGGTGCAAGAGGAGCGTGAGATTGCGGAGGGTGACTATGTGCAGGCGCGCATCGAGACATTTGAGGGCGCGGCGCCTTTGGAAGGAGTCAAGCCGGAAAACCATCTCATCCGGGTGGGGGACAAAGCGCCCGTCTCCGGTGTTGTGCTTGATGAGGTTCTTCTCGGGAAGAAAAAAGGCCAGATCGTGGAAGCGAAGCCTGCCGCAAGGCGCAGAGCCTACAAGCAGGAATCTGACCGTTCGCGCTACCATCTTAGAGCTCAAATCAAAGGTGCTTCCGGAACTTGATGACGAATTCGCGAAAGACCTCGGTGACTATAAGACATTGGACGAGCTGCGTGACAAGGTGAAAACGCAGTTGGAGCAGGGACTCCACCGAGACATTGAAGAGAAGTATAAGGATCAGCTCATGAAGCGGCTGGTGGACGTGCATCATTTCGAGTTGCCCGAGTCGCTGATACAGCGCGAACTCGACGCCATGATTCAAAATGCCCGCCAGCGTCGCCGGATGACCTGGGCGGAAGCACAGGGCGCGGGGGATGAGATGCCGACTGGAAGAAGCTCGCAAGCTGCGCGAGGAGTTTCTGCCGATGGCCAAAGAGCGAGTCCGGCTCGGGTTGGTGTTGGAAGCGATCGCCAAAAAAGAAGGAATTGCCGTCGCTGAATCGGACGTCGAACATGAATGCCGTCTCATGGCCCGGGCAATGAAGGTCGACACGGCGGAAATCCAAAAGTTGCTGTTGAGCGGCGGCCAGGAAGCGGTTGAAGATTTGCGTTCGCGAATTCTTGCCGATAAAGCATTGCAATTCGTCTATCAAAAAGCCATTATTCAAATATAGTGATGAGTCCTGTTCCCTATTTATTCTTTGCAAGATTGAGAGCAAGACATGAGAGAATCAGGCCAAATGCTTATTCCAATGGTGATCGAGCAGACAAACCGCGGGGAACGGGCCTATGACATCTATTCACGGTTACTGAAAGACCGGATTATTTTCGTCGGTACCCCCATTGACGACACCGTCTCCAACGTGATCATCGCGCAACTGCTGTTCCTCGAAGCCGAAGATCCGGAGAAGGACATTAATATCTATGTCAATTCGCCCGGCGGGTTAGTCACCGCGGGTCTGGCGATCTACGATACGATGCAGTACGTCAAGCCATCGATTGCAACAATCTGCGTGGGGCAGGCCGCGAGTATGGGCTCCCTGCTTCTGACCGCGGGAACGAAGGGCAAGCGTTACGCCCTCCCGAACGCGCGGATCATGATCCACCAGCCGAGCGGCGGTTTTCAAGGGCAGGCGACCGATATCGGGATCCAGGCCGAGGAGATCATCAAGATTCGCAAGCGCCTTGACGAGATCATGGCCAAACATACCGGTCAAACGATTGAGCGCGTGCACCATGACTCTGAGCGGGACTATTTTCTTTCGGCGGAGGAGGCCAGGATCTATGGCCTTATCGACGAGGTCATTGTCCGGGTACCGAAAGAGCTGCGGCCCGTGAAGGACCTTAAGGACATGAAAATTACCACCGATAAGGATAAGGATAAAGATGGAAAATAGGAGCGCGCAAAGACCCTAATGCCCAAGCAAGAAAAGACAGAAGCCCAGCTGCGGTGCTCGTTTTGCGGAAAGGGGCGTGAAGAAGTTCGCAAGTTGATCGCGGGACCCACCGTGTACATCTGCGATGAGTGCGTGGATCTGTGCAACGATATCATCGCCGAAGACCTCGAAGGGCGGCAGGAGACGATCTCGTCGAAGCTTCCGAAGCCGAAGGAGATCATGCGCACGCTGGACCAGTACGTCATCGGGCAGGAGCGCGCCAAGAAGGTCCTCTCCGTCGCCGTCCATAATCACTACAAGCGGATCAGCGCCAACTCCATGGATGAAGTGGAGCTGCAGAAGGGCAACATTCTTCTGATCGGTCCCACCGGCACGGGTAAGACATTACTGGCGCAGACGCTGGCCCGTATCCTGGACGTGCCGTTCACCATCGCCGATGCAACGACGTTAACTGAGGCGGGCTATGTCGGCGAGGATGTGGAAAACATCATTCTCAAGCTCCTCCAAGCCGCGGATTACGATGTGGAGCGGACCGAACGCGGGATTGTCTACATCGATGAGATCGACAAGATCAGCCGCAAGAGCGACAGTCCTTCCATCACCCGCGATGTCTCCGGGGAAGGGGTCCAGCAGGCCTTGCTGAAGCTGATCGAGGGAACCGTGGCGAATGTTCCGCCGCAAGGCGGCCGGAAACATCCGCATCAGGAATTCATCCGGGTGGAAACGAGCAATATCCTGTTCATCTGCGGCGGCGCCTTCGTCGGCCTGGACATGATCGTGGGTCAGCGGCTCAACCAGAAATCGATCGGCTTCGGCGCCGAGGTCAAAGGCAAGAGCGAGCGGCGCATGGGGTACCTCTTATCCCAGGTTCAACCGGAGGATCTCCTCAAGTACGGGCTCATTCCGGAGTTTGTCGGCCGGCTCCCTGTGCTCGCGACGCTTGACGAATTGGATGAGAAGGCGCTGATTCGCATCATGACAGAGCCAAAGAACGCCCTGCTCAAACAGTACGAGAAGCTGTTAGCGTTCGACAAGGTCAAATTGCGGTTCACCGACAACGCCATCGTCGCGGTGGCGCGCAAGGCCTATAAGCAGAAGACCGGCGCGCGCGGCTTACGTTCTATCCTGGAAGAGGTCATGCTGGACGTGATGTATGAGATTCCATCGCAACGCGAGATTCGCGAATGCGTCATTACCGAGGATGTCACCGAAGGCAAGTGTCCTCCGCTGCTGATCAAGGACCCCGAAAAGGGCGCCAAGTCCGCCTAGAGCGTCCGCCATTCGCGACCCCCCGCCTTCAGTCCGCGTCCAATCTTCCGGCGGCTTTGTACTTGTCAAAGGACTTCTCCTCTTCATCGTGGCGTGCACGGCCGCCCTCGGACTCTACTGGTATCTCACGTTCCCCGATGTCACGGCTCTCGCCAAGACCAATCCCCGTTCCACCGCCTTCATCGAGGCTCGGGCGAGAGAGGTAAAGGAGCAGGGTGGATCGGTCAGGCCACTGCGGATCTGGATGCCGCTGTCGCGGATTTCCCCGCATCTACAGCGCGCCGTCATCATCGCCGAAGACGCATCATTTTATCACCACCACGGGTTTGACTGGGAGGGGATCAGAGACGCCGCCTCGCGCAACTGGGATCAGGGGGACGTACGCCGCGGAGGCAGCACCATCACTCAGCAACTTGCGAAGAATCTCTATCTTTCACCCGAAAAAAACTACTTGCGGAAGATTCACGAAGCGATCATCACGCGGGTTCTGGAAAAGCGTTTGACCAAAAGGCGGATCCTCGAACTGTATTTGAATGTCGTGGAGTGGGGCGACGGAATCTATGGAGCCGAGGCCGCTGCGCGGCATCACTTCGGGAAGTTGGCGCAAGACCTGGACCGCGACGAAGCCGCCCTTCTCGCCGCTATTCTACCGTCGCCGCGCCGGTACGATCCTTTGCGGGTGACCACGTTTCTGACTAAACGACAACAGCAGATCCTCCGGTGGATGCCGGACGGCCCGATCCAGGTGAAGGACGCTGATTGAGGAGACCATATGGCTTGGCTGAATCTATTGATCGCAGGTGTGTTTGAAGTCGTCTGGGCGATCGGTTTAAAGTATACAGAAGGGTTCACGAGGCTCTGGCCGAGCGTTGTGACCCTTGCCGCCATGGTTGCCAGCATCGTTTTTCTGGCGCAGGCGCTAAGGTCGATTCCCCTTGGAACCGGCTATGCGGTCTGGACAGGTATTGGAGCGGTTGGTACGGCCATTTTCGGCATCGTTCTGTTCGGAGAATCCCGAAATCTCCTCCGGCTTACTTCCATTATGGTGATCGTCATAGGAATCATCGGTCTGCGGTTGACTTCGCTCGAGTAACGAGCCGGGAGTCATTTTAATTTCTCGATTCGCAGGCCGATGAGCCGGATCAATTTCGACTCCGGATTCTCGCGGCTATCCAGAAACGGCATCAGAAGCTTGAGCGCCTCAAACTCCAAGATCGTGGAAGTGCCGGCCGCCCCGTCCATCGTGTGAGATCGAGAGCACGTTTTAAAATCCGCAAAGCGCACCGTGACGGTCACTGTGCGAAAGCCGGTCAAACCTCCCTCCAGGAGGCGCAAACAGAGACTCTCGCACATGGATTTCAGCCGCTCGGCGATGAAACCGGACTCCAGAGAGTCCCGTGCAAAAGTCTCCTGCTCGCTGATGGATTTCGTTTCGGAGTCGGCCTCAACCGGCGTCTCGTCCTGGGCACGCGCCCTGTCGTACACATCGAGGCCTCGCTTGCCAAGCCGTTCCTGTAACTCATGACGCGAGAACCGCTTTAAATCACTGATCAACCGGACGCCCTCTCTCGCAAACGCGAGTTCCGTCTTGGGCCCGATGCCGGGAATTCTGCGGACCGGAAGGGACGCAAGAAAAGCTTGCGCGTCCTCTTCCCGCACGATCGTGAGGCCGTCAGGCTTATGCCGATCGGAGGCGATTTTCGCTACGAGTTTATTGGGACCGAGTCCTATCGACGCGCTAAGCCGTTCCTCGGCGGTGATGGCCTGCTTGATTTCGAGACTGACTGCTTCCGCTTTCTCAAACGACGCCGTGTATGTGAGATCGAGAAACGCTTCGTCGATGCCCGCTTCTTCCACCGTCGGCGCAAAACGCCGGAGGATATTCATGACCCGCCCGGATACCGCGCGATACTTCTCCATGTTGACGCTCAGGAACGTGACGGGTGGCTTGCCCTGTCGGCGCGCAGCTTCCGAAAGCCTCCAGGCCCTGGAGATGGGAAGCGCCGAGCGTATGCCGTATTCGCGGGCTTTATAATTGGCGGTAGAGACGACCCCGCGCCCTGTGCCGTCTTGAGGGTCCGAGCCCACCACGATCGGCAGGCCTTGAAAACGCGGCGTATCCCGCTCTTCAACGGCAGCGAAGAACGCATCCATGTCGAGATGAGCAATGATGCGCATGATGATTTGATTGTACGCGCGGGTCCTGTCCCCAATCAGCCCGGGCAGTCAGTGCGGGTCCTGCCACCAGTCACCCCCATCGGCTTCGCGAAGCGACTGCAGGCGACGGGGGCCCCCGACTGGTGTCACCCGCATCGACTGCAAGGAAATAAGTGCACGGGTCCCGCTCGGGACACCCGCTGGACCTGTATCATTATGCGCTATGGGAAGAAGAGAAAAAGGGGACAGGCTATTTATCTCCCTGGACGAACTACTTCAGCGCCTCGGGTTAAGACAGAGAAACAAATCTGTCCCCTTTTTTGAACTAGGTAACGAAGGACGAACTACAAGAGGTGCGTGAGAATTTCCCGCCAGGTTTTTACGCGCATGACATTGGGATGAGTAAGGGGTTGGCTATTCCAAGGGCGCGTCATCAGAAAAACCTGCGCGCCGGTTTCGGCGATCCGATGGGCATGCTCATGCCGGTCTTCAACGAACGCCTGATAGGGAATACCGAGCGCGTGCTTTTCGTCATTGAAATGAAGCTGGTCGTAGGGAATGCCTTTTCTTCGCAGCCAGTGCTCGGTCCCCGCTTTCGACGCCGGGTTCCGGCTTGTCACCAGTGCGATCTGGAATCGCTTTGCCAGTGACATCAAAGCGGCCTTCGCTCCGGGAATCACCTTGAGTGTGCGGCAAAGGTCACTATTGAAGACCTCAAACAACTCAGTGAGCTGCGCCTGCGTGACGCCGTATGCCGAGTAATCATATTCAGTGATGTCTTCCTGTTCCAGGCCTATGAGAAACTTAAGTCGTATCGCCTCGCGCAAGCAGGCATCGGATTGAGCCAGCACATTGTCGATGTCCACGCCGAGGATTGGTTTCTCTTGCACCATGGCCCGTAGTGTTCTTACTGCAATCCGGATTTTGCAAGCAGACGGACGTGGTCATCAGGATCGCCAAGAGCACGGGTGAGAGCTTCCCGTGCCGTAGAGTCCCCGATTTTTCCCAGATGGAAAGCCGCTTCGATTCGCACGCCTGGACTGGGGTCCGTCTTGAGCACACGAGCAAGAGATGCGGCCGCATCCTGATCGGCAATGTCGGCGACAGCCGCCACCGCCCATCGGCGAACAATGGGGTCTTGATCGTGAAGCAATGGGCCCACAATCGCGGAACTTCCGACAATGGCCATGCCCCCTAAGGCGGCCGCCGCGAGGCGCTTGCTATCGCTGGTGGTATCCTGCGCGAGGAGCCGTGCCTCCAAACGTTGAAGACTGGTACCGGCCTCACCCGTCCGGCCTAAAGCTGGTGAGGCACTCTCACGTACGCCGGGGTCGGCATCGAAAAGCAGCGGGATCAAAGCATGGCGCGCCAATGTGCTTTCATTACCGATCATGCCCACGGCCCATGCCGCCTGGCGTCGAACGCCGGGAGCGGGATCGTTCAACGCCTCGATCAGAGCCGGGAGCGCCTCTATCCGGCCGATCTTTCCCAGCGATTGTGCGGCGGTTTGGCGTTGCGACGGGTCCGGATCTTTAAGAACCTGGAGCAACAGGAGGACGGCCTTCTCCGGAACAGGCTCAGTGTAATCTGTGGAAACAATGCAGCCCGGTAGGCCCAGCCCAGCCAGCAGCAATATCCCACCGGTGACAAGGCGGGATGTTCCAAGCACGGCTAACCGGATTTCTGCGGTGGCTCGTCAAGCTTCGGCGCTTGCTTGACCTGATCGATACTGGCCTGGATTTCTTTTTGGGCCGCTTCCATCTCGGCCTTGATGGTGTGCATTTCAGGGTCTACAGCCCGGCGGACATCGTTTGCAGCTTCTCGAAACGTGCGGAGCGCATCGCCAAGACCGGCGCCGATCGCCTGCAGATCCTGAGGGGTTGGTCCCTTGCCGGCCGCGTGCGTTGGATGAGCGCTTGCGTGCGGCACGAGCGCCGGATCGGAGATACCGGCCGCTTCGGCAGCCTGGGAATCCTTGGTTTTCATCGCGGCTTGCTGTTTCATCACCCGGTTGACGGCGTCCTTATTCACGACAGCTTTAAAGGCTGGTTCCTGCGTGGCTGCGCCAGGGTCGGCTGTTGGACTCCCGGTGGAAGGTGGAGGAGGCGCCGCCGGAGGGGGCGCCACAGGTTTCCACGACTGTTGTGCGACCATATAGGCAGTGGTCCCCGGCGTGGCCGCCGGGCCCATCTGTGGTGGGACCGGGGCTGGGCCGGGTGGCGGCCCCATCGCAGTAGATGCCGGTGCAGATGTTGGACCCGCTGTCGCCTGGGTCGGCGTAGGAGGAACCACATGCGCATCCGTTGCTTGGGCCTGCTCGGGAGACGCGATCGGCTCCTCTGCCTCGCGAATCTCTTTTTTAAAGCCCTTCAGAGCTTTCCCCATTCCTTCGCCGATCTTCGGTAGTTTCCCAGCGCCGAAGATGATCAAGACGATCACGAGGATTAGGATAAGTTCGGTAATGCCTAAAGATCCAAACATAGAGATTACTGTACCCGGCTGTTTCGAAGGCTGTCAAGGATGGCTCCGATTTGGGTGCGGGTCCTGTCGCCGAGCAGCCCGGCCGTGCTCGCTCCCGAAGCCCAAGTCGCTGCGCTCGGCCCGGGCCTCCGCTCGGCGCCCCCCGCACGCAAATCTACGCTGAGTGAAGGTCGGGTCGGGGTGCGGGGCCTGTCGCCGAGCAGCCCAGCCCTGCTCGCTCCCGAAGCCCCAAGTCGCTGCGCTCGGCCATGTGGAAAAGGACGCGTCTTGGCGCGTCCAGGGTGGGCGGGTGCAATGGCCCCGCTCGGCGCCACCCGCTCACCAAATCTACGCTGAGTGAAGGTCGGGTCGGGGTGCGGGGCCTGTCGCCGAGCAGCCCAGCCCTGCTCGCTCCCGAAGCCCAAGTCGCTGCGCTCGGCCATGTGGAAAAGGACGCGTCTTGGCGCGTCCAGGGTGGGCGGGTGCAATGGCCCCGCTCGGTGCCACCCACACGACTCGTGTCACCCGCATCTGCAAGGTAACAAGTGCTGGTTTCCCGTTCGGCGCCACCCGCAACCAAATCTGCGCTGACTGAAGGTCGGATCGGGTGCGGGTCCTGTCGGCGAACCCTGCCGTGCTTGGCGTTTCTGTAAATTGACTCCCCTTCGTTTCCCCGCTACCCTGACGCCTTCATGAACGACGACTTTCGCATTACGTTCTTCTTTGGACCCGATGCCGTTCCCGATCGTCCGGACGTCCGCATGTGTGTTTTCAATGTCAAGAAGCGAAGCTGGAAGGGCGGGGTGCAGGTCGGCGTCGAGTTGACAGACGAACAACTGACACGGTTGCGACAGATGGGTCAGCTGGATGAGCTGATCGAGATGATTCGCGCCAAAGCCGACCCGGAAGATTTTACCGAGCATGAGCGACACGCCCGCGATCTTTTCGTTCAGAACGTATGCTGGGCCAAGCTTGATCTTGCGATCGCGTCCGGCATAACCCAGGAGAATCAAACGATCGCCGCACCCGCACTCATGGATGAGCTGGAACGGCAAGTGCTGTCAGGAAGGGGCAGGATTCATGAGTCCATTCTCTCGGACCTGGATCTCTAGGGTGCCTAACAAACGACTGCGATCCAAGGCTGAAGCCTATAAACAGACCGAACAACGAGCGTGGAACAACTTCTCCCGCCGCTACACCAAGGTCGCCCTTCATGAGTTCAAACCGTATGGGGATCGCCTGATCAAGTTGGCGCAGGTGCGCCGGGGCATGTGGGTCCTTGATGTCGCGACTGGGCCGGGGGAGCCGGCGCTGACAATAGCCCCGCTGGTCGCTCCCGGAGGCCTGGTGCTGGGCATTGATTTTTCATCGACGATGCTGAGGACGGCAGCCGCCCGGGCTCGGGAGTCCGGTATTTGTAATGTGCAATTTCAGCGCATGGACGCGGAGCGATTGAACCTTCCCGATATGATGTTCGACCGCGTGTTTTCCCGCTTTGGGCTCATGTTGATGCCCGATGCAGACCAGGCTCTTGCCGAGATGTATCGTGTCTTGGTACCCGAGGGCCGCGCGGTCGTCGCGGTGTGGAGCGCCAAGACAAAGGTCAATACTCTCGGAATCGTGCGCGAGGCGCTTGTTCGATACAACGCATTTACTCCTCCCATCGGCGCCCCCGATTTTTTTCGCTTCGGAAAAGCAGGCGCTCTCGAGCGGGCTCTCCGAACCGCAGGCTTTCGAGATATCCGAAGCGAGCGTATGACGCGCGAATGGGTCTTCGCGAATCCGGATGAGTTTTGGAACTCGATGAAGGAAGGACCGTCTCTCAAACGGGCACTCGCCGGGCTGTCCGAATCTCGACGGCAGGCGATCAAAGAAACGGTCGTGCATCGGCTGAGGCGTTTTATCAAACGCGGCGCCCTGCGGATTCCCAACGAAGCAGTCCTCGGGGTCGGGTACAAATGAATCCTGACCTGCCCTTTTTCTTGAATTGCAGGAGAATCTTATATATAAAGATTGTTGGTATACTCTCCATGTCTTCTGAAATTCCATCTACCAAAGGAGAATATAGATGAATCAGAACCTCATGCGGCTGGTGGTATTCAGCCTTGTCCTGGCTCTCAGTCTGAATCCTTTGGCATTCGCGGCTGAGGGAGAAGCTGGTGGAAAGCACGGCGGGTGATGACGTTGGCATCGGGGTCGCGAGCTTTTTGGTTTCCATCCCTTACTTTGTGGCAAAAAGCGTAACCGCACTATTGGGAGGCATTGTGGGAGGGTTCACCTACCTCCTCTCCGGGTTTAATAAAAATGCAGCCGATCAGGTTTGGTACACGACCATTCCGGGAGATTACATCATTACCCCCGATCATCTAAGAGGCAAACGAGACATCCGGTTCACCGGTGTTCCCCCAGAGCAGCGTTCACCAGAGAGTCGCACTATGGAGAGTCGCACCCCGGACGATCGCCTCCCGGAGGATCGCGTACCAGAGACCCGCGCCCCGGAGGCTCGCTGAGGGGATGGACCTTGCGTGAGCCTCCTGGATGCCTAAGCCCCTGATCGGCATCGCTCCAGATTTTAATCCCGCTTCCGATCGTAAAGGAGGGGAGCGCGAGGCCATACTTTTTATTAAAAACCGGTATGTCGCCGCGGTGGAGGCCGCCGGCGGTATCCCGGTGATCCTTCCGATTATTAATAATCCCGCGCTGTGTGCCGCATTATTAAAAAGCCTTGACGGCCTGCTTTTGACAGGTAGCGGTCCGGACATCGATCCCCGGCGTTATGGCGAACGCCAGCGTTTCACGTTCAAGGTGATGAGCCCCGAACGCACCCAGTCGGAATATGCCCTCGTCCTCCAGGCCCGCAAGCGTGATTTACCGGTATTGGGAATCTGCGGAGGCATGCAATTGATGACCGTAGCTCTTGGAGGGACGCTGATCCAGGATATTGACAAGCAGGTGGAGGACTCTTTGCAGCATCGCATGACCGGGCCGGCCACCGGGGTCTGCCATGGGGTGCGGATCGCGCGAGGAAGCCGCCTCAGTGAAATCCTTGGACGTGAGGTGTTTCAGGTCAATAGCTCACACCATCAAGCCGTAAAGACTGTCCCCAGGACGTTGAAGGTCAGTGCCTCCGCTTCGGACGGCGTCATTGAGGCCGTGGAGGACCCAAGCAGGCGGTTCTTTCTAGGCGTTCAGTGGCATCCTGAATATCTGTACCGGCGATACCCAGCCCATGCGGCTATCTTCGGCGCTCTCGTCTCCGCAGCGCGTCACTCGCGAGCCCTCCCAGCCACACATTCAAGGGCGCGCGCCTGACGATGCATCAGGCGTTTCGGACCAAGTCCTGTGATCGAATTCTCAGTGATTGCGAAGCTCAGCCGCACAAGTTAAAACGGACGCTCACGGCCTTCGACCTGACGGCCCTCGGCATCGGGGCGATTATCGGGACTGGCATCTTTGTGTTGGTCGGCACCGCGGCAGTCGGCGCCGAAGGCCGCCCCGGCGCGGGGCCTGGCTTAGTGCTCTCATTTATCCTATCTGGAACTGCCTGTGCGCTGGCGGCTCTCTGTTACGCCGAGTTCGCTTCGATGATCCCCGTCGCGGGTTCGGCCTATACCTATTCCTACGCCAGCCTCGGCGAGTTTCTCGCGTGGATTACGGGATGGAACCTCATATTGGAATACGGCGTAGCGTGTGTCGCCGTGTCGATCGGTTGGTCGGGGTATTTGGCGAGTATCCTGGAGCGCGTAGGGATTCACCTTCCGGTGTCCCTGACCAATACGCCCTTCGAAGGCGGTATCATGAATCTGCCGGCGGCATTGATAGTGCTCGTATTGACGGTCTTACTGGTCATCGGCATCAAAGAGAGCGCGCGCGTGACGAGCATCATCGTCGTCATTAAGATTGCCGTCGTGCTGTTCTTCATCGTCGTGGGAGCGTTCGCGGTAGATCCTGCAAACTGGTCTCCGTTCATGCCCAATGGCTTTGCGGGCGTTGGCGCCGCCGCCGCCATCATTTTCTTTGCCTACATAGGATTTGATGCGGTCTCTACCACCGCCGAGGAAGCTCGCAATCCGCAGCGCGACGTCCCGATCGGGCTCATCGCCTCATTAGGTATTTGCACCATTCTCTATGTTATCGTAGCCGCGGTTCTAACGGGAATAGTGCCCTATGAGCAGATTCATGTCAAAGCTCCGGTCGCGGAGGCCTTGAATTCGGTAGGCATACGATGGGGAGGAGCCCTGGTCGCCACGGGTGCCGTCGCGGGAATCACGAGCGTCCTGATTGTGATGCTCCTCGGGCAGATCCGTGTCTTCTACGCGATGTCCCGCGACGGTTTGCTGTGGCCGTGGCTGTCGGCCGTTCATCCCAAGTATGGGACGCCGCACCACGCGACAGTTGTGACGGGAATCTCGGTCGCCATCCTTGCGGCGTTGGTGCCAATCGGTGAAGCAGCGAACCTGACGAACATCGGCACGCTCTTTGCTTTTACGTTAGTATGCGGCGCAATCATTGTCTTACGACGGACAAATCCTAACCAGCGCCGGCCATTCCGTACACCCTTTGTCCCTGTCATTCCGATCCTGGGGATGCTGTCGTGTATCGGCCTCATGCTGTTTTTGCCCGCCATGACCTGGTGGCGTTTTTTGCTGTGGTCTCTGATCGGAGTCGCCCTTTACATCGGTTATGGTTTGCGTCACAGCAAAATGCGGGTGCCTGAGATCACCAAGGTATCACCTGCTTAATGCATTCCAACCTGGGAAATCTGATGCGTAATGCTACAGTAAACGGTAATACCCGACCCGGGTTTCCTCGCACAGACGAAAGGATAATCATGAAAGAGACCAGGAGTCATGCGCTTGCTCTGGGTCTTGTTTTGGCCATGATTATCATGACAGCGGACGCCGGCCTGCTTTGCATCCCCGCAAACGCCGCGGAGCCACTCGAGGAGGTCGTCGTCAAGGACACCAAGCTCACGCTCGAGGATGCGGACACGGAAGATTACGATCCGTGGGAGGGGTTCAATGAAAAGATGTTCAACTTTAATTACAAACTGGATCGTTATGTCTTCAAACCGGTAGCAAGGGTCTATAACGAGATAGTGTTGCCGGGGGAACAGCAAGCCATCCACAATGCCTTTGACAACGTCGCCATGCCACGGCGCTTTATCAATAGCCTACTTCAAGGAAAATTCAAGGGAGCCACTCGCGAGATCGCGCGTTTCGTAATCAATTCAACGCTGGGTGTGGCGGGCTTGGCGGATGTAGCGAAGTACCAGTTCAATCTTGAAAAGAGCGACGAAGATACGGGGCAGACCTTCGGTCACTACGGGGCCGGGCCGGGGCCGTATCTCGTTCTCCCCTTTTCCTCCCCGTTGACCGTCCGCGATGCCATCGGCTTCGTGCTCGATATCGCCATGGATCCCCTTACTTATGTCTTGCCCGCGCTCGGCTCCATCGGGAAGAAGACCGAGGACATTGTGAACGAACGGGCGCTCAACCTTGATACGTATGAGAATGTGGAGGAGGCCACCCTTGATCTCTACAGTGCAGTCCGTAACGCTTATCTGACGCGACGCAAGCAGCAAATTGCGGAATAGTAAGGCGAGTTAGTCTCCCGCCCTAGACAGTATGGTTCCCACTGCAGTGACTTAAATCCATTGCTTTCAATGACCTAAGTGCGGTTAGGCAGATGTGGGTTGTCACATCTGTCACCCGGCTCATGGCGATCTGAATAGCGGCCGATAACACCCCTGGACCACGAACTTCCGAACAAGAAAAGAGGGTGTATGCGGAATCACAAGACCTACATGGCGCTCGCAGTTATCATGTCCGTCGGGACGCTTGGGGTCGGACCGTTGCACACTCCCGACACGAACGTGCAGCCTCTTGAGGAGGTCGTTGTTCATGATACCAAGCTTGACCCGGATGATTCGGGAATGGAGGATTACGACCCCTGGGAGCCGTTTAACGAGAAGATGTTTAGCTTTAACTATAAACTGGACCGTTATGTGATCAAGCCCGTGGCAAAAGTGTATAACGAAATCGTGCTGGATGGAGAGAAACAGGCCATTCGTAATGCGTATGACAACATCGTCATGCCCCGGCGCTTTATCAACAGCATGCTTCAGGGCAAATTCCGTGGCGCCGGCCGGGAGCTTTCGCGTTTCGTCATCAACTCAACGCTTGGTGTGGGCGGATTGGCCGATGTGGCCAGGTATCAGTTCAATATAGAGAACAGCGACGTAAATAGCGCCGATACCTTCGGCTTCTACGGCGCCGCGCCCGGCCCATATTTGGTCCTTCCGTTCTTGCCTCCCTTTACGGTTCGGGGCGCCGTCGGATACGCCTTCGATCTTGCGCTGGATCCGATTAGTTACGTGCTGCCGCTCGCCGGGAGCTTCGGCAAGACATCAGAGGACATCGTTAACAATCGCGCAGTCAACCTCGAAAACTATCAGAGCGTAGAAGAAGCCACCCTCGATCTGTACAGCGCCGTTCGCAACGCGCACCTTACCGAGGCAAACCGCAGATCGCACAAGGACCCTTTCGGATCCGACTCAAAATTGACGATCCAAACCAAGATGAACTGCGGCAACAGTGCACCATCCCAAGCCAACGTGAGCGGCGTGAACACAATCCCCAGCTGCTGAAAACCCGTCACAGAATGAGCATTGCATCGCCGTAGCTATAAAAACGGTAGCGGTCAGCGGCGGCCCGGTGGTACGCCTCGAGGATCCTCTCGCGACCCGCCAGCGCGCAGACCAGGATAAACAGCGTGCTCTTCGGAAGATGAAAATTCGTGAGCATGCCGTTCACGACCTTAAATGTATAGCCTGGATAAATAAACAGGTCCGTTTCACCTGAACCCGCAGTCAGGGGAAGGCCCTTCGCTGCCGCGGTCTCAAGCACACGAACACTGGTACTGCCTACCGCGATGATCCTGCCGCCGCGCTCTCGGGTTTCGACAATGGATTTCGCGGTGTCTTCAGGCAATTCGTAGGATTCCGGCTCCATGTCATGCTCCCGAATGTCCGGCGATGTGACCGGCTTGAACGTGCCTGGTCCTACGTGCAACGTAACGGTTGCTGTGCGCACCCCACGAGCTTCCAACTCATGAAACAGCTCGTGGGTAAAGTGCAGGCCGGCGGTGGGGGCAGCCACGGCACCCGGCCTGCGGGCGAAGATCGTCTGGTACCGATCGCGGTCCATGCCGTTTGCCGTTCGGCGAATGTACGGCGGCAAAGGAACGGTGCCGGCCGTCTCGGCATATCTCAGCACGTCGAGATCGGGGGGGAAAGCCACTATTGAGTGTCCGCCCTCCGATGGGAGCACGGTAACACAAATATTTTCGGGCAATTCCAATAGCTGGCCAGGCCGGATTTTGCCGCCGACCAGCACCTGCCATGTTTCTCCTCCGGCTTGCGCAGAAGAGTCTGGCGCGAGGCGGCGCACCAGCAGGAGTTCCACTTTGCCGCCGCTCGGCTTCTTCGTGCCGACCAGGCGAGCAGGGAAGACCCGGGTGTCGTTGAGTATAAGGAGATCGCCAGAAGCCAGGATCTGGGGGAGCGCGGAAACGCGCTCATGGCTAATCACCCCCGTCTGCCGCTCAAAGATCATGAGCCGCGCGTGGTGGCGAGGCTCGATCGGTTGCTGGGCGATCAGGGAGGGGTCGAGCGTATAGTCAAAATCTTCAAGCCGCATTAACGGGATGGGCGTGTGAGAGCCCGGATTTCTGTCCCCGGATAATAATACGTGAGGATCGTTCCGGCGCTGTAGCCGCGTTCCGCAAGAACTTTGGCGCCCCATTGGCACAGGCCCACGCCATGCCCGGCGCCGCGTCCTGTAAACTGGATCCGCAGGCCGGTCAATTCGAAATCGAACATCGTACTGGCCAGGGTTGTATAGCCGACGATGCGGCGGAGATCTTCTCCTCGTAGGAAAAGTTCCCCGCCGGAGTGCAGAATGCGCACCTGCGCGACTCGTCCGGAGGGGGAATATGATACCGGATCAATACTGGCGATGATGCCAATGGGAAACGCCTCCTCGCGCAAGCGCTGCTCCAGCGCGGCTAGTGAAACATCCGTTCGCCACTGATAGCGGGGAGATTCTATATCGAACGGACACTCAACGCCTTTGAGGTATGGTAGGTCCATTGACCAGACATATGAAGCGTCTTCAGTTGGGCCTGCTGCGGTGGAGTGATAAGCGGCAAATATCGGAAGCCCCTCATACGTGAGGATCAAATCGCGGGTCTGCTCGACGGCGCGGACCACGGCGGAATTAATGGCGTTGCGCCCACGATAAACCTGGTCCTGTGTGGAGGCGGAAATATCGAAGTCTTTGTTTGTGCCATTTCGAAGCTGATAGAGGGCATACGTCCGTGCAGCAATCGCCTGCACCTTCAACGCCTCCAGGTGCCAGGTTGAATTCATTTCGGCCGGTACGACACCTTTAATGTACTCTTCCAAGTCTAATTCATTGATGACCAGTAACCGATGATTCACCCGTTTCACAATGAGCCGCCCCGGCAAAGCCATTCCGTTCAAGATTATGTCGCCGTTGCGCCCGCGTAACTCGACCTGATCGGTCCGGAGCCGTCGACCGTCCACGATCAATCCGCCGCCACCCGAGCCAACATCAATCCTGATGGAGCGGGCACGCGAGAACTCATCGCCGCCATGGTGGCTGATAATGAAGCCTTGCGGTGACAGCGATGCGCGACGGATTCAGCCTGCTGCTGGAGAGCGACCCGGATCGTTTCTGCAGATGTGAGGTCCAGAGGGAAGAAGCACGAGAGCCGCCAGGGCTATACCCGCACGCAGTAAAGCCATCATGCGGTTTTCATGCTATCTTCGGAAGAGTAACCATAGGATGAGACTCATCGCAACGCTGAGCAGGAGGCTCGTGGTCAGCGGGAAGTAAAATGAAAAATTGTCGCGCTTGATGTAGATATCACCGGGAAGCCGGCCAAGGATACTGAGTCCGGGCAGTCGGCCGGCAAAAATCAGCAACGCGCCGACCACCAGGAGCAAGCCGCCCAGCCCCAGGAGGAATTTACCGAAACCGCTGACATCCATAGCGCGATCATCCACGGCGGGACAGGCTACTTTCGCTCACCGTGGAGAGCGGCTTCAATAAGGGCTTCCGCAATCTGGATGGCGTTCAAGGCCGCCCCTTTGCGCAGATTGTCGGCGACGATCCAGAGATTCAGCCCGTTTGGAATCGATTCATCCTCGCGAATTCGGCCAACGTACACCTCATCCTTCCCCGCGACGTCGAGCGGCGTCGGATAGATCTTATGCGAGGGGTCGTCATACACCATGATGCCCGGTGCTTCGGCAAGCAGGGCCCGGGCCTCATTCGCCGAAAGTTTCGACTCCGTCTCGATGTTGACGGATTCGGAATGGCCGACGTAGACAGGCACACGAACCGTTGTCGCGGTCACCTGGATCGTGTCATCGCCCATGATCTTACGCGTCTCGTGGACCATCTTCATCTCTTCCTTGGTATATCCCGTGGCAAGAAAGTCGTCGATGTGCGGGAGACAGTTAAAGGCGATCTGATGCGGATAAACGGACGGCGTCACCTCTTTGAAGGACAGGAGGTCACGGGATTCCTCCAACAGCTCATCCATCGCCTCCTTCCCAGTGCCGGACACCGATTGGAACGTGGTCACGACGATTCGCTTAATGCGCGCGGCCGTGTGTAAGGGCTCCAGGGCGACCACCATCTGTATGGTAGAACAATTTGGGTTTGCAATGACTCCTTTATGCCAACTCAGATCCGCCCTGTTCACTTCGGGGACCACCAGCGGTACCCCGGGATCCATGCGCCAAGCTGCGCTATTGTCGATCACGACCGCGCCCGCCTGTACAGCAAGCGGCGCGAATTTTCGGCTGATCTCGGCGCCGGCAGAAAACAAGGCCAGATCAACCCCGGCAAAGGACTCTTCGGTCAGTTCTTGGATGACGAGTTCCTGGTCCTTGAAGGAAATGGTTCCCCCAACGGATCGCGAGGATGCGAGCGGGCGAAGTTCCCCGACCGGAAACTTCCGTTCTTCAAGGATCGCGATCATCTCCGTGCCGACAGCTCCCGTGGCGCCGACAACGGCCACCGTGTACGAGGCCTTACGTTGCATGGACTTATGATAGCAGCCTGGCGACCGAGAAAGAAAGCTTCCCGGGGCCGCGCGAAAACTTGTTTTGATACCTGCCGTGTGATATGGATGATTGACGCTTACATAATTATACATAATTAATTAACCTTTACGCGATCACACTGCCTGCCAAGCGGGGGAGACGATGAAAAAACAGTTCATGATGAGTGCATCTCTGTGCATGCTGACGTGCCTCTGGATTACAAGTCCGACGATTGGGGCGTCGCCCGAGGATATCGCCCGTGATCGTCAGGATCTCCTGCAAGACAGGGAAGAGATTCGGCAGGACAGGCGGGATTTGCGCGAGGATATGGATCAGCGCCGTAAGGACCGCAACCAGCTTTTAAAAGACAAACAGTTGGGGGCCAGTGAGGCTACTCTCGCGGAGGACCGAAAACAGCTCCACGAGGATCGTAAAGAGATCCAGCGCGCCAAGAAGGAGCTTCGGCATGACCAGCGGGAGGGCCGGCACGATCGTCGCGGGCTGCGTCATGAGCGCCGTGAGAACAAGTGACGGTGCGATAAGCTGAAGGAATTTGTCATTGATCGGCTGGATGCCGGGATTCTGGCCGAGTTTGCCGAGCGGGTACGGCCGACGCCCCGCCCTTTGCCAGAGGCGAGCACGCAGGAATTGGCCGCATTGCTGACGCGGCGCCGGCAACTGCTCGAGATGCTCATTGCCGAGAAGCAGCGCCGCACGAGGGCGCCGAAACGGGTGCGCAAAAGCATCGATGCCCATGTGGCCTGGCTGCAAGCGCAATTGGCCAGCGTGGATAGCGATCTGCAGCAGAGCATCCAACAAAGTCCCATCTGGCGGGAGAAGGACGATCTGCTGCAGAGCATGCCTGGGGTGGGTCCCGTGGTGTCGCAGACGTTGTTGGCGAGTTTGCCGGAATTGGGACAACTGGATCGTCGCCAGATCGCAGCCCTCGTCGGTGTAGCGCCGTTCACCAAAGAGAGCGGGCTCTGGCGCGGGCGGCCTTGTGTGAGCGGAGGCCGCGCGCACGTACGGGCCGTGGTGTACATGTGTGCGCTCGTGGCCACCCGGTACAATCCGGTCATCCAGGCCTTCTACCGTCGCCTTCGTGACGCAGGCAAACCCGCCAAAGTGGCACTCACGGCCTGCATGCGAAAACTGCTCACGATTCTGAATGCAATGTTGAAACATCAAACTCCTTGGCGTGCTGCTACGTGTGTGCAGCATGCTGACATCAAGACAGCGCTGAGCGAAGCGAAGAATCTAGAGAGAGATGCTTCACGGAGTTTATCCTGAGTGCAATCGAGATGCTTCGCTTCCCTCAGCATGACAAGCGAAGGATTTCAGGATGATAAGCGAAGAGCTCAGCATGACAGGTGAAGGGTTCAGAGGCCGGCCTGGCTGAGAAACTCCTGAGCCACTTCGCGTACCGGCCGATGTCGCCCATCCACCTGGGAGTTGAGCTTCTGCATAGCGGCATCAGTGAATTTTCCCGAAAGCTCTGCTAGTGCTTCGCGTAATGCGGGGCGCGCTTCAAGGATGCCGGTCCGGACCGCAATCGCTGCCTCATAGGGTGGAAAATAGTGCTTGTCGTCCTGAAGCACCGTGACATCCATTGTCGCAAGCGATCCATCGGTGGCGTTGCCTGCGACCATATCCACTTGTCTTTGTTCCAGGGCCTTATAGATCAAGCCGAGGTCCATTGTTCGCACTGCCCCCTTGAGCGGCAGCCCATATGTCTTTAGCAGGCCGGCGAGACCATCCGGGCGCTGCTGGAATTCGTACCCAACACCGAGTACCCACCCCGGGCCGTGCTTTGCCGCATCGCTCAACGTTTTCAACTGGCCTCGACGCGCGTCCTCTCCGCGGATGACCATGGCAAACGTGTTATTAAACCCAAGCGGGTCAAGCCAGGCGACTCGAAAGCGGCTGAGGTATTCAGATTGGACCTGCTGAAACGCCTGTTGCCGATCGCGAGAAGGGGGAAGCTTAAGAATTGAGGTCAATGCGGTGCCGGTATACTCAGGGTACAGATCGATGTCTCCGCTCACTAGAGACTGGTGGGCCAACAACGTGCCTCCCAGGTTAAATTTGCGATCCACCTTGATGTGTAGCCTGTGCTCCAAATGCTGCGCGACAATCTCGCCCAGAATGAGCTGCTCGGTAAAATTCTTCGAACCTACGACAACGGGCCGCTCGCGGGAGCAGCCGGTGTTCAAGACCACAACACCAATAAGAAGACTTGCTGCGATCAGGTTACAAGAAATCTGCGCTCGGCCCATCCAAGGCCTCCATCGGCGAGAAGTGCGATCAGTGCTGCCGGAATGGCGCCGGCCAGAATCAAGGTCGTGTCGAGCGAGGCCAATCCCCGGAAGATGAACACACCAAGCCCCCCGCCGCCGATTGCTGCGGCGATCGTCGCGGTGCCGATGGTGGTCACAGTCGCGACCCGCAGGCCGGCCAGGATCGTTCGCGCCGCCAGCGGGACCTCCACTTCCCACAGGAGTTGCCGGTTGGTCATCCCCATGGCGATTGCGGATTCCCGCACGGCGGCGTCTACGCCCAAGTATTCCTGTCAGCGTGTTACGTAAAATCGGCAACAGCGCGTAGAGCACGAGCGCCAGGATAGCCGTATGCTTGCCGATCCCTCCGATGAACGGGACAGGGATCAAAAAGCCAAACAGCGCGAGACTGGGTATGGTCTGCATGACATTGGCGAATCCAAGAACTATCCCGCGCCAGGAAGGTTTGCGCGTGAGCAGGATGCCGCCGGCGATTCCAAGAGCCCCGGCGATCAGTATGGACATGATGACGAGCCACAGATGCTCGAGGGTGAGATCAAGGATTTCCCGCAAGAGGCTGTCCACTCAGGCATCCTTCTTCAGGTCAAGGCAGGCCAGAAAGGCTTGGGCTTCGGCCGTCGTTGCATGAAGAAATTCAGCAGGCGTCGCCAGCACGTCCAGCCGCCCGTTGTGCAACAGCCCGATGCGGCTGCCCAGCAGGAGCGCCTCCCGCACATCGTGCGTGACAAACAGGGCGGTCTTGTTGAATTGCCGACGCAGCGAGAGAAACTGGCGCTGAAGCTCTACCCGCGTGACCGGATCGAGCGCGCCGAAGGGCTCATCAAACAGCAATAGCGGTGGGTCTGCAGCGAGTGCGCGGGCGACTCCGACACGCTGGCGTTGTCCTCCGGACAACTCCCGAGGATACCGCGCCGCGTACTGCTCATACGGAAGGCCGACTTGCGCAAGTAACGTATCTACCCGCTCCCGGACAGCGGACGGCAACCAGCCCTCGAGGCGGGGCACAAGCCCGACATTGTCGGCGATTGTGAAATGCGGGAACAGACCGACATCCTGAATCACATAGCCGATGCGCCGCCTGAGGCGGATCGGATCCGAGGCGGTCGTCGCCACTCCTTCCACCAACACCTCTCCGCTGGTTGGACGGAGCAGATCGTTGACCATTTTTAATGCAGTGCTCTTGCCCGAGCCGCTGCGTCCCAGCAGGACCAGCGTCTCTCCGGGATGTACCTCCAAGCTTAGATCATGAAGGATCTGCCGGTTCCCGATTCGATACGAAACGTTTTGAAAAGCGACAACGGCGTTCACGCCTTGGAAGAAATCTCGTTCGCGGCGATGCAGAGGTTTTCAGCGAACGCCCACTCTCCATCCACCCATTGGGCCTCGCAGATGAACCCCGCGCGCTGGGCCATCGCAGGAATCTCCTGGAGGCGAAACTTGTGGCAGGCCTCGGTCCAGATCGTCTCGCCTTCCTGGAAAGTACACGAGAACTCTGCGGCGGGAATCGAGACGGTCTGCCGGCGCTTCGACCGCAGATGCATTTCGATGCGGCGATGAGCCTCGTTAAAGCGCGCCTCATGCTCGAACTGATCAAGCACAAAGTCTCCCCCCAGCTCCCGATTAATCCGCGCCAGTAGATTCAGGTTGAAGGCGCGCGTGACGCCTGCCGGATCGTCGTAGGCGCGCAGCATCGCCGCAACCTCATTTTCCAGGTCCGTGCCGAGGAGCATGGCATCCCCCGGCAGGAGGCATTCACGTATCCGTCGGAGAAACAGATCAGCCGCAGGTCGTTCGAAATTTCCGATCGTGCTCCCGAGGAACAGCACCAGCAAGGTTTGTCCCTTGTGACGCAGGCGGGCCACATGGGCAAGCCCATCCAGATACGACGTCTCGAGGCCCACGATGCTGACGGCGCCGAGTTCCGAGAGCTCCTGTCGGCACTTCACCAGTGCGGATGCGGAAATATCGATGGGAAAATAACTGACCGGCTCCCGGCGTGCCAGGGCCTCAAGCATCCAGCGGGTCTTCTTTCCTGTGCCGCTTCCAAGCTCCGCCACCACCACAGGGGGCGCCAGGCGCTCCAGCACGTCAGGGGCGTAGCGCCGCATCAGGCGTTCATCAGCGCGCGTGAGGCCGTATTCAGGGAGCAGCGTGATGGCTTCGAACAGCGCGGTGCCGATCTCGTCGTACAGATAGATCGAGGGAAGCTCGCGTTGATTGGGCTTGCTCAGGCCAGCCCGCACCTCGGCGGCAAAGGTGAGCAGAGTTGGTGAAGAAGGCGGGGACATCTTAGGTCTCAACACACCGAAAGCCGGCATAGACATACCGATAGTCCGGGCGAAACCAGTTTCGAAAGGAGCGCCGAAGTAAAGACGCCGCGGTGAGGGCGGAGCCACCCTTCAGCACGTAATGACCCCCGCCGAAAAACGGAGCCGAGTACCCGGGATAAAAGGAGAACGGTTCAAAGCCGGGGAAGGGATGGAAGACCGTGGAGGTCCATTCCCAGCCGTTGCCGACGAGTTGCGACACGCCAAAGGCGCTATCACCTCCCGGGGACGCCGACACCGGAATGGGATCCCATCGGGCGAAGTCGAAATTGCCACGTGACTCATCTGGAGCCGTATCGCCCCACGGATATTGAGACTCCTCCGCGGCCGTTGGAGCTTCCGTAAGCCGCGCGGTGAAACTGCGCTTCGCTGGGTAAGCTCTTTCCCGCCCATCGGGCGTAGGCCTCTGCTTCCGAATACGTACAGTAGACCGGCCAATTCAATGGCAGAGGTATTTCTTCGAACATGGTGCGCAACCACCACTGGCCGCTGTGTTGTTTCCAGAGGTGTGGGGCGGTCGCGCCGGCGCGGACGAACTCGAGATACTGGCCGTTCGTAACCTTGTACTTGTCGATCACGAACGACGGAACATACACGGTGTGCCCCGCGAATTCGTTGTCCCACCCGAACCCCTCTTGCCGTTCCCGTCCTAACATCACAGAACCGGCAGGGATCTCAATCATGCGGTGAACCGGAACTGATCCCTCTGCAGGGGGCAGCGGAGCGGGCCCTCTTTTTCGATCCTGAGAGAGATTATGCAGGATATAGGAGAAGGTCTCGGCATGCATCAGGCGATGCTCGACTGCGACGTGAATGATGTCCTCCGAGGCCTCATCCAGAATGCTGTCCAATTTCTCGCGAACTTGGCGGTTGTAGCTGTAGATTTCTTTGAGCGACGGCCAGTCGGAGGCCTGATCTGAAGGTAGCTGCCCTTGCGGCGGATCAATGCCGAACGCGAACAGCCGATCCCATTCAGCATGAACAGCCGTCATGGCTAGGGCGCCGGCGCCGATAAGGTTCCAGTCGAACGCCTCCAGGTGGCCAAGGTAGAAGACCATTCTGTGTCGCTCAGGAACGGGGCGGTCGTAAAGGGATTCCGGATGAACCAGATGGAACAGTTCATCCGTCCGTCGGCGGGCCTGCAGAAGCGCTCTTCTCAGAGGTATAGTCCGGGTAGCTGGAGTGTTAAGACGCACGATGGTGCCTCCGTTGATCTCACGTAGTCAACAGAGGACCATACTACCACGCCTCGGCGCGTCCGAGACCCGAGGCTTACGGATAGTGAAGGGGCAGTACCAAAGAGTGGTTTTGGCCGGAGAGGTCCGGAGCGCCTACACCTACCGGGTAGAAAGTTGTGCTGAGCGAATGCCGCCGTGGCTCCTGACCTGTCCGGCGAGATTATGCCCCGCTGTGGGAGGGAACACCATTGCCCCGCAGTTTATGCATCGGCATTCATAAAAGTGCTGGTAGAAATCGGAGCCTCGCGCTGTGACCATCAGGCCTTTACACTTAGAACACGTCATGGTCCACCCTCCTTTGAATGATCCACACAACATTCTTCAGTTGCCGGGAAAGAGAGCAAGAGAAATGCCACCTAGGTACTTGTGACAGGAATAGCCAAAATCTGAAATGACCAGCCAACTAACTGGTATTCCAGGCCCCCGCGGCCAAAATGCTGACGGCAGAGGCCGCAAAGCGCCATCAATCAGTCAAGGGCAAAGGCATAAAAGGGGGACAGGCAACTTTTTCGGAACGAAGGAATGTTTGGGCCAGGGGAAGAAGAATCTGTCTTGGCAGATTCCAGAGCTGGGCGGGTGCAATAGAGAATCACTGAAAAAGTAGCCTGTCCCCTTTTTCCCTATTCCGGGCGGGTGCGACAGCGTTCGGGGAAGGGGGGAGCGACCCTATTTCAGCCCCCGGCAATCATACGAATGCGATGATTAAAGGTGTCGGCGATGTAGATATTGCCGGCACTGTCCAGGGCAACGCCAAAGGGATAATTGAGGCCGCTAATGCTCGCCGGTCCTCCGTCGCCGGAGAATTCTGAGGACCCCTTTCCGGCGATCGAGGTGATAATCTTGGATTTCGGATTCCACATCCGAATCAAATGATTATCGGAATCCGTGATGTAGAGCTTTCCATCCCGAGCAAGCGCGATCCCCGTGGGACGCGCGAGACCTGTTGAGAACTCCTTCGGATTCCCCTGGTAGCGATATTCGGTGCCGTCACCGGCAATGGTCATGATGACGCCGCTGTTTGAATCAACCCGGCGGATCCGTCCGCTGAAGGTGTCGGCAATATAGAGATTCCCTTCGGGGTCGAGCGCCAACCCGCTTGGGCCCGACAGGCCCGCCTGTGTGGCGGCCTGTCCATCGCCATCATAGTCGGAGTTGCCGTTGCCGGCGTAGGTGAAGATCCGTCCCGTGGGTAGTTCGAGGGCGCGAACGCGGTAGTTTGCCAGGTCAGCTATGTATAAGCGGCCGGCGCGCTCGTCTACTGCCAGTGCGACCGGCTCGTTCAACGCGGCTTTGACGCCGGGGCCATTGTCGCCGTTGAATCGCGCGGCGCCGGTACCCGCCACCGTGGTGATCAGCCCGCTCGCGGCATCGACGCGCCGGACGCGATGATTGAACGTGTCGGCGATATACAGCGTACCCTGCGAATCGACGGCAGTGGCGGACGGAAAGTTCAGCGTCGCCTCCGCCGCCGGGCCGCCGTCCCCTCGAAATCGTCCTTTCTCTGTCGTCCCCGTCACGAAGCGGACCGTGCCGCTTTGGTCCGGGAGCTGCACGAAGCGGGGTTCATTCTTCGCGTCGGGGTCGGCCAAGGGGTCTTCCTCGACCGCCGAGTGTGCCGGGGAAACGGGTGGCGGAGCGGATCGAGATGACGCCTCTGTGAAGAAGCCGCCGCCGGCCACAGTGGTGATGATCCCCGTCTGCAGATCGAGGCGGCGAATACGATGGTTCTCGGCATCGGCGATGTAAAGGAATCGGCCCGCCGCCGTGATACTTTTCGGCTCGTTCAGCATGGCCTCGAGGGCCGGCCCGCCGTCACCGGCATATCCCGGCTCCCCGGTACCCGCGATTGTCATGATGGAAAACGGGGTCAGCGTCGATTTATTCATGAGTGCCCTTCGACAGGCCTTTCGACTGAGCTCAGGACAGGCTCTGGGCGAACGGGTCGAAGCGAATCATTTGCCGAGGGATTCAATGATTAAGCGGCCCATCTCTTTCGTCCCGACGAGCCTGGTTCCCCCGGCATGGATATCCTTGGTGCGATAACCTTGCTCAAGAACCCGCACGATCGCCTGCTCCACCGCCGTTGCCTCCTTATCGAGATTAAAGGCATGGCTGAGCATCATCGCGGCCGAGGCGATCGTCGCAATCGGATTGGCCAGGTCCTTCCCGGCGATGTCGGGAGCGCTGCCATGGATGGGCTCGAACATCCCGACGGTTCCTCCCAGGCTGGCCGACGGCAGCATGCCGATTGACCCTGTCAGCATTGCCGCTTCGTCGCTCAAGATGTCGCCGAATAGATTCGTCGTGACCAATACGTCGAACTGTGATGGATTGCGCACGAGCTGCATCGCGCAATTGTCCACGTAAAGATGGCTGAGCTCAACGTCGGAGTAGCCTTTGGCTACGGATATCACGACCCGGCGCCAGAGCTCGGACGATTCAAGGACATTCGCCTTGTCGACAGATGTCACCTTGCGGCGGCGCTTGCGGGCTGTCTCAAAGGCCACCTTTGCGATCCGTTCGATCTCTCTGGTGGTGTAGACCTCCGTGTTGAAACCGCGCTCGCCTTCCGGAGTCTTTTCAATGCCCTTGGGCTGCCCGAAGTAGATCCCGCCGGTGAGTTCTCGCACGACTAGAAGGTCGATGCCGAGGATCACCTCCCGCTTGAGCGTCGAGGCGTCGGCGAGCATCGGATAGAGTTTTGCCGGACGCAGGTTCGCGTAGAGGCCGAGTTGCTCGCGGAGCCCGAGCAGGGCCCGCTCCGGCCGGACGGTATAGTCCAAGCCTTCCCATTTGGGTCCCCCGACGGCGCCCAGGAGTATCGCATCGCTCTCCTTGGCGATTTGCAGGGTGGCATCCGGAAGAGGCCTTCCGGTTAGGTCGATGGCGGCGCCGCCGACATCGGCCGTTCGAAATTCAAACTCATGCCCGAACATCTGCCCGATCCGCTGGAGGACCTGGACGGCGTGGGGCACGATCTCTGGGCCGATGCCATCTCCCGGGAGAACCGCGATACGGGCCTTCATGTTTTCAACATACCCGAGGCGCGGGCGTATGAGAACAGGCCGCCGGCTTTCACGATCTCAAGCACATCGCCGATCGGACGCAACCGATGAGTCGTCCCGCGCGTGAGGTTCTTCAACTCGCCGGCAGAAATAGTAATTTCCAGGTCGTCGCCCGTCTGAGTTTCGGCTACGAGGGGAAGCTCGGACTCAAAGGGCAGTAAAAACCCGCCGTCCACCGCATTCCGGTAGAAGATCCGCGCATAGGATTCGGCCACGACGGCCGTCACACCGGCGATCTGCAGGGCCGCGGGCGCGTGCTCCCGGGAGGAGCCGCATCCGAAGTTTTTGCCTGCGAGGAGAATGTGATACGGAGAGCGATACTCGCCGTCGGGCACAAACTTGATGTTGCCTTTGGGGCAGTCCTGCGACCGCATCAGGCAGGCCGGAGAGGGCATAGGTGCCGTATTTTTTGCTTTCCTCCGGATCGCTCAGGCTGTAGACGAGATGCTTGGCGGGAATAATTTGATCCGTATCAATATTGTTTCCCAGCACATACGCTTTGCCTCTAATCACGTCCTGCATACGGAGCGTTCCTATTTTTGAGCCTGGATGATAGAGGCACGGAAATGGCGGCAGACTCGATTTATAGCCTTATAGCGCCTGGGACAACGTATACTCTACGGGAGCAGGTGGGAAGGAATAAATCGAGTCTGACCCCATTTTCTACAGAAATTCCCGCGGATCCGTGATCTCGCCGGTTATCGCCGATGCCGCGACCGTGTACGGCGATGCCAGGTAGACTTGCGCGGTTTTGGATCCCATGCGTCCGGGGAAGTTCCTGTTGGTGGTTGAAATGCACACCTCGCTCTTGTTCAGCCTGCCGAAGGTGTCCGAAGGTCCTCCCAGGCACGCGGCGCAAGACGCGCCCTGTGAAATCTTCGCCCCGGCCTTCTGAAAGATCTCCAGGAGTGTTTCCCCGTCGTGCATGGTCGTGCCGAGGCCCCGAGCGACCTCGGTTGTAGCTGGAACAATGTAGGTGTCGGCTTTGACCTGATGGCCTTTGAGAATCTTCGCGGCCGCCAGGAAATCGTTGAGCTTGCCGCCGGTGCACGAGCCGATATAGGCGCGATCGAGTTTCGTGCCCCGGGATTCGCGTGCCGTGCCTCGATTGTCCGGCGAGTGCGGCTTCGCGACGGTGGGTTCGATCTCGGCGGTCTTATATCGGCGCACGCTGTGGAAGCGGGCATCCGGATCGTCGGACACGGGTTGGTAGGGCTTGGCGGTTTTGGATTTGACAAACTGCTCCGTCACGGCATCCGTCGGGATGACTCCGTTTTTCCCTCCCGCCTCGATGACCATGTTGCAAAGCGTCATCCGTTCTTCGATGGATAGGGACATGACACCGTCGCCGGCAAACTCCATTGCGCGATACGTCGCGCCGTCCACGCCGATGTCGCCGATGATATGCAGGATTAGATCTTTCGCCATGAGGTACGGGGGCAATGGTCCGTCAAACTCGAATCGCATGGTCTCCGGCACCTTCACCCAGAGCTTGCCGGTTCCCAAAATAAACGCGGCGTCGGTATTGCCGATGCCGCTGGCAAACTCTCCGAAGGCGCCCGCGGTGCAGGTATGGGAATCAGTACCAAATAAGACCTCGCCGGGACGCGTGTGGCCTTCCTCGGGAAGGGCGATGTGGCACACGCCTTTGTACTTGTCGGTGCCGACGTCATAGTAGTACGGCAGATCCTGCTCCTTCACGAAGTCCCGGAGCAGATCGATGTTACGATGAGCGTGCTGATCGTTGGTAAAAATATAGTGATCGGGAATAATGACGACCTTCTCGCGGTCCCAGACCTTGGCCTTTGGCCCGAACTCTTTATGAAAGATTCCGATCGTGCCCGGGCCACAGACATCATGGGTCATGAGAATGTCCACATCCACCCAGATGTTGTCTCCGGCAGTCGCATTTTTGCGCTTGGCGTGCCTGGCCAGAATCTTCTCGGTCATCGTCATGCCCATAGAATTCCTCGCGATAAGCGAATGAGATAGTACCGGAGAAGTCCGCGAAAGATCAAGCTTCCCGCCGGTTCCTGCAATTGACAAGCCGCGCGGCATTCCGCTATCGTGCGGCATGCAAGTCAGCCCTTCGGGGGGCTCGGGAGGCGCGCTCGACCCCGTCCCTATTCCGAATGTCATTCCCTTGTTTCCTCTCCCGAATCTGGTCTTCTTTCCGAGGACCTACCTGCCTCTCCACATCTTTGAGCCGCGCTACCGGGAGATGGTCCAGGCGGCCGAGGCCAGTCATCGGATCGTCGGGATGGTGCTCTTGAAGGAAGGATGGGAGGCCGATTACGAAGGAACTCCCGCAATCTACCCCATGGGATGCATCGGCCGGATGATCAACGTGCAGCGGCTGGTCGATGGGCGTTTCAACATTCTCCTACAGGGACTTGGTCGATTCGAGATCGAGCAGGAATTGGGAACGCAAAGCTACCGCCAGGGCCGGATTGTCTTAAAAGACGTATCCCAACCTGACACGACCCTGCCCCGCGAGATCCGCACCGAACTTTTAACGGTGGTGGCAGGCTTCATGCGTAGCAAGGAGGATGAACTGGCGCTCTCTGCCTTGCTTCGCCAGCCTGTCTATGACGATGTGCTCGTGCAAAACCTGTCATTCGCGCTGGACTTCACCCCACTGGAGAAGCAATTCCTCTTGGAGGCCGAATCACTGACCCAGCAGGCTCGCCGAATTTTAGATCTGCTGCAATTCAAGCGTCACGAACGAAACGAACAAACCGGGTGGGGTTAAAGGTGGCGCCCTCGGCGGTAGCTATTGAAGCCCTGCACTTGTCCAAGAAGTACCCGGGCGGGACGACCGCCGCGGAGGATATTTCATTTCAGGTCAACGCCGGAGAAGTCTTCGGGCTCGTAGGCCCGAACGGGGCCGGTAAAACCACGACCCTGCGGATCTTGATTACCGTGCTGGAGCCTTCAGGTGGGACGGCGCGTGTTCTCGGCATGGACGTCGTGAAAGACGCGACCAAGGTACGTCAGGCGATCGGCTATGTGCCGCAGGAGCGGGCGATTGATCGCTTTCTGACGGGCCGCGAGCATCTTGAATTGCTGGCCAGCCTCTATCACCTGCCGAAGGGAGAGGCCGCGGGTCGCATTCAAGAGGTGCTGGGATTGGTGGGGCTCGAGCACAAGGCGGATGAGGTCGCGCGCAACTATTCGGGCGGCATGAAACGCAAGCTGGACATCGCCTGTGGATTAATCCCCTCCCCCAAAGTTTTGTTCATGGATGAGCCGACCTTGGGGCTGGACGTAGAAAGCCGGCTCAAGATCTGGACGCACGTCCGGGAACTCAAGGCGCGCGGCATCACGATTCTTTTGACCACGAACTATCTTGACGAAGCGGACCAGCTTTGCGACCGGATCGCGATCATCGATGGCGGACGCGTGAAGGCGGTCGGCTCGCCGGCAGAGTTGAAGTCCAGCCTCGGCGGTGATGTCGTGACTCTCACGCTGGCGCAGAGTGATCTGGAAAAGGTCGAAGCGCTGGCCCAGGCGTTGAAAAGCCTTCCCGGAGTCCGCGCGGTCAGCACCAAACAGAATCTGCTCGACATCCGGGTGGCCTCGCCGGAAGCAAGCCTGCCCGCGATCCTGGGAGCCGTCACGACACATGGTTGCCGCCTTGAATTCGTCGACTATCACCGGCCCCGGCTGGACGACGTCTTCATGGCCTACGCCGGCCGCCGCATCAAAGAAGATTAAAGGAACCATAATGGAAGCGTATCTGCAAGAGGTCGGCGCGCTGACGACGCGCTGGGTGAAACGCTTGAGCCGTGAAAAGTTCAGCATGCTGTTCACGCTGTTTCAACCGATGGTCTTCTGGCTGATCTTCTTCGGGAATCTGTTTCAGCGCACGGCGAATACCGAAGTGGTCCAGTCGCCGAGCTACATCGCCTTTCTCGCAGCGGGCGTCGTCGTCATGACGGTTCTGAACAACGGGCTCGCGGGCGGGGTGGATCTGCTCTTCGACAAGGAGAACGGATTTCTTGAGCGACTGATGTCCACGCCGATTTCCCGCACGTCGGTGATCATGAGCCGGTTCGTCTTTGTGATGACGATCACCTCGTTGCAAGTCCTGGTGATCCTCGGCGTCGCGTATCTCTTCGGCGTGCGTCCGGTCACGGGATTCGGCGGGATCGCCGTGATCATTCTCATCGGCCTGTTATTCGGCAGTCGGCCTCACCGCGATCTCCATGGCCCTGGCCTTTTCGGTCAAGAGTCATGGCGATTTCTTTTCCATGCTGGGGTTTCTCTCCCTCCCGATGATCTTCCTCAGCACGGCGCTCGTGCCGATGTCCGCCATGCCCGGATGGATGGCGGCTCTTGCGCTTCTGAATCCGATGACCTGGGCCATCGACGCGGTCAGGCCGCTGATCCTCCAGGGCTGGTCGGCCGCCGTCAAGCCGCTCATCATCGTCGTGATCGTCATGGCCGTCTTCGACACCGTCTGCCTCTGGATCGCCTCCCGCGCCTTCCGCAAAACCCTCGGCTAGGTTTAAAGCCTTCTCCCCCGGGCACCCATTGCCGTCTCCAATTGCAATGGGTCAAGCAGAGAGGGCAGGGTGAGGGGGCTTCATCGTTCGCCCTGAGACTCTCGTTCCGAAAGAAATGGCTTCGTGGATATCGGAAAGATCCAATCTGCTAGTCAGGCTGGTTTCGCGTTCCCGCCGGCTTTGCTTGCATTGCAGGGAAACCGGATTTAACCAAAAGGCATTGTGACACAGGCGATCTTCAGGCCGCTGGGCGTGCCTTAACTGTTAGGTGCACGCGGGCTCCCAGCCGAGCCAGCATATCAATCAGCGCATCCGTGCTGAAGAGGTCGATGCGCCCGCGGAGGAGATCGCTGACGCGAGGCTGGGTCACGCGGAGTAGCTTTGCGGCCGTTCTCTGCTTGAGACGGCGGGAGGCGATGAGCTTTTGAACCTGTATCATAAGGTCTGCTCGGACCAGCAAATGCTCGGCCTCTTCGCGGCGGAATCCAAGGTCACGGAACACATTTCCGGTTGACGGCGTGATCTTCACTTTCATGGGTATCCTCCCCTCTAATCCACTCACCGCTCCGCGATGCGCGACCAAAGCCTGATACCTCTGTCTGGCGAGTTCCACGTCGTGCCGCGTAGTTTTCCTTGTCCGTTTCTCAAAGGCATGAAGCACATATATCGCTTCCGCAAACTTGGCGACATAGCACACCCGGTATTCGACCGCGGTATGAATCCGGGTTCCACTCCTTGCTGAACCCGCCGAAGCTGAAAACCGGCAAGTCGCCTGGCATCCCGCGGAAATGCCTGCAAGTCACTCCGCGATGACCCGAGCCACAAGAGCGCCCTTTCGGTCACGGGCTGAATATACAAGTTCTAGTATATACTATCAAGGGCGGGGAGTTTCTTTTGATAAAATCAGCAAGGAATCGCTATCCAGGTGAGGAATCTCAGGCTTTCTGCGCGTCGATGATATTGATGATTTCCGGCGCCACAAAGATCCAGTTTCGCTTGCGGCCGGTCGCTTCTTTCAAGATGTTTTTGTGAACAAGCTTATCGATATTGAGTTTGGCCGAACGATGGGTCACACCTAATTTCTTGGCTGCCTGAGCTACCGTAATGGCTGGATTGGAAAAGAGGTTATCCACCAACTGGAGCAGGAGTGCGGACGACCGCGCGGATTGCAGTTGTGCGCGATAGCCTTGCCACAGATCCAAGAGGCGGTCGGACCTCTTGATCGCGTCCCGTGACTGCTCTGCTACGCCACGCAGGAAAAAGCTGATCCATTCCTACCAATGGCCGGACTGGCTGACAGCGAGCAGCAGCCTATAGTATTCTTGGCGGTGACGCTCAAAATATGCGCTCAGGTATAGCAAAGGGTGCGGCAATAAACCTTCCGCGCAAAGCAAAAGAGTGAGTAATAAACGCCCAATGCGGCCGTTGCCGTCTAGAAATGGATGAATTGCTTCGAATTGATAGTGAATCAAAGCGAGACGGACAAGCGGCGGCAACGACGAAGCGGAATGCAGGTATTTTTCCAGGTGGTCCAGTGCTTCTGTCATCTCGTCTTCGGGAGGGGGGACATATACTGCGTCCATCAATGTACACCCAGGCGGACCGATCCAGTTTTGTGAGCGTCGAAACTCTCCGGGTGTGAGATGATCCCCACGAGCCCCACCCATGAGTTGCTCATGCATTTCTCTTATCAAGCGCAGGCTGACAGGTAGTTTCTTAAGACGCGCTAATCCGTGCTCCAATGCCTTCACATAGTTTGAGACCTCACGCACGTCCGGCGTTTGCGGGTCGATCGTCCCGGAAGCTTCAAAAAAGAATAGATCTGACAAAGAAGCCTGCGTCCCTTCGATCCGGCTGGAGAGCACTGCTTCCCTTCGGATAAAAGGACCGATGAGGAGATGTGGATTCGGCAAAGTCCTGGCAACTCCGGCCAACTCGCTCAGCGCCCTGTCTGCTTCCGATATCTTCCCCACAAGATCCCATGTTAGGTTGACCGATGGCGGCAGAGGATTCGGCACAAACGCCCAATATCCTTGCGGCGCAGTAATGAGTCTTCCGGCCTGATCTGCTGCAAAGTCAGCGAGTTCCATACACCGGTATGTTACTTCGGTTCCAATGACTACGCCGGCAATGATACTTTATGGCATAAAAGTATCATTATGGAATGAGCCTGTCAAAGGGTATTTTGAGGCTTTTTCGAATACGTTTGCGGAGCCTGGAAAAGCGAGAACTTCGTGAATTTTAGATTTTACGAGTAGGCTTGGCGAGCGACACGTTTTCAAGAATGACCTGCTTGAACACTGCAGGATCCCCGAGGCGCTTCACAGCATCAAGAATCTCGATCCCAGCTAGGAAACCGGCGGCATCATAATCCATAGCGGCAAGGTGGTCAGAAGAGCACAGTGGCAAAATTGTCGGCACGAAGTCGGAACGTTGTTTACGCGAACCTAGCTTACTCCTCGTGTCCTTCGTCATGGGTTACGGCTTGGTCTACCGTGAGTTCCGCGGCCTGCACCATCTCCTGGTACTGCTGCGGCGTGATATTCGGTAATTGCCGAATAAATCCAACGAGCGCCCATATTGTCTCGGGACGATGGCTGGGCCCGAAAGCCGGCATCCCGGTCATCCGAATCCCATGCTCAATGATCCAGTACAGTTCGATATTACTTCGCCGCTGAACCCGCTGAGAGTCAAGCTTCGGAGGCTTGGGATTCAGGCCTTGGCGAACCGGGCCTGCTTTACGACCTGGAGCACTATGGCATGTGACGCACATCGCGTGATAGCTTCGGAAACCATTTTTGACCAGCTCGGGGTCAATGAGTGATGGCATGGACTGGGGTGCATTCGCGCGCACGGCAATTGAGCGGTCCCGCACGAAGGATATCAGCCAGAGAGTCAGGTCGCTGTGTTTCTCGGTCGCCGCGACATTAAAGGCACCGAACCATATGAACAACAATGCACCGACAAGTAGAAGTACTAGTAAAGTCGCGCCTATTCTCATTCGATAGTTGGAATCCTGGTCGGGTGTAAGCCGTTCGAAGATCTCTATTCGCCGTGGAAGTAGACCTCCGCCATTTGTTTTCGGCGTTCCTCGAGAAACGCATCATATCCTGGATGCCCATAGCTAAGGGCAATATTTATTGTATCCGCTCTTTGAGAGGGCCAAGCGGTCTGATTGTGTCATACCCTAAGCTTTGAGGTGTTTCTTGGACAAGCGACGTATCTTTCGATCTTCTTTCAATTCACGGAGGCTGGGCACGTATAGGCTTCTACGAATGATGATTTAATTGAGTTATTTTACTTGTATCCTATTGAGTGATTTTACTGTATACTAAATATAGTTAACAGGAGCACAATACCACTATAGGTTAACTAAGGGCGGTCTATAGCATGTGCCAGGATGGAGGACTCATGGAATCCCGAAAGGCTGTCAGCAATTTCAAGTCATGCTGCAAGGCCCTGGTAGATATCATTCCGCCTGGGCACCACCTGACCGATGCACAAGAATCGATCGTATTGTCCAATCTCCAGGTCGTTGAGTCGGCCATCCGGGTCAGTCACATACAACAAAGTATCGCCGTTTACAATCCGAACGCCAGCGGGACGAAAAAAACCAACCATTGCACTCCGAGACGCGTGCAGATGGAAGTCCTGGTACGGTGGAAGTGTTTCTGCATCACACCGTGGGAGTCCTGCCAATTCTGTCACGGTAGCGGCCATATCGACCGCTGGATGCCTGCCGATTTGCTGAAGTTTGTCAAGAATAGGACCTATTTGATTCTGGCTCGTCGCGATGTGAAAACCCTGTCGTAGTGGGAGGGGTCTCGCAGCACCTACGTCCCGGGCGGGACAGGCGCTACAGACGATTTAGGCGTGCGATCCTCAATCCTGATCTGCTTATACCCTCGCGACTCCATACATTGATTGACAGCCGTGGTAAGGTGCGGTGACTCGAGACTCGTGCCGAACCTCTGTTTGGCCTGAGCATAGCAGTTATTAAAATCCCGTTCCGTCTCGGCCTCCGTCTTTCCTTCCTGCATCCATACCTGTTTTGCAGCACAGCCCGTCACGAGGAGGAGCATAAGCAAGAACCAGATTGTTTTAGTGTTCATGCTGATCGAATCTACTTCTTATTGGTAATGGTTCTCTCGAATTCGACCTCGGCGCGCAGGCTTTCGAGATCCCGGCCAACCGTCGCGACCGCCAACTTCCTGCCGCCTCGTCGATAGGTTATTGTGCAGTTTCGCGCCTCCAGTTGCCCGTCGATGTCGGCTGTATCCCATTTTTCGGCGTGCCCGACATACGCGATCGTAAGGTCGTATTGCTCGGTCCAGAAGAATGGAACGGCGTTAAATATTTCCCGGCGGCCAAGAATGTTGCGTGCAGCAGTCTGTCCCTGGCGCTCGGCCACGACGAAATGTTCGATGCGGATTCGTTCGCCGGTGAGCCGATCGGGCCAGCGGGCGATGTCGCCTGCTGCGAAGATGTGCGGGACGCTCGTTTCAAGATATTCGTTCACCGTGACGCCGCGGTCAACGGCGAGCCCCGCTCGTTCCGCCAATAAGGTCGCCGGTCGTACCCCGACGCCTATGACGACGAAATCGGCCTGGACGTGTTCTCCGTTCTTCAGCGTGACGCTTCGGTCGTCGATCGCGGTCGCGGTCGTGCCGAGATGGAACGTCACGCCATGCTCCTCATGGAGCCGGCGGAGAAAATGTCCGACCTCTGTTCCCAGAACTCGCTCCATCGGAATCGTCTCCGGTGCGACCACGTGCACGTCGATCTTCCGGGCTCGGAGCGATGCGGCCACCTCGAGACCGATGAAGCTGGCTCCAATCACTACGGCTCGCTGTGATGCCAGAGCTTTGGAGACAATTGCGCGGCTGTCCGTAAGCGTGCGCAGATAGTGCACGTGTGGGAGGTTAGCACCAGGAATCTCCAACCGTACCGGTTCGGCGCCGGTGGCGAGCAGGAGCGCACCATAGGTGTGCCGGCTGCCGTCCACCAGCTCTACCTGCGCGTTCCCTGTGTCGATCGTCGTGGCGGCTGCCTTCAGTCTCAAGTCGATGTCGTGCTCTCTATAGAATTCCGCCGATCGGAGGAGAGTCCACTCCTCGGGCGCAGTGCCGGCCAGGTAGCCCTTTGAGAGGTTAGGCCGATCACAGGGCATCGACTCATCGGCGCTCAGCATTGTGATACGGCCGGGGTAGCCTTCGCGACGGAGTGTTTCCGCAGCGGCATTGCCCGCTGGACCACCGCCGACGATAATGACCGAGTCCGGCATGCCGGCCGCTACTGCAGGCGGTTTCGGATTTACGCTCTCCAGCTTCTCTCGAACATAGACGGCGCCGTGCACCTTTTCGACGCGCCAGCGGGAAACCGGGTTGAGCGCCGGCGCCCGGAGGGGCTCACCAGTCCGCAGGCTAAAGCAGGCATGATGCCAGGGGCAGCGAACCGTCTCCTCCACGAGGAGCCCCTCGCCAAGGGGGCCGCCATAGTGCGTGCAGACGGCGCCGATCGCGAACAGCTCATCGCCGCGTCTGACAAGGAGCACCGGTTCGGCCCGTGCGTGCCCGAGCAGCATGGTTCCATCAGGGACCATTGAGAGCTCAACTCCCTGGGTCAGATCAGGCCCGCTGAGTTTCGTCTGTTCTTCGCTCATTGATCCCCTGACGCAAATGCGGTCGTGTGCGCCCTTAGAATTCTTGCTAAACCTGGATGATGGCGCGCGGAGCCCGCCTTCTATTTCCACCTTGGGCACGTCCGCTGCTCGTCACGCCGTTTTTTTTGAGAAGACAGTGCGTGCCGGCAATTATAGAGGCGCCACTTGGAGCGTCACAAGGACAAAGTCTTCCCCACGGTGGATCCTGCCCTCAATACCTTGACTCCGCTGAGATGGATAAGAGATAAGAAGTCCTCGTCCTGAGCGCGAAACAGCACGAAACTCAATATGTCGCTAGCAATTCTTGTTCCGCTCCTGCCGCTTCTGGCGACGATCATCGTCCTGGTGGGCGAGCCGCAGACGCAGCTTCAGCGGTCGAAGCTGGGGGTTTTGCCCCTGGCCGCGGCGTTCGTTGGCTCTATCATCACATTGGTGCTGGTCGCGTCGAAGGGAACGATCACCATCCGTTTTTACGATCCATCGTCAATCGCCAATCTTGCGCTTCCTTTGGGGTTTCAGATCGACCGACTCAGCGCAGTCATGATGGTCCTGATTTCGGGGGTCGGGACGATTGTTTACAGCTACTCAGTGAATTACATGTTCCAGGATCGTGGGTATCGCCGATTTCTCGCTCTCATTGGTTTCACCACATTTGTCCTCCTCTGCATGGTCTCGAGCAGCAACTTGGTGATGTTGTTTGTGTTCTGGCAGCTTCTGAGCTACCTGCTCGCATTGCTTGCCCACAACCTCGGCCACGCCGCGACACTCGAGGGGGCATTCCGAACGTTTACGCTCCTGCGCGTCGGCGATGTAGCTTTTCTCGCGGGAATCGTTCTCGCGCATGCATTGTACGGAACGATCGAGTTTCACGAGCTCTTTACCAGAGCAGCCGCGACACCGATCACGCTTTCGCCTCTTCCTGGAATCGAGATGACAGGGAGCACGGCGGTGACGCTCCTCATTTTCATCGGCGCCATGAGCAAGTCGGCACAGTTTCCGCTTCACATCTGGCTTCCAAGCTCGCTCTACGCGCCTACACCTGTCCATGCGCTGCTTCATGCCGGAATCATCAATGCCGGCGGGTTCCTGATAAACCGCCTCGCCCCTTTATACGGGTTGAGCCCGCCATCCCTACACATTGCGTTCGTGATCGGCACGATCACTGCTTTCATGGGCGCCTCCATGATGCTGGCACAAAATGATATTAAGAAAACATTGGGTTATCTCTACGATAGGTCAGATGGGCTATATGATCATGGAGTGCGGCTTAGGGGCATTCGCTTTGGCGATCTTTCATCTGCTCGCGCACGGCCTTTTCAAGGCGACGGTGTTCCTGAACTGCGGCAATGTTATCCATAAAGCCCGTCTTGAGCCCTTACTTCCTTCGTCGAGCCGTGCGACCGAAGAGGCGGAGTTCTCAGGGCTCACGTGGACGACCGGCTTTTTCACGATACTGCTGATGCCGCTCGTCATCCTGCTGGCAGCCCATGGGGCTTTGCAGATCCCGATCCTCGAGTCTCAGGGCTCGGTTATCTTCCTCTTCTTTATCTGGGTGACCTCTACCCAGGCGATTCTGACGCTCACCCGTCTGCGTGGCGTCGCGTCGTGGAAAGTTTCGGCCGCCATGCTCCTTGTCCTGCTGTTTGTGGTCTTTACGTATCTTTTCGCGGCGGAGCGCTTCACGGCATTTCTTTATCCCGACCGAGCGGAGGTGGCTGCTTATTTCAAGGCCGCTGCGCTTCCCACGCCGCTTTTTGATGGTATCGTGGTGATGACCACTCTGCTTATTGTCTTGGGCTGGTTTTACCTCTATGCACGGACGCGTGGCGAGACGATGCCGATACCCTCGTGGGTGGAATCTGTCCGCGCCCGTCTTTACCTCTTGTTGATGAACCGTCTTTATCTCGATGCCGCATATTCTAGGCTGGGAACGGCTGTGATGCGGCAGGCTTACCGCTTCGACCGGAGTCGGCTTGGGAGGATGCTCTGACGGCAATGATGACTGCTTCCCTCCTGCTCGTCACGACTCCAGTCGTGGGTGCTACGCTGGGTCTGCTCATGTGGAGCAACCCCCAGGCATTAAAAGTGTGTCTTCTCATCGCGACAATAGCCAGTCTCGTCACAGTAGGATTGACTTCAGGAACATTATCCGACCAGGTTGGTGGGGGGCTCTTGTGCTCGCTCCTTCCTCTCACAGCTTTCGTAACCTTGTTGGGACAACCGGCGCACCGTAGCCTCCGCGCCGCTTGGGTGCTGACGCTCCTTCTGCTTGGATTGGGATTGGGCACCTTGGCTTACAAGGCACCCCTGTCACAGATCTTCTTCCTACTCCTCCTTGCTCTCGTCGGTCTAATGCTCTTTCACTTTCGGGATCAAGCAGGATTCGATGTGCGGTGGGGAATCGGGACGGTCGGTTTTGGAATGGTGTGTGTCATAGTCGCCATGACTGTGGCCCCTCCAGTTTCATTCATTATGTTCGCCGTCGCATGCGGCATCAGCCTTCCTCTGGTGCCGTTTCACAAAAGTTATGTCGCCGCGCTGACGGGGTTGCCGGGAAACTTACCCTCCTTGCTTGCAGTCTTGCTGCCCGTCGTTGGATTCCACGGGCTACTGACTTCGTACCCTCAGCTTCCGGACGTGGTGTCCGACGGCGCCGCCATCCTGGCGCTCGTGGGAATGGTGTACGGTTCCTTGAAAGCATTGACTCAATCTCGTGCGGCATCGGTCGTATCCTATGGCAGCCTGGCCTTCTTCTCTATTCTCTGGTGGTATCTGATCACAACCAGGACCGCCGCACCGCAGACGGTGGTCTACCTCAGTGCGGTTGGTCTAGCCACGAGCGGGCTGCTCATCGCCAGGTATGTGCTGCGGGCTCGTTATGGTGAGATTGATCTGCGTGCGCTGACCGGGCTCGCCGAACCGATGCCACGATTCGCCATCGCACTGTCACTATTGGCCGTCGCGGCGTTGGGTCTCCCACCGTTTGGAGTGTTTTCCGGTTTTATCGGCATGCTGCTCGTTCCCTCGTTCGCGTTGTCCGGGGGGCTAGCCGTCATTCTTATCGTCTGGCTCTGCGCCTCCTGGTATTTTATTGATCTCGCGCACGGGCTGTTGTTCGGTCGCCAACGACCAGAGCGTCGGCATGAGGATCTGCGCGCGCCTGAACTGGCTGCTCTAACTATCGTACTCGCGCTCCTAGTCGCCTTAGGGGTAATGCCCTCTCGCTTTTTTTGACCCTGAGCCGGCGAACCTTCAGCGAACCGAAGGGATTGCCTTCTATTTCGGTTTTTGTCCGTTCGCTGTTCCTCACGCCGTTTACAGTGCGTTCGGTAATTAAGAGGTACTGTTTGGAATGTCACAAAGGACAAAGTCGCCCCCCCGGCGGAGTCGACACCCGACGCCTTGACTCCGCGAGGACGATAAGAGATAAGAGGTCCTCGTCCTGAGCTGCGAAACGGCACGAAAGTCAGTATGTCTCTAGCGATTCTTATTCCGCTCCTGCCCCTTCTGGCGGCGATCATCGCCCTGGTGGGCGAGCCTGGGACGCAGGACCAACGGGTTAGACTGGGTGTTCTGCCTCTGGCCGCGGCGCTCGTTGGCTCCCTCGTGACGTTAGTGATGGTCACGTCGGAGGGAGCCATCAGCATCCGCTTCTATGACCCGTTGTCCATCGCCAATCTTGCACTTCCTTTGGGCTTCCACATCGACCGGCTCAGCGCAGTGATGATGGTCTTGATTTCGGGAGTCGGCACCATAGTCTATCGCTACTCAGTGAATTACATGTTCCAGGATCCTGACTATCGCCGTTTTCTCGCCCTCATTGGATTCACCACATTCGTCCTCCTTTGCATGGTATCGAGCATCAACCTGGTTATGCTGTTTGTGTGCTGGCAGCTTCTTAGCTACCTGCTCGCGTTGCTTGCCCACAACCTCGGCTCACGCCGCGACGCTCGAAGGGGCATTCCGAACGTTTACGCTCCTGCGCGTCGGCGATGTGGCGTTTCTCGCGGGGATCGTTCTCGCGCATGCATTGTACGGAACGATTGAGTTTCAGGAGCTGTTTAGCAGAGCCGCCGATACACCGATCACGCTCTCACTACTTCCTGGAATCGAGATGACCGGCAGCACGGCAGTGACGCTCCTTATTTTCATCGGGGCCATGAGCAAGTCGGCACAGTTTCCGCTTCACGTCTGGCTTCCGAGCTCGATCTACGCTCCGACCCCTGTCACTGCGCTGCTCCATGCCGGCATCATCAACGCAGGTGGCTTCCTGATAAACCGTCTCGCCCCTTTGTATGGATTGAGTCCGACAACCCTGCACGTCGCATTCGTCATCGGCACGCTCACCGCCTTCTTCGGTGCCTCCATGATGCTGACCCAGAATGACATCAAGAAGACGCTGGGGTTCTCCACGATCGGCCAGATGGGCTATATGATCATGGAGTGCGGCTTAGGGGCCTTCGCTTTAGCGGTCTTTCATCTGATCGCGCACGGGCTCTTCAAGGCCACGATGTTCCTGAACTGCGGCAACGTCATTCATAAAGCCAGGCAAGAGCCTTTATTTCCTCAAACGAGCCACAGAACCGAACAGGCTCGGTTTTCAGGGCTCACCTGGTCGACCGGATTCTTCACGACGTTGCTCATGCCACTGGTGATTCTGCTCGTGACCCACGGGGTCTTGCAGATCCCAATTCGAGATTCGCAAGGTGCGGTGATCTTTCTCTTCTTTATCTGGGTGACCTCTTCCCAAGCGATTCTGACACTCACCCGTTTGCGTGAGGTCGCCTCGTGGAAGGTTTCTGGCGCCATGCTTCTGATTCTGCTCTTCGTGGTCTTCACGTACCTCTTCGCAGCTGAACACTTCACTGCGTTTCTCTATCCTGATCGAGAAGAGGTGGCTTCTTATTACAGGGCTGCCGCGCTTCCCGGTCCGCTCTTTGATGGACTCGTGGTGATGACGACTCTCCTCATCATCCTCGGCTGGTTTTACCTCTATGCCCAGACCTGGGGTGAGAGTATGCGGATACCCCGTTGGGTGGATCCGGTCCGCGGCCGTCTCTATGTGTTGTTCATGAACCAGTCTTTATCTCGATGTGGCCTATTCCAAGCTGGGAGGGGCTGTGATGCGCCTGGCTCGCCGCGTCGACAAGCCCTCGCTTGGGAAGACGCGGTGACGGCTTGATGACTGCTTGCCTCCTGCTCGTCGCGATTCCAGTTCTGGGCGCTGCAATAGGTGGGGTAATGCCCTCTCGCTTTTTTGACCCTGAGCCGGCAAATCTTAAATCAACAGTCGGGATGGAGTCCCCGGCATGGATCAAATAAAACGCACGGTAGATCCTGACACCCGGCGCATGGAACTTCGCGGCATTGTCCGCGTCGCCGGCGAAGTGATTGCGCAGTACTGGCCAATGCGTACCTTCATACATCACAACCCGCTTCATAGCTTGGAGTATCTTCCTTTTGAGACAACAGTCCGGCATGGCCAGAAGTTCTTGGGAGGCTACGGTTATGTCTCCGGGAAGAACTTTCGAGGATACCTTCGCTCCGGCAGAATCCTGATCCGTCATCTCGACGAGGCCATACAGCCGCTGGCGCATGACGAGTACGTCACCGTTGGTCCATGCCGAATCGCGCACCAGGAGGTTCTGCGAGCCTGTTTGACTCATGGACTCTGCGCCACCACCCCAGAACCGCTCGACGCCTTGCTGAATCAAGGATCGAATGAAGAACTGATTTTTGCGCTGGCAGATCACCTGACAGCTTCTTTGACCGCCCCGACAATCGAGGATCGCATTGCAAGGGATGTCCGTGAGGACCTGGCTGAGTTGGGGAATTATGTCCCTCTCTCTAACTGGTGCGACCGTACCCTCGGCACAGAGATCGTCAGCCTCGTGAATAGCGAACTGATCAAGTGGTGCGAAGGCATTCCTGGACGAAGGGGATGCCACGTGGTCGATGCCGGGACGAAACCAGGGGTTTTACAAAGCCTGGAAGGCGCTTGCTGCCCAGGAGTGGTCGCCGTGCGGCATCAAGGAGAGTCGCCGAAAGATAGGCGACCTGCCGGAGCACCCGGAAGATGCGGTGATCGAGAGCCATGGAGATTCTTGGAATTCCCGAAGAACACCGACAGGACTATCTCTCGCTCCAGCTGACGGCCCTTCCCGGATGGGCGGGATTCATCAAGTGGCGCGCGGAACAGCAGGACTACAGTTGGCAAGAGGCTTATCCAGCCAATCTGGTGCAGTTTCTCGCCGTCCGACTGTGGTATGTGCGCGAGCTGGTCCAAAAGGCCTGCCGTGAAGCGTTGGCGATTCAGGGAAACTTTGGCGCCATCTCGGCATACATGCAGAACGATCCGCACGCGTATTTCTTGCGGAAGGAACAGGTGGCCGGACGCTTGCCTGCCGTCTATGCGGAGCAGGTACAACGGCTGTCGGGGAGCAACAGCAACGAATGGAAGGAGTTATCCGACCGTTTGGAAATCGACACCCGACCGCAGCGGGACCAATCGCTGCGCCTTGTTGCAGCCCGCCGGCTTCTTACCCTTGCGCAGGCCTTGGAAATCGTGCCGACCGTATTGCTTGACGGCTCTCCGAAGGATCTCGCCCTGCTGGTCAGTTGGATGGATGCATTCCCAGAACCCCAGCATGGACCGGTTTGGCTCAAGGCGTTTGAAGCGCGATATCAGGAACAATTATTCCGAATGCTGATGCGCACGGCAGTGACGGCGACGGCGGGAAGTCGCGGAAGTTCCGCACCCGTACGACCCCAGTCCCAAGCCGTCTTTTGCATCGATGTGCGCTCTGAGCCCTTTCGACGTCACCTGGAATCGACGGGAGCGAATGAGACCTACGGGTTTGCCGGCTTTTTCGCCGTCTTTATTCGTCATCGCGCGTGGGGTAAGGAGCATTACACCGAGCAATTTCCCGCGATCATGAGAGCTCGAAATGAAGTGCGGGAGATCTCCCGCAGCTATCTCGAACATATCGTTCCTAAACACACTTCGCGAACCCAGCTGGTTCATGCCGGACACACGCTCTTGCACGATTTGAAAGAGAATGTGGTCACAGCCTATGTCATGGTGGAATCATTGGGATGGTTCTATGGCCTTCAGATCATCGGCAAAACAGCATCGCCTGCCCTCTACCGGCGCCTGATGGCGTTGGTACAACGGCTCTTTGTGCCTTCGATCGCGACCAGCCTCACGGTCGATAAATTATCACCGGCCGATATCGAAGAGATGTTAGTGGCAGAACAGCGCGCCATCATCTGGAAAACCTTACGCGACCGAGTCGGGTTTCGCGGTTCCCGCATCTCTCCAGAATTCGTGGAGGCGCTGCGCCTCCAGGCCTTGAACGGAGAAAGCGAAGCCGGAGCCGTCCTTGATTGCCGCCGGTCGCGAACTCGCGCTCTCGAAAGACGAACTCCTGGCGTTTGTGGAGACGCTGCGGCGACAGCACCGGATCAATCGGCGGTCTGGTTCGTGGCAAAAGGAACGCATCACGCGCACCGGGTTCACGCTCGACGAGCAGGTGGTCACCGTGGAAACGGCGCTGCGCATGATGGGGCTGATACGTAACTTCGCCCGGATCGTGCTGTTTTGTGCGCACGCCAGCACCTCTGAGAATAATCCGTATGAATCTGCGTTGGATTGCGGGGCCTGCGGGGGGAACGAGGGAAAACCCAACGCGCGCGTGCTCGCCATGATGGCGAACAATCCCAAGGTTCGGGAACGGTTGGCGAAGAACGGCATCGACATTCCTTCCGACACCCATTTTCTCGCCGGCCAAGTCGACACCACCACCGATGAGGTGCATCTCTTCGACCTTGAAGATGTGCTGTCCACCCATCGAAAGGACGTGGCTCGGCTGCTGGACGATCTTCGCGAGGCTGCTCAGCTCACGAGTCAGGAGCGTTGTGCCCGGTTCCCTGAGGCCAAGGAAACGTTGCCGCTGGCGAAAGCCGGGACGCATGTACGCGAGCGCAGCGCAGACTGGAGTCAGGTGCGGCCGGAGTGGGGATTATCCGGCAATACCTCATTCATCATCGGCCGGCGTGACCTCACGAAAGGCCTGAATTTAGCCGGGCGCGCCTTCCTGCATTCCTATGATTACCGGGAAGACCCGACCAACCGGTTGCTCGAGGTGATCATGACGGGGCCGCAAGTCGTCGCCCAATGGATCAACATGGAGCATTATTTCTCTACCGTTGATAATGAGGTCTACGGCAGCGGGAGTAAAGTTTATCATAACGTCGTCGGGCAGACTCGGGATCATGTCCGGGCCCTTGGAGCGATCTACGACTCGGATTGGCCTGGCAGACGGTGATGAATGGCGAGGCGCCCTATCACGAGCCAATGCGGCTGTTGACGATCATTGAAGCCCCGCGTTCGAACATCGAGAAACTAATCAGGCGGCACGAGGCGTTGCAGCATTACTATCACAATGAGTGGGTGCACCTCGTTGCGCTTGACCCGGAGGATGGCGTCTTATACCGCTATCTACCAACGGGAGCGTGGAGCAATGTCCCCGGTGGACAGCCACTCGCATCAATTTAGACGCAGGGAAAGGAGTGATTGAATGAGTGAGCTGACGTTACATCCGATGAAGGAAATTCGTGTGATTGTCGCAGGTGAACAGCGGGCGTTTGTGACGGAGTTGCTGGAGGTCCAAGCGACCGGCTACACGGTTATCGGCAATGTCTCGGGGAAAGGCCATCACGGAGTTCGTGAGGCTCACTTTATGTTCAGCGAGCAGGAGAGCCTCGTGATGATTATGACCGTGGTGCCCGAAGAGAAGGTCGAGCCAATCCTGGCCGGATTGCGGCCGCTGTTTGCCAGGCACTCGGGAGTGATGTTCGTGGCTGATGTGGCGGTAAGCCGTCGGGAATACTTCGGGAAGACCCTGGCCGGGTCCTGAGCGCGCTTCCACGGCCCTCAATCCGCGCCGCGCAGACTGTGGAAGCTTCTGCCGTCGATCCCGAGGCTGGTTGGCAGACTACGGGAGGAATCCGGACCGGAATGTCATCGAGACTTGCTTTGGTATTGGCGAATCTCAGCGAGGCTCGGCGGACCTCCACCGAAGAGTAGTTCCACCGTCATGTCGTCCATGGAATAGATCCACGTACCGGGTAACTTGAGTTTTGGAGGCCCCGCGACGATTAGGACCGCTGCCTCCGTCATGCCCACTGATAAACGGGTCAAAGAAGAGAAGTCCATGGAGCCCGTGGTGACGGGGTTTAAAACACGAGGTTCAACCGTGGACCGTGTTTCAGCATCCTGGCCGCTCACCTTGGCGTTGCCTTGGACCTTGGCGTCGCCTTGGACCTTGTCCATCATATTCACGGGACTCTGAGGACTATATCGTTCGCACTGTGCAGAGTAAGGCGGCTGGCTGTCGGTAAAGAACTGGGAACCGTCAGCCTGTGTGCACCGCACAATAGCGTTCGCGATCGTTGGGCACGTAAAAAGAACGAGGACGACTGAGGTGAGAATCAGCGACCGCATAGGCACCTCCTGACTTGCAATTGAGATCCTGACTGGATGCGACTGCGATTACGCAGTTTATCCTACTCACAACATATTACCCCCGGTGTCTAAAGGTGTCAATTAAAAGTCGTAGCTTTTTATACTGATTAGGGTATTCACGGGTCTGAGCAGTCGCGAAATTCCCTTCGTCTTCCATTGTTGACTAGTGTAGAATACCTAGTATGTCAAATCCGAGGGGCTTGGGATTGGAGGATTGTCGTCCGCCGATCTCTCTGTTAGGATAGTGAATATGCTACAGGTGCCGGACACTCAGATTAGGGCTTTAATCCGATTGCTTTCCGACGACGACTACCGTGTGGTCCGGACGATTACCGGCAGGTTGATCGAGCTCGGAGACCGCGCGGTGCCTATTCTGCGCGAAGCCGAAATAGAGCAGCCGGAGATGGCGGAGCGGATTGGACTCGTCTTGGAAGACATTCACGGCCAGCACCTGGAAACTCAGTTTCACGAGCTCTCTGCCGTGGACGACGAAGATCTGGACCTCGAAACGGGGGCGTTTCTGATAGCGCGTTCCGCGTACCCGGACCTGGACCGCGCGCGTTACAGCGGCATCATGGATGGGATGGCCGCGGAAGTCGCGGATCGGCTGGGCCGGAAGGCTTCAGGAGAGGAGGCGGTGAAGACGATTAACCGCTACCTGTTCGTAGAACAGGGGTTTTCCGGAAACACCAACAAGTATTACGACGTGGATAATAGTTATCTAAATAGGGTGTTGGAGCGAAGGACCGGGATTCCGATCAGCCTGAGCACGGTGTACATGTTGATTGGTAAGCGCCTGGGCCTGCCTCTGTACGGTGTCGGCATGCCTGGCCACTTCCTGGTGAAATATGAGACCGGTCGCTATCGGATTTTCGTTGACTCGTTCAACGGCGGCGCATTGCTGACCCAACGCGATTGCGCGCGCTTTCTGGATCAGGCCGGGTACGGCTTTGACGAGCGGTATTTGCAGAAGACCACCGCACGCTCAATTCTCATCCGGATGATCAAGAATCTCGTCGCCATTTACAATAAGATGGAAGACACCCCGCGAGCTGTACGTCTCACCCGGTTCATCGAGATCCTCGGGCTGCCCGACAAGGAGGACTAGGAAGCCGGAGTCTCGGGCTGATTTCAATCCGCATTCGGTCGCGGGCCATTTCCGTGCGGCCATCGAATTCCTCCCGTGCCTGCGCGATCACATCGTAGCGTTCCGCCACCGGATAGAAATGCGACAGGATCAGCCGCCGCACGCCGGCCTCTTGCGCGACCTGCCCGCAGTTGCGGGCGGTCATATGCCCTTTGACTGGCTTTTGCGCCGGGAATGAGCAGTCCAACAGCGCGACATCGGCTTCCCGGCACAGCCTCACAAGGCCTTTGCTATATTCCGCATCGCCCGAGTAGGCAATGGCTTGACCACCGTATTCCACACGATAGCCCTGACAGTGTATCTGCTGGCTATGAATCACGGTTCGGGCTGTAATTCGAGTCTCGCCCAGAAGGATGGTCTGGTCGGTGACCTCTTTAATTGTCACGGGAAAGGGAGTGGGAGAGAAGCTTGGAAATTCCTTGAGGATCGCTGTGAAGAGCCGGCGAGTCCCCTTCGGCCCATAGATCGTGAGAGGAGGACGAGGGCCCACGAGCGTGGCATGTATAACCGCATCAAAAAAGAATGTAATGAAATCCGAAAAATGATCCGCATGATAATGACTGAAAAAAATGTGCTGGATGCGGTGCCGGTCGACGCCGACCTTGAGGAGGTTCATCAAGGTCCGGGGACCGAGGTCAAACAAGCAGAGGTGGTCTGTTTCGACGAAATAGCCCGCCCCTGCTCGCTTCGGATGCAGATTTGTGCCGGAGCCAAGAACGATCAGACGCATGACAAGACCCTGTCGCTATGGTACCATCCGCAGTCAACAACCTAAAGCCCGCTTTTCTCAACAGAGTGGATGATGACTGCCAGTCCCGCCGAGGACATTGCCTACATGAGGATGGCGCTTGATGAAGCGCGCAATGCCGCGGAATGCGGAGAGGTGCCGATCGGGGCCGTTCTGGTCGTTGGTCAATCGATTCTCAGCTGCGGGCGCAATCAGCGTGAGAACCTGCAGGATCCGACGGCTCATGCCGAGATGATCGCACTGCGCGCGGCCGCGGCGGAGTTGCAGACCTGGCGTCTTCTCGAGGCAACCTTGTACGTCACGATGGAGCCGTGCGCCATGTGCATCGGCGCGATCATCCTAGCGCGGGTGAAACGGGTGGTATTCGGGGTGCACGATCCGAAGGCAGGGGCGTGCGGTTCGATTTTTAACATCCCGTTGGATCCTCGTCTCAATCATCATGTCGAGGTCGTGGGAGGAATTCTGCAGGAAGAGAGCCGGCAGTTGCTCCAGGACTTCTTCAGTGTCCTGCGAACGAAGTCAGTCCAAGCCGGATGACGGCAAAGGGGGACAGGCAACTTTTTCAGAACGAAGGAGTGATTGGGATGCGGCGTGAGCAACTAAAAAAGTAGCCTGTCCCCTTTTTCCTGTCTTGGCAGCGCCGGGGTCGGTGGGTGTAATGGCGGGAAATAGGGGGAAAGAAATGGAAGACTTTCCCCGGCGGCCTTGAATAATCATCAGGCCTTCGGGTCGAGCAAGCTTTGCTTGGAGAGGTGGCCGAGTGGCCGAAGGCGCGGCATTGGAAATGCCGTAGACGGGAAACTGTCTCGCGGGTTCAAATCCCGCCCTCTCCGCCACCATTACACCCAGCCCGCCCCGGCTCGGCCAAGACCGACCCTTTACCCGTGGGCTTGCTCGACTAGGAGTACTGATGATATGCACGAAAAGATCTAAGGCGCTGCTATGCTGACCGCCCGCGACTTATTTACCTGCCTGGCGATGATCGATAAGATCAAGCACGAGAATGAAGTGCTCAGACAGCGCGTTGACATGCTGACCGAGACGTTGTCCAAAAACGGCGCGATATCCCCCAAAAGCCTTCAACGCATGGACAAGGCTCTCGATACTGCGAAGCAGTTAAGCCATCGAGATCAGCTGGCGGGGCAAGAACCTGCCGAAGTCGAGAACGTGACTTTGCCGGCCGCGCTTGCCAAGCAGCTTGACGATGTTGTCGGGCAGCAGGGAGCCATTACCCAGCCTGAAACAATAGCCGATTGCTTAGAGACGACCTTCAGCGAGCTGCTGGAGCGCGCAAATCAATGGCGGCGAGAGGAAGGCGAAGGTCCGGACAAAGGCGCAATGCTGCCCAAGTCCTAGATATCGACTGTAAGGGCCTCGGACCAGGTAAAATTAATAAGGAGGGATTTGGCCAAACAGACATCCGCCCCCAGCGCCGACGATGGATGGTTCTCGCGCGAGCGCGTGCTGGCGCTCACGTTAATTGCCGCCACTGCGATCGTATTCTATCTCTGCTATCTCATCACAAGTCCTTTTCTCCCCGCTCTGGCTTGGGCATTAGCTCTGGCAGTGTTGACGCACCCGTTATACACATGGATCGCGCGCCGGATTAAACGGCCGAACATCGCTGCTGCGATCTCGGTGCTCATTGTCACTCTTGTCATCGTGGGACCTTCGGCACTTGTGGCGCAGCGCCTTGGATCCGAGATGGCGGCAGCGGTGGATTTCATCACGCAAACGGACCATGCAGCTCGATGGCGGATCATGATTGAACGCCATCCCAGTCTTGCCCCCGCGGTTAACTGGATTGCGCAACACGTCGATCTTCGCAGTGAGGCTCGACAGGTGGCCGCCGCGATCACCTCGCGCATCCCGTCATTTTTAACCGGATCGGTCGGGGCGCTCGCCGAACTGTTGATTACGCTTTTTGTGCTCTTCTACCTTTTACGTGATAAACCGCGGCTGCTAGATGCTCTGCGCCATGTCCTGCCGCTATCGGATACCGAAGCAGAAGAGATGTTTTCGCGCATCAGCGATACGATTTACGCCACTGTCTATGGAACTGTCGTCGTCGCCATTGTTCAAGGGGTCTTGGGCGGACTCATGTTTTGGTGGTTGGGATTGCCGACACCTATGCTGTGGGGCGCGGTGATGGCGCTGTTAGCCATCGTGCCGGTCCTCGGCGCCTTCATCGTGTGGGTCCCGGCGGCAATCTTTCTGGCCCTCGAGGGAAATTGGGGCAAAGCATTGATCTTGACGGCGTGGGGAGGCATCGTCATCGCGCTGATAGATAATCTCCTCTATCCGATTCTTGTGGGAAAGAAGCTGCGGCTTCACACCGTCCCGGTCTTCATCGCGATTGTCGGCGGATTAGCTGTATTCGGAGCCGTAGGAGTGATCCTAGGCCCTGTCGTGTTCGCCGTCGCGTTGGGCCTTATTGATGTCTGGCGCCGGCGCACCGCGCATGGAAGAACGGCTGAGAGCGGGGTTCATAGCTAAAAGGATTCTTGCAGGGAGCCATCACCCAGCCTGAAACAGTAGCCGATTGTTTAGAGACGATCTTCAGCGGACTTTGGGAGCGCGCAAATCAAGGGCAGGGAGAGGAAGGCGTGTGTCCGTTAAAGGCGCAATGCTCGCCCAGGGTTTAGTGGCCGTTAACATCACTTTAGAAGAATCACCTACGTCGGCCAGTTTTGCCTTACACACACGACAAAGACACGGCGAGTGGCTGTGATTGCCTGGCATAGGTTTTTGGCATTTGGAGCATTTCGGCATGCGCATCTCCCGCTAATCAAGTGTAATACCTTAAGTATACATCTACATTTAAGTGAAGTCAATGTAATGGGGTGGAAATCCTGCACACTAGGATAGAGTGGCGCGATGGTTCGGGCGGCGTTCTATTATCCCTTTCATCTCTGTTCTCGTGAAAGCCTCGAACATCTGTTGTCCCGGTATGCGCGAGTGCATTTTCGGGACTACATGGCGCTGCAATTGACTCCGATGAGCGGAACGATGGCATTCCCGGATCGAATGAGCGACCATTCTCCGGATCTTTACGCCCAGGGTCGGATTGTTCAGGGACATAACGTGAGCGGACCTGTCAGCGCGGAGATTGGCGAGCGGATCGACCGCGATCTAGAGGATCGTGACTGGCGCACGATTTTCCACTCGGCGCTGCGCGATGAGCCTCGCTTCCGGCGGGGATTCGCCGCCCGTGGGGAGGATGCGGCTCAGCTCGTGTCGTGGCTCGATGAGCAGTGGGTAGCCTGTCCGATGTCGCTCGCGGAGGTCCGCCGGATGTCTTGTCTCAAACTCGAGCCGGCGCGTGCGCTCGCATCCGAGTATGGCATGATGCTGGTCAAGACTTCGGCGGCGCTCTGGTACACGATCGAGCTTTGCCAGCGCCTCGCACTCGAGGCGGCAACCGACTCTTCCGCTCACGACCGGCTGCTGACGCGCATCCTCACACGCGACCGCTTGGAATTGGCGACCTATCTCTGGCGGCGAGAACCGACGTAGGAGTGGACAGGAGGGCACGCTCAGCTCCGTCGCCGGCACCGAAGTATATCCATGAACGGCTCGGGCATGGTAGTATTTCGATCACGCTTGACATATACTCGCACCCTTTTGAAGGCAACCATCGGCACCACTGCATCAGCCGGATCACCCCGCAAGACAATACCGGGGAACGGGTCGGACGACGAATTGTAACCCTAGGCAACCAGGACTCGAGAGGTGATTGAGGACGAAACCGCGTAATTGTTGGCATGGTAAGCTAAGTGAGACGTTTTGGAGAGGTGCGAGAGTGGCCGATTCGGACGGTCTCGAAAACCGTTGTCCTCGTAAGGGGACCGTGGGTTCAAATCCCACCCTCTCCGCCACAGACATTTTGAATGATAGCGTGAGGGTGGGATTTGAACGGGGATTTTGAAAGGGGTATTCCCCTTTCACGGGGTGACCGAAGCGAAGCGGAGGCCCGAGGGGGCTGGCCCCCTAGGGGGAGCGCGTCCCTCAAGGACCTAAGCGCGACTTCAAATGCCCACCCTCTCCGCCACCATTACACCCGCCCACCCCGGGTCGGCCAAGACCGACCCTTGTTCCCGTGGGCTTGCTCGACCCGAAGGCCTGATGATTATTAAAGGCCGCCGGGGATAGTTTCTCTGAGTTCAAGTTGTCCGAGGCCATAATTGGCTTTAATCGCGATAAGGGGCCGGGCCCTGTGCAACAGAAACCTTCGAACCCCGCCAGATCCGGAAGGAAGCAACGGTAAGGAGGCCCTTTTGTGTGCCGCAGGATCACCTGGCCCCCCTTTTTGAAGACGTCACAAGTGAACATTTTGTGTAATCTGTAACAACTAACATCAGGGGCGAAGGAGTTTGTTCGGGGCACCCCTTGCCTTCGATTGCAAGGGGTCGAAATAACTCCAGGCCACGGGGAGAAGAGCTCGTCTTGGCGAGCTCGGGGCGGGGCCGGGTGTAATGGTGGGCGTCAGGGGAAAAGAGGCTGTCTTGGCAGTCTCGGGGTGGGTGTAAAGGATGCCAATGGATTACCAGGTTTCAGCTCGTAAACACCGTCCGATGACCTTTGAGGAGGTAAGCGGGCAGCCTCATATCGTGCGGACGCTGACAAATGCACTGACCAGCGGCCGTACCGCGCATGCCTATCTGTTCTCGGGGATGCGCGGAGTCGGCAAAACCACCATGGCGCGGATCCTGGCGAAGGCCCTGAACTGCGAGCGTGGACCAACCGCCAAGCCATGTCTCACTTGCCCCAGTTGTCTCGAGATCGGCCGGGGGACTGCTTTCGACGTGATGGAGATCGATGGGGCCTCGAGCAACAGCGTGGACGACGTGCGCGAGATGCGGGAAACGATCAGGACGGCCCCGGCGCGTGACAGGTATCGCATATACATCATCGATGAAGTCCACATGCTGTCGACGGCCGCATTCAATGCGCTGCTTAAAACCCTGGAAGAGCCTCCGGCTCATGTCGTGTTTATCTTTGCCACGACCGAATGTCACAAGATTCCCCAGACCATCCTCTCCCGTTGCCAGCATTTCACGTTCCGGCGGATCTCGAGGCGCGAGATTGCCGACCAGCTCAAACGCATTGCTCAGGGACAAGATATCGCGGTCGATGATCGAAGCGTGGCTCTGCTGGCGCGGTCGGCCGACGGCAGCATGCGTGATGCCTTGAGCTTGCTTGACCAGGCTGTGGCCTTCGGCGGAAAACAGGTCAGGGTCGAGGATCTCATGGCGCTGTTGGGCTCGGTGTCGCGCGAGTCATTACGTGAACTTGTGACCGCGATTTTGGAGCAGGACCCGGCGCGCGCGCTTCGAGCGATAGCGGCGGTCCAAGATGGTGGTTCAGATCTGCGTCAGTTCTGTAGCGAACTTATGGAGCATCTGCGAAACATCTTAGTGGCCAAAATGGTGCCGAATGCTGATGATCTCATTGAATTGGCTCCTGAAGAACTTGCCGAGACCAAGGCTGACGCTTCGCGGCTGACCGTGGAGCATGTCCAGGAGATCTTCAGAATTTTTCATCAGGCGGAGGAAGGACTACGAAACAGTCAGCATCCATGGTATCTGCTGGAGATGGCGGCTGTTCGGGCAAGCCGGCTCATGATCGAAACAACCGGAACGTCCTCCGGAAAGACTTCAGCAGGGCCGGCCCAAGCAGGAGCCGGTTCTCAGGCACCCACAGCGCCCAACAATACGAATAGTACACCCGCCCGCCCCGCGCCCGCCAAGACGGACGCTTTTCCCGGGACACCCGCCCGCCCTGAGTCGTCTCGACCCCTTGCAAGTGAAGAGCAAGTGGTGCCCGGGACAGACTCTTTGCCCATGGGCCCGAAGCCTGAGTCCGCGAAAACAGAGGCGCCTCTTGACGAAAAACCACTGACCGGGAACGGGATGTGGGAACTGAACTGGGAAGCTGTGGTGGAGAGGGTCCATAGAGAACGCCCCAATATCGGAGCCTTTCTCGAGGAGACGGCTCTGGTCGGAATCGAACACGATACAGTGACAATCGGCTATCCGACCTCTGCGAGCGCTTCCATGAAAATGATTTTGAAGCAGGATTATCAGCGCATGATTTTGGAGGCGTGCCAAGCGGTGGCAGGCCGTCCGGTTCGTCTTCGGGTTGTGACGCTGTCTCCTGCCGCGTCCATCGCGACGGTGGCTGATCAACGGCGTCAGCGGGAAGAAGTCACAGAGCAGCGTCTTCGCCAGGAGGTCTTGGCAAATCCGCTTGTGCAAGAGGCACTGTCGGTGTTCTCAGGCGAAATCAAAGAAGTCCGAAGTAGGCATGTCAGCTCGACAGAAAGCGTGGATGCAGGGAAAACGGCCGGTGTAATGCCTAGCTGATCCGGGTGTGAACGGAGGTATATAGATGGCGGGATTTATGGGAAACCTCGGCAATATGGGAAACATAATGAAGCAAGCCCAGGCCATGCAGGAACAACTTGCCAAGCTGCAGGCAGAGGTCGCGACGAAAACCGTGCAGGCATCCTCCGGCGGCGGGATTATCACGGTCGTTGCCAACGGCGGCATGGAGATTGTCTCTATTAAGATTGATCCGGAGTTCCTCAAAAGCAACGACGTTGAAATGCTGCAGGACATGGTCATGGCGGCCACGAATGAAGCGCTGCGAAAAGCCCGCGAGATGGTGGCCGAGGAGATGAAAGCCGTCACGGGCGGTCTGCAAATTCCGGGACTGTAGGATGGATCAGAAGGGAATTCTGGCGGACCTCGTCGGTGAACTTCACCGCTTACCAGGTATCGGCCGGAAAACGGCGCAGCGGCTGGCCTTTCACATCCTCAAACAGCCCACTGAAGACGCCGCCCGGTTGGCGGAAGCCATTGTGGCTGTGAAAGAGCGTCTAGGGCTGTGCCAGGAGTGTCGGAACATTGCGGAAGGGGAGCGCTGCGAGATCTGCCTGGACGCGAGGCGGGATCGGACGCGAGTTGTGGTCATCGAAGATGTGCCCACCCTCCATGCCATCGAGCGAACACGCGGCTACAAAGGGCTGTATCACGTTCTGGCGGGTGCGTTGTCGCCTTTAGACGGGGTTGGGCCGGCGGACATCAAGGCGCAGGATCTTGCTGACCGAGTTGCCCGAAGCCAGATCGAGGAGGTCATCTTGGCGACGTCGCCGACCATTGAAGGCGAGGCCACGGCGATTTATCTGTCGCGTCTTCTGATGCCCTTGGGCCGGCGGATCAGTCGTATCGCCTTGGGGGTGCCGGTGGGTATGGACCTCGAATACGCAGATGAAGTCACGCTCCTCAAATCGCTGGACGGGCGCCGGGAAATTGCCTGAGGCTGCAAGGAGAGATGAAGCCAAAGACCATTAAGAAGACAGCCCCCGCCAAGACCGCCTCAGTCAAGGCGAGTGCGAAACGCCCGCGGGACACGCGACAGAAGGGAAAGTACGAAACGATCCGGCAAGATCTGCTCAATCAACGCCGGGCGCTGCTGAAGGAAGCCGGGATCAGCTTGCCCGACCGACAGGATCAGATCATTTCGCCCGACACGACCGACCAGGCACAAGCGGAAATGGACCGGAATTTTCTCCTGCGGCTCAAGGAGCGTGAACAAAAGCTAATAAAGAAGATCGATCAAGCGGTGGAACGGATTGATAACGGCACCTTTGGAATCTGTCGTGGGTGCGGCAATGAGATTCCTCTGCCGCGGCTCAAAGCCAGACCGGTGGCCGATTTGTGTATCGAGTGCAAAACCCGCCAAGAGGAAGATGAACTGATCCGGGGACAACCCTAGTCCGGGAAAAGGACCCATCTTACTTTCCCGCCTTTTCTAAAGCCTGCACACGCTCTTTGGCCTTGACGATCCGATCTTTCTCGCCCGGCTTGGGATCCACATATGCCAGGTAATTTTCATACGCGGTAAGGGCGCGGCGAGGCTGTGTCGCCTCTATGGCTTCAGCCAAATTAAAATGGGCAAGCGCATAGTTCGCCTTCAATCCGATGGCGGTGTGGTATGCCTCCACGGCACGCTTGGTATCCCCCATCATCGCGTAGACTTTTCCCAGATGGTTCACCACCTCGGGGATGGATGGTCGGATCTTCAAAGACATCTCCATAGCCCCAGCCGCTTCCTTGAGAAGGCCTTTGTCCCTGTATGCAAGGCCCAAACGATGATAGGCCTCAGCCTGATAGAGAGGTTCACTCAACCCGATATCGATGGCCCGCTTGTAGGCTTCGACCGCGACATCGACTGCCGGGTTGCCACAGAGCGCGAAGTGAGCGATCTCTCCCTTCGCGAATTGCTGGCGCGCGGCGTAGTCTCGGCTTTCGCTTTCCTGGGGCCCGAAACGACTGGAGACTGTATTGGTGGGAAGAAGGATCTGAGCTAGATATTCCTGCCGATAGGGGCTGAGCAAAGGACCATACGCCGTCAATACGTTGGAGTCGATGTAGAGAAATTGCCGCCCTTTATGGGGTATGACGATAGCTCTGCCGCTGATCTTTTCTCTCTGATCCATATAGAGCCGACCTGAAGTCGGACCGCTGAGTCGCTGCGCGATCACGGTAGGCAGGAGAAATTCCGTCGCGGTCTGCTTCGAGATCCACGCCGCATAGGCCGGTTGTGTAGCCAGATCGATACCTTCATATACGATATCGATATACCCGACCAGGACGCCACGGTCGTCGAAAAATAAATGGTACTCGCTTTCGCGGCCTGCCGTGGTTCGATAGGTAACGACTTTCTCGCCTGTTCCCCAGACGCCTCTATCGGTGCGGTGGCCGGCTTCATGCATGAGCACGGCCTCTCGGCGGTCACAGAGATTCCACACCGGCGGCGGCATCAGACGGGGGATTGGAGGTACTGGAGGATCGTTGGTTACGGTGGGGCCGCTGCTGCAACTGATTGTTCCGGCAAGCAAGAGCACGCCGAGTGCAAAACACAGAACCTTACGGTGAAGGTAAGCCATGAGGAGAAAGGAAGTATATCAGGAAGGAACGGATCAGTGCTCGCCGCGCTGTTTCCAATGATACCGGTACTTCACAGTCGTGTCTTGGTAAATCTCATCCTGCACCGTGTAGCCGAAAACGGCTGGGGCCAGGCCGGCCAGCAAATATAACGGCTGCTGCACGAGCAGGTCAAAGACGATCCCAACTGGATGAATGACAAACGCCATGAGACGTATCGGATAGCTCCCATCCCAGCCCGGGGTAATCAGGCCGGAATCAATCCCGTTCGGAAGATCCAGAGGCATGGGGGTGGGGAAAGTATCGGACCGAACAGGCCCTGCACATCCGCCTACTCCCAAGGCCGCGACCGTCAGTAACCCGATTGCGATAAGGCTCAGTTTCATGTGACGCCCTCCATGCATAAGGGAGATTATACCTAAGTGAAGGGGGCTTGTCCAGCGGAAGTAGATAGATGTGTGAACACGTGGGTTGCGGCTCATGTGTTCCGTTTTTAAATAAAAGACTGTGATATCAATATAGTGTACATCTTGCAGATTTCAACTGCTGGATTCTACGACGATGGCCTGCTTCTGACCTTCCGCCACGCCAAGGCGACAAGGAGGCCTGCGCCAACCATCGCCAGCCCACCACGGTGCGTCGTCGCCCAAAGTTGCGGGCTGTGGCTGAACGCGCGCTTGTCGAACTCTCCATGCGCACCATGGTCGCCTGGAATGGCGCTCCACAGGTTGTTCGGTCGGGCCGGGTCCACTGGTTCGTCGGTTTGCTGGGCATCATAGCCTGTCTTGGCTAAGTACCAATCTCCGAACCCTGGGAGGAACTTGTTCCCCATAATCACGATCGAAGTCGAGAGCCCGACGTTTAATTCCCGCCGTTTGTGACGGGCGGCCCAGAGGATGCCTTGAGCAGCTACCTCCGGCTGGAAGATCGGTGGCACCGGTTGGGGATGCCTCGGCATCCGAGTCTTAATCCAGCCAAATTGCGGCGTGTTCAGCGCGGGCATCTGGACCATCGTTACCCGCACGCGGCTTCTGTCGTGGATCAATTCCGACCGCAGAGAATCCGTAAAGCCCTTCACCGCATGCTTGGCGGCGCAATATGCCGATTGCAATGGAATTGAGCGGTAGGCAAGCGCTGAGCCGACTTGAACGATCACACCCTCATCACGCGGGAGCATGCGGCGCAGTGCGGCCAGGGTGCCGTACACGTATCCCAAATAGGTGACCTCGGTGACTCGCTGAAATTCCTGTGGTGTCATTTCCTTTATCGGAGAGATGACCGACACCATGGCATTATTCACCCAAATATCGATCGGACCGAACGCGTCTTCAACAGCCGCTGCGGCCGCTTCGACTTCATCGGCCTTTGCAACGTCGGTGCGAAAAACGAGCGCTTTCCCGCCCGTCGCTATTACCTCTCGGTGGGCGCCCTCCAAACCCTCGTCATCCCGAGCTAAGAGCCCGATGTAGGCCCCTTCTTTCGCAAAGGCCCGAACCGTGGCACGGCCGACGCCCGCCGAGGCGCCGGTAATCACCACGACTTCGGGTTTGCGTTGTCCCTTGGGACTAAACGTCATGTCTTTCCTCATGCCGACCGTGCCGGGTTCCAAAGTGTGCCGGAACGACTGCGACAAACGTAATTATACGATATACTCGTAAACTTTCTGCCCGGGAGGCCAAGATGCATGGACCGGCCAGCATGTGGCTGTGGGGACTTTTAGCCACCGGTCTTCTGACAACCCTTCTTCGTGCGAGTCAAGCCTTCGGTTTCACGCGCATGGATGTGCCGTTTCTCCTCGGCACCATCGTGACATCAAATCGAGATCGAGCCAAACTGGTAGGGTTCGTGATCCATTTCATTAACGGATGGCTGTTCGCCCTCCTCTACGCTGCCTTTTTCGAAGGCTTCGGGTTCGCCACCTGGTGGTTGGGAAGCCTTATGGGATTGGCCCATGCTCTCTTTGTTCTTGTCGTCATCCTCCCACTCCTTCCTGGTGGTCATCCCAGAATGGCATCTGAATTTCGCGGGCCTGATCCGACACGACTTTTAGAGCCTCCCGGCTTTTTAGCCTTGAACTATGGTCGGCGCACGCCAATTGCCACCGTGGTTGCGCATATCGCGTATGGTTTGGTTCTCGGCGCTTTTTATGTTCCCTGACTCAAGGCAAGGGCCGCACGGATATGGCCCAGGTGGGAGAGGGCTAATGGAAAGTTGCCCAGGAATTCGCCGGTGGAAGGATCCTTTTCTTCTGAATACAGTCCCACGTCATTAGCATGCCTCTCCAGGCGATCAAACATCTGCTGCGCTTCTTCACGTCGCCCCATAGCGTGCAGGGCTTCAACCAACCAAAAGCTGCATGCCAAGAAGGCGCCCTCCTGGCCGGGCATATTGTCGGGGGCTCGATAGCGGAACATTAAATCCCCATCGGCTAATTTCTCCCTAAGAACGCCCACCGAAGAAGCAAACAGGGGATCTTTAGGATCAATAAACCCCAGTTGCGAGAAGAGGAGGGCGGTGGCATCCACGTCCTCCGATCCAAAGCATTGGACGAAGCATTGAAGCTGCTGTGAGTAGCCGGATTGTAGGACCGCGTCTCGAATGGCTTCCTGAGCCTGCATCCAACATGAAAAATCTTTCGAAACATGAAGCTTGTTCAAGATTTGTTGAGCCCGGTCTAATGCCACCCAACACATGACTTTGGAGTACACATAATGCTGCGGGTGAGGACGAATCTCCCATATGCCATGATCAGGCACTGTCCAGTTCGTGGCGATATAATCCGCGATCCTCGTGATGAGACCGAGCATCTCGCGGTCTACAGGACCGCCGGCCTTGACATACGTAAGGAGCCCATCAAGCACTTCGCCATAGATGTCGAGTTGGTCCTGACTCCTGGCTTCGTTTCCGTAACGAACCGGTTGCGAGCCTCGATAGCCGGGAAGATAAGGTATGCGTTCTTCGTCGCGGCCCAACTCGCCATACAGGGTGTATAACACCTTCAGCCTCGGGTGGGTCAGGGTTGTGGCATGCATCATCCATTGAGTAAAGACACTGGCATCGTCAGAATATCCGAGACGAAAAAATGTTTGCGCCGTAAAAGAGGCGTCCCGAAGCCAACAATAGCGGTAGTCCCAATTCCGGACTCCTCCGATGACCTCTGGAAGTGATGTGGTGGGGGCCGCCATGATGGCGCCGGAGGGCGCATAGGACAGCAGCTTTAAGGTCAGCGCGCTTCGGAGCACCGATTCCCGGTATGCCCCGGAGTATGTGCAGCGCTCGGTCCAATTACACCAGTACGTAGAGGTGGTTTCGATCGCTTGATGCCAATGTGAGAGCGTTGGATAGACAGCCGGCGCATCTTCTGAATAGGCGAGCCACAGTATGTGTCGTTCGCCTGCGCTGACGGACACTTTGCCTTCCAGTTCGCCTTGCCGCAGGTCAAGTACAAGATCGGTCGCAAGATGGATCAGGCGATTTCCCAGATCAACAAAATAGCCGGCGACCCCGCGTGTATGAAGATTGGGAATCAGTCGGCCATCATCCGGTCGCGGTTTAAAAACGATGTCAAGTTCGACCCTGCCGTCAAGTCCTTCAATGACACGCAAGAGACTCGATAAGGGGAAGAGTTGGTTCTTCTTCTCTTCTTCGGAGGAAACGGGCATCAAGTCTGTGATTCGAACTTTTCCCTCTGTTGTTGAGAACTCGGTGACCAGGATGGCAGTGGAAGGGTGGTAATAGCGCCGGCTGGAGAATACACCTGTGGGGGCAATCGTAAAATGACCGCCGTGCCATGGATCGAGTAAGCGATTGAATAGCGAAGGGCCATCGAAACGAGGAAGGCAGAGCCAGTCAATGCTACCGTCAGATGAGATTAAAGCTGCAGTTCGTGAATCCCCCACCATCGCGTACTCGGAAATCGGGGTTTCGATTGAGCGACTACGCATAGTTAGGACAAAGACGTTCCTTGCAGACTATCACTGTCATGCGTCTGGAGCTGCGGTTCGACCGTCACGTGGTGCACGTAACCCATTTCGCCTCCGAGACAGCCGGAAAGACCGAGAATGTAAGCTAGAGCATAGGACTCAAGCAAGCGGTGGAAAGCGAAGTGGTTTCTACGATTTGCTAGAATCGAAAGTGTACGTTGACCCGCTAGTACAGACCATGTCCTCGATAACGGCCTTGATTGCCGACAGCAGGGCGTAAGCGGCTTCCTGACTGATTTCAGGTCTGTTCGACATGTAACCAGTCATATCTAGCTTTACCAGCCCATCCCGACCTTGCTCATTTTTCGCCACTCCCACGGCGCGATAGCCTGAGCATTGGCTCATAGCGCACCTAGGCACAGGTACTAATCCACCCCCTTCTGTGGCTTTGACTTCCCCAATCATACGGCCCACTGTCCCAGGAGCAATTAGGAGGGGGCAGCTATGTTTTTTCTCGTAGCGATATTCAGTGCATAGACGCAACACCATGCTGGACAAGCGAAACCGCGAAAGGCGCATCTCCCGATGTTTGCGTCTAAATAGGAAACCGTACTCTCAGCCGAACATTCCTGAGTCGAGTACAGGGGATGTCATGCATAATCTATTTGCCATTTTGATTCTCTTTGCCATTTTGACTGTTCTAGTTTCTTACTATATAGGCCATGCCTAAAGGGTCAGGGAAGAAGCCAATGAAACAACGCAGCAGGACTGGCCACTCCTACCATGAATGATCGGCCCTAGCTCTATTTTACTCGCCAGCCCCGACGCAGGATTTACACTAGACTTCACTATCGGTTAAGCGTGAATCGTGGAAGGCGCTATAACTGTATGAGAAGAATGGTGGGCGATGCAGGTCTTGAACCTGCGACCTCTTGCGTGTGAAGCAAGCGCTCTCCCCCTGAGCTAATCGCCCGTAACGCCGATAAAATTATCACAGCCATTCGGTGCGGTCAACGCAGGATGAATTTTACAGCACCTGTAAGAGCAGGCACTTCAGATACTCCGTTTCGGGCATCCCTAGCGCGATCGGATGATCGCAATGTTGACCTCTGTGTGCCAAGATCCGGACGGGGCGGCGGATATCGGCGGCGGATTCCCAGAGGAGATCACGAAACTGCTCTGCTGAGAGATGATGCGAGCAGGAACTGGTCACTAGAAAGCCGCCCGGACGCAGCAAGCGCATCGCGCGTAAGTTAATCTCCTTGTAGCCTCGTACTGCCTCGGCCAAGCGCTCCCGACTTTTTACAAAGGCCGGCGGGTCCAGGATGATGACGTCGAAGGCTTCCCGGCGCCGGTCGCGCTCGCGTAAGTCATCAAACACGTTGCCTACTTGAAAGCGGCAAGTCTGCGCAAAACCGTTCTGTTGGGCCAGGGTCGTGGCTCGCTCAATGGCCCTGGGGGATTGGTCAACGCCGATTACGGAGGCGGCTCCATAGCGAGCGGCATGCAGAGCCCACAGCCCCACATAACAAAAGCAGTCCAGCACACGAGCGTTGCGGGAGATACGTTCAAGGAGCCGATAGTTTTGGACTTGATCCAAGAATAGGCCTGTCTTTTGCCCCTCCCAGAGGTCTACCTGTACTGCCAACCCGTTGATTGTGACCCTGCTCTCTGCGGGGAATTCTCCGCGGATGAGATTTCGCTCACGAGTAAGGCCTTCGCGGTCGCGAGTAGGCGAATCGTTTCTGGCAACGATGACGCGCGGCCTGAAGATCTTGTCGATCGCCTCTAGGACCAGCTGCCCCCGGCGTTCCATGCCGGCGGTCATGATCTGTACTGCCACGGCGTCGGCATAGCGGTCGACGATCAAGCCGGGCAGGGCGTCACCTTCACTATGGACAACGCGATACGTCATCTCAGCAGGAGACAATTGTTCCAGCCCAAGGAGCCGTTCACGTGTGGCCTGCGCCTGGTTGATTCGAGCGAGAAAGAACTCCTGATCAATCGGGACGCGCGCGCGATCGAGCAGGCGGGCGACGATCGTTGAGCGGGGATTCAGGTACGCGCGCGCCAAGAATTTACCCCCGGCGTCGTGAACATCCACCAAGTCGCCCGGTTCCATGGCAGGTAGCCTTCCTTCGTCCACGTGCGGCCACCCCTCCACCTCGTTGCGATACACCCAGGCATGGCCGGCCAATAGCTTGGCTTCCCTCCCAGGCCGCAGCCGGATGCGATGGACAGGCTCCATGAGACCTCAGAGCGAGCTAGAATTCATAGTCCAGGATGCTTTTAAAGACGACATAGTCGCTTCGATCCGTCCACCCGAACTGCATGCCGAGATCCCAGCCAACTTTCCCAAGCTTGAACTTCACGGCCGGTCCCCAGGAATGCGGCTGCAGGTTCGTCGTCGGAAAGCTCCCGAGACGGCCGAAGTTGCCGAAGCCCTCGATACCCAGGCGCACCACAGTTTTCATAAACCAGTAAAACCCGGTTTCATAACCGAACTCAACATGCGATCCCTCGTTCAAATGGTGTTCGAAGACCGGATTTAAACGAATCATAAAATCTCGCGTTCGTCGTTCCAACAGCAGCTTGAATTCGACTTCGTCCCGGTCTTCATACGACTCGCGAGGTACCACGTACTCGAAGTAGAGCCCCACCGCCGGCCAGTAACGTGATTGATTAACGAGTCTGTAGATCGTCTCCAAGCGGTATTGCACGAAGTTAAATCGCTCGGCGCCCTCGCGCGTCGGTTGCTCGAAATCGGCATAGACCCCAGCATACCAACGGTCGGTAAGACCGTAGGCAAGCTCGGCGGTGTGCCGCAGAAGATGTTGTCGTGGAAAATGTCCTGACTCCGGTAGTGGGGTATTTATAAAGGCATCGAACCAGTACGCCACCTCCAGTTCGCCGCCTTCGAGTTCATACGGTGAGTAGACCTTTAGATGGCGAGCCTCGACAGTTCCGATCGTTGCCGTCAGAAGGTAAAGTAGCGCAAGAACAACACTAAATCGCGACAACTTGGTACTCTAGGTACTCTGTAGCCAGCACGCCTCGTTGATTGCTTCCACCCGAGTATATCAAAATCTTTTTTGTTGACAAGGATCCATGAAGCAAGTAAACTCATCATGAAGTTGATAACGGTTATCAATATCGTTATATCAGCTGGATCGATCTGCGGGCCTTGAGCCCCCACAGGCAAAGAGGGCGTTCACATGTACGTATGTCTTTGCAAAGGAATCACGGAATCGGATGTACGGCAGTGCGGCCGAAACGGCTGCGTAACGCCGCAGGCGCTGGCGTGTCGCTTAGGAATTAATTCAGAGGAGTGCTGCGGCCGGTGCCTGAGAAATCTTGAAGAAATTGCCGCCTTGGCATGCAATGAATACACGGACACCACACGCGAGCCCCTGATTCATCCCTATCTCCATCTCCGCTAGGAACCATCCTCCGCTCTCCCAGTGTCACCAGGGTGTTGGGCTCCTGTCGCTTCGGCATACGCCCCTGTTAAGGATTGACAACCCGGCCCGTTCTGTTTAGCTTGTGCATTCCAGTCGGTTGTTAGGTTTGCGGCAGAGAGCGCCCCGAGGCCCCGCCGGTCCACGATCATTCTTCAAGGGGGAACCAACATGAAAGCCAAAGAAGGAATCATTGATCTGCTAAACAAAATTTTAACGGCCGAACTGACCGTCATCAACCAATATTTCATTCATTCAAAAATGTGTGAAAATTGGGGTTATGAACGACTTGAACATAAGGTACGCGAGCGGAGCATGTCGGAAATGAAAGACGCCGAACATCTTATCGAGCATATTCTCTATCTAGAAGGAGTTCCGAACATGCAGCGTTTGGGGACAGTCACGGTGGGAGAAAAGGTCCCGGAACAGTTCAACGCCGATCTAAAGGCGGAGATGGATATGGTGAAAACGCTCACGGACGGGATCAACCACTGCGCGAAGGTCGGAGATTTCACGACCCGGCATATGCTGGAAGACATGGTCAAGGATGAAGACGCGCACATCGATTGGATTGAGACTCAGCTCGACACCATTAAACAGGTGGGCCTGGAGAATTACCTGTCGGAGCAGATCAAGAAAGACTCATAGATACCAGGCAAACGTGAATCGAGATATGCCGAGTGCTGGAGCGGGCATTCTTCTTGGCTATGCGCTCTGTGAGCGGCATGGACGTGCGCTCCTTACAGCCTAGCGCCGGCGAGCGTGACGTCCAATCGGCCTTTTGAAGATTGCACGTCACGATGAGTCCCCGAAGCGCGCGATTCCTGCTGAATCTTCCTCCCGGGATCGTTCTCTTAGAATCTGCCGACAGGTTTTTGTATTCCGTAGGCGGCTTGCCGCTTCGTAACTCCCTGAATTCCAGTATCCGGTTCGCAGCTGACCATCTCCAGCAAGGCGCGAAATCCTGAATCAGTAAGGTCATGGACCAGGTGGTAGCGAAGCATGCCTTGCGGGTCTATCACAAAGCTGTGACACCGAGTGACCGCGTGACGACCGATCAGCCCGTAACTACGAGCTAGACGCCTCAAGGGGTCGGAGACCAGGGTGAGGCCACAGGGCCACAAGCTCCTGTGCCAGGGACCTGAGAGGATCAAGTCTTCGGATATCACTCCTACGAGTACGCTATCCTGCGCTTGAAACTCTGCGGCGCTTCGTTCAAGCATCAACCACTGCAGGTCTCCAAAGCGGGGCAGGAAGCATAAAGCCACGCAGCGAGCATGAAGGTCCGCAGTACTCAGATAGGTCAGGGTTCCGTCCATCAGTGCCGGAACGCGGATTACGGGAGCAGGCTGGTTCATCTTCATTTCGGTGCCTCCAAGGTCTGGTTGTCAGAACGAATGCCATTAAAAAAGCCCAAGGTGATCGATCACCTTGGGCTCTGGGGGGTTCCCTCTGGCCTAATCGTTATTGCGTCTGACTTTCATTATCAATATATAACTCAGGGATTCCCTTGTCAAGAAAATCTTTATTGCTGTCCCTGGCGTCATCAACCGCCGTTTCAACGCTGCATCGCTGAATATATGGGCATATGTGCACGACATATGCACGCGGTGTCCAGCCGGAGGGAGGGGCGGCAGCCATCAGGGGTGTGCAGTTGTGTTTGGGACAAGCTCTGAAAAAGACGATTCAGTACCACCCCATTCTACCGTACGGGCCCCAGGGGCCCCACGGATATAGGGTAGACGGGTACCAATAGCGGCGCGGTCCCCAGGGACCGCCATAATATGGATACCAGGGATCATAAGCGTAGGTCGGCATGTTGGGCTGCCAGATCTTCATGGTGACGACGTTGATCGTCGGGTACGTATAGCTTGTCTCATCCAGGGGTAAGCGTCTTGCTGCCGGTCACTTGGCCCACCAAGGAGACCAACGTCCCGGCCGGGACGGCTGCAGGATCAAGCGCATCGGTCTGAAACGCCAGGAACCGGCCTTTGGATTGGGTCAACTCGGGTATCGGCCGATCATATTTGTCCAGCGGCAGCTCCAACAGTTCTATTTGCGTTTGTCCCTTGAGGAGCTTCGCGTTCAGGACCTTTCCCCCTAGCACAATGTCTTTGCCGGAGAACTTGGCAGGGTCTGCCTTGACGGCGGCAAAAGTTATCTCACGCGAAATCTCCGCCTCCAGGTCTTTGCTCACCAATTGTGAGGAGGCGCACGCAGCCAATACGACGGAAACTAGGCTAAGTCCAAAGAGCGATAGGAGGCGATTTCGGGTAATGTCGACGGTGAGGCCTGACATGGGTGACCTCCTTGAAGGTGGTTCACTTCATTATCGTCTACGAACCCTCTTTTTTCAAACAGCCACTGATAGCGGCCTTCCCGGAGACCATAAAAGGCGGATCTGTGCATCGAACAGCTCCTTGAGGTTCAAAAGCGTCGTGCTCCCAGCCTGTGTTGCGCCACATGCCGAATACCTAAAGATGCGGAGTGTGTTAATACGCCGTGCGCTCTCCAAGGAGCAATCAAACATTGCGCACTGTCAAGCATGGAGCAGCAGGCTATTTGAATACGATTTTTTTGAGTTGCGCGGCGGGTAGCTCCACCTCTCCGAAATCGGATTGCCCCTTAAAGCTGCCTGCGATTGCAAGCGTAAATTCGCCGGTTTTGCCGTCGTTCAGGGTGATAGCAACATTGGGCAGTTCTCCATTGCCAGATGGCTTGATATCCAAGTGCTTGATGTTGTCGAATTTGATTTTGACCGTGGCAGTTCCGCGTTTTACAGGCACTTCCCGGAGTTCATGCGGCACGAAAGCCGTCTCGCTGATCTTCTCCTCCCAGTAGAAGATGACGTTCTTGAGGTCCGTTTCAACGCCTTTGGTATCGGTAGCAAACCCATGGAAAGTCTTCTCGGCCTTTTGCGCCCACACTGGGCTGCTCAGGAACGTGATGACCGCAATCATAGCCAACGCACTTCGCACTGCCTTGATGTATCGCTCTGCCTTAGTCCGGTTCATAGTCCCTCTCCTTGTGTGTCTTTCTGAACAGACATGAGATAATGGTTGCTCGCCTTGCGTAATTGATCCGGTGATCGCAGTACTATCTATCCAGCTTATAACTGATTGGAACGAGAATGGTGATGCGCGGCTGCCCGAGCGGATGCTTGAGCGCCAACGGCGACGCTTTCTTCACCGCCCGCAGCGCCTCCTGATCTAGGATCGCATAGCCTGAACTTTCAGCCACCTTGAGTTCGACGAGTGCTCCATTGTCTTGAATGACGGCTTCCAGCACGACCTTGCCTTCCCACTGGTTGGCCTTTGCCTGAGACGGATAGCGTTTTAGTTGTTCAATCCGGTTCCACAGGGCATCCCTGAGCCAGCCATAGTCAGTCTGAGCCTTTGAGTACGCACGTAACGGCCGCTCTTTTACTGGAAGATGCGTAACGACGGTGGGTGCTGGAATCTGTTGAGGAGCTTGCACAGCCCTGGCTTCATGCCGGATCGGCACTGCTTCTTCACGTTCCATGACCGGATCAGTGTGGCGGGTTAATGCGGTCGGGGTGGCGGTCGGTTGCGCGACAGGTTGAGGTTCCAAGACTGCCTCTTTGCGGACAGCCTCCTGGTGCGTGACGCTTTTCTGAGCAGTGTCTGGCGTGATCACCTGGGCTACCCTAGCTTCATGCTCGACCGGCACTGCCTCTTCACGTTCCATGACCGTGTCGGTGTGCCGCGTTAATTCGGTCGGGGTGGCTCGCGCAACAATGGACGCGTTATACGTCGTCTCTTGTGTGACGACATCCAGGGATTCCTGGGGCGGCACTTCCGAGGCCTGCTGTACGACCGGTTGGGGTGGGGGCTGCTCTATCGGCTGCCGATCCATCGGTGGAATCGGGGTCATGACCTTGCGTGTTATCGGAGAAGGAGCGGGGACGGTCTCAACAATGGGTTGGGGTTCCGCCTTAACTGGTGTCGGAGGGGTCGGAGGAGCTGGAGGCTCTACGAGAGCGACCTCCCAACGGAATGGTTCCGATACTGGCGGCAGCTTGAGTTCCGCCGCCAGCGCAAGCGCAGCACCCACCCCCAGGATGTGGACCAGCGTGGAGAACATCCATCCGTGAGCATGATGACTCGGCCGGCTTTGGGCGAGAGTGTCTGATATGTACGCCATTATGCTTTGATAACCTCCAGACTGACTTGCCGAAAGCCCATCCCACGCACCTCATCCACCACGCCGACAAAGCGCTCGAGGACTGTGAGTCGGTCGGCCCGGACCACGACCAATGATTCTCTGGCATGCACATCGAGCATCGTCTTCAAGCCGTCAAGGAGGACCGGCTGATCGTTCAAGAACAGCTTTCCATCCGTGGTGAGTGTGATCACGAGCGGGACGTCCTTACGGTCACTTGCTTCTTTAGCTTTGGCCAATTCCACCGGGATCTGACCCGTCGAAATGAACGTGGCTGTCGTCAGCACGATTACCAGCAGTACCAACATGACATCGACGAGCGGAATCACGTTGATCTGATTGAGTTCACGCTCCATGCTGCACCTTGTAGATCATCAGCAGTTCTACGACCCGCTGGCGCAATACGTTATTCAAGATGACGCACGGGATGGCGACCAGCAGGCCGACCGCCGTGGCTTTCAAAGCCAGGCTCAGGCCGATCATGATGGTGCCGACGGCCATCGTGCCGGAACTTCCCATCGTATGAAAGGTAAGCATGATGCCTAACACGGTCCCGAGCAGACCGATATACGGTGCATTCGCCGCGACCGTGCCGATGATCACCAGGCGTTTCGTCAACGCGAGTTCCAGAGTCTGTGGACTGGTAAATTTCTTGGGATCCACTCGGCGGAAGAACAACCATCGTTCGATCGCCACTGCGAGCGACCAAAGACTGAGCATTAACAACAGCCCGATGACTCCGAAGTCCACGATGTTTTTAAGTGCTTCCATGTCTTCTTACCATCCCGTTCATGTGTTTGAACCAGCCTTGAGGTCGTTTTGCCTACTCGAGAAGGACTCAGGGATAGTCCCCTTCCCACAGCGCTCGCTCTACTTAAGACGAATAAGACCGGCCGAACCTGACCTGGCCGATTCTCTTAATTTGCTCACATTCGCCACCACTGCCCGACAGCGATAATAGCCGCAAACACCGTCAACGCCGCGAAAATACTGATCTTGCCCCATTGGTACCGACTTTTCCGGCTTGACCCGTGCGGTGCTTTGGATCGCCAATAAGTCTGGGCCTCGGCCAGTGCTGGGAAGGAATACCGTTTTAACTCATCCAGGTCATTCCAAAGCGTGCTGGCTCGCTCATATTCCCGTCGGTGGGCCTCGAGCTCGATCCATGTCCGAAATGACTGGCGGTCCTCTTCAGTTGCGTCTCCCGCGTGGAACCGAACAATCCAGCGGAGCGCTTCATTAGACTTCGCTGCTTGGCCTGAGATATGTCGGGGGCCCGGCATAGGCTAGGGTGTAATCAACCGATTCTTTCTTGACTCTATGACGAATCACCGGCGAGCTTCCTGACCCAAGGGAAGCTCGTTTGTGTCCAATCATCCTACTCGGGGTTCCTTCGACCCGTTTTCGGCAATAAGCCAATGCTTTAATAATATGTTTCTCGACCATGTTCTTGGAAATGCCCAGTCGTTCCGCGATCTCGGCGTGCGGGAGATGCATGAACTTGTGCAGGAGGAACACATGCCGGCATTTGGGCGGCAGTTCGTTGATGGCCTGGCGCAGAAGGTCCAGCCGCTCCTTTGATTCGACGACGGCCTCTTGATCCGGAGCGTCGGACTGCAGTTCTTCGACCGACTCGATCGCGGCGCTCCAATCATTTCTGAGGCGCTGGCGACGAAACTCATCGACCGTCAAATTGAGGGCGGTTTTGTACAAGAACGCTCGCGGTTGGACGATAGCTTGGGGATGGTTCATGCCCAAGATGCGTACATAGGTGTCCTGCACCATATCAGCGGCCCGCTCCCGACAACCCAACTTTGCGGTGAGGAATCCCAATAGCTCGTCGTAATAGGGGCGGAAGAGAGAGAATACGGCGTGTTGTTCAGACATACAGGCTACCTGTGCCTCAGCTCGAATGACAGTGCGATTTGCGTTATGGCAAAGCCGCAGGCTGCACAGGACCAGAAGCCTCCCGTATGAACGAGGCTTGGCCGGCGGCAATGCGGGCAATTCTCGCCTCGCAAGCCGACTGGGCATTGTTGAGCGTTTGTGCCCGGTGGCTTGAACAATGTCATATGTTCGGGTCGGACTCCATGTTCGGGTTCCCGTCCAATCTGAGGCCGCGAACGGGCAGCAGTTGATTGCGTTTGCATCGGCGACACTTTACCTCGAGGCCTTCCTTGGTCAGCTTGGCAAGCAGATTTCCGCATTCGCATCGAATTGCGTCATTTTGCCGTTGTGAATTCGGTTTCATTTCACGGTCCGAATTGCCTACCAACCGGCGCCTGATTGATTCTTCGAGAGAAGCGGTCTTCGATTCCCACAAATGAATCCATGTTCGTCAGGAGGAGCGGCGGACGGGAGGCCAGGAGGGTGAACGCTTCCCGTTCGCCTGGGAGGAGGGGAATCCTCCCTGCTCTGATTCAACACGAGTGTTAAGATTCCGACACCGGTGTCCAAGACTAAGGGCCGGTTCTGTTCCGTGACCCGCCGCAAAACTTCGTCTCGTAACATCAACAGCGCGGGCGAGCTTCGCAGGTCGAATGAGAGGCGCCTGCCGTAAGACGCGATAGATGCCCGCCAGAAAAGGAGGGTGGTCCAGTCGTCTGGGTCGGCGTCATCCAGGAGCAATGAAAGAATGGTCCGGAGAAGCTCTTCCTCGTGATCCTTGAGCAGCTCTCCGGAGATCCGTGAAAACCTATGTTGTTGCAACATTGCTCACTCCTTTGCGGTCGCCCAAAAATAAAGCCCAAGGCAACCGACGATCGCCTTGGGCTCTGGGGTATACCCCTCTGGCCTTAAAATAAATTTGAGTTCTATTCTCAAAATCAATTGTAGATAATTTGAAACCCTCCCGTCAAGGGAATTTTCAGCAAATTAAAAATTAATCTTCTGTTTTGCTCTCGGCCAGGAGCCGCTTTTTGAGAACCCACATCTCGTAGAGTGGAACTCCGGCCAGTACAAGGAAAGTTCCGACCATCAAGATGTCGCCGAGAAGCATCGCCGCGGCGAAGTGCGGGCTGATATACAGGATCAGCCAGGGTGAGGCGAGATCCAACGCCACCCCGAGAAATGCCAGCCAGGTGAAGGTTGTCTTCAATGTTTGCGAGGCCATCGTCAGATAAAACACATGACAGAGAATGAGGAAGACCACCGGCATGGTAAAAAAATGAAAGTGCGTCGTCTCGGCCAGTTCGCGAAAAGACTTGGGCTCGCCGAAGGTCTGGTCGGAGCCGAGATAGTGCTGCGCGATGCCGCTGTAGGACAGTCCTGTCACACTGTGAGCCCAATAGATGGTGAAGAGGAAACCAGCGAATAAGGTTGCGATGAAGAGCGTATAGAGCAGCCGGATGTTCCGGTCAGTGTCGAGAAGCCGGAAGCGGGTATTGAAGTTTCGCACTGGTGATCAGCTGAGGCGTGTGGTTCAGGTAGAACTCTTCGGCGAGCACGAGCGCGCGCTTGACCCCGGCGCTGACTGAACGGACCGACATCGTGGCACCTGTGACGTTAATGATGTCTTTGTTAATGCGGATCGGGTCCAGCGATGTCTTGCCTTCGTACTGCGCGTTAAACCGCTTGCGACGTACCTCGCTGCCCTTGCTCTCGCGGTAGACGAGAATTTCAACCGTGAATACCTTCCCTTCCGGGGTGATCCCGACCATGTACGTGATCGGTCGGTGTTTGCCGATCGTCTCCTGGATGACGCATATCCGTCAATTTTGCCGTTGCTCTCGGCCTTGAAAGCTCTGAAACTCTCCTCTGGGAACTTCCAGCCGATCCGGTCCTCGATGCGAGCTTTCTGTTGGGGGGTGAGCCGCAACTCTTCTGAGTGGATCTTGTGCGCCTTGGGAAACAAGGTCTTCAGCGCTTGCTCCTCACTGAGGTAGACCTCGATGCTTCCGACCTCTTCCTCGCTCAGCCACCGCTTCAGGTCCGGGTCCCATGTGCGCTTGCCGGGCTCAGACGCCGAGACCGTGACGCCTAGCATGAGACACAGCATAAAGGCCCGGGCCACGCAAGTCAGCATCCTTTTTCCCTGAGCCGGTTAGAGATCTGCGGCTGTCAGCGCCGCTTCCTCCGACTGATCCGCCGGAATCGCGCGCCATTGCCGCATGCGGACACCCATCGGCGACCACGCTTCCCGTAGTTGCTGGACCGTGGCTGTCGCTCCTCCCCGTTGCGGAGTGACTGTAATGATATATTGCACTCGTTCCTTGTTCACATCTCGCTGGAGCGCCCCGGCCCGGGTGGCGGTCTCCACTTCCAGCCACGCCGTCTCGATGCGGCCATTTGGTTTATCCGCTGATTGAAGCCGAGCGCCCTCGAGAGAGGCAATGGCTGTGTCCCAGACCTCATCGAACGAGCACGAAGACTGCGCTATAGGGCCTGCCGGCGTCTGACAGCCGGCAAGCCCTATCCACATAAGGATCAGCCAGATTCTCGTAAGCCTCACTTCAACCGCCTGGAGGGCACGGCGTGGGGGCTTGCTGAACCCAATGGACCCGGCGCGTGTCGCACACGTTAAAAGTATGTAGCCACGGAGACCACGAGCCCATCGTTTCTGATGCGATTGTTCTTGCCGTCTTCATAATTGAACTGATAGTCCACCTTAAAGACCGTGTCCTCCACCGGTCGGAAATTCAGGCCAAGCGTCAGGCGCTCGCGACTGGTCGACGACAGTTCACTGTTGGTATTGACCTGGTCCCACCGGACAACCGCCGTGAACGTGGACGCGTCGGTAAAATGCGACGGCGCCCAGCGCCGGAGTGATGCTGGCATAAAATGATAATTGCCCTGCACGTAAAAGCCGTCCATTCGGCGGGGGCGGAGCGTACCGGTGGCCGGATCGATGGCGAAAGTGCCATCCAGGTTGAGATGGTTGTCACGGACGTAGGCCCAGGCGGCCTCTCCGATCAGTTCAAACGGACCCCGTTGGAGCGTCCAGTCTACGGCCCAGAGGCTGAGAGGCCGCTTGCTGGCAGGATCATAGCTGCCGTAATACCCCGAGCCGCCGACTTCAACGCCCAGGAACGGGCTGAAGGCCATCCGGCCGACCACCGCCTTGCCGTTATTGTTGTCCAGGCCATCATCGGCCGTCGTAGCGACCCGTTGTCTTGCGTTCCTGAGCCCGCTGGCCGCGCCGATCACCGGAGCGCCGGTGGTGTCATACCCTTGAAATCCCTGTGTCACGTACAGTTCATAGTCCAGCTTTGACAACCGGGTGGGATACACCGTGCCGTACAATCCCGCGCCGGTTTCGGATAGCGTGGAGGGGATAATGGCCGTTGAGACCAGAGGCCGATCCGAAAGATCATTCAGGGGAGAATCGTGGAGCAGGTTGAACTTGCCGATCGGCAGCAAGATGATGCCGGCCCGCAAATTGAGTGGTTCCGTGATCAAGTAATCGATATGCGCGAACTCGAGGCTGACCTCGATGCCGCCTGAAGATGCTTGTGCGGACTTGGACCGGATGCCGTGCTCGATTTCAAGCTCGGCTGCGACTTTCAGCCGATCGGTGATGTCCGCGTAGAAGAACGGGACGAAGCGTTGCTGGTCAAAGCTGCTGCTGCCGGATCCCGTCCCCGGCTGTCCGGGCCCCGTTGACGCCGGGCTGCTGAAGGTCCGGTATTGCAGGTCCATATAGCCGCCGACCGTGGCCTTCGGGGCAGACACAAACGGCTTCGCATAAATCAGCTTGCCGCTGCCGGTACTTCCAAATCCGAGCTGCTTTTCGCCTTCCTTTTTGCCCTTGACGGCTGATTCTTCCGCCTCGTGCTTCTTCAGATCGCTGAGCTCTTTTTCCACGGTGCCGAGTCGCTTTCTCATTGCATCGAATTCCTCATCCGACACGACAGCCCCCACGTCGGCGGGAACGTTGAACAATAGACACAGTGATAGGACCCCGAGTAACGAGAACCGTTGCATGGTAGACCTCCTGTGCTGAGTGTTAAACGGGACTCGGGGTCCTCTGTTGCCATCCTTGAATATCGCCGAAAGGGATCACCACTACGCGTTTGCACCGCCGGCATTTGAGCTTCGATGCCGCGGGCCACGATCTTCGCGAGCAGGTTGCCGCATTCACAGCGATGCGGTGCGAAGGCGCTGGATTCAACGGGGCTCTTCACCGCACCAACCGCGTGCGCAACCACCTAGCCCGACCACGTTCGCGCATCATCCAATCCACCCCTGTACGACACTGCGTAAGGCGAACGTCACTTGCCTAAATGGCATCTCATGATTTTGAGAACGAGTACTAGTATCTGAATGTCCAGAATGGTGTCAAGGGATTAGTGATGCCTGGCGAAATGGGACCGGCAGACGGGCGGAGATCCGTTCTAGGGCAGGGGGAACACAACAATATGCGTGGCGACGATCTTAAGGTCCACAGGGGCGCCGATCGGATAGACGGTGGTGGATCCTTCACTGCTATGCAGCAATTGGCCTGAGGGAAGCACCACGGCATAGAGATTTTCCGAGCCTCTAAAGGTCCGGCAGACTATCCGCGCGGCTCCGGGGGACGCCGGCACGATATGCACATCGTCCGGGCGGATCATGATCTCAACCGCGGTTCCGCTCGGCTGTCCCGTCACATTATCGAATTGGCCGATCTCGGTTTGGATTTTGTCGTTCTCCACGCGTCCCGGAATGAAATCCGCCTGGCCGACGAAATTCGCGACAAAGCGCGTGGAAGGGGTGTGATAGATCGCTTCCGGCGTATCGAACTGCTCAAGCCGTCCGGCGTTGAGCACCGCAACCTGATCCGCCATGGCAAAGGCCTCGTCATGGTCGTGAGTGACGAGGACTGCCGTCGTCCCGCTGCGTTGAAGGATCTCCTGCACCTCCTCGCGCATTTGCCCGCGCATATCGGGATCAAGATTGCTGAACGGCTCGTCAAGCAGGATCACCACCGGCTTCGGCGCCAAGGCGCGGCCTATCGCCACCCGCTGCTGTTGCCCGCCGGAAAGCTCGTGCGGATAGCGTCCGCCCATGCCTTTTAGCCCGACGAAACTCAGGGTTTCGGTGACGATACGATGCACGGAATCTCTGCGCTCGCCATGAAGCCCGAACGCAATATTCTCGGAGACCGTAAGATGCGGGAACAACGCGTAGTCCTGAAAGACCATGCCCACACCCCTTAACTCAGGAGGCACCCAATGACGCTCATCACAAACGGATCGTCCCGCGATTTGAATCCGACCGGTCTGTGGCCGCTCAAACCCGGCCACCGAACGCAGAATCGTGGTCTTACCGCAACCGCTCGGTCCGAGAATCGAAAGAATCGAACCTTCGGCGATGGTCAAGGATACGTTTTGCAGGGCAGGGTGCGAAGCATGCTGGTAGGTGAGCGACACGTGCGACAGATCAATGAGGCTCATAGAACTTTCCTCACGCGGAGCCTCGAGACCGCGAGCCAGGGCAGCGCGGTAAACGCGATCAACAGCAACGAGAGAGATGCCGCCTTGGAATATTCCGCTTCGACCGTGTGGATATAGACTCGCACCGGCAAGGTATCGAAGCCAGGCGGGCGCAGCAGGAGCGTGGCGTCGAGTTCCTTCATGCTGGAAATGAAAACCAAGGCCCAGACGGCGATCAGAGTGGGACGGAGAAGTGGCACCAATACGCGACGAAGCACGACTGCCGGCGAGGCGGCGAGGGACCGCGCGGCCTCTTCCAAATGAGGATTAATACCGCCGAGCGCGGCTTCCAGCCCCTGCAGCGACTGGGTCAGAAATCTGATCAGATACGCCAGGACCAGCACCGCCACCGTGCCGTATAACCAGGGTAGATACGTGTTGTACAGGAGAATAAGACTCAGTCCTAGAACCGTACCCGGAACCGCGTATCCGATTTGAACGATCCCCGTGAACCGGGAGGCGATCGAGCCCCTGAGGGTACGACTTGTATGAGCGAGGAGCAGTCCCAGGACCGTTGCGGCCATGGCGGCTAATGCCGCAGTCCAAAGGCTGTTCCGGAAGAATACCCACTGCTCCTGAAACACGGCCCGCACCTGCTCTAGTGCCCCGGCTTGGCTCACAAGCACCGCCAGCGGCACGAAAACCGAGAGCCCGAGGACGGCAGCGGGGACGAGACATGCGGCCCAACGCCACCGTCCCAAAAGCACGGGACGTGCCAGCCGTGCAGTGCCGGTGATGGTGGTGTAGGAGCGGTGTCCGAGCAGGGCTCGCTGTCCGATGAGCACCGTGAGTCGTGAGCACAACGAGGACGCACGAAAGCATGGAGGCCGCTCCCTGATCGAACCGCGTGTTGAGTTGATGATAGATCTCGGTCGTGAAGACATGGACGCGCAGCAGCGAGAGCGAGCCAAAGTCGCTCAAGGCATAAAGAAACGCCAATAAGCCACCGGCGAGAATGCTGGGACGCAGCATAGGCAAGGTGACCCGGCGCAGTACGCCCGCCGGACTTTCGCCGAGCGAGCGCGCGGTCTCCTCGATCGCCGGGTTTGTGGTTTCGAGCGCGCTGGTGACGAGTAAAAAAATGTAGGGGAAGGTAAACAGCCCCATGACGAAGACGCCGCCCCAATAGCCATAGATATTGACCCATTGTGTTTGGACACCACGCAGATGGCTCAACTGGCTGTTCACGATTCCCACCGGTCCGAGCAGGGCAATGTAGGTCAACGCGCCGATGTACGAAGGGATGGCGAGCGGAATCACAGCCAGCCATCGGCACAGATTTTGAAGAGGCAGGTCGGTGCGGACGACAAGCCATGCCAACGGCAACGCGAGGAGCATCGCCCACAGGGTCGACAACGTAGCAAGTGAAAGCGATTTCCCGGCCAGCACCACCGCCGTCCATGCCGAGAGCGTTCCGAAAGGGCGGGATTGCAATGCTGTCGATAGAATGTAGACGACCGGGGAGAGGACCATGACGCCGACCGCGAAGACGATCAGCATGCCGAAGAGCCGTGGCCCTCGGGTCGGGAAGAAGCCGCTCACATCACCAGTCTGGGCTCAAGCCCGTCAGCATCTTTAGGGTGGGATCCGCCAGTTCCGCCAAGCGGGGCTCGGGCACTCTCAGTTGCTTGATGGATGTGGCGGGTCGCACCTCACCCGGATCTATACCCGGAATGAGCGGGATCTCGTAATCCGCGAGAACCAGGACTCGCTGTCCGTCAGGGGACAGCAAAAAATCAATAAACCGCCGCGCGGCATCCGGATGCGGCGCGCCCTTGATGATCGCGACGGCATTGGGGCTGATGGGGGTCCCGAGGCCGCCGTCAGTCTGGTCGGGATAGACAACGCCCACGGGCATGGCCGCGTTCTTTGCGAGGTAATAATTGGGAGAATTCGTCAGACCGATAGCGAACTCTCCCCTACCCACGCCTTGCCAGACTTCGGTGTTGTCCGACAGGATCTTTAAGCCATTGGCCATCAGACCTTTGATGTAGTTCCGCGTGAATGGCTCCCCCTTCTCTGCGACCAGCGCCGAGACCCACGCCAACGTGGTGCGTTCACGCGTTCCGGCGATGGCAAGTTTCCCCTTCCATTTCGGATCCGTGAGCTGCAGGACCGACGTGGGAACCTCTTTCTCAGGGACGAGATTCTTGTTGTACAAGATAATGCGGGCGCGCCCCGAAATGCCTGTCCATGCCCCGCCCGGGCTTCTGAACTCTAATGGCACGGCCTCGCTCGCCGGTGAAATGTAGGGATCGAGCACGCCATCGTGTGCAGAGGATCTCCATGATGCCGCCTTCCGTCGAAACGAAGACATCGCCGCGGGGGTGCGCTTTCTCCATCCGGATCTCATTCGCCAGGCCCGACGTCTTCCCGACCTTGAGATCGACCGGAAGACCGGTCGCTTTGGTAAAAGCCTCGACTACCGGTTTGATCGCCTTTTCCTTGCGCCCGGAATAGACGATCAGATTTTCGGCGGCTACGGCAGGATCAGTATGATACGGGATCACACTGCCCAGGGTGATGAGGACCAGCGCGCAAGCTGGCAACGACATACCGAATCGAGTTGTCATGCGTTCAGCCTCGCGAGGGGTCAATGCCGGCAATGGCGGCACAATCCGTAGAGTTCCAACTTATGCGTGGTGATCGTGAACCCGTGCTTGACGGCCACTTGCTCCTGCAAGCGCTCAATGTCGCAGTTTTCAAATTCCGTGATGCTCCCACATTCCGTACAGATCATGTGGTCGTGATGCCGTTTGTTCACGACGTTGTCGTAATGGGTCTGAGAGCCAAAGTGTCGCTCTTGAGCGATCCCAGAATCGCACAACAGGTTCAGTGTCCGGTAAATCGTAGCCAGGCCGATACGCGGCCGGTGCCGTCCCAGAGTGCGGTACAGCTGCTCAGCAGTGACATGTTCCATTCCAAGAAACGCGTCCAGAATGACTTCACGCTGCTTGGTGACCTTCAAGCCGTTCTTTGCCAGATGAGTGCGTAACTTACCCCATTCTTTCGCGTGTTTCATTGGTGCGACCGAAATTGAGAAGGATTCTTAATACCAGATAGACTTTTAGTCCGTCAAGCCGCCAAACTGTCTTAGCAAACTCTGAACGGGGACAGGCAACTTTTCCGTCCATGAAGCGCGCCGTGAACATTGAGATGATTCGGAAAAGTAGCCTGTCCCCCTTCTTCAAGCATGCAAGGCGCTGGCCTGGCAGATTTCAGGCCACGGGAGAAGAGCCGGCTTCAGGCAAGGGGCACGAGAAAGGCGGCTGTCTTGGCAGCCGCGGGGCGGGCGGGTGCCAGGGGGTAAAGGGATGCGTCTCGGCGCATCCCAGGGCGGGTGGGTGCAAAAGGGACAAGGGCTGTCTTGCAGCTTCGAGGTGGGCGACGGCAATTGACAAGGTTTGCAAGGCTGTGGCCATAATCTCGCGTGCGGTCTCCCTCCGATATGATCATCGACCGGTTGCTGCTGCTCTACTTGCTCAGAATCGCCGCCCCCTTTGGAATCGACGGCGACGTCAAGCTCCAACAGCTTGTGTTTCTGTCGGAGTTGCAGTTGTTTGGTAAGCAAGCGACCGGTTTTCATTACCGGTTTTTTCGCTACGCCTATGGCGGGTACAGTAAGGAGCTGGCCGATGATTTTGCCGCGCTCGGAGCGAAAAAACTTCTGGTTGCAGGGATGTGGACACTCTCGCCGCTAGGGGAAACCGTCGTCAAGGTGATTCCCGGGATTGCCAAGGATCGCGCCGAGAACGAAACCGTTTTATCCATTGTTCAGGATATCGTGATGGCCTATGGAAAATATGACAGCTCGAGCATTGTTCCTGAAGTTGAAAAAATCGAACTTGTGCTGCCGGAAAAGCCTGACGCCGATGCCGAGGGCGTCGCGCGGCAGGAATCGCTCCCAATCGGTCACATCTCGTTTCATGCCACCTTGCTGGTGCCGGAGAGAATTCAGACGCCCATACGCTTAGAGGTCAAGCCGGATCTGCTGGCCGTCCTTCAGGATCTCCTGAAATGACTAGGGCGACCGCGGTCGTGGGTGCGGGGGCTTGGGGCACCGCTCTCGCGTGGCTACTGGCCGCGAACGGCCGGCCGACGCGGCTATGGACCTATGAACCTGAGGTCGCGGATCAGATCAATCACGAACGGGAGAATCGCCGTTATCTGCCCGGGGTGGAATTGCCTCCAACCCTGAGAGCGTCCGTATCCATGGCAGAAGTACTGGAAGGCGCGGGCGCATTGATCTTCGTTGTGCCCTCCCACGTCGCGCATGATGTCATCGCGCAGATCGCGCCTCACCTGCCTTCCGGAATTCCAGTGGTCAGCGCCACGAAGGGTCTTGAGGAGAAACGAGGTCGTCCGATCTCAGCCCTCTTGGAAGAAATGCTGCCGATTTCACCCGGCTCGGTGTTCGCCCTGTCGGGACCCAGCTTCGCAACCGAGGTGTGCCGCAGTTTGCCCACTGCCGTTGTGCTCGCGGGCGCCACTTCACCTGAGGCGACTGTTCTGCAGCAGCTTCTGATGACACCTGCGTACCGGGTGTACCTTGCCCGCGATCGTCTCGGGGTTGAGCTCGGCGGCGCGCTAAAGAATGTCATCGCCGTGGCCGCGGGTATTGCGGACGGACTGGGATTCGGACATAACACGCGGGCGGCGCTCATCACCCGTGGACTGGCCGAAATGGTCCGTCTGGGAACGGCGATGGGGGCCGATCCCAGAACCTTTGCCGGACTTTCGGGCATGGGAGATCTCGTTCTCACCTGTACCGGGGCATTGAGCCGGAACAGGGCTGTTGGGCTTCAGCTCGCCGAGGGCAAGAAACTTGCGGCGATTCTAGCAGCCACCCACAGTGTTGCAGAAGGGGTTAACACGGCGCGCGTCGCGCTGGCCTTGGCCCAGCGGCATCATGTTGAAATGCCCATCGTACGTGAGGTCTGCGCTGTGCTGTTTGAAGCAAAAGAGCCCGCTCGTGCGGTGTCGGAACTGATGGAGCGCGCGGCCCGACATGAATTGGATCAGGCATGACGGCGGATCGAATCCGGCAGTTACTCGAACAAGTGCGGGGGAGGAGGCTCAGTATAGAGGCGGGCCTCGCTCGGTTGAAGACGTTGCCCTATGAAGATATCGGTTTTGCCGCCGTGGACCACCACAGATTATTTCGCCAAGGGATGGCCGAGGCCATCCTGTGCGAAGGCAAAACACTGTCGCAGGTCGTCGCCATCGCTCGGCGGCTCCGTCGGCACGGCCACCCAGTGCTGGCCACGCGCGTTGAGCCGATGGTCGCGCGGGCTTTACTGCGACTCGATCGTGAAGCGCGGCATGATCCTATGGGCCGAACCGTCGTTCTCAACCCGCCGAGGAATCTCGGGAACCGGCAGAGCCTTCGGGAAGGCGGGGGGAGTGTTGATCATGACAGCCGGCACATCCGACATTCCCGTGGCTGAAGAGGCGCGGGCGACGGCCGAGGTCCTCGGGGATGCCGTCACTACAATGTACGATGTCGGCGTCGCCGGATTGCACCGATTGCTCGATCGGCGCGGCGAGCTCCACAGCGCGCAGGTGATGATTGTCGTGGCGGGGATGGACGGAGCGTTACCGAGCGTGGTGGGCGGTTTGGTGTCGCAACCCGTCGTCGCAGTTCCGACGAGCCGGGGCTATGGTGCAAGCTTCGGAGGTATCTCAGCTCTGCTGACCATGCTGAACTCCTGTGCAGCTGGAATCGGCGTGGTCAACATCGATAATGGTTTTGGAGCGGCCTGTTTGGCGCATCGCATCACTCAGAGTTCGCCTTCACCTCGAAGTTCCCCCGTTTCTTCCAGGCGCTGAGCCGCGTCAACGGATACCCATCCTTATTCAGGACCATCAGTTTCGCCTGGACCTGGTAGTCGTACATTCCGTCTACGACAATGCGATCATTATTGTCCGTGCCGTCCCAGGTTTGCACGATTTCGAGTTGCCGTTGCGCCTCCTCAGTGGTGTCGTCCATCGTTGGCAGCATCTGGCGGCTGCTCAACAAGGCGAAACGACGAACGCGACGTTGAAGTGATCAATGTAGAAACATCCAGCAGCATCTCCTCTTGCATCACCTTCGGAAGTTCCACCCTGATCGTGAGCGTTAGCGGGGCCCCGTTGGGAACAAACGGCAAAGGGGTGGCATCCACCGAGAGGATCTTGAAATCGGGAGCCTTACCTTTAGGCTTGGCCTTCGCCGCATGACCCAAGTCGCCGGCGATGCCTAGGAGGCACGCTGCGAGCACTGCGGCGACCGTCCAGGAGTTGAAGAAGCGGGAGACCATTCTGAAGCACAATTTTCTTATCACATCGATGGAAGACTGTCAATTCTCGCCTGCTCTGGCGCGCCGGATCATAGTAATAGGAAAATCACTTTGCTAAGATGACCACTTTATGAAAATTGCTTACTTCAATTGTTTTTCCGGCATCAGCGGGGACATGTGCCTGGGCGCGCTGGTCGATCTTGGCCTCCCGCTCGCCGATCTCTCGAAGGCGCTGAAGGGCCTCCGTCTTACAGGGTTTTCCCTCAAGAGCCGCCGGGTGACGCGCGGTGGGATCGTCGCTACCAAAGTAGATGTGCTTGTTCGGCGCGGCAGGGATCGGCCCATGACCTTTCAAGAAATCCGTCGCCTTATCGGCGCCTCACGTCTTGGACCAGACGTCCGCCTGCGTTCGTTAAGGGTCTTCGAAAACTTGGCGAGAGCTGAGGCGGAAGTGCATGGGACCGTTCTTTCGAAAGTACAATTTCATGAGCTTGGGATTATCGATTCCCTGGTGGATGTGGTCGGCACCGTCTTAGGCTGCCACCTACTCGGCATCGAGGAGATCTACAGTTCGGCGATCAATGTCGGTTCAGGAACGATCCGCTCGCACCACGGTGTCCTTCCTGTGCCGGCGCCCGCCACCGCCAATCTGCTCAAAGGCTTCCCAATCTATGCCTCAGGTCCGGAGCGCGAGTTGACGACGCCGACCGGCGCGGCCTTGATGGCGACTCTCGCCAGACAGGCCGGAGCCATGCCCATGATGAGGCTGAAGGCCGTCGGGCATGGGGCGGGCACCTTCAACCCTCAGAAATGGCCCAATGCGCTGCGCGTAATTCAAGGAGAAATCTCCACGGCGGCGGAATCCGACCGGATCATGGTTCTTGAAACGAATCTTGATGACATGAACCCGCAAGCCTACGAGTTGCTCATAGACAGACTGCTAGCGCAGGGGGCGTTCGACGTGACACTGACGCCTGTGATCATGAAACGCAGCCGCCCGGGGATTGTCCTGACCGTGCTCGCGGATACCGCCAAGCTGGAACCGGTCCTTCGCGTGATGTTTGCCGACACCACGACCCTCGGCATCCGGATCCAGGAGGTGTCGCGTCGCTTGCTTTCGCGCGAGATCGTCGAGCTGTCTACAAAGTTCGGACCTGTCCGTATCAAGGTGGCATCGGCGCCTCGTGGCGGGGGACGGCCGAAATCGCGACCTGAGTACCGCGACTGCAAACGGCTTGCAGAGGAAACCGGATTGCCGCTGCAGACGATCATGCGCGAAGTCGAACGGAGCATGCGACGGCTGCCATGCTAGGCGCCATGGTAGGCCCCAGCCTGCTCTTTCTCCTGTCGATCGCAGTCATCCTGGGCGGGGCGGCGGTCTTTACGAACGGCGTTGAATGGTTGGGCCGCCGGCTCGGCATCTCCGATGGAGCCATCGGCAGCATCCTGGCGGGAGTCGCAACCGCATTGCCGGAGACCCTGATCCCGATCATCGCGATTTTTTGGGGCGCGACGGCAACATCGGTCGACATCGGGGTCGGAGCAATTCTCGGTGCTCCCCTCATGCTCAGCACGATCACCATACCGCTGCTGGCAATGTTTCTGCTGTTCCTCGCCCGCTTGAAAAAGCGAACCAACCGGTTTGAGCTCGACTACCACATGGTCCGGCTTGACCTCGGGTTTTTCCTGGCCGCGTACAGCGTTGCCCTTGTCGTGGGGATGTTGCCTGTCGCACCTCTGCGCTATGGTGCCGCCATTGCCCTCTTTATTGGGTACTGTTGGTATGTGAAGATTCATCTGACGACGGGGCAAGTCAGTGAGATGGAAATCGGACCATTATATTTTTCGCGCAAGTCCGTCTCTCCGGCCACCGTTCTCATCATTGTCCAGGCAATGGCAGGCTTGGCGTTGCTCATCGGCGGCGCTCACATGTTCGTGCATGTCGTGGAGCAACTGGCGTTTGGAATAGGTGTCTCGCCGCTCATTTTTTCCCTGCTCGTGGCCCCCATCGCCACGGAACTTCCTGAGAAACTGAATAGCCTTTTGTGGATCTATCAGAAGAAGGATACGCTCGCGGTCGGGAACATCAGTGGGGCCATGGTGTTCCAGGGCACCTTTCCCGTGTCTATCGGCCTCATCGGAACAAGTTGGATACTGGATACCGCCTCCATGATCAGCCTCGTGCTGCCCCTGCTCGCTGTGAGCCTGTTTTTCGCACAAGCGCAGTGGGCCGGTCGCTGGCAGCCCAGCGTGCTGATCCTGCCTATCTTCCTGTATGCTGGATATATGTTGTACCTGATCATGCGATGACCGGATTTCGAACATCCCCCTGCGCGTCGAATCCGGGATTGACTGAGGACGCTGCCGGCCGCGAAACCCGGTTTATCCTCTGGGTGATTCTCGCCCTCAACTGGACGGTGGCAGCCGCAAAGCTGGGGTATGGTCTCCTGACCGGCTCGGTGTCGATGCAAGCCGATGGCATTCATTCATCGTTCGACGGCATGTCGAATCTCATTGGCCTGGCCGGTTTGTGGATTGCCGCGCAACCGCCGGATGCGCGGTATCCCTATGGACATAAGAAGTATGAGACCTTCGCGGCGGCCGGAATCGGCCTGCTGTTGTTCGCGACATGTCTGTACATCTTGTACAACAGCTATATCCATTGGCGGGATGCTGTAGTCCCGGAAGTCACTGCTCTGAGCTTTGGTGTCATGCTGACCGCCATGGGCATTAGCACGTGCGTAATGATATGGGAGCGGCGACGCGGGGAAGTGTTGAAGAGCGAAATTCTGGTTGCCGATTCACTGCATACGGCGAGCGATATTCTCTCATCCCTGGCGGTGCTGGTAGGACTCGCCGCCGTATGGGCCGGCTATCCGATCTTGGATTCGATCGCCGGTGTCGTGATTGCCGTCTTCATCGGGCACACAGGAGTGCTCGTCTTTCGGGAGGCCTCCAAGTCGCTAGCCGATAAGGCCCGCATCGACCCCGATGTCATTCGCAAAATTGCCCTGACGGTCGAAGGTGTGGACTGCTGCGACGATATCAGGACCCGAGGACTCGCCCGCCACATTTTTACGGATTTAACGATCCATGTGCATCCCGCCATGACGACGGCACGAGCCCACACCGTTGCGCATGAAGTGGAAGAAATAGTGAAACGGGAATTTCCTGAAGTGGCCGAAGTCGTGGTCCATGTGGCCCCGGAAGATCATGGATGACGGCATTCTGTCGAACCTGCGCGCGCTCATTTCGGAACGGCATCCGTTCTCTTCACCCGCCAACCTCCGCCGCGCCCATGATTATCTCGCTGATCAGTACGAGCGCCTGGGGCTGGAAGTGTCATTCCATACATTTCGAGCTTTCGGTGGGAGTTATAAGAATGTTCTTGGAACGCTTCAACCGGCGTCAGGCGCTTCCCGAACTCGAAGGCTGCCGGTGATCGTCGCGGCCCACTATGACACGGTGCAAGGTAGCCCGGGCGCCGACGATAACGCGAGCGGTTTGGCGGTGATGCTCGAGGTCGCGCGGAGGCTCCGAGAGGTCTCGACCTCATGCGAGGTCCGGTTCATCGCGATGTGTCTAGAGGAACACAACCTCTTGGGGAGCCTGGCTTATGCCGCTTCTTTGCGGGATGTTAATGAGGAGATCGCGGGCGCCATTGTGCTCGAGTGCGTGGGCTATACCAGTGACAAAAATGGTTCCCAAACGGCGCCGCGGGGAATGCCCGTTCGCGATTCCTACAATAGGGGATTTCCTCGGGATCGTGGGGAACACGGCCTCCGTGAAGCTGGTGAAGGCATTCGAGCAGGCAAGCAAGCCGCGAAGTGCCGGAACTGAAGACGGTATCGATTGTCGTCCCAGGCGAGGGTGAGCAGCTTCCTGATACGCGGCGAAGCGATCATGCCGCGTTCTGGCAGTTCGGCTACCCGGCCGTCATGCTGACCGATACCGCAAATTTCCGAAACCCCCATTACCACCGACCTACCGATACGCTTGAGACCCTGGATCTCAACTTTATCCATCGGGTAGCACGCAGCGTGAGCGCTGCGGTGACTAGCCTGTAGAGAACGTATCAGCAGGAACCTGTAAAATAGACAGCCATGAAACCACTTCTCGGCATCACAATGGGGGATCCGGCCGGCATCGGACCCGAAGTCATCGTGAAGGCCTTGTCGCGCCCAGCCGTCAGACGGATGTGCCGGCCTCTGGTCGTCGGCTCGCCCGAGGTTCTCTTCAAGACCATTCGTCGACTAAGAGCGCCGATCAAACTCCGTCGCGTGATGGCACAGGACCTTTCTTGTCCAGCGGCGGAAATTCCGGTGCTGGATCCATTGGCCCATCGCTTGCCGAACTTTTCCGTCGGTTGCGTCTCAAAAGTGACAGGCGAAGCGCAGGTACGATACGTGGAAGAGGCCGTGCGGCTCGCCCTAGCCGGAACGATTGCCGGCATTGTCACGGCGCCGATCAATAAGGAGGCGATCAATCTTGCCGGATACGCCTATCCCGGGCATACCGAGCTGCTGGCCGAACTGACGGGAGCAAAAGAAGTCGGCATGATGATCGTGGGCGGCTCGCTCCGCTTCATGTTCACAACCACTCACATAGCCATGAAGGATCTGGCTGCTTCCCTGACGGTCGAGCGAGTCGAGCGCGCCATCCGGCTCTGTCATGAGGGGCTGACTCGCCTGTTTCGAATCAAGCGTCCCCGGATAGCAGTTGCCGCATTAAATCCGCACGCCGGAGAGGGAGGTCTCTTTGGAACCGAAGAGATTGACGTGATCGCGCCGGGCATTGCCAATGCGAAAGCGCTTGGATATCCCTCCCGGGGGCCCTTTCCGGCAGACACATTAATCGGGCAGGCCTCTCGCGGGATGTATGATGCCGTAGTCGCCATGTACCATGACCAGGGACTGATCGCGCTGAAACTCGCGGCCTTCGGCAAATCCGTGAACACCACCGTCGGCCTTCCGATCATCCGCACCTCGGTCGATCACGGAACCGCCTATGACATTGCCGGAAAAGGTATTGCCGATGAAGGAAGCCTGGTGGAAGCCATTCGTCTTGCAGCGGGATTTGCACGGTATCAACGGTGAAGAAAGCATATGAAGCTTGCGTCCGGACCCTACGAGCAGGCGACGCTTCCACGCGGACGCAAATCGCTTGGGCAGCACTTTCTCATAGATCGGAACATTGTCCGCAAGATCGTGCGGCTTGCGGAACTGCAGCCAGGAGAGACAGTTCTCGAAATCGGACCTGGCCGCGGGATCCTGACGGAAGCCCTGCTGGATCTCTCGGGCGCGGTCACCGCGATTGAGGTCGACCCGATCCTCTCCGCGCACCTTCGTGATGTGTTTGTTAATCGTTCCAGTCTGAAACTGATCGAAGGAGACGCTCTGGACTTCGACTACGCGAGTCTCCCGGAATCCTTTCTCGTCGTCGCGAATTTACCCTACTATCTCTCCACCCCTCTACTCTTTCGGCTGCTCAAGGAAGGAGCGCGCATCAGCCGCATGGTCCTCATGCTGCAGGCAGAGGTCGCGGCCCGGCTTGCGGCATCGCCCGGCGGCAAGGAATACGGGGTACTGTCAATTGCGACGCAGTTCAGATGCGAGGTCCGCCTAGCTTTCAAGGTCTCAGCGACCTGTTTTCAACCGTCTCCCAGGGTGGGCTCGGCCGTGGTCGTTTTGACGCCGCTGCTTCGACCACGTGTCTCTGTCGAGAACGAAGGATTCTTTTTCAAGGTGGTTCGCGCGGGCTTCGCGCATCGGCGAAAGGCACTGGCCAATTCCCTCCGGGATGAGGGTTTCAGTCCGGAGAAGACCAAAGTCGCTCTGGCGGAAGCTGGAATTGACGGCGCGCGCCGAGCAGAGACGCTCAGCATGCAGGAATTCGGAGCACTCGCGAATCATCTTCAGTGAATACGGAGAGCCACTCACTCAAGGGTTACACATCTTACCATCGAACACCCGGCAAGGAGATTTGGCCTGCGCCATCTTCCAGGACTTCACCACCGGCGGCGCTCCAGCGCGCATTTCCACTATCAAGTCGATCAAACTGTTGAGCGGGATCTTATCCAGATGTTTCGCGGCCTTGTCTTCGGCTACAACGTCCAGCATGACCCCGTCGGTGCCTATGAGTTTAAGGGTCTTGGCCTCAGGATCAATGGCGATCACGGTTCCGTAAACGGCCTTCTCGTTGGGTTTGAGGTCTTCGGCTGGGAAAGCGGTCAGTGTGATTCCCGCGCAAAATACTATTGCGACAAGGGAAACTGCTAGAATCCTGGTCATGCTGTCGCCTCCTTTACCGGGTGTGAGGCCTATTGCTCGTATCTATCCTTGCCTACTATCTTACTCCCAAGGAAGCCGCTCAACGACACCCCCTCTTTGTAGGCTAGCCCTGCTTCGGCCTCTCCGCAGCGAGCTTTAACATTTTGACTGTAATGAGTCCCCTGCCTATATTGGAATAATGATAAAGAATTTTTTTTATGCTCTCGCCGTTCTCACCCTCTTGTTTCTACTCATTGTTCTCCTCGTGCCGTTCATGGTCGACCTGAATGCATACCAAGCGCGTTATCTCCCCATCATTGAGGAGTCGTTGAATCGGAAAGTCACCCTGAAGGATCTACGGCTCACCCTCTTCCCCCGCCTCGGCGTCCATATTACAGAATTCACCGTCATGGATGACCCCCTCTTCAATCGGGGGGCTTTTGCCAGACTCGCGTCGCTGGATCTGGGCGTGAAATTCGGGCCTCTGTTGCGAGGGCGCGTGGAAATCGGCGAAATCATCATGCGAGACCCGTCGATTATGGTGATAAAAAATTCTCTGGGTCTCTTGAATGTCGCGACTCTAGGCAAGAAGGCCCCTTCAGAAAGGAAGGAACCTGAAGGACCGCCCGTTCCCGCCGGTGAGGGGCAACTGCAAGTCCTGTCTCTTTTTGCCGTCGATCGTTTGTCCGTAACCAATGGACGGTTGACTTACCGTGATAGCGCGTCCATCCCCGCGGCCGAGTATTCGGTGGAACAGTTCCAGGTCCTCTTGCAGGGTGTCGGGCTAGGACTCACCCCGGTCGTGCATGTCAGTGGAGTTCTTCAACCCTTGAGCCTGCCGTTGATGGTCGACGGGACCCTCGGGCCGATTCAAGAAAATTTCGATATCGGCGTGTTTGTCTTTGATGTCGTCCTCGGCAAAGCCGTGGTCGAGATTAAAGGAAGCACGCTTGGAGGACATGTACGTTTCTCCGCCTCTGCTCCCCAAATCGCAACGACGGATCTGCCCATCTCCCTGCCGTTGACCAAGGCGCTGCAGTTAAAAGACCTTCATCTCGTGGGTGAGGCCAAGGATTCTTCCATAAATGTCGGCGCTATTGATGCGACTATCCCGCTCGGCAAGGACACGGTCACGGTCCACGGAAGCTATATCGGCGGTGAGGCTCGGCTCAAAATGACGGCTCCTGCGATGACCACCGCTGAACTCCCATTGTCGCTTCCTCTGACAAAGCCCATCCATATAACGAATCTAGCCGTGACAGCCCAAGTGAGACCCCCACATGCTCAGCTGCGTAATCTGTCTCTCAATGCCTTCGGAGGGCAATTGGTGGGGGAAGCAGAAACCAAGACAGGTACCGCCCCACTGCCATTTTCCGGGAAGATCGCCGTCCAACGCCTCCAGCTCGGCTCCCTGATGGAAGCGGTAGGGACTGACAAGGTCTCGGTGAGCGGCACGGCCTCCGCCGAGATGGAAATACGGGGCAAGGGCATGACGCTGCCGGAGTTGACCAGAGCGTTGGAGGGCACAGGTCATCTCCTGGTCAAGGATGGGAAGGTGGAAGGCATCAATCTGCTAAAGGAGGCGGCCACATTGCTCAAGGCCATGGGCATCACCCAGGATCTAGGTGAGACCACCGTCTTTTCAGTTCTTGAATCCAATTTCAAAGTTCAGCAGGGAGTCGTCCGGGTTGATCGTCTGATCGCAAGAAGTCCGGATTTTGACGCCACGGGTACCGGCGAAATCGGTTTTGACAAAACCCTGAAGCTGAACGTCTCACTTCTGCTTTCTGAAGCCCTCAGCAAAGCCATTGCCGGCTCTTCCCCGATCGCAAAGGCCTTGATGTCACACGGCCGCCTCTCGGTCCCCTTGGTTATCACCGGCAGCACTCAAGCCCCACGTTATGCCCTTGACACCAAAGTCCTCGGCACGAAACTCCAGCAAGAAATCAAAGAGAAGATTGGGGATGTATTGAAGGGCCAGCAAGGCGAGGACCTTATCCGCCGGGGCGAAGAAGCGCTCAAGAAATTCTTCGGTCAGTAAGACATCTCTTTTTCATAACTAGTTGAATTATAAGTAAAGTCAAGGCACTGGCGGCTGGTCGAGGCACGGGGTATAATGAATTAGTCCAAGTCCATGGGGTGCAATGAGTCTAGCAGAAAAATCCTGTGTCCCATGCCGTGGGGGAGTTCCCCCCATGGAACCGGAGAAGGTCGATCAGATGCTGGCCCAATTAAATAGCGGCTGGACTGCGACACACGGGCGCACGCATTTGGAACGAAATTTCACTTTCAAAGACTTTGCCGGCGCTTTGGCGTTTGCGAATAAGGTCGGAGAAATCGCGGAGAAAGAGGCTCACCACCCTGATCTCCATGTCCGATGGGGGGCTTGCGCGGTCGAAATTTGGACTCATAAGATTAATGGACTGACGGAAAGCGATTTTATTTTGGCGGCAAAAATTGATCGAGCACACCAAGAGCCGGCGGGCTCTTGAGAAAACTGGGGTAGAGATGCGGAAGTGTAAAAAGTGTGGTGGAATGATGTTTCCTGAGCGTGTCATCGATATGCTGGATGGCTTGATCGGCCATTTCTATGCTTGCGCGAATTGCGGTCGTAGGGATGAGGCGGCCCGGTGCATTCAACCGATGCATGATTCTGAATCAGTGAAACCGGAGCTTGCTACGAAGACTTGACAATGGATCGCGATCGGGTGTAAACGAGAAATATAACCTCTTCCGCTGGCGCAGTGGGACTATACGTTCCCGCTCCGCCGAAGCATAGGAAAGGAGGGTCGCCTATGGCAGACGCTAATCCCCCGGACCACTTAGGCCCGCTCTCGGCGGCTTCGCGACCTTCCTGGAGCGTGCCTTCCTTAGTAGACGTACCGACGCAGGCTTTGCTCGATGACGATTGCCTCAACGGCAAAGTTACCTTATGCAGGTAACACTGTCTAAAGGAGCAAAAACCGGCTCTTTGCTAAGGCCGGCGCCGCTGGTACCGCCCGAAGGGAAGCACCCCCTCGCCGACGGCGGGTTCGTTTTCACAAATCGAGAAAAGTAATGGCGTCACAAGCGCCACGGCAAGGGCCACCCTTGAAAAAGGTGGCCCTTGTTGTCTCTGCGTAAGACCGCGCCGCATTGTCAGAACTCCTACGATGTGCTACTCTCCGCCGATATGGCGTCTGGAGGTAGATCTAGAGCCCTAGAAAAGCGGCACGAAATGGTCGGGGTGGTGCTTCTCACCTTGGCGCTGCTTTTTGCGCTTTCGTTACTTTCCTATTCTCCCCGCGACCCGATCCTATTCGAAGACTCAATACACAACGGCTCCGCCGTCAATCTGATCGGAAAGGTCGGCACGACCTTGGCGGCAGTCGCCTACTGGCTTATCGGCGGCGCGGCCTATCTGTTGCCGATTGCTTTAACCGTACTTGGTGGACGCTGTTTTCTCGCCGGTGGCATGGGTATGACATTGCGAAGCGCTATCGGCTTTGCCAGCCTCATTGTTTTTGGGTCGGCCGCGTTGGCCCTTCACGTCCCGGGAATTCCGACAGCGACCAGCGGCTGGACCCAGTTAGGGCACGCGGGCGGATCTCTAGGCGATACGCTGAGTACTCTGCTGGTCTTGTATCTGGCCCGTCTGGGCGCGCATATCGTGGTGGGTGCCGGCCTCATACTGTCAGTCCTGATCGCGATGCCTATATCTTTGGTGGCGCTGGGGCGGGAGGCGCGGGAAATTATCGCGACGCTCGCGGATTGGGCGAATGAACGCTGGCGCGGTTTAAAGACCCCCACCATGCAAACGCCACGCAGTTCCAAAGTAAGGCCGGTGAAGATCAATCGGGCTCAGGGCTCCCGGATTTCCCAAGACGCGACAATCACCCGCGAGGGCCCGCAAGGCAGGACTCCCGAGCGCGACGCACCCGACGAGTTGCCCGAAGACGTCCCGGCCGCAATGCCGGAGTCAGCCGGGTTCGTACTGCCATCAGCAGAGCTTCTGCTGATTGATGCTCCGAGTTCCGTCGAGCGGTTGACCGACGAGGAGATCCAGGCGCAAGCCGCTGTCTTGACCGGAGCCCTAGCCAACTTCGGTATCAATGGGCAGGTCATTCAGACACATGTCGGGCCGGTCGTCACGATGTATGAGTTCGAACCCGCGCGCGGGGTGAAGGTGGCGAGGATCGTGAACCTCGCTGACGATCTCGCGCTGGCAATGAAAGCGATGAGCATTCGCATTGTTGCTCCGATTCCGGGAAAATCCGTCGTCGGAATCGAGGTGCCCAATCCGCGACGTGAGGATGTCGCGCTCAAAGAAATTCTGCTCAGCGAACCTTACGTCAAAATGCGCTCTCCTTTGAAGCTCGCCCTCGGCAAGGACATTTTCGGAAAGCCTGTCGTCGCGGATCTGCGCGGCATGCCACACTTGTTGGTCGCCGGTGCGACAGGTTCAGGCAAGAGCGTTGGTTTAAACACCATGATTCTCAGCCTGCTATTCTCGGCCCCTCCCCGTGAAGTCAAGTTCCTGATGATCGACCCCAAAATGCTGGAACTGGCTCTTTACGAGGGGATTCCCCATCTCTGGAGGCCCGTCATCACTGAACCGAAAGCCGCTGCGCGCGGTCTGCTCTTGGCCGTCCGTGAGATGGAGCGTCGGTACAAGGTCATGGCTGAACACGGAGCTCGGAATATCGAGACATACAATCGAAACGTGGCCGAACTTCAAGGGGTGCTCCCGTTCGAGGCGGAGGCAGCCACGGTCCAACACACCGAGTACCTTTCAGAAGAAGAGCGTTTGTCCGCCGGGGAGACGACGTCGCCTGGGGCGACCGCTCCTCGCACTCCACCTGCGCCTCTTCCATACCTCGTCATCGTCATTGATGAATTGGCGGACTTGATGATGGTGGCAGCCAAAGAAGTCGAAGATTCAATTGCGCGGCTCGCTCAAATGGCTCGTGCGGCGGGTATCCATTTGATCCTCGCCACGCAGCGTCCCTCTGTTGACGTGATCACCGGCATCATCAAGGCTAATTTTCCGGCTCGGATCGCGTTTCAAGTCGCATCGAAAATCGATTCCCGCACCGTTCTTGATCAAAACGGCGCCGACCAACTGCTCGGCCGCGGAGACATGCTCTATTTAGCCACCGGCGCCGGCAAACTGAGCCGTGTGCATGGCGCCTTCGTCCCTGACGCTGATCTCAAGAAGGTGGTGGAGTTTATCAAAAACCAAAGCCCGCCGGCGTACGCCGAAGAGCTTACGGCGAGTGGAAATGAGGCAAGCGCCGACGATGCAAGTCGCGATGAAATCTACGAGAAGGCGAAGGAAATAGTGATGACGACCGGGCAGGCATCGGCGTCCTTTCTTCAACGGCGCCTCCGCATTGGCTATCCTCGTGCTGCGCGTCTGGTTGAGATGATGGAACAGGACGGCATTGTCGGCGCCCCGAGCCGCGACGGGCGACGTGAGGTATTAATGAAACGGGTCGGAGTCGATGATGGACGCGCATGATACCTGTTAGGATCATAGGTCTCACTGGTCATATTACTCCTTACCACGGGAACGATCACCGATGCGGCTGTCGATCCCATCAAAGAGATCGTGTCCAAGGTGGAAGCCCGTTATCGCGCCACCAACGATCTGACGGCCGATTTTAATCAGACCACCACGGTGAAAGGTTTTGCGACCGCGCTCAAGTCCGCGGGACGCGTCTACCTGAAGCGCGCGGGCAAGTTGCGCTGGGATTACCTGGAACCCAATCTTGAACAGATCTTCGTTGAGAATGATCACGTCCAGTTCTATGTGCCGGAGCATAAGCAGGTCTTGACAGGTCAGCTCTCGAAGATGGCTGACTCGCAGGCGCCCCTGCAACTCCTCCAAGGCGCCGCTCGGCTCGATAAACACTATGAGGTGTCGGCGGTTCCTGGGGGCGCGAAAGGCCGCCTACCCCTGCTGTCGTTGACGCCCTTGAGAGGCGGGCCGGATCAACCGCGGATCGTTGTGGAGGTGGACCCGGAGAGTTACTATCTGCGGCGGGTAGAGCTTCATGATGTCAACGGAGGCGTCTCTAATATTGTCTTCAGCAATATCCGGGCTAATTCCGGCTTGAAGGATGACGTTTTTGTTTTTTCAGTGCCCGCGGACGTTGAGGTCGTGCCTGCTCCCAAGCTTGCCGGCCCATGAAGGTCTGCGGTCGCCTCGAGCACTGACGCCCCTCCAAGACGACCACTATGCCCTGGACGGCCAAATGGATCGCGTTGATTATCGGCACAGTTGTCGTGCTCGTCATCGCGGATCGCGTGTGGTACGTCAAGGAGATGAAAGCTCTTGCCAACATGCTCGGGGTGGAATGGTCCAAAATTGAGCGCCGGGGAACCTTTCCGTTTGAATATTATAAGAAAGCCGTCCATTACGGAATGACCCGCGACGATGTGCTAAAACGCATGGTCGGCTATTCGAGCGTGGATGAAAAACAGTTCGGGCCGTACCTCTACCAAACCTATTACTATAGATTCGGTGTGCTCAGCCGTCACGGCGTTCGCATCGAGTATGACCAGTTCGGGCGGGTGCGCACCGTCGAGGACGCACCACCGGTGCCGCCCCAGGATTTTTCAAAGTAATATTTAGGAAAAGGGACAGATTTATTTTCCTGTCGAGTTGAAATAGGGCCAGAGTCGATTTATGAGGTTTTGCGTCTCAGATTCTCCAGACCATAAATCGACTCTGACCCTATTTTCGCCTTTTGCCCCCATGTGGTAGACGAGTATACTGGCCCCCATGTGGGTGAAGCGCTGGTTGCTGGGGCGTCCGCTCGCCACGGCGCAATCGGGTGAGCAGCGGCTGTCGAATCCAGTCGCCCTTGCGATCTTCTCCTCTGATCCGCTTTCCTCGGTAGCCTACGCCACGGAGGAGATCCTACTTGTCTTGATCTTGGCCGGCACCGCCGCCCTGCATTACTCTATCGGCATCAGCATCGTCATCGTTGGATTAGTGGCCATTCTCACCGCCTCCTATCGCCAGACGATTTTCGCCTACCCTTCGGGCGGTGGCGCCTATGTCGTCTCGAAATCCAACCTCGGCGAATCACCGGGTTTGGTTGCGGCCGCTGCCCTGCTCATTGATTATGTGCTCACGGTGGCCGTCAGTGTCGCAGCAGGCGTCGCGGCTCTTACATCGGCGATCCCGGCTTTGCTTGAGCACCGTGTTGCCTTGGGACTGGCCGCGATCGTCCTTCTGACCTGGGGCAATCTACGGGGCGTGCGAGAATCAGGCCGGATCTTTGCTTTGCCGACATACATGTTCGTCGGCGGGCTCGGCCTGGTTATCCTGGTTGGTTTGGGTCGAGCGCTCTTTGGCGCATCCGTAGAACATTCACCTCCACCCATCCCCGCCGTCCAGGGACTGACATTGTTCCTGCTTCTTCGCGCTTTCTCCTCCGGTTGCACGGCGTTGACAGGAATAGAGGCGATCTCCAATGGGGTGCCCGCTTTCCGAGATCCGGTGTCTAAGAATGCCGCCACTACGATGACTTGGATGGCCATCATGTTGGGCAGTCTTTTCCTTGGCCTCACGGCTCTCGCATATATCTACGGGCTCGTGCCACGAGAAGAAGAGACCCTGATCTCGCAGATCGCAAGAATTTCGCTGGGCGGCGGAATCTTCTATTATTTCATGCAAGCCGCGACGATGCTGATTCTGATTCTCGCCGCAAATACGGCAGTACAACGGCTTTCCGCGGCTGGCCTCGTTGTTGGCGCAGGATGGTTTCCTTCCGCATCAGATGCGTGTTCAGGGTGATCGGCTGGCGTTTTCGAACGGGATTTTGATCCTCGGTGCGTGCGCGGCGCTCTTGCTGATAATTTTTCGCGGCAATACGCATGCCTTGATTCCCCTGTATGCCGTCGGCGTTTTTCTCTCGTTTACTCTCTCGCAGTCGGGCATGGTCAGGCATTGGCAGGATCACAGGAGGCAAGGGTGGCGCAAAGCCCTGGCCATCAATCTAACGGGCGCAGTGGCGACAGGAGTGGCGACCGTTGTCCTGACGGTGACGAAGTTTACACACGGCGCCTGGGTCGTGATCGTCTTGATTCCGTTGCTGATCGTGATGTTCCGGAAGATACGATGGCATTATCGAATTGCCGATTGGCAACTTGCCTTGGACATGTACGAACGGCCGAAGCTGCCGCCGCCGAATATCATGGTGATGCCGATCAGCACTGTGAACAGGGCGGTGGTCATGGCGTTGGATTACGCGCGCGAGCGCGGACAAGATCTGCGTGCGGTATACGTTGATTTGAACCCCGAGGAAACCGTCAAGATCAAAGAGCAGTGGGAGCAATGGGGCGCGAAGGTTCCTTTGGTGATTCTGCCTTCTCCGTATCGATCGTTTTTGGGGCCGTTACTTCACTACATCGAAGGCGTCCGTCAAAGTCATCCGGGCGGGTGGGTCACCGTCGTGCTCCCGGAGGTGATCCCGGCCAAATTATGGCAAAATCTCCTGCATAATCAGCGAGCGCTTTTGATCAAGGCGGCTTTGCTCTTTAAATTCCGAGTAGTCGTCGTGGACGTTCCGTACCATCTTGGGCTGAAGTAGCCCTTACCCCGTATCCCCTTCTCCTGCGCCTTTCGCCGGGTGCTTGCTGCATGGTAGAGTTATACTCGTGCAAATTTTATACGGAGGTCATAATGCGTCGGGCCCCTGTTTCAAAGATTGTCTTATTTCTTGTCGCGATTCTCCTCGGTCGCCCTGAGTTCACCTTTCCGCAACCGGAGCAGCCTTCGGGGACTCAGAAGAGGAGCAAGTCCGTCGGCTCTCCCGCGATGTCGGCCGCGCTGCAATACGCCGAGGCAGTGTCATCCGGCAACCGGGCGGTTGTCGGCCGCTTGGACTTCGGATGTTTGTATGGGCTGGTTTCGCGCGCCGGCAAGCCGGTCAAAACGCTTCCGCCGGCAGGGGATCCCTACTATGAAGCCTGTTGGCAAAAGCTTGCGACCGCACACGCGACTGTGGTTGAGCAGCAGGACCAGAACGTCCACACAATATGGCCCGGCAAAGGGAATCTCGTGTTCTTCAGTGAGGAGCTCACGGAATACGCGCCTTCATTTTTTGTCATGGATCAAGGTTGGGCTCTCCCCTCCGGGTAGCGGCTTGCGCTTGGAGCTGTTGAAAAGCAGGCGTCTGCCGGCGGCGTCATTTCAGCTTGGTGAAAAGGCGCCAATCGTTGAAGCGCCCGCAACAATGGTGACAATGAAGGTGGCCTATAAGGATCCTTTAACTTCCCCGATCACCTTTGCCCCCGGGCTCCTGACAAAGTTGACGAACGTCATCAAAAGTCCAAAGCAAGCGCTCAAACAAGTGACCATCCGATGGGTGGTGCTATCGGGCCTTCGCAAGCTTGGATTTCCGGCAGATGTCGCCGTTGTGAATCTGCCGGCTCCCGGCCCCGAGGATTCCGCCATTCCCTTTGTGACAGAGAGCGGGGGATATGAGGCGGGGACCGGCGAATGGTGGGGTCCTGCCGATTCCCCTGGGGTTCTTGTCGCCGCCATCGGCCGGGCCACTCAGCTTCCGGAGCAGCAGGACCGCATTGCCATGCTGAACAGAGTGCTGATTATAGATCCTCTCAGGCAAGAGGCGCTCAGTGTTCTCTCGCGTGAACTGTACCAGACCGTATTGAGAATGGGAGCCACGGCGGGTCACGTCTCGATCGGGGATCCTGAACTTGCCGCGCGTTTTAATGAGCTCTATTGGAACGCATATTCGGAAACCGTCGAGAACCGATATCTCGCTGGGTATGGAAATGGGTGGTCGTCTGGGGCTGGCGCAGCCGACCGCCGCGGACTATTTCTATCGGATGGTTCCAGTGATGGAGACACTCGCCAAGGTGCAGCCGGAAGATCTCGAGAATCGCTTGCGGTTGGGCATGGCGTATCGGTGGAACAATGATCAATTAACGGCTATTGCCACGCATGAGGCGCTACTTAAGGACCTACATCCCCATCAAAAGGCTCTAAGAGCGCGCGCGTTAATCGAGTTAGCGTGGTCACGGATCGCAAAAGTGGCTTGGAACCGCACCTTTGACGACCCCGGCATTCTGCAGGCCTATAATGAGGCGGCAGAGGCGTATGACCTGACGGATCGGCCGTTGGACAAATTTACTGCCGCCTACACAATGGCATACAGCCATGCGTTCATGCCGAAGCGCGACAACCGGGCAATGCTTCAGCGGTTGACTGAGGCGCACGAGTGGTATTTGCAACTTAGATGGCGCATCGCAGGCGTCCTGGCTTTATCTGCTCGGCAACGATACCTTGAAAGGCGTCATCAGTGCCGACCCGGCCTTCAAGCCGTTACTTGCCGCCTCGTAAACGCTCCTTCAACCAGCAACGATCCATCACAACCAGCAATCCGGCCTGATGAGCGCGCCTCGCCGCCGCTTCATCGATAACCCCCTCCTGCAGCCAGACGGCTTTCGCGCCGATCCGGATCGCTTCGTCAACCACGGCACCGGCTTCCTCAGAGCGCCTAAACACATTGACAAGATCGACCTTGTGAGGAATTGCGCCCAGCGACGGGTAGGCCGGCTCGCCGAGCACACTGGTCTCGTGGGGGTTGACCGGAATCACCCGATAGCCTTGTTGCTTCATGTAGCCCGCGACGCTGTACGAAGGCCGGCCGGGATTGGAGGAGAGCCCGACGACGGCGATCGTACGGCATTCCTTCAAAATCCGCTGGATAATATCTGCGCTGGAAACATCCATATTCTTCCTATCACATGAGAACTAGCGCTGTGGAGCGTGCCTAATGTTTGACTATGTTCGACCATTGAGTAAGATAGCTCGTCTACTGCCAGGATAAACCCGGCATGATCATAACAAAATCCCATCACACCGGCATCGTCCTGATCGCGGGCTTTAAACTGCTTAAGGGGATGCTGCTCCTGATCGTCGGCCTCGGCCTTTTTAAGCTGGTCCATGCTGAGGTCGCCACCCTGTTTTCCAGACTTTTGGAAGGGCTGCATCTGAATACCGACTCTCGCGTCCTTCACGCTCTGGTCCTCAGAGTGGACGCGTTGCAGCCAGACACAATCTTGGTCATGGGTTTCGTGACCATTGCATACGCAGTGCTGCTACTGGTTGAGGGGGTCGGGTTATGGTTCGAAAAGGCGTGGGCAGGCTATCTCACAGTAATCTCGACCAGTCTGTTTCTTCCCTTCGAACTCTATGAGGTCATCAAGCGAGTGACGGCGTTGCGGGTCATCGTTCTGCTCTTGAATGTTGTCATCGTCGTGTATCTTATAAGACAACTCAAACTTCATACCTTGCAGACACGCCACAAACGTCCTCTCACGGTCCCTCACTTGTAAGCGATCTGACAAAACCTCGCGACTTGCTTGCGCTTCGCGGAGCGAGCAGGTCAGTTCGAGGTCAGGACTCGTTCTCGGCAGCACAAAAAGGGGACAGGCACCATTCGGAAATGGAGCCAGTCCCCTTTCTCGCACCAGCGAAGGAGAGAGTGAGACGGGTGACGCCGAACGGGGCCATTCCACCCTCCCACCCTAGTGGTGCATTTCACCCGCCCGCCCCAAGCCTGTCGGGACAGGCTTTTGTCCCGTAGGACACGCCCTTCTCCCCTGGACGAAAGCTCGCGACTTGCTTGCGCCCCTTGACACCCGCCCGCCCTGGAGTCTGCCGGGACGGAGCTCCTTTGCCCATTGCATGTCAAACGGGTGGTGCGAGTTGCGCTGTCGCTTTCGAGCGACTTCGGCTTCGGGAGCGAGCCGGACAGAGCAACGAAGCGACAGGACCCGTTTGCAGAGCAATGGGTGCCCCGGCTGTTCGGCGGCAGGCCCCGTCTCAATGACTCTCCGAGCCTATTTCTGCTTGGCGACGATCTTGTCCTTGATCTTGTCGTACGTCGCCTGGGGAATGATCTTCTTTTTCGCAAGCTCGTTTTTCCCCTTGTAGGGCCGTCCGCTGACGATCTTATCGGACAGAGCTTCGCCGATTCCTTCTAGCGTCTGAAGTTCTGCTTTACTGGCCGAGTTGATATCGACCAGGCCCTGGGCCTCTTTGGACTTATCGGCTTCCTTGGCGGCTGCCGTCTTTGCAGGCGGCTTATCCTTTTTGTCGGCGGCAATGCCTGGAGCCCCTATCCCTACGACGAAGGCCGCTGTCAGAATTACGGGGAGGGTCCATCGCAAAACCGAATTGATCCTTCTCTTCATAATATCCTCCTTGTTGATGAAACCATGTTGGCTACCGCGTGATGGGAATATTGAGTGGGCTGAGATCACCCACCGCCTCGGTCAGATCGTATTGCGCTTCTTCCACCAAGGCACGAAGCTCCAAATCTCTTAAACGCACCTCCCGATTAGTCCGGTAAGCATCCACGAGTTCGAGTATGCCCCGGGCACCTTCTCTATAGGCTGACTGAGCAATACGCAGCAAGCGTTCGGATCGCTCCTTAACAGCTGTTTGAAAGCGCTCGCGTTCCGACCGCCGTTGTTGATACACGGCCGCCGCGCGGGTGACCTCGGTGGGAATGCGAGTCTCCAGGGCCTGAACATCGAAACGGGCGGCGTCTGCAGAAAAGCGCGCTGCCCGAATCGTGCCTTGACCGCGGCGGAAAATCGGAAGGGGTACGGAGACTCCGCCCATCAAGTCTGTGCTGCGTGGTCCAGAGGTGTTGAGCATGCCGAGGCTGAAGGTTAAGTCAGGCACGACTTCTCGACGCGTCAGGGTGGCTGACACTTCGGCGCCCGAGGCGATAGCGCGTGCGATCTTCAAATCGGGCCGGCTGGTCTGCGCCAAGGCAATGAGTGCTTCAGTTTCGGTGTACGGCAGATCTATCCCGACGGGGGTCGCAGAAAAGGGTCCTTGAGGGGCAGTGGCGCCGATGGCTTTGCGGAGTTCCTCTCGTGCCCGCCTTTCATCAGTGAGCGCTTCACTCAGCGCGCTCCTTACTCGCTCCATCTCAAGCTCGGCTCTGGTGAGATCGTATTGCGCCGTCGCTCCGGAACTCACACGCTTCCGGAGAACTTCCACGACGTTCTCCAGAGCAGCCACATCTTGCTGCGTAAAGGAGACCCTCTGCTGGGCGGCCAGCAGACGCCCGTACGCTCTCAGTACTGACAACCGAAGCGCGATATCCCGTAACGCAAAGAGCGCTTCCGCGGCGGCCTGATTAGCTTCGGCGATTTGTCGGCGAAGGCCTAACTGTCCTGCGATCGGTACGGTCTGGGAAAGCGCGTTGGAATAATAGTGGTTGCCATTTGTTGGTGTGCCGGAGTTGTTATGCCCTTGTGAGTGCGAGACTGTGGGATTCTCCAAGAGCCCCGCGGCTCGGACCTGCTGACGCGCGACCTCCACCTGCGCCCGAGCGGATTTGAGCTCGAGATTGCCTTCGTCATAAGCCTTCAGTGCATCGTCCAAAGTTAAAGAAGGCGCGCTGATGTTGGTAAGAGCGGTTCCCTCTCCGGGTCGGCTCTGAGATGCAGCTTCTGTGGCCGTGAATACCAGGCTCGAGGACAATAAGAGAATGAGCAGAGCGACAGATGGAGGACGAGGGGTCATGCCGGGGCGCATGATTTTGGAGAACACTGGAAAGCTGAACAGAACGGGAATGAGAAATAGCGTTAGTGCGGTGGACGTCACGATCCCTCCGATGATGACGAGGGCAAAAGGCCGTTGAATTTCGGAGCCCATGCCATGGGAGAGCGCTGCGGGAACAAGACCCAAGCCTGCCAAAAGCGCCGTCATGACGAGGGCTCTGAGGCGCAGGCTCACACCCTTGAGAATCAAGTCATTCGTCGTCATCGCCTCTCCCTCCTGCTGCAGTTGTCTAAACGTGGCGACAAGCAGAACACCGTTCAGCACAGTTTGCCCCATAAGAGCGATCAGCCCGACAGCGGCGGATACGGAGAAGACCGTCCCGGTGAGCCATAAGGTGATCACCCCTCCCACGAAGGCGCATGGGGCCACAAGAATGATCAAGAGCGCGTCACGGAACGACCCGAAGGCCAGATACAGCAGTGCTATGACGGCGAGCACTGCCAGCGGGACAACGACGCTGAGGCGGGCCATGGCCCGTCGCTGATTCTCAAACTCACCGCCCCATGTCGTGTAATAGCCCGCTGGCAGCTTCACTGCGTGTTGGACCTTGGTCATCGCTTCAGCGACGAAACTTCCCATGTCCCGATCGCCGATGTTAGATTTGACCGCCACGAATTTGCTGTTATTCTGCCGCCACAGTTGTGCCTGGCCTTCTGCTACGCGAATCCTGGCGATGGTGTCCAATCGGATCCGTCCGCCGTCCGGGGTGCCGACTGTGATTTCTCCGATCCGTGAGGCGCTGGCGCGGTTTGACTCGGCCAGGATCACGCGTACGCCGAACCGTTTCTCGCCCTCCCAGAATCTCGTCGCAATGCGTCCGCCTATGGCCGTTTCGATCACGCGCTCGACGTCCTCCACCGTCAGGCCATGGCGGGCAATGAGGGGACGGTCCAATTCAATGACGAGTTGAGGAATTTTTCCCGTTCGGTACACCGCCGGGTCTTCCACGGCAGCCACCCTTTTCAACACCGAGAGGATCTCGAATGCTTTGGCTTGAAGGACAGAAGGGTCTTCGCCAAATACCTTGATGACCACTTGCCCACGGATGCCACTGATGGCCTCCTGAACGTTGTCAGCAATGGGCTGGGAGAAATTAAACATGACGCCCGGTATCCGGCTGACCTTTTGGCGCATGGCTTCCACGAGTTGCGCTTTCGAACGGTGGGTCGTCCACTCCGCTTCCGGATGCAAATGGATGAACGTCTCGCTCTGGTTCGGCCCAATAGTGTCGGTGCCGTCTTCCGGGCGTCCCTGTTCCGAGAGGACTCCTGCGACCTCCGGAAACTCTTCCAGCATCTCACGGACGTCGCTCAAGATCCGCTGCCCGTCAGGCAGGGAGATGGAGTTCGGCATCTCCACATACACATGGAGGTCGCCTTCATTGAGCTCGGGCAGAAACTCGGTTCCAAGGCGAGTCATAAGGACGCCGGCCAACACCAGGAGCCCAATCATGCAAGCAATCACGACGTACCGATACGCGAGCGCGCGCACAATCAGCGGCTCCACGCGACGTCGCATGGTCGCCAGCAACCAGGGTTCTGTTTCGGCTTCAGACGGAGCTGTGCGGATCAACAGCGCGGCTACTGCCAGGACAGTGGTAAATGAAAAGATAATGGCTCCTGTAAGACAAAATGCATAGGTATATGCCATTGGACGGAAGATGCGCCCCTCGACGCGCTGAAAGGAATAGATCGGGATGAGGGCCGCCATAATGATCATGATCGAAATAAGCGTGGGACGAGCCACCTCCTTGGCTGCCTGGGCAATGACAATCGGGACTCGGTGAGGATCAGGGCGACGCTCGCTCAGACGGCGATAAATATTTTCAACCAGGATGACGGCGCCATCTACGATGATCCCGAAATCAATGGCGCCCATGGAGATGAGATTTGCGGGGACCCTGATGATGTAGAGCCCCAGAAAACCCATCAGCAACGAGGCGGGGATGACGATGGCCACGGCCAGGGCGCCTCGCCATGTTCGTAGAAAGAGCCAGACCACAGCGGTGACAAGCAAGGCGCCTTCAACAAGATTGGTGCGGACCGTGTGCAAAGTCTGATGAACAAAACTGGTGCGATCAATAAACGCGGCGATCTTGGTGCCTTCCGGAAGAATGCCGTTGTTCAACCGATCGACCTTTTCCCGCACCTGGGCTAAGACAATGGAGGGATTTTCCCCCCGCCGCATCAGTACAAAGCCTTCCACAGCCTCGCTGTTCTGCCCGCGGCCGACCGCCCCTTGACGGGGTGTGTGGGCTTCCACGAGTGTGGCGACGTCACGGACGCGCACCGGCGTCCCTTTTTCTGCGGTCAGGACGACCTCTTTGATGTCATCAGACGAGCGTAAAAGACCAAGTCCGCGGACGATGTATTGCTCCTGGCCGTGGGAGATGTAGCCGGCCCCAATATTGGCATTAGAGCGAGCGAGCGCCTCGTAAACAGTGGGCAAAGTGATCCCATGAGCCTTTAAGCGATCTGGGTTGACCAGGATATGCATCTCCTTCCGAAACCCGCCGAGGGCCACCACATCGGCGACCCCCGTGATTTGCTTCAGATAGGGCACCACCGTCCAGTCCAACAGCGTGCGCAGGTCAGTAGGCGATTTCCCGCCGCCTTCAAGCGTGAATTGATACACCTCACCGAGTGGTGTGATCTGCGGACCCAGCACCGGCACAATGTTTTCCGGCAACTCGACTTGGCGGAGTCGTTCTGTCACCACCTGGCGGGCGAAGTACATATCCACATCGTCATCAAACGTCACAATAATGTAGGACAGGCCAAAGACCGAGACCGAACGCTGATCAATGGCTTTTGGTAAAGCACTCAGAGCCCGCTCGATGGGAATCGTCACTTGGCGTTCGACTTCCTCGGCGGCTTGCCCGGGAAACAGGGTAATCACATTCACTTGGAGGTTGGTCACATCCGGATAGGCCTCGATCGGCAGATTGATATAGGCATAGAGACCACATGCCAGCACGGGGACAGTAAATAGCAGGGTCGCGAGCCGGCGGTGGACCGCCAGGTCGATCACTTGGTGAAGCATATGTGGGGAGTCTCAGAGCAGCTTGTGAAAAGCTGTATCGAGGAGGATGGCTCCTTCAACGACAATGCGTTCGCCGCCGTTCAAGCCCTTCATCACAGAAACAAAGGAGCCTGTTTCCGGCCCGAGAATAACTTCGCGGGGGGTATACGTCCGCTTTTTGTCTTCATCCTCCTCGTAGACGTAGAAGGCATCGCCCTTTGTCACGACCGCGGACGTGGGAATGAGAAGGTCGGTGCCCGGTCGGTGCAAGGTCACATGCACGAACATCTCCGGCTTCAATGAGTGGCGCTCGTTAGGGACGGCGCAGCGGAGTTTGGCGGTTCGGGTGGTCTGGTCCAAAAGGTCACTCACGTATGTGACAGTTCCTTGGAAATGCACTCCCGGATACGCCTGTGCTTCTACATCGACGGCCAGCCCCTTTTGCACGGCTAGCCATTTCGCGCTCCGGCAGGTCCGCGAGGACCCAAACCTGTGAGAGATCTGCGATTGTAAACAATGAGCCGCTCCCGGGCTGGATCTCCGCGCCCATGGCCACCGCGGGGGCGCGTGATACAATCACGCCGTTGATGGGTGCCTTCAACTCAAACTCTGCGGAGTGTTTCGCTTCCTGACCACCGAGACTGGCCAGATCAGCCGCTGCTCGGGCATACTCCGCGCGCGCCTGCGTTACCGCGTCCTCGGCTTCAATCACCTCGCGCTGAGACGCCGCGCCGTCCGAGAACAAGCGCTGGGCTCGTGCCAGATTTTTTTCTGCCACGCTGCAAGGCCGAACGGGCCTTTTCTTCAGCGGATTCCGTCAACGTAAAGACAGCACTGCGGAGCCTCAGCAATGACTGTCCTTTGCGGACAGTGTCTCCAGGTTTTGCCGTGACCCGGGTGACACGACCTTCGACCGGCGATCCAACCTGTGCGGTGTGTTCTTCGTCAAAGGTGACACGACCGTTCAACGCAATGCTGGCTCCGGCGGTGGTGCGCTGCACCACTGCGACCTTCAGGTATTTTAAATTCTCTTCGGTGGCGGTGAAGTGAGGGGATGAGTGTGCAGCGGCCGGTGCCACCTCAGGATCATGAGGCTTGTTGCAGCCGGTGATCGGCATGAGAAGCAGAATGGAGACAGCGGAAAACAAGAACAGGGATAACCGCTTGAGGGGCCATGCCTTGGAGAGCATAGACGGTCAGTGATGCAGATGTTTTAGTGTAGCCGCCATCAACACGATGAAGATCCCGAACCACAGTGCCGGCCGCAGGAAAGGGACGCCCTCCGGGTCGGGTTCGTCTTCTCCAGCCTGAGTCTTCTCTGCCGGGTCAGGCGGGAAGAGAATATTATAAAGAAAAAGCGTCATGATGCACATGACCAAAAATAGCTTGATGCCGAGAGCGATAATGTAAGGGTTGGTGAACCCTTCGCCGTTATTCATCTTCATCAAGCGATTGACGTACACGACGTTGATGCCGCCGGTGACCAGGAGAATCAGCATCAGGCCGCCCACGATTTTTTGATACCTCTGATAAATCGCGTTGGCCAGCGGCTTAAAATACTCCGACGGGACAGACTTGCGCAGCGCGGGGACGACCGCCATCATCAGGAAGCCCAGACTCCCGATCCACAGAATCGCGGACATCAGGTGCAACCAGTGGTTCACGATCGGGATCCACTGATTGACGAATGCGGCGATGAGGCGGTCCATCAGATTGAGAAGACCGGTTTGTCGTTGCCGAAGCGGGCCTTGCGGAGCTCTTCCATGAATTCGGGAGTAATGGTGGCCAGGCCGCGTTCACGGGCCTTCGCCTCCACGCCTTTTTTGACCATCGCCTGCATGAAATAGGGGATCCGTTTTAACCGGCCTGTGGCTTCCTCGGTCCACTGGACGCAAAACGTTTCGGGCTTCATGTCGACGCCGAGCTCACTGACTTGTACTTTTTCGCCGCCCTTCGGCGTATACAGGCACCATTCGTCGGCATCCAGCCAATCTCCGTGATCGGCGTATGGGCGTGCCCTGCAGCCCCCGCAAATGTCGGAATACTCGCACTCTCCGCACTTGCCCTTGAGCTTGGGCTCGCGAAATGAGTCGAAGACTTCGGAGCGTTCCCACAGATCAACAAAACTGATCTCCCGCACGTTGCCGGCGCTCAGCGGCATATACGGACACGGGGTTAGATTGCCTTCCGGGGTGATGCGTGCGTAGTTCGTCCCTGCGAGGCATCCACCGCCCATGTAGCCGGTAGCTTTCGTGATCGGCGAATTGGGATCCCGCTCGTACGCGATCCGTTTGAAATGCGGCGCACAACGGGCACGAACAAGCATGTCGGGATACGCTTTCTGTATATCCACAAGATGCGTCAGCACTGTCTTCATACTGCTCCGGCGTAATGTCGGTCATCTCCTCGCCGCGACCGGTGCACACCAGGAAGAACAGATTCAGGACGCGCGCGCCCAGAGCATGGGTGAAGGCGACCATCTCGGGAACTTCCCGATAATTCATCGGCGACACGCTGAAATGGATCTGAAACTGCAGGCCATTGCGCTTGCAGGCCTCGATCCCCTCCATCGTGCGCTCCCACGCGCCCGGCAGGCCGCGAAAGGCGTTATGCTTGTCGGGCTCGATCGAATCGACGCTGATGCCCATGCCCATGACGCCGATCTCGGCCAGTTCCTTGGCGAGTCGATCGTCGATCAGCATGCCATTGGTGCCGAATACCACCATGAAGCCGAGGCTGACCGCTTTGCGTGCGATGAGACGAATATCGGGGCGTGTCAGCGGCTCCCCTCCGGTGACAACCACGATCGAGTGTTTGTTCACCACCGCCATCTGTTCGAGCAGCGTATACACCTCCTCCGTGGAGAGCTCATCGGCGCCGCCGCCGGCGCGGGTCGTGGCGTCGAGATAACAGTGGGAGCAGCGCAGATTGCAGCGTTTCGTCAGATTCAGCGCAATGAGGTAGGGCTTCCAGTCATTCTGTGGGGTCGGCGGCCGCGCCGTCGCCAGAAGGCCCGGATGATTCACGTATCGGAGGGGAATGGGATTAATGAGCTGGAGCGTGTCGTTCACGAGGATGATTTATTGCCGATGAGGTTTTCGATGATGTCCTTGAGGTTCCCGGTTTTCATGGCCTCTTCCATATAGCCCTTGGCTTCCTCAATACCGGCTTCGGCAATCTCGTGCGTAATCGTTCTCGCGGCGATTTTCTCGGCGTGCTTTTCTATTAACGCCCGCGTGCAGTCACGCATGTACCCCGCGGGCGCCCGGTCCAGGCGAGCGAGGGCGTCGGCGGTCCAGGTAAAACCGGGCTTCGGCTTTTTCAGGCGCCGCAGACGCGTGCACTGAGTTGTTTGGCGGGAAGGCTCCGGAGCCCTTATTGGCGAAGATCGGTGTGTACTCTTCGCTCGCCGCTTCATCGATGTGGGGCTTGGCGTATTCCAAAGTGATGGTCGTCATGCCCATCTTGCGCGCGGTCTTCTCGATTTTCGCCTTGCAGCGGCGCCGTTGAAACCCGGCGGGTACCGCGCGAATGGCTTCCTTGGCGTCCTTGGTCCACGTCATGGGGACATCATCGTAGGCCAGTTCTGTCTCGAGGAGGCCCTCGGTTTTGGCGGCCGCCTCGAACAGGCTTCGATCGATCAACTTGAACCGAGAACCGTCTGCCTTGCAGATGGGACACACAACCGCCGGCTCGCCTTTCGCCGTATACCCGCAGCCTTCGCACAGATAGTAGTTCTGGTTCATGCGGTCCAGGTATGCCTGCGTGCCGGGGCTTACGGCCGGTTTCTCTTCCACGATGCCGGCCATCATTCCAGAGAGTGTGGAGCCCACCATATCCCGGGCGACAGCGTCATCTGCCTTCATCGCATTGCGGTCGATGCCCTGCACGTCTAATGTCTCGCCGAGTTGCTTCATGGCCTCCATCGCGCCCTTCGGCAGGATGTGACCGACGGCGGCATCCACGACGGAATTGGTAATGATGGTATGGCCTTTCTCGATCGCATAGCGGTGGATCGCCGTCTTGGCGACGCCGCGGGCAAACACCGGGATCTTCTCCATGCGCCGGAGCGCTTCCTCGGTCCATGAAATTGTGTATTCCGCCTGCTGATCGATCGGAGGCACATACTTCTTGTTCGAAATCATGACGTGACAGTTCACAAGCCGCAGCAGGTTCTCGGCGTTCGAGCCGATGTCCATGTCCTCGTCGCTGTGCACGCCGATCCGGCCCAGCACGAGCATCCAGGGCTCCTCGCGACGCACATACTGCAGGACCTTCTCAAAGGCCTTGCCGTCGAGCAGGGTCGTCTTGATGTCCTGCCCCTCGGCCTGAGCGATCTCGCGCGCGATGTCGAGGTGCGCCTGGTAGATCTTGGCCAATCCGCTGTCGATGATTTCTTCGTGGAGTTTTTCCTGCTCCTTGAACCGGAAGACCTTGCCGGCTTCTTCGTTCAGCACCCCGGAGATGCTGTGGAAGGCGGCATAATGGAAATAGGGGTCGAAGGCGGAGATGGCTTCGACAGGCTTGTTCAGGGCTTTCCCGAGCGCGAGCGCGGTCTTGAGGCCTCCGAAAGAATAGTGGCTGCCGTCCACAGCGACGACAATTGAGCCCCCGTTCATCGGCAGGGTGTTCTTGATGATCAGCATGTCGGACGCCCGGACGCGCCGGACGACCCGTTCCGTGACACCGCCGATGACGCTGTCCTTCACCGCTCCTACGCCCGAGCGAGCCCATAATCACGAGGTCATAGGCGTTGGTGTTGATGTCCTCGACAAGGACCTTAAAGTTCCGTCCTTCAAGGGATTTCCGCTCGACGGGCAGGTTCGCCTGGGCCGCCTTCTGGTCAATGATGTCCAGGTACGAGTCCGTGATGATCTGAAGACCGCGGGTAATCAACGAATCATGGATCTGCCGTTGCCGCTCCAGCTCGTTTTCATCATGGTATTCTTCGGGGAGACCTGCCTCCATCTGCTTAAAGCGCTTGTCATGCATCTTGGCTGCATAAACGTGACTGCCGATGAGCTTCGACCCAAAGGTTTTCGCAAGTGAAACGCCGACATCTAAGGCCATGTTGGAATAGTCGGAGTTATCTACCGGGACATAGATCGTTTTGTACATAACTTCTCCCAGCTCGTATGAAACAACTCCGCGCTAATTGGCAGGAAAGAGTCGGTATCCTAGCATCGGGTTTTCAAGAAATGCAAGAATTTTGATTGCTTTTACGTTTTGCGTGAACTCAGTATTTCTTCTAGGTTTAGCAGGACATCGCGCCCGGAATTTAACTCCACGCCGCGTAACAAACTGCTGTCGGCATACTCGTCGGACCGCGTGCGGGGATCCCGGCTGCCGGTGCGACCACCCGAGGCTCGATTCCATGCAGCTAGACAGGCCTTGCCGATGATCTTGCTTAACGGTGCGGGGTTATACAGCATCTTGCGTATGCTGGTAGGGGTGAGCCTCAACGGATTGTAGCCGGCCGTGAGATACCCTTCTTCCAGCAATCGACCTTCGAGGGCGGTATTAGGTTGGATGCCCAGAAAGAACATCATGGGGTAGACGCGGTCTTCTCCCAGGATGGCGGCTACTTTTTTATACGACTCGATGGACTCAGTGAGCGTGGCTTCGGTCTCATCGGGTGCGTTCAGCGAGTAGTTGAGGATCACCTTGCCCCGAAAGCCCGCGTCCGCGAGATAGCGGCAGCCATCATAGAGCCGGTCCAAGGTAAATCCCATGTGCAGTCCGTTCAAGACCTGCTGCGAGCCGGAGGTAATCGCCACCTCGAGATCTCCCACGCCCGATTGCACCATGAGCTTGGCGAACTCTGCGGTGATCAAGGACGTGCGGATATATCCGGACCATTCGAGTTCCAACTTTTCAGCAATGATCCGTTCCATGATCTCCATGCACTGCGGGTAGGCGACCTTTCCGGTAATGAACTGCGCATCCGTGAACCAGAACCGGCGCGTGCCCCACTGGCGATAGTGTTGACGCGATGTCGTTGACCACCTGAGCGGCCGGCCGATACCGGACCGACTTTCCTTCGAGGTAGGGATAGAGGCAGAACGCACAATCGTAAGGACACCCGCGCTTGCTCTGCACCCCGATGCAGTCTGAGGCGTAGGCGGAGTACTGGGGAAAAATTGAAGTGATGTAAGGCAGGTCGACGGTGAAATCATTGAGATCGGTGTACGATTGGCCGGTCCCTTTGACCACCCGTCCTTCCTTTCGGGTAATAAATCGTTCGCCGGTGAGGGGCAGTCCCTCTACAATCTTCAGCACCGCTGTTTCGCCTTCTCCGAGAATGCCAATGGTTCCCTGCGGCAACTTCTCGATCAACTGCTCGGCGAACGCCCCAAAAGCTCCCCCGCCGATCATGATCTGCGCGCCGGGACACGTCTTTTCGATCAGCCATGCGTAAGAGAGGTTAGTCCGAATCCCGGCATAATAGAGGTACATCGAGCGGAGCCCGGAAAGTGATGCCTTGAATTTTGTCAGCGGATTGGAAGAATAGTAAAAATTGAAGGCTTGCTCCAGCGAGGCATCACCTTCATGGGGAGAGAAAATCTGAATATCGCGCCAGGAGAAGCACACGAGATCGGGCCGCATGTGCTCCGCCGCTTCGCGAATTGCCCGGCTCCGGTTCTTCAGCGGGATCAGGGAGAGGTCTAAGATCTGCTGCGTGATATCGGGGTGCCGTTTATGGATGAAGTCCGCAAGATAGGTGCAGCCCAGCGGATAGATTTGCTTGCAGGGCATGAAGATATAAAGAATGCGTTTCATTTCACTGCCACGTGAATGGCGACGATGCCGCCGGTCAGATTGTTATACTCCACTCCGCCGAAACCCGCCTGTCGCATTTCTCGGGCGAGTCCCTCTTGATCGGGAAAGGTTCGGATTGAAGCCGGCAGGTACTGATAGACTCCCGTGGTATCGCCGGAGACCTTGGTGCCGATCCACGGCAGCAGCGAAAATGAGTACCAGTCGTAGAGCCGACGCAGCCAAGGCGTAGATCGGACGTGAGAATTCCAGGCACACCAGCCGGCCGCCCGGCCTGAGAACCCGATGAATCTCGCGCAGGGCCTTGGGGAGATCGCCGACATTGCGCAAGCAAAAGCCGGTCGTCACGGCATCGAAGGTCTTGTCTAAAGCGCACATACCATCGGCATTGGCCTGCACAGAGAGAATGCGGCCTTCGAGTCCCCCGCGCCGCACTTTGTTGAGGCCGACCGCGAGCATTGGATGATTGAGATCGGCTGCGAGAATCCGCGCCTCCGGCCCGAGCCGCCGCGCCGCAAGCAGCGCCAAATCCCCTGTGCCGGATCCGACGTCCAGTACGTGTTGGCTCCCGAGCGGCACCAAAGCTATCGCCTGCTGTTTCCATCCGTAATGCAGGCCAAAGCTTAAGAGCGAGTTATTGAGATCGTAATAGCGGGCGATGGAGGAGAACATCCTCTGCACCACCTGCTCCTTCTGGAGGCCGGTGCCCGCCGGCGGTGCGGTTTGAGCCTGTTGTTCCAAGGTCGCCATAGAGAAGTCATCGTAGCACCCGCTCAAGACGCACGGCAAGCGCGTGAAAAGCCCTTGCGCCTGACACTGGAAGTGAGGGCTGCCAGTGCTCTAGACATTTGTACATACATTCGTATATACTGACAGCTAAATGGACTTTGAGTGGGATGAAGCAAAGAACCAGCAGAACATCGCCAAGCACGGCATTGATTTTGAGAACGCCAAGCACATTTTCGATAAGCCGGTTCTCCTTCGTCTTGATGACCGACGGAATTACGGTGAGAACCGTTTCATCGCAACCGGTGCAATGAAGGAATATTGTGGTGGTGATGGCGTTTACTTTACGGGAACAGCGTATGCGGATTATTTCAGTGAGGAAGGGGAATAAACATGAGCGCAAAATCTACCAAGACCAAATCGCCTCGCGGCAAAACTGATTGGGAACGCTTGAGGCAGATGTCAGATCGCGATATTGACTACAGCGATATCCCAGAGACTGATGAAAAATTCTGGGCCAATGCCGCAGTTCTGATGCCTCAACCCAAAACCCATCTCTCTGTTCGTTTGGACGAGGATGTCGTGGACTGGTTCAAACGCCAGGGGCCCGGCTATCAGACCCGAATGAACGCCGTGTTGCGGTCGTATGTCCAGGCAGTTTCAAAGGTTAGAGGGAGGCGGTAAGGACCCTCGAGAAAATCGAGTCTGACCCTAATTCCTCTCACGTTCAAGGCGGTTGCTTGTGTATTGACCAATAGGAGTTATCTTCAAATATCGTCCATCACGATTAGGATTCGACGAGGTTAAACGGAGGGCCACTATTGACGCTCGGATGGCCTTCGAATATTGTCTCCGGATTGACGGGGGTGGCATGGGCGCTCTGAATCCGCAGTTCATCAGCACCGCGAATGAAATCCCTGGTCATCGGCTGACCAAGAACCTTGGCGTAGTGCGGGGCATCGTCGTCCGCTCGCGGAGCCTGATCGGCACTATCGGAGCGAGCCTACAGACCATTTTCGGCGGGCAACATTACCCTCTATACGAGTCTGTGCGAACAGGCGCGCGAGGACGCGTTCAATTTAATGGTTGAGCAGGCAGTTCAGCGAGGCGCGAACGCCATAGTTGCGATGCGCTATGACGCGAACGAAATCGGGCCTGGAATCACCGAGGTGTTGGCGTATGGCACCGCCGTCGTGGTGCAGCCTATTAGGGCAGAGTAATTCTTTTCTTGCCCGTCATCGCGGCGATTTTGGAATAAACTTGGCGGGTTCCAGCGTGCCGAGGTTAGTCCGCTGTCTTCGGCGCTGGCCGTTCATCGGATTCACTGCGGCCTCCCGCAACAGGCAAAAACTCCACTTCTTTGCACTTCGATAAATCAATGCTTGTGGCAGCCCCCTTACTTTTGAATCCCGCCAACCCGAGTTTCGACGAACCCGATTTCACCCGTACCAGCGTTTCTGTCTCTTCGGTGCTACCCTGGCGAACAATCGTCCCTTTCATGAAGCCCTCGCCATTGACTTGAGCCGTCGGCAATGTCAGCCGCTTGATGTCGGGAAGAGCTAGTTCCTCACTGACGCCGTCGGTGACGACTTTAAGTTTTTGGGAATCATCAGTACCAGTGATCCGCGCCCTGAGGATGTCATGTCGTTTGCCATCCGACCTGTCGATGCAAGAGGCCTTGATGGGCGAGATACCTTTGGATTGGGGTGAGGTTCTGCCATTTGGATACACGGGGTCGGCGATGGGAGCTACTGCGATGCAAGAGAGAAGAGGAATCAATCGGATGATACAGGTGTGCATGTCGTCTCCTTGCCTGCTAGTGTGATTTAATTTGTTCGACCATGAGTTCCGACACTTCCTGGGCGCGTTCATTGCCAATCTTAATGACTAGCTCCTTTAGTTGAGTGTACCGTTCGTACGCGTCGAAGTCAGGGTCGAACCTCGCGCAGGGGCTTGTCGGTCGTTTTGTAGGAGTGCAGTACAGGTCGCTAAGCCACGTGTCGATCGCTTCGGAGACGGCGTTCACATTAACTGCGTACTCATTTAGCGCCTTCTCAACAGGCGATTTGTCCTTGCTTCCCTCGTCGCGGAACACGAGCGCGAGCGCCTGGGTCTTGGCGTAGGCGTCATACCGCTTCAACTTGATTTGGCTGATCTCATTCATAGATCGCACGTATTGATTCTTGTCTATCTCCGGTTCCAGTGTGAGGGGCAAAATTGCGTAGTATTCTTGCCAGATCGAGTTGCTGTATAGGAGGAATTCCGCCAGGCTTTCCTGCATAAGCTTGGATCGGTTGGCTCTGCTTTCGTACTCCCGTTGAAATTGTGGCACAAGAACAGAGGTAATGAGCGAACCGATCACCAGGAGAAAAAATCCATTGCTCAGGTAGCCCAGCACCGTATCAAGGCGCGTCTTCGGCTTCTCAGGCGGTCTTGCCTCCTGGGCTGAGAGCATGGCGTATCGCATTTCAGCACGGATTCGCTTCCGCTCTTCCTCCGGCAACGCTAAACCAGGAGTTTCCCCTGGTGGCTCATCAGTCACATCTTCCCCCTAGCGGATTAATCTGTTCCGTGTAGCGGTTCCTCGCCTGTTCCCTCGGAAAAATTCAGCATGCTCGCTTCCTTATACGCTTAGCCATTTCCTGTCGTCCACGTATTGAGCGCGGGAGTCCGGCGGTCGCATTCGTTTTTTTGGTCATTCCCATTCGGACACGATAAACCTGAGTTGGCCGGAGATACCTGGAGTTGTCTCGCTTGCAAACTCCACGCTTAACTCCACCTTGCCGCCTTTTACCTTCGTGGGGGTCAGCGGTTTCGTTGCTGCAATGAGCTTGTCACTCTGCCAGTCAAAGGTGACTTTCCAGCCTGCTCCATCTTCCGTGGGAGGGACCATTTCGATAATCACCGAATCTCGGAACAGATATCCGCCTTCGTAATGACCGTCGGGCCAGAACTTGCGTTCGACTTCATAATCCGGGACACGGACTCCTAACGTCATGCTGTAGGCCAGAGAACGGCGCTTTGGATTGACTCGCGCGCGTTTTGATAAGAAGATAGTAGATACATATATGCTCCGCCTCGCCTTCGTCGCGGTATCCACCAACTCCTTGTGCGTGCGGCAGGCAACGGAATCCTCTTCTGAGATCCGCCGTGTGAGATACCAACGTTTACCTCGTGGCGAAGCCAGCACCTCGAATTGGTAGAGGGCATTCACTGGCTTGCCCTGAAGTGCTGTCGGTAAACGGACATCTTCGATATCCACCCAGATGTCTGCCCGCACATCCCCAAAGAGGAAGCGGGTCAGATTTTGGTACGCCTCTTCGCTGTTAACGATCCCAAAGTACCCCGAGTGCGATCGGTACGTATACGCGGTTGCGCACGGGGCCGACACTTGCCCCTTGGCGTTCACACCCCAGACGGAAGCGTTTTCGATCTTGACCAACCCATCGCCGCCATGACCGGAAAAGGTGCGCGAGATTCCCCGGGCCACTTCGTAGTCGCCTCGGTTGGTGCCGATCATGCAAAAGAACCGTTCGGAGGGAAAGGACTCTTCAGGTAACCAGTCCACTCGTTTGGTTTTCTTATACAGAGCTTCCAGGTTGAGGTATTCGGCCATCCGCTTTTGATTGAAATTGTCCATGTCGTTTGCGGTCAGCCAACTGGGGATATTGATGCCGGCCATTTCAATACCGTTGTGCGGCGTAGCATAGGTAAATACCTTATCGACACAGCGTCGAGCTTCAGCCTTGCCCAACGCCGGGTTTTGCAGGAAGGCGCGGCACACCAGGCCTCCCATCGAGTGGGCGATCAAATAGCAGCGGAAATCCTGAGACTTCACATCATTATTCTTGTTCTGGCAAACCAGATCCCGAACACGCAGGATCAGTTCGCTCAAGCCCTTTGCAAATTCCTCTATCTTCGGCGTTTTTCCTGCCCCAAGGAGGCCCGAGGCCTGCTCATAGTAGCGATAGACGATGATCGCTTGGCGAGGAATGCCGCCGTTCCAGTCGGGATCGCCTTCCCAATCCGCGTCCATGATGTCCAGTCCATTGTCAAAGACATCGGTGTAACCAAAGTCGGACCCCAAGCGGACCACCGGGGACTCGAATACGAATTTCTGGGGAGGCTTGTTTTTGTCCACAGTGGCACGGTAGACGGTGGACCCAAGGTTGAACCCGCAGAACGGATCGGCCGTGGTCTCATCGATTTCTCCTTCACTCATCGCGTACCCGCGCACATAAATGATGGGATGATAAGAAGGATCTGATTCAGACATGTTTACCTCCAGCAAGGGTGGGAAGGGTCCGCAACGCTGCATTTTCCAAGATCTGCACGCCAGGTACAGAGGCATGCGCAGCACGAACGAGCGCTGCCGCTACTTGCGAGGCGTGTACAGGACGCCACCGCGATGGCAAGATCCAACCCAGATGTTTGGCGAGTTCCTCGCCGAAACGCCACTCCTGGCGTTTGCCAAGCAAAAGGGAGGGGCGAGCAATCGTGAGTGACCGATAGCCAAGTGCTCGCACGGCGTCTTCCAGTTCCCCTTTGACGCGATTGTAAAAGAAGGTGGAGCGAGGGTTCGCCCCTATGGCGCTAACCAACAGGAAGTGGCTCGCGCCGCGCGAAAGGGCAAGCTTGGCGATAGCAAGCGGGTATTCATAATCCACGCGACGGAACGCCTCCGGGGAGCCTGCTGCGCGCATAGTTGTGCCTAGGGCGCAGAAGACCCAGTCCACTTGAAACCAATCCTGGTGGTTGTGGAGTTGGTCGAAGTCTGTTCTACACTCCCGGACGCGCGCTCCTACGTTTTCCGGAGGCAAGGGGTGTCGCACTAGGGCGCGTACCAACGCGACCGTCACATCATTCGACAGCACGCGTACGCATTCCCGGCCAACAAGCCCCGTGGCGCCTGCCACGAGCGCGATCCGGTTTGTCTGGGAGTTGATTGCCAAATGGATAGGTAGCTAAGGGGGCATGCTATTTAAGGCCGGTCTTGTGTCGTCTTAGACAATCCTGGAGGCTCAACTGCAACTTTTGCCTGCCCGCTGCCGGCTCCATCCGCACTCGCTTGGTGATCTTGACCGACCGGCGTCGCGGGCAGATTGTCCTGCTTTGATTCTTGTGGCGATGACGCGAAGAAGCGGGTTACAACCTCCCGTATTTTCTGAATAGCCTGATACCAACCGAAACCGGCTAAAAAGCCGACTGTGAGGTAGCCCAATTGCGAGACCTCAGAATTTGAGCTGGAAGATGCTCCGCCTGAAAAGACCAACAGCCCAGTTTGGAGTAAAGCAAAAACAATTAACCCCAACACCGCTGCCAACCAGGGCGCCACGAAGTATCCCCACACATGTGGTTGCTGGAAATCCCGCTTAACCGCGACGTAACGGTGGAAACTGACAATATCCAACGCGCCCGCACCCAAAATTGAACCGAGGACTGCATATACGGCAAACATGAAGATTGGCGAAAGAATTTGTTCGGCTGGAAGACCAAGAAGGTGCTTTAACGTTTTCTGCTCGTGCACCCAACAATCAACGACAAGATAGAAGGCAACAGTAATGTAAGAGAGCGCAAAGGCAACGATGAGCAATTTGACTGCAAATGGTACCTGAGGTCCTGGAACAATCCCGGTTTGTTGGACGGCGCCACTCGTAGCCGTCTTGGTCTCGCCACGTTGATCGTAAATTGTGGGTTCCACGTCCGCTCTTTTCTTCCGATGTGTACTTCTAGCCGGGTATCTCAGCCCCCGCGCAATGTCTCCATCACGCTGTCATGCATCAGGACGACGGTGAGAATTCTCTTCGTCTCCTGCGGACTTGTCAATCCGTCCGCTACAGCTGACCGGGGATCAGGCCGGCATCTCGCATGACCTTCTGTTCATCGTCGTGCGAGATGTAAAAGACAACCTTGGGACCAGTGCCGGTGTCGAACAGGAAATAAGTGATAAAGAACTTGAACTCGAGTGGATTCCCCGGCTGTTTCTCGAAGATCATGTGCCAGTGAACCTTCGCCATTGTGTATCGCTCATCAAGCTGCGTTTCCGTCACATTTAGGACCTTGGCAGACCTGAAACCGATCTGTTGAAAGAAGGCATGCCTGTCGGAATGACTTTGCGGAACGCCTCATCATTTTGAACACATGCGACACCGTTGGGATCGCCCCCCATAAAACAGTCTGAGAACCGCGAAGTCACGATGTCCGGGTCGAAGGAATTCGCTCCTTCCTCGTAACGAGTAAAGAAGCGTTCAATCTTCGTCATAGCAGATACCTCCGGAAGCTATCGGCGTATTACAGCGGCGAGCCGTCAAGGCGGGATTTATCGCATACCGCACGTTACTCCTTAACTTCCCATTGAGGATTCCAAGCGATTTCCCACAGGTGCCCATCTAAATCCTGGAAGTATCCGGCGTACCCTCCCCAAAAGCGGTCGTGCGCAGGGTCTGTGATTGTGGCTCCTGCTTTTGCTGCCTGCTTCATGACTGCGTCGACTTCCTGTTTGGATTTGACGATATGGCCGATGGAAAATTCCGCAGGGCTTGGCGGATTCACGGAGACCTTTGCATCCTTGGCTAGAGCAGCCCTTGGCCACAGCGCCAAGATCAAATCGTCGTTCATGTAAAAGAAGACGACTGCGCCATCCTCAAATTCAGTGCCGATGATCCCTTCCGTCGCTAAACCCATCCCGTCCCGATAAAAAGCCAGAGATTTTTGCAAATCGCTGACGCCTAATGTGATGATTTTGATGCGTGGTTTCATATTTTTCTTCCAAAAATGTAATTGGACCCTACTTAGCGTCACCCATTACCGAATGCAATCACTGGATTTTTGCACGCCCCTGCGACACCCTGCTAGCCCTCGCTTTGTCTGGATCCGCCCTTGCCCCGCGGCAGCGCCTGGTTAGGGGTCTGTCGTCGGGGAGAATATCTCCCCAGGTCCAAGCCGATATACCCCAACCACAAAGCTCATAATATCCGATACGTCATCGGCGACGGGCAGTTCGACCGGCTGATGGATTTGCCCGCCTGAATCGACCCACACTGAATAGGGGACGAACGTGCATCGCCCGCGTTTTGCCGGCCGGCGCCGCGCGTTCCCTGTGTTGATCGGTGATAGGGCGATCCGCTCAGCGTGTTGTGCCACGAGTCGCTTGGTGTCAACTTTCAGAACGACCTGAGGCCGCGGTTCGCAGGCGCCACGTTGCCGGTTGAGTCGATCCAAATCCAGCCAGAAGAACACCTGGGAGTTGATCAGTGCGTACCATTCTGAGGGCGTCATGCCGACGAGGCACTTCTTCAACGCGTTCGCGGGCATGGGCTTCTGGTCACGCACATATGCTCCGTTCGGCAACTCCATGTGTTCGAGCCGCTGGCAGCATTCGAGCCGATCCCGCTCATTCCCGCGCACGCCGGCTAGGTCGAGAAGAGCCTTGGTGCTCAACAGACCGTCTCGACGAATGAACGGCCAGTTCGCAGCTTCGGCGAGATGGTATATATACGCCGGAAGGGTCATCTGCCTTGCTCCCTTTCCTCCTCCTAGCTCTTTGAGTATCATTCGTCGGCATATGTCGCGAGTTCTGAATGCCATCACCTTCACCTCTGAAGTAATTTTCTAACATACTTTGTAGCAACCGGACTCTAACCTAAGACATTTCAAGGAGTTTGGATCCGGCACTGGCATTGCATTGTATATTGCTGGTCATTTGACCGCCGCCGCACGAGACCACCGCGCCCCCGGATGTGTCGAAGACTGTTTCTGGGGCCAGCCAAAATAATCCCAAGGAGGCACAATGTCAGAGAGCGTAAGACATATCATCTTCGGCGGTCTCGTTTTTATGTTTGGGCTATTTTGGTGCGACATCCTACCGGCCATTGCAGCAGCTAATTCGCCTGAAAGAAACTCCGTTCACGTCATCCGCCCGACGCACCCCCGGCAACCGGATGATTCCTTCACCAGGATGTTTCCGGGATTACCATCGTTCAGCCCACAGACCGACGAAGCGCGCGAACGTGCTCGACAGCTAGGCGCGCAAGGCGGGGTGATTGACGCCTTGGACATCCTCACCGATCCGGTCCAATCGATCACGAACCCTGCTGTATTCAGTCCAAACAACCCGGATAATCCGAACATGACCGCGGGTGTGACCTTCTTCGGTCAGTTTCTGGACCACGATCTCACGCTGGCCTTGAAAGCTCCGCTGTTCGAAAAAACGAACCCCAGAGCAACCACGAACTTTCGCACTGCAGCATTCGATCTCGACAGTGTCTACGGGGATGGCCCCGAAGACTCACCGGAGCTCTACGACACGAGTTCCGGCGCCATCAAATTTCGCGTGGAACTGCTTCCGGGAGCGGAACTCGTCTCCCGCAAAGGCGCCGTTCGGTACGATTTGCCACGCGATGCGAACAACAATGCTATCATCGCAGATAGCCGGAACGACGAAAATATCATCATCAGCCAATTTCACCTGGCCATGTTGAAATTTCACAACGCCGTCACCGATTGGTTGCGCGCGGGTCCCCAATATGCGCAAAGCTCGCCCAAACAGATTTTCAGAGAGGCGCAACGGCTGGTTCGCTGGCACTACCAGTGGATCGTCCTCAACGAATTCCTCCCACTGACGATTGGACAGGATCGTGTCGACGACATCCTCCGTCAGGGCCCCCGCTTCTACCGGATACATGACCGAGGCGAGGACGCACATTACCGAAACGCAAAGAAAGAACCGTTGATTCCCATCGAATTCGCTGTGGCCGCCTACCGGTTCGGCCATTCGCAGGTTCGCCCCAGCTATCGGCTCAATTTTGGTCCCGATGCCGGCCTGCCGTTTTTTGCGTTCGTCTTCGATGCGGCGGATCCCAACAATCCGGATCCAAATGACCTCCGGGGAGGGAAACGCGCACCACGCCGGTTCGTCGATTGGCAAACCTTCTTTGAATTCGACGCAAATTTTCGTCCGAACAAGCGGATTGACGGCAAGCTATCAAGCATCCTGATGGCGATGCCGGGAACAGCCGGGCCCTCTCCTGGCCTGCCATCCGACGGGGTGCAATCCCTGCCCTCGCGCAATCTGATGCGTCATGTCAACTTCGGAATTCCATCCGGTCAATCCATCGCGAACGTGATAGGCGTCCCAATTCTCACGTCGTCGCAGCTCGCGGACCTCACACCGTTCGGAATGGAGGGGAGCACCCCGCTCTGGTTCTATATCTTGAAGGAGTCGGAGATCGTGGAGAACGGCCTACGGCTGGGACCGGTCGGAAGCCTCATCGTCGGCGAAGTGTTTATCGGGCTTTTGAAGGCCGATGACCATTCGTATTTGGCCGTCGACCGGAAATGGAAACCAGTTCTGCCGTCCGTGCAACCCGGTCAGTTCCGCATCACCGACTTGCTGACCTTTGCTGGAGTCGTTCATCCGCTGAATTAGGAGTACTACCCCAGATCTGCGGGCATCCTCACAAGAGGATCCCGCAGGTCTCCTCCAGCAATCACCCCACGATGCGCTTGAAGGGCCAACGATACAAAAGAAGTGAGCGGTCTTGAGACGGCTAGCGCCGCTTCGAGAACGCGGCAGTGAGAAGTGACTCACCGTTTTTGTAGGCGATGCGCTCCGCGACCTCCATCGGCAGGTCGGCAAGCCACTTGCGCAGCCAAGTGCCGTTCGAGCCGACGATGCTCCAGCGCTGGGGCTCGTAGGTGTCGGTGCCGACCATGAAGCGGTCGGGAAACTCCAGGAAGGTCTTGCGCCATTCCGCAGTCACCTGACCGTTCGTCGCGACGTCACCGCGGGACGAGAGTTCGGCCCAGAGGTTCTTGTAGTTGCGCATCATCGCGCGCACATGCGGCGGCTGTTCGAAGCCGGCATGTGCCCAGATAATGCGTGCTTCGGGATCCTGACGGAACATGCGCTCCACCGCATCGGCATCAGAATGTACGTGCAGCATGAGGCCGTGCTGCTTCGCCAGTTGCACGATGTGACGCACCACCGGCAGGTCTGCTCCTGGGCCGCTTACGTGGAACTCCCCGAGCGCGATGTACTTGTACTTCTTTAGCCGCTCCTCGACGTGCCCGATGATCGATTCGTCGCGCACCCAGTTGGAGATCTCTTCACGTGTACGGTATGGCCGCAGTTCGGGAATAATCAGGTCCGGGGCCTCTGCGTAAAGCTTCTGCGTGCCCTCGTCGCTGGAACTTGAGACGAGCGCGCGCACCATGCCAGCCTTCCGCAACAGCGCGATCGCCTCTTTCGGCGGGACGACTTCCCACGCGTCATAGTTGTAGTGAATGTGCGCATCGAAGATCGGGAGTTCGGTTCCGCGCGCAGGCCCCGTCGCGCCAAGCATGAGCACGATCGTAATAGCCGGGAAAAATGGGGACATTTTCCTTTCTCTCCGGACATGGATGCGTCAATCATCGCGGATGATGACGACGATGGTGGCGATTTTCGCCGGGTGACGCAGAGTTGTCAATGCTCTCTGGCAGGTCCGAAGAGTTGGAGGCTTACTGTCAGAACCGCATGCCCAAATACAATCCCGGCATGACATTCGTGTGGAGGTCCACATCACGTCCGCCAGCGTGGACGGTTTCGCCAAGAGATGTGAAATTGACAAGGAGGTCGGCCGTGACGGCGACGTGCTTGCTTACGGTATAGTCAAGTCCAACACCAACCGGGATCAAGAACGAGGTATACGTATCTGCAGGGGCGCCGCTGTCGTTGTCCTTGATATCGGCTCGGACGAACCCGATCCCACCCTGTACCACGAGCTTGGCCAAGTTCTGACGCCCCGGAATGCCCCACCAGTACTTGGCTTGGGCGGACAAGCCGAAGATTATATCGTTGCCCGCGCCAGCATACTGCGCTAATGGGCCCAAAGAAACATTGGGTGTGAAGAAATAATCGGCATGCCCGTTGAGCGCAACCTCGGCGGCACCATCAGGTGTGTTGCCCAAAAAGCCAATCCCTGTCCCACCCGACCAGTGACCCTGCCTTAGATTATTGATGTCAGCATACGCTAGACCGGGCGCAACCAGGCCCAGCGAACACACAACGATAGCAAGGAGGGCAAGCACCACAACAAACCTATTGTTGGTTGGCGTCTCTTTATAGACTCCATCCATTATGTTCAGCCAGTGGTAAGATACACGTGCATCGGGACACCGTCACGCAGAACGACCGGCGTGTCATTACCAACTCTGACCCTATTTGTTCAAGGGCCCTTTGGCTTCCAGAGGCCGAGCGCTGCGCCGGTCGGGTCGCTGATGATGCTCAGCCACCCGGCGCCCGGCACTTCCGTGACGTCACGTATGATCTTGGCGCCCAGTGACTTGGCCTTCTGCGTCGAGGCCGTGACATCTTCCACCGCTACATACGCCAGCCACGACGACGGCTCGCCGGGCACCGGGTGCTTCAGCATCCCTCCGCCGGTCCCCGTACCAGGCTTGATCATTGTGTACTGTCCGCTGGGGCCCATCGCTACGTCTTCGAGCTTCCAGTCAAACAACTGTCCATAGAATTTCTTCGCCTTATCGACGTCTGTCGTGTTTAGCTCGACATGCACAAAAGGATTTGCCATTGCCTTCCTCCTATTTGATCCACTCCATCTTATTCGGATCGAACGGTGGCTGGGCGAAGTCCACCAATGTGAGTTCGCCGCCCTCTGCCTTGATGCCATGCACCACGCCTGCCGGGACGTGAACGATCATACCGGGCTTGAGCACGATCGTCTCACTCCCGTGGGTCATCGTCCCGACACCGCTGACAATGTAAACCACGTGCGTCCCATCGTGATGCCGGTGCGGCTTGACTTCATTCTTAATCGCGACCGCGCCTACAGTAAAGGTGGCGGTCTTGACGATCGCCTTGTTGGTGAAGCCCGGCCGCTGCTCTCCCTGCTTGACCTGATCGCTGAACTCGAAGACGTGGTTTTCAGCGAAGACGGGTCCTCCGACCAGACTCATTCCCGTGAGCACTGCCAATCCCAATCCTAGCTTGTTCACCATTCGTTTCTCCTTTTAGCGTGGTTGATCATGAGCCATTCCTTTGCTCCTTTACTCATCTCTCGCTGCCCGAAGTTCCAGACGCGCGGCCAAGTAAAGTGTCAGTGCATGCGCTTGGAGATGAATCCCGGCGAGCCCGATATAGCCATCGGGACGCAACAGGTAGAAGGACGGCTTTGGGATGCCCGCGCGGACGAGCTCCCGATCATTGATCGGGTCGTCGGGTACGAGAAGAACATGAATGAGGCTGTTAAGTTCTGGTAGATCGGTAAAAAGAGCCGGTTGCCCGATCACGATGAGATTGAAGCGTGTATCGTCGAGCCTCGCGAACAAATCCTCAGCGGGAGTGTTCGAGACGAGTTTGAGCCGCAGCCACGGAAATCGGTCACCTGCTTGCGGCGCATGGCTGGAGAAGCCTGCCGGCGTCTCTGAGAGAGGACTCCTCCGGTAGTGAATGCCAATCTGAGAGATCGTGCGAAACGCAAACTTCCGTATCCGGTCAAACGTCATCGCGATCGCGAGGATCTTGGCGAGCAGGCGGGTGCGGAAAATGCCCGCCAGCCACCGGTCAGAGACGATGAGCGAGAAAGCCTGGTCGGTTGTCTTCAGCAGCCGCTCAGCGACCGGAACGCGCTCGATCTCGTAGGAGGCAAGCAAGCCTTCGCCGGCACGTCCCGACACGACGAGCGCCAGCTTCCAGCCAAGGTTATACGCGTCCTGCAGCCCGGTGTTCATGCCTTGAGCGCCAACGGGGCTGTGAATGTGCGCCGCATCGCCCAACAGAAAGCAGCGGCGGTCGCGAAATCTTTCGGCGCGCCGGTGATGAATCCGATACGTCGAGAACCAGTGGCATTCCTGAAATACGAGCGTTCCGGCCACCTGCTCGCGAATCGACGGAAACACCGAAGCGAACTCCAGATCGTCGCGCGAGCGCAGGTGCCCCGGCACGATCCCGACCACACGCCAGTGATGAGTCCCGCGCATCGGAAAGAAGAGGTGAAATCCATCGCGAAACAAAAAGACGTTGAGTTCACCGGTCACCATCGGCCCGGTCAGTGAGGTGTCGGCGACAAAAAACACATGTTCGTAAGGCGCGCCCTGAAAGGCAATCCCGTTCAGGGTGCGTACCGCGCTGTGCGCGCCGTCACAACCCGCAACCCATTTCGCCTTGATCTCCCGCATCGAACCATCCGCCTGCTTGAGTGTTGCCGACACGTGCTCGGCGCTTTGCGCAAGGCCGACCAGTTCTGTGCTCCACTGCACGTCCATTCCCCAGTTGCGTAAGGCTTCTCCAAGGAGCCGCTCGTTATCGTCCTGGCCCAGGATCAGCAGAAAGGGATATGGACTAAGATCGCGTCCGATGTCGCCGAGAGGGACGCGTGCAGCTTGTCGTCCCCCGACCCACATGTTCGCGCCGGTGGCGCGCGTGCCCAACTCGAGTGCTTGTTGGATGATACCGAGCTGCGAATAAATCTCAAGCGTGCGCGCCTGTACGCCGAGAGCTTTCGTTTGGAGTGATGGACCCGGATGCCGGTCGATGATCAGCGTGCGGACGTCGCGCCGCCCCAATTGATTGCCGAGCATGAGCCCCGTCGGGCCGGCCCCGACGACGAGGACGTCAATATTCGCCGGGATGGTCAATTCAGAATGGATGCGCTCTGCTGTTACTTCTTCTTCGAGGAAGACTTCCTGGAAGAAGATTTCTTAGACGACGACTTCTTAGACGGCACCTTCGCTCCGGCGCGTCGGGCTTGCGACAACCCAATGGCAATCGCCTGTTTGCGGCTTTTTACCGTCTTTCCCGATCGGCCGCTCTTCAGCTTTCCCCTCTTGCGCTCGTGCATCGCCTTCTCGACTTTTTCGGATGCTTTCTTGCCGTATCTGGCCATTGTTACTCCTAGAGTACAGCCCGGTGGTCTTTCCCGGGAGCAAGCGGGCAAAGGCCCGCTTGCTCCCATCCGTCTGGAGCGCCCCTAATCAGCCCTTATTGAATCACACCACAGGCAATGCGTGCGCCTCCGCCGCCGAGCGGAGCGGGTTGGTCCGAATAATTATCGCCACCTGCATGGATCATTAAGGAACGGCCTTTGACATCAGCCATTTTCAAGCGCGGTGCCAACACCGCTTGCTTTGCATTCCCGTCGGCATCCACGAACAATGCAGGCAAATCCCCCTGATGACCATCCCCCCAGGGTGAACCATGTTTTTTGGTTCCTGCTGGATCATTATGGCCGCCGGCTGCCCAGGCGGGTGCGGGTTTTCCGTCCTTTTCTTTCGGATCACAAGTCGGATTTTCATGCATATGAAAACCATGCGGCCCGGGTGGGAGACCCGTGAGTTCCGGGGTCAAAACAAGGCCATATTGGCTTTCGCTGATTGTTACTTTGCCAATTTCTTTCCCCACACCCTTGTCATCAACAAGATTCATGCTCGCGCCGGTATCTGCCTGCGCAGCGACACCTATAGAGAGCGCGCCAATCACCAAAAGAAATTGCAACGGTCTTTTCATACTTTTCTCCTTATTACACCAGGTTAACTATTGGGAATGTTAGTCAGCATGGAGCTTAATATCAGGATTGCGCGTGGGTTTCCATTCGTCGAAAGAGATGATACTAGTGCCACCAGTACCAAAGACCTTCGCTTTGCACGATGGCCACAAACCCAGGATTAGAGCTCAGAACAATAGGTTTATTTCGACGCGGAGACTTCGTTAAAGCGGACGCGGTTACCGCGGGGGCAAAGGAGTTTGTCCCACGGGACAAAAGCCTGTCTCGGCAGGCTTGGGGCGGGTGGGTGCAATAAGATCTCGGAGAAACTATCCCGGCGGCCTTAAATAATCATCAGGCCTTCGGGTCGAGCAAGCTTTGCTTGGCGGGCGGGTGCAATGACCGCGAGGCTGATCAATCCATTCCCGTTCAAGGATCGAGTACGAGGGCGGGCAAACTTTTTCCGTGATCTCTTGATGGAATTCGTCAAGGCCGCTTACTCGCATAAACACGGTCGAGCCCGGGCAGCAATCACCGTGATGTTCTGTGAGGTGCAGCAGGCAGCCGCCGCGTGACACCTGCATATATACGGGTGCATTTGGATCAAATCTATGCTCCCAATCAATCTTGAAGCCCAGGAAGCCGACGTAGAACTCTTTCGCTTTCGTGACATCAAAGATGCGCAGGATCGGAATCGTTTGCAGAATGTTCAGAGGCATGAGTGTTCCTAGCCTTATCTCACTAGATTTTCGGAATACGTAGCGTTTTGCTGATCATCAAGGTGCCGGACATGACGAATAGCAACGACAGCGGGTGCAGATCCCAAGGTCCGAATGTCCACGTGCCCCAGTAAAGGTTCTCGCCTAGACGGCCCTGCCAGGCAGCGAGGGCCAGCACACCGCTCAGCAGCACGCTCGTAGGAATAGGTGTGCCTTCGAAGTAGGCAACCTTGTCCTTGCCCTCCGAGAGGAGTTCGGCGGTGACGTTGTAGCGGGCCAATCGGCTTACCCCGCAGCAGACGAAGTAAATGAGCGCTACCCAGTCCCACCCTCTGCGTAAACCGGCGGCGAATCCAAGTGCCGCCGGCGCGACCCCGAACGAGATGATGTCAGCAAGAGAATCCAACTCGCGCCCGAGCGCCGAATGCGTGTGACGCGATCGCGCGACGCTGCCGTCGAGCACATCGAATATCAACGCCGCGGGCACCAAGGCCGCCGCTGCGAAGAAGTAGGGCAAGGATTGGCTGCTCATGTAGGTCATGGCGCAGAAAACCGCTGCCACGCCGCAGGCAGCATTGGCCAGAGTGAAAAAGTCGGCCAAATGAAACCCGCGGATCATCGAGAAATGGCGACCTATCACCGTCCGATCTCGGCCAGCGGTTCGTGAGTCACCATGATGGCGCCGCGGGGATTGTCGTCCAGTTGATTCCCCTTTGTAAGCTCGCCTCGCGGAGGAGTGGTCTCGCATTCCGGCGTGGTCACGAACCCCCAGTGCTGGTTGTCGCGGCAGACGTTCTCCAGCACCAGCGCTTCGGCATGGTGAAACATCAGGATGCCGCTCAGCATGTTGTCGTGGCACGTGTTGCGCACGAAGTCGGGGTGCGTACCGGGATCGCGCGCCGCAAGCCCGAAGTGATGGTTTGCGATAGCACAGGTTTTGCGAGATGTAGGGACGGGCCTCGGCAAACACGAAAATGCCGGACTCGCGGTTGTGAGATACCTCGTTGTCGATCAGAGTAGGCCGGCAGAGGGGGCCGTAGATAACCACGCCGGAGAGAATACCTTCAACGGCGCGGCATCTGCTGATGGTGCAGGTGGAGTCCAGGATGTTCAAAACCGAATTCTGGTCGCTGCCGACATAGCGAAAGGTGATCCCCGTGATGCGGCCGCTCGGGACGTTCTGCAGATAGAGCGGCCCGCCGCGCCGGCAGAAGATCTGTACGGCGTCCCGGCCGGCCCCGCTCAGAATAATTGGCCGATCCGAGACGAAGATCTTATCCTCGTAAACACCGGGCTTGATGAAGATCTGATCGTCCGGCCCGGCGTGCTTGAGCGCGGCGCTAGGGCCGTTCGTAGGCCGACGAGTCCTTCGCGTCCACGATGAGGGTCGCGCCGCCGGCGGGATTGGGTGGAGGGTCGTCGAGGATTTCCATGCACGGAATGATTTACACGGCGACTATACCTTGGTCAAGCGAGGCTCTCATGCTATTCTGCTGCAGCGCAGGGTCAGACAACGTCCCACTCAAGCCAGTTCGTAGCGGTTATGTGCAGCTCGTCGTGGTTTGTATGAGAGGCTTTTCAGAGCTAACCCAGTGCCCGCCCGGAGACCTCAGAAAATCGAATCTGACCCTTATTGTTGTCTCCGTCCTTCGCGAGGTCTCGACGAAAAGTATACTTTCAGCACCCAACGCGAACGTATTCCGCGAACTTCACTTGCTGTCCGCTTGGACGAAGAAAACCAGTGCCGTATGCGGTGGGATTTCCGTGACCCCACGAGCCGGTGTTTCACGGACCGAGACAGCTTTTATGACGGTGCTGGTCGTCAAAGCAGTGCGCTTGCCATTCACAGTTGTGGAATCGACGGACAATGCCATGAAGGCTAACGTGTCGGGCATTCCCGGCCGTTTTTCACGGGACAGTTTCAGCATGACCTCGGTGCCCTTCGCCAATACGGTCTGTCCAAAGAACAGCGCTGGCTTGTCGAGTTCCGCACGATACGTCCGGCTCTCATCCTGGCTGAGGAGATCGATTGCCTCGATTGTCATGACTGCCAGTTGTGTGCCGGCAGGGATCACCGAAGGGCCGGCGGCCGGAGCCGGGGTGGTGGTCGCATCGCCGGGCACTCCCGGTGGCGTCGCGTTTGGAGTGATCGGCACCCTCGCCATTCCCCGCGGTGTTGGTACGGGCGCTCCCGCGCTCGCGCTGTCCCCTGTCCCAGGACCATTCGGAATGCCACGGAATTCATCAGCCAATTGCTGCGCGATCTGGCAGTGGATATTGGTGGGAGGCTGACCACCCAGTTTCATCTTCTCACAGGCGGTCTCGTAACCGAACGGGCCGCCCAGCAATTGATCTTTCCCCGAGATTGCCTGCTGTTGATCGCGAGGATCATGCGTCGCCTGGTACGACATCCAGCTTTGCTTGGTCTTTTGGTATAGAGCGTAGCGATGCTTCCCATGACCCGTTCCAAGGGTATGTGGGCCGCAGGCAAGGCGGCCTGATCGATCTTGCTCTGTCCCAGCCTCCGCGATTCGCCGACCTTCTGGCGCGCGTCCGCTAATGTCGGGGGCACGTCGTGACGGCCGCGTCACCAAACTTGGCCAAGGGATGCTTGCGCGACAGCTTCATAAGATCTGCCATGGGAATGGGAACTTCCTTATACCAAAATGTCACCGTTTCGGAGCCGGTGCTGTCCGGATTGGTCGGGCCGTACTGGCAGTCCGAAAGCTGCGCTCCCCTGGCCTCAAGATCGCCGATCTGGCGCAGCGCCTCTGGTTGCGCAGGGAGCTCCACATCTTTCGACACGGTACTTTCCAGGGCCTGCCGGTTCACGACTGCAATCGATTGCTTCATCAGACCGGTCTCTTTGCTGTGGTCTTTGATCGCATACCAGGCAATGCGCTGCTCCAGCAGCTTGATGATATTTTGGCGAATCCTCTCCACCCGCGGGCTCTGGCAGCCGTGTTCATCGATCTCCATCGCCATAGCCATCGCATTCGGACCGAGCGCAAACACGTCCCCCGGCTTCTTGGCCGCCAGGTCCATGACGCTCAAAGCCATGAACTGCGCACTGGGAAATGTCCCGGTCTGCCTATCGGTATTGAGGAACCGCGTATACTTCATCGACAACGCCAGCGACATGTCGTCACCAAGCAGCGAACACTTTTCACGTCTTTTCTCGTCATACCGAAATGCATACATCACGGTTTGTAAATCCATCCGGCCCTCATTGTCATCACTGATGTGCGCAAAATCCGCGTTGTAGAGCTTGGTGATCAGATCGCGATCAGAGTGAAATGGCCACCCCACCGCCGCCAAACTTGGCGCGTGAACAGCAAAGAAAGCAGCAAGGGAGAGCGAAACCAGATGGAGCAGATTCCGAGGAAGTTTCACTCCAGAGGCGAGAGCCATAATAGAAGAATACATAGATACCTCCGCGGGAGAGAGGTATTGTGCGGTTTGAGAGCAAGACTCTAGGCGCGAGCTGGCTTCAAAGTCAAGACGACAAGCACGCAGCGTCGCGCGCGCGCGATCCGCTCCGCAGCCGTGAATATGGACTCTGACCCCACTTCTTCAACATGCGCTCGGCGACAATCCCATGTTAACTGCGAAGCCGCTCAAGGCACAGGCGGACTTCCGGTTTTTTTGGGCAAGCATTAAAACATCGCCGAGACTCATGTTCGCCAGTTTATCTTCAGAATCGGGGGCAAGGACGTCCATCCCGAGCGTCATGGACATCATGGCGAGGAGACTGTTGCCCAATTTCACCAAACCCGCGCCCGGTGGCGGCGTCGGTATCGCCGGAAGCTTTCCTTGGGCTGCCTTCTCTTGGTATCGGGCCGCCTTGTCACGCATCCACTCCAGATCGCTGCCGCCGCACGTTTTGGCTTTTGCAAACCAACTTTCCGCCTGTTGCTTGTCCTGCGGGACACCGTCTCCGTTGAAGTAGAGACCTCCGATATTCATCATGGCCACGCAGTCGCCACCTTGTGCTGCCAGTTGGTACTCCTCCATCGCCTTTTGGTAGTAGTAGGGCTTCCCTCCTCCCATCCATCCTTTGTTCCAGAGATACCCCAAGTTCAGGTGGCCTTCCGGATCGCCGGCCTTCGCCGCTTCCCGGGCCCATATTTGGGCACGCTGCGCGCTCGTGTCTGTCTTGACCGCTAAATAGGCGGAGGACAGCTGAGCCATGGCAGGCACAAAGCCTGCCGTCGCGGCTTTGCGAAACTCAGTCACCGCGGCAGCATCATTCTGATTCATCCCTCGTCCATCGCGATAAAGGAGCGCCAGTGCAAAAGAGGCCTCAGATTGGCCGCTGTTTGAGGCTTCCTGGTACCAATAGGCGGCGGCGGGATAATCCGGCTTTGGGATCCCGTCCGGTCCGATGATGCCGTTCTCGTAAAAGTTGCCGAGCGCGAATTGCGCCTTCGCACTGCCCTTTTCGGCTTTGGCGGTGAGATCGAACTTCAGCTGCTCGATTGGACTGGGCTTCGCGGGACGCGGACCCAGCACGGGCTTCGTGAAGGGAGACGGCGGGACGTACCGAAATCCGGTCTTCGCCGCAGTGCCCAGCGCCTTCGCCGCAAGAGCCTTTGCTTGGTCCAGCGTGATGTTCCCACCGATCAGCAACGTCACTTTGCCGCCGCTAAAGACGGATAACCCAGCTCCGCTGGTACCAGGCATTTGACCGACCCAAAACGCTGAGTCACCCACATCTGGAACGTTGATTGGAGTTTCATATGTGGTTTCGTCGATGCGCTTCTGGAATTGCTCCACCGCTGTCGGATTCGGAGTCGCTGCATAGGTGACGGCGATCACGATATCGAGTCGCTTTTTCAATGGAACTGGCGGAGCGGCCACGGTGGGCGGCGACGCCGGAGCGGACGGTGTCGCCGGTGTCGCCACCGTAAAGCGCAGCTTCGTGTCGAACGGAATGCCTCCTCCTTCGAGCGCGTTCGGTTCTTTCGTGACCGTGAACAGGAGCTCGTCGCTCTTCACATCCGCGTGCTTGCCGTCGGGCATTTCGGCCCGGTCGGTCGTCAGGCCGATTTGAACGGTTCCGGGACGTGTGCCGGGACCAACGATGCGGGTCTTGAGTGTAATGTGCGTGTTCACAGGCAGCACCGTCTGTCCGCCGACCGCCACCGCCTGCTCGAGGCGTACATCGGTATACTGGCTGGCTGCGACGTTGGTGGCATACAGTCCGCCGCTGAGCCTCGTGTTGAGCACTGTGCCCGCCGGGATCGGCAACTGCCGTCCAGGAGAAATCACGACATTGGGCGGCGCGAAGAACTTCGCAGGAAGCTCCGCCATCGCAGCAGGGGCAGACACCGCCTGAATCGCCTGAATCTCTTGAGGATTCAGCCGTACGCCCGGACACGATTGCGCCACATAGTTGTATTCCGGATTCTTCCGCTTCTGGTACGCCATGAGGAAAGCCGATGCTTTATTGCACATCGCCTGTAGCATGTCGTGCCGATTCATGCAGTAGTCGAAGAATGGCATCGCCGAGCTCGAACCCTTCGTGTAGTCGTTCCCCTGAAAGCAGTATTCGATCGCGGCCTTGCGATTCGCGCTGATTTCTTTGGCGTCGTACTCTTTGATGCAGGCCATCACTTCAGCCTTCGTCTTCGCTTGACCGGCCTCGCCCATGAGCGCTTTAATCTCGTCGGCCGTCAGGTAGTTCTGCAGAATGGGAAACCCAGTTGTCATCGCCTTGCAGTGCGCGATGATCGAGACCTTTGCTCGATCCTCGGACATCATGTAGAAGCCCGCACGGAAGGCTTGTGGGCCGAGCTTGGCAGCGAGGGATATCTGCTCGCTCTCGTAGTCATCGGTAGGCGCCACATTGGTGTAGGCGCAACTCTGGGGATTGTGGGAGTTCACCTGGAGCGATTGTCCGAGAATCGCCTCGACATCCGCTTGGCTCACCAGGTCGCAAGCATTCTTATTCTGCCCATACACTTCGGAGCTGACGCTGACGAAACACAATAAGAATAGAACGCGCATGGTCTTATGTCTCATCATCACACCCCCCCACGCTTCCTCATCACTTGCGCAATTCGCCCGCGCCGTCTGGATAGAGCGGCGCCAGCGCTTTGAGGTCATTCAGAATCTTGTTCGCCTGATCGGTTGTCTCCACAAAAAAGGACAGTGACGGATTGGCATTGTCCTCGAACCGGACGCACTGGCCGTTCTTGCAGGGGATACTGAGAATCTTGCAACCGCCGCGATCCTGAATCTGTGCACCCGCGAGCGACAGATTGGCAATGGCCGCTCCCTGCGCATACCCTTGCTCTGATCGCGTGGAAAGCACGTAACGCGATGCGATCACACCGGCATCGTCCATCTCGAAACCAGGGGACATCACCGACCACAAAAGATTTTCCTTTGACGCACCTGCGTACAACTGACAACTCTTCACCGTTCCGAGCGTGTTCTTGATGTCCGCGATGGTGGTCGACGCAGGTGTCTGCGTCACCGGATGCTGAGTTCTGGGTCGCAGGGGCGGCGCGCCGGTGGCTTTGTCGAGCAGTGAGTCGGGAATTTGCGTCCCGTTGGTATAGCGCCACCCACCCTGCTCGAGCTGCACATCCCCGCCGAGGATCATCCTTCCGATCGGTGCTGAACCCGGCGCACTCCGGACGACGGCCAGTTGCGCACCAGGCAGGTTCGGCCGCTCATGTGCGGCATGGCGGAGGTCCGAATCGAATTCCTTGAAGATCGCTCGACGAGACAGACGGGCAAACCACTCCTCGTCGGCAGCCTCGGCGTTGGTAAAGGTCATGACGGCGGACGACTGGAGTGTCACCGGTTTCCGGAACAGTTCGCCGTTCAATTCAAAGACGGCGTTGGCCTCTTTCAGGGAGACCTGATGGATCACATGGTAGACCGGTACCGCGCCGGGATCTTTTTGGATGCGGCAATGAAACTCGTGTTCCACAGTGAGAGGCGGTTGCGCCACCTGCCGCGTCCATTTCAACTGCTGAAACTCGCGAGTCCACAATTCACGGAGCGTCGGCCCACCCGCGCACTTGGGCTCTTTAAAGTGAGACGTCACTGCCAGTTTAGGCTCGTAGTCAAGGTCCAGGATGAGGCTGGAATCCATCGGCGTATCGGTACGCATGACGCGCGTGAAATCGGCGTTGCCCCACGTTTTCTCCTGCTCAGACCACGACTGCGGCGGAAACGGTGTATTGTCCACTGTGGTGTTGGTCTCGATGGCGTTGAGGCTATCGACGACACCCTGAGCAAACTGCTGGCGAAGCCTTTTTCCCGTTTCCTCGTTGAGGAGCAGCCGCTGAAGCTCGGTCGGCTCAATGACGTAGGTGGCCCACCAGGCGCTCGTGGGGGCCACAGGCAGTGCGTGGAATTTGCCGTTTCTCCATACGGCGCCGCGCACAAAGAACTGCAGTGTCAGAAAATAGTCGTGACGAACGACGGGCTCGTCGGCGTTTATGGTGCTCCGCCGTTCATGCGACAGTGTGACCTCAAGCGCCACGGGCGAGTTGGGCCGCACCACGATCCCACGATTGGCGAGCGCGTTTTGGATGAAGTCTCGCGCCTGGGCGGCCGAGAGGTACTCGTTCAAGGGATCGCCTGTGCCGTGCAGGGTCAGCGAGACCTGCTTGAGGGAATGCAGGAACTGACTGGGCGTCATGTACCTGGCCTGTGTGACGTCAACTGCGGCCAAGGCCGAATGGGCCGAGAGAAGCCCTAAGTACGCTGCCGCAGCGACGACGATCACAACAAGTCGGGCCAACATGGCATCCTCAGTCACGCAAGGACGAGTCGAAAATGATTTCCTGCCCAGACGAGCGCTGCCCTGGAGATTCGCTTCATGTCGATGCACCCCCCGTGTTCCCCTTGTTCCACTTGTCACTCCAAGGGGGATCGCGCTCGATCCTACCTGATTTCCACATCTCATCGAGTTCGACAAGCCGAGCTATAAGTTCGTTGCGTCGTTTTACGAGTTTTTGATACTCAGGGCTCCCAGGCATGACAGTCTTAAACGGATCCGCCATTCCTCCAAGTTCCATGAGGATAGCCGAATTCGCGTCCATGAATTCACTACTGTCCATGTTCCTCTCCTTTAGCGGTAGCGCCGAGATCAGAAGGGCCAGGGATTGAACCTCGGACCGCCTGTATGATGCGCAAAGGCGTACGTTTGAGCCACCCAGCGGGAATCGAAGAAGACCTGGAACACGTCCGTTCCCAGTCCGCCGCCCGAGAGCACCAGATCAGGTGAGACCGGTAAGAAGAACCGGGCCGGCCAGGCCAGGTTGATTCTTGTGTGCTTGGCGTCGCGGAAGTGATAGGCCACGACGGCTCCCAGCGCCGTATTGGTCAATGCGTCGGGTGCGCCGAGGCGCGTGACGATCTCCTTGAAAGTCGTTTCCCCCGGCACAATAAAGACCACATCTTGCGGGGCGATGCGGTCGTTGACCGTCACTCTGGTCGTGCTGATAAACCCACAGCCCGTTAAGGACAGCAGTACGATCAGGATGCCGGTCGCCAGCCAGTGCGTGTTTTCCATCGCCGGCATGTCAGTCTCCAAATGGCCAGTACTGAAACTTGAGCTGCTTGGTGCGCTTCCCAAACACTACATCATCGACCACGCCGTTCTGGTTGAAGAACACATACAGATCGTCGCTTTTGATATTCATGCGGGAAAAGTTTACAAGGATGAGCAGTAAGCTCCCGCCCTTGACGTCGTATCGGTAGTACTGGAACACATCCTGGCCGTTCGCCTGGGCAATTCGATCCGGCGCACCCAACCGTGCGACCACCTCCGTCCTGGTGGTCTCTCCCTTTTTGAGCGCCGCCACATCCTCGTCCTTGACCTCATCTCCCAAAGTGCCTCTGCTATAGGCGCATCCGTTCAGCAGGGTCATCGCTAAAACGAGCAGACCACCGAACATCGTCCATCGCCTATATGGCCTGCTTCTTGGGCTCTGATCTGTCTTGAACATTCCCATTGCGTCTCCTCAATTGTGCAATAACCGTTCAACCATCTCACAATGCTGGACCATGACACAAACGCGGGTTGTCGGTCGGCGCTGCGTCGGTTACAATGAACCTCTATGCCTGAGTTTCCCGCGATCATCATCAAGGGCGCGCGCGAGCACAATCTCAAGAACCTGGACCTGGTCCTTCCTCGCGACAAGCTTATCGTGATCACCGGCCTCTCCGGTTCCGGCAAATCATCTCTCGCCTTTGACACGATCTATGCCGAGGGCCAGCGCCGCTATGTCGAGTCGCTCTCCGCCTACGCCCGGCAATTTCTCGAGCAGATGGATAAGCCGGACGTCGATTCCATCGAAGGGCTCTCGCCGGCGATCTCCATTGAACAGAGAACCACTTCGCGCAATCCCCGGTCCACAGTGGGAACCGTCACCGAGATCTATGATTATCTGCGGCTGCTCTTTGCCCGAATCGGTCGGCCCCATTGTCCTGAATGCGGCGAACTGATCGCCGCGCAGACGGTCCAGCAAATGGTCGATGCGCTCATGGCCCTGCCTGCCGGGGCGAAACTCATGGTGCTGGCGCCCATTGTGAGAGATCGCAAAGGCGAATATCGCAAGGAACTTCAGGACGCGCGGCGCGCAGGTTTTATTCGCGCTCGGGTCGACGGCGTGCTGCACGATTTGGCCGACGACGATGTGTCCCTGGACAAGCAGAAAAAGCACACAATCGAAATCGTCGTAGACCGCGTCGTGATCAAGCCCGATGATGCCACCACGCGCAGGCTGGCGGATTCGCTGGAGGTTGCGCTGAAACATGCCGACTGGCCTGGTCGGCATCGCGATTGACGGAGCAAAAGACCGGATCTACAGCGAGAAACTCGCCTGCGTGCGCTGCGGGATCAGCTATCCCGAGCTGACACCGCGCCTGTTTTCGTTCAACAGCCCGCATGGGGCGTGCCCGGCGTGCGACGGGCTCGGCCATGAACCGCCCGCAGATGGCATAGCGTCCGAATGGGGCGGCGGATACGACGACGAGGATTATGCGGACCTTGTGACCTGTTCCGTCTGCAAAGGGGACCGTCTGAAACCGGAAAGCCTGTCGGTCCTGATCCATCGACACTCGATTGCGGACGTAACACGGCTGTCGATCCGGGCGGCCGCGGCATACTTTGATCGGCTTAAGCTTACCGAACGAGAGCAGATGATTGCGCCCCGCATTTTAAAAGAAATCAGAGAGCGGCTTGGATTCCTGATTAACGTCGGCCTTGACTATCTCACGCTGGATCGGGCCGCAGCGACCCTGTCGGGTGGCGAAGGGCAGCGGATTCGGCTGGCGACGCAAATCGGCTCCGGGCTTGTAGGTGTTCTGTATATCCTGGACGAGCCGTCCATTGGTCTACACCAGCGCGACAATCAGCGCTTACTCGATACCCTGTTTCGGCTTCGCGATCTGGGCAATACCGTGATCGTGGTGGAGCATGATGCCGAAACCATGCGCCGGGCTGATTACCTGCTGGATCTTGGGCCGGGAGCCGGAGTTCACGGTGGCGCGATCGTCGCGAAGGGCACGCCGGCGGAGGTGATGGCCAATAAGGCGTCTCTTACAGGGCGATACCTGCGCGGGGATATGACCGTGGCGCTACCGCACCGGATACGGATGCCGGACCGCTATCTGTCGGTTGTCGGCGCCAGGGAACACAACTTAAAGAACATCACGATCAAGATTCCGCTGGGCTTACTCACGTGTGTCACGGGGGTCTCGGGCTCAGGGAAGAGCACTCTCGTCTTCGATGTGCTGTACAGGAGTCTCCATCAGCTGCTGTATGGCGGCAAAGTTCGCACGGCTCCTCCGACATCCATTACCAGCAAGTTTTGGAAGCGCCGGATCGAAAACCGCGCCTGGTTGTCGGGGTGTGCAGACATCAAGGGGGCAGAGCAGATCGACAAGGTGATCAATATCGACCAGTCGCCCATCGGCCGCACTCCCCGCTCAAATCCGGCGACGTACACGGGGCTGTTCGGTTCAATTCGCGACCTCTTCTCAAATCTGCCCGAGTCCCGGGTGCGTGGCTACAAACCTGGACGCTACTCGTTCAATGTCAAAGGCGGAAGATGCGAAGCCTGCGAGGGGGACGGTCTGATCAAAATCGAAATGCATTTCCTGCCGGATGTATATGTCATGTGCGAGGTATGCAAAGGGCGCCGTTACAACCGAGAAACGCTCGAGGTGCTGTATAAAGACAAAAGCATTGCGGACATCCTGGCGATGACCGTTGAGGAGGCGCTGGAATTCTTTAAGCACCTGCCATCGATCTCAGCCAAGCTGATCACCCTCTATGACGTCGGGCTCGGGTATATCAAGCTTGGGCAGTCCGCGACCACCTTGTCGGGGGGAGAGGCGCAACGGGTCAAGCTCTCGCGGGAACTCTCCAAGCGGGCGACAGGCCGGACCCTCTACATTCTGGATGAACCAACCACGGGACTGCATTTCGCAGACATTCAAAAGCTGCTGGATGTGCTGAATCGTCTCGTGGAGTCTGGAAACACGGTGCTGATCATCGAGCACAATCTCGATGTCGTTCGAAACGCCGATTGGATCATTGATCTCGGGCCGGAAGGCGGCGACCGAGGAGGGGAGCTGGTGGGAGCGGGTACGCCCCAGGAACTGGGCCGATTGAAAACCTCTTTAACCGGCCAGGTTTTGCGGGAGTCTTAGGGCACAACAATCACCGGGAACGCTTGGGAACGGGAGACAGGTCATTCTCGATGGCGTAGCGAACCATCTGTGCAACGTTCCTGATCCCCAACCGACGACCGATGTTTACACGATGAGTTTCAGCAGTGCGCGGACTGATCCCCAGCTTCTCGCCGATCTGTCGGCTTGTCAATCCGTTCGCCACCAGGTTCAACACCTGGCGCTCCCGGCTCGTTAAACGTGGGATGACCCGGCGTGAGCTCTTTGCATCGCCCGTGCCGTCCGATTGCTTTGATTTCCCGGTCCGCCGTGCCATCATGATCGCCACTTCCTCCTAAAATAAGGGCATGAATCGACATTACAGCCATCATAGCCATTCTGGGATCATAACACAATCGTAAAGTATGTAAGTAGTGCTCGCTTTTAACCTTTTCGTTGGTGCTGGTGTCTCAGAGGTAGTGAGGGGCGAACCAGCGTGGGTCTATATGGAAGAGACCGATTATCAATTGCTGGATCGTTATGCCGCCGGCGAGGAGCCGGCGTTCGAGGAGTTGATCAAGCGCCACCAGCAGACAATTTATGACTTGGCTTACCGCATGTTAGAAAATCATGCGGACGCCGCCGACCTTGCGCAGCGGACCTTCGTCCAGGCATTTTTGCATGTCGGCTCATTTAGACGGGAATCAAGCTTCCGGACATGGTTGTTTCAGATCGGGCTTAATCTTTGCCGCAATGCAATTCGGGATCGTGCCAGAACGACGCATGAGAACGTGGAGGATCTTCCCCTCGTGGCGCCGACAGACATCTTTGATGCGACAGCGAAGGCTCAAATGCGGGACCGGCTGGGTTCCGCGATTCGAAGACTGCCCGATCGCCAGCGCGAGGCATTGGTGCTCCGTGTCTATCACGATCATGCCTTCGCGGAGATCGGCGCGATCATGTGCTGTTCTGAAGGCACGGCAAAGGCCAATTACCATCATGCCGTGAATAGACTGAGGCAGGTATTGATTGGGGGGGAGGGGACGCCGTGAGCTGCAACGATATTCAGAACATGACCGTGCCGTATTTAGAACTGGACATGGAACCCGAACGGGTCCGCGAGATCACTGCGCATTTGGACATCTGTCCAGCCTGTCGAACTGAAATGGAAGCGGTCCGCCAGGTATTGGTCAGGCTAAAACAGCGAGAGGTGCCGGACCCAGGCGAGCGCTTTTGGAAGGAATTTCCGAAATCGGTTCGAACGGGGCTGCTTCGTGAAAGGATGGATGCCGTGGCGATGCCACAAGATAGGCGCTCATCAGGCAGGCTCTGGGCCGGCCGGGCGCGGGCCTACCCATGGTCATGGGCATTGGCAGCCTCGGTCCTCATCCTGCTTTTTACGGGGATTTTTTTAGGAGATCCGTTCTCGTGGAGGCCAGGTAACGACCCCGTGCAAACCCGCCCTACGCTCACGGGCGAAGCAGTGACCGGCGGGCAGGGCTCAGACTTGGGAGACTTCGCGGAATCCGATTGGGATAGTACCTGGGATGAGGATGATTCGGACATGGCCCTGGCTCGCATGGCCGCGCATCTCGATCCGAAAGCCCTCGATCGCTTGTTTACGGACATCTGAGACTAGAGGGAAGGCCATGAAGCAAATACCATTTCAGGTCGTAGGGATCTTGATCGCGGCGTTGGCGACATCGACCCGCATGGGGTGAGACGCACCCCGAGCAGCGGCCTGAGCTGCCGGCGAGCGGCGAACAACAGGAAAGCACCCGTCATTTTGAAGCGAAGAAACGGGAACGACTGATCCAGATGCTGCAACTCGACGAGGCCACCCGCGGGAAACTATTGCAGCGCTTAGAACAACTGGATCACAAAGGAGAAGACCTTCGCCGGCAGCGCCACGATGCTATCCTCGCGCTTCGCGAGCAGGCCAAAAGCCTGCGAAGCAAGCCGGACCGCAAGGGGCCTGACCCGGACAAGTCTGCCCCCGCAGTTGGCATAAACGAGGAGGCATTAAAGAGCGCGCTGGAGCGCATCTACGCGGTTGAAGATGCCTTGGTGGGTCTCCGCCGCGAGCGATGGCAGATTGCCCGAGATCTCCTTACCCCCGAGCAGCAGGTCAGGTTTCTCATGTACAGTGTCAAAATTCACAAGGAGATGCGTGAGCGCCTCGAGCGCGAGCACGGAGCTGAGACGGGCCGCCTGCAGCAACGCAGCCGGGAGCCAGAAAAGCCCTAATAAGATAGGAAGAAAGACAGGAAGACCATCCTGAGACTGCGCCGGCAGATCATTGCTGATCTGCCGGCGTACCGAGCTTCTACT
>CAWBGA010000006.1:0-36180 GCA_963788195.1 Nitrospirota bacterium
GTTGACCCCGTAAGCCTTCTTGAGCTGTGCCAACTCCTCGGCGAACTTCGTGTCTTTTCTGATGAACAGTTTGAGGCCAGGGCCGTTCGTCACGAGCTCCACTTTCAGGCGATCCTGGCCGTACTCCTCGTAGAGGTTCTTGATATTGCTGAGCGCGCCCTTCTGGATCCGTTCCTCATCCGAGTTGAGATGCAACGCCACGCGGTGCAAGCCACCGCCGGCCTTCGGGTTATCGGATGCGGCATGCGCTCCTGAGCCCAGGGCGAGCAAACTTATCACCGCGCCGGCACCCAACGACAACACACCGCGCCGGTTCATTATCATCATCATTGCCTCCTCAATCCCTAGAGGCCATGGTTTCCCCAAAGGATTCCCCTTTGGGATAGAGCAAGATTCGTGCATTGAGGAACCCGGCACGGCCATGCCCTAAGGAGCCGAAAACATTAAAGTGAGTCGGTGCGGACGCGGACGGCGCGCCAGGACTGGCCCGCCACGCCACCGGAGAACACTCGACGACTGTTGCCATGCACTACACACAGCCCGATCGCTATTCAGCAGGAGGATAGCGACGGCCCATGCCCGCATCCCGGGTTACTTGCCGAAGCTGCGCACATAATGGATTAGTTGCCAGGCCTCTTCTTCGGTGACAACGAGTGGAATGAAAGGCCCCATGTCGGTGCCTGGGCTGCCGTTCTTCAAAATCCAGAACAGCTCGCCGTCCGTGCGGCGCGCCTGCCACCCCTTATCAGTGAAATTTCGCGGCAGGGGACCCTTGAGGGAACCAGGCTCGATATCGGGTCCCGTTAATCCCTTTCCGTCAGCGCCATGGCAGGCCCGGCAGAAGGCCTTGCCTTCAAACAGGGTCTTGCCCTTCGCGATCGTTTCAGGCGTAGCCGGCAGCGGATTCGTGACGGCGCGCGCCGCGTCGATCTGATCGTTGGGCACGCGGGGCCGAAGGACTTCAGGATCCGCCGCCCATACGAAGGACACTCCTAGCAAGATGAAAACAGCAAGATAAGTGCTGCGCATAGAATATTCTGGCCGCCGGGTTACCATTGCGGACCCAGGGGAAACGTCTCTCGACGCTTCCCCTTCGCCTGCACCGGGATTTGACTACTCCTTGCGTTCCTTGTGTCCGACGGACGTCGGATGTCCGACTTCCCCGGTTGGGGCTTTGGCTCCCTTCGGCCAGAGATGGAAGATAATCCCATCGGTCTTCGCTGCCACCGCCGCAATCTCCTTCGCCTTGTCCTCCGGCACGTCCAGCACTTGTACCCGGCCGGTGTCGATCTCCACTTGGTGGTCGTGATAGTACTTGTTCCAGGTTTTCAGCGGGACATGCGCCCGAGAGACCGGCTTGGCGATGAAATATTCGATCTCAACCAACAGCGCGTTCGGATCAGTGGACTCAAACAGCAGGCATTGCAGGACCTCCGGCGAGATGCCTTTGCAATAGTGATGAAATGGGCCATGGATCGTGCCGTCTTCGAACTTATGCGGAGCCATGACATGGATATTGAAGCCATCGGCCGGCGTCGGTTTTTTCTCTTCGGCAAGGGCCGTCCCCGTCGACAGTACCAACAGACTGAACGCACCAGCGACACTCAGAAACTTACGCATAGGACCTCCTTGGTGTGAAAATTAACGGCTATCGTTCTTTCGAGACAAATGCAGGAAAAGGATTCGGTCAAGACGCGGCCAGCAGATCCTTCTCTCCCTTCAACCATTACTTGAACGTCATCATATACGCGGTGATGTCGAATACATCCTGCTCGGTTACATTTTGCGAGGGAGACGGCACGAAGGCAGCGCTATCCGGTACGAAGTCCAGGGGGTTTTGATTGAACCGATACAGCCAATCGGCTTGGTAGCGCTTGCCGGACTCGCGAAGATCGGTACTCGTATCGCCACCCGTCCATCCTACGGCAGTGGTGGCAGGCGTGCGATGGCAGGCATAACACTGCAGCACGTCATACCGTGCTTTGCCGCGCTCAATGTTAGCACGCGTTACATTTGCCATCACCCCGTGCTTGACCAACGGCTCTTTCAGTGTCGCTAGATAATCGGCCACTGCTTGGGCATCGGCTGCCGAAAGCGCCAGATGCTGTTGCTTCCGGTCTTCCTGAAAGTCGTAGCCCATGGGATAGAGCTTGAACTTGGGATTTTTCAGCCAGGCAAGTAACCAGGCGCGCTGATATTTGTCGCCGGCTCCGATGAGATCGGGAGCTTTCTTGAATCGACGGCCGGTCGGCTCACCTTCAAGCCGATGGCACGAAGTACATGTCGTCTTCACGATGGGCTCCCCAGGGGTTTGGGCCGGAGTCTCCTGTGCTGCCGGCAGACCGAGGGCCCCTACCACGATGATCGGAACGATTAAGAACACTCTATCCCAGAATTTCTCTTTCATCATTCATCCTTTGTGTGGCGTTCTCCTGCTAGTACCCCATATCGTCCGGCTTCCCGCCGTTCGGCCAATCCTGCCCGCGGCCTGGAAACTCCGGACGCGGTTGACTGTTAATAAAGGTGGCGAGATCGTAAGCCTCCTCGTCCGTAAGCGTACCGCCCTGGCCCAGAGGCATATTGTGTCTGATGAATGAGGCCGCCGAGCTGATCCGTGTCATGCCAGCGCCTTTGTTGTAGGACTTCGGGCCCCAGACGGGCGGCGCCATTTCGGTCCCTTGTCCGTCCACCCCATGGCAGGACGCGCACTTGCCGGTGAACAGGCTTTTGCCCTTGGCCTGGTCTCCCCGCCTACCAAGCGTAATTGTCCCAAAACCCCGTTCGGCCATCTTCGTCTTCGCTGGGATGCCTTTGGACATCCAGGCCATGTATGAGACCAGGGCCCCCATTTCCGCGCTGTCATAGGGAAGGGGCTTGCCATTCATGCTTCGCTCGAAGCAGTCATTGATCCGAATTTCGATGGTATTCATCTTGGCGTTTCGCGACCGATATTCAGGCAACGCGGTGTATACGCCGACAAAGGGACCGGCGTACGGAAGGCGACCCGCCTCGAGGTGGCAGCTACGGCAATTCAGACCATTTCCCACATAGGATTTGGCGTTTTGCTGCGTATTGACCACGATGTCGTACCCGCGGCGAATGGCGTCGCCTTCGGGCCCTGCCGGAATGTCTTCCAATGCGGGGGGGCTGTAGGAGGATGCCGTGCTCTCTGAACGGTTGCTGAGCAGAAGGCCAAGGATTACCGCCACCCCTATTCCAAGAATCGCGATTCGGACTCGATTGTTCCACATGGGTCCCCCGTCTTGCGGCTCATGTACGCCTAGCCTACTTCCTGGAGCTCAATCAATCGCAGAAAGACGGCATCTATCACTCCTCAGCGGCAATCTAGCAATCGAGATGCCACTTTCCCAATACACTGTAACAACTGCATCGGCGTATCAAAGGTTTAGACGAGCGCTGAACACTGACTAAAGCCAGGCAACAGGCTGGGGAGAAACGCCCCAACCGGTCGCTAGAGTCTGTTGCATAAAGAAACCTTGCTCTGCAACGATGCCGTTACGGCAAGGCGTACTCGTACACGAGGTCAAACAGAGGGCGCACGTCGAAGTCTCTTGCATCCGTGATCGGTGCTTGGACACCGACGCCCAGGGCCCATACCAGCCATTTCACTCGGAATTGCGGAAGAATGGCGCTTTTCGTCTCACCCTTGGACGGACCGGATATGCGCGTGGTGGTATTAAATTCGATCATCGGGGTGATCTGTAGACGAGGGTCCGGAAAAAAATAGCGCCCGATCGCCACATCAAATTTCGCCTGCGAATTGATATTCGACGATTTCTGAGGCAAGACCAGGTTGGTCGACACTTGAATCACTACCTGATGCCAGTCCCAGGCGGCGCGCAGAAAGGGTTCCCATACAAACTCCCCATCTCCAAGGCCACGCGTGTCATCGCCCGTCGGCAGGGTCAGCTCTACTCCTATGCTTGCGAGCGCCCGATGAACCCTGCTGAAGGCTAAGACCCGTTTCACCGAAAGGGTCGTATCGCCAAGGCCTGACTCCGTCGGACCGATATTAGGATTGATGGACAGAGCGCGGGACTTGATTTCGATGTTCGTCAGCCCGTTCAAGCGGTATTCCACCACACCGAAGTATTCACTGACCTTGTTCCCATTCCGCCCGAATCGCCCCCCGACGATCAACTCCTGTTCTGGAAAGGCCTTGCCCGTGATGAGCGCCCGCGGAGGATTCAATTCCCCTGGAACCCAGTCTGGATCGGAACACAGGGACTTGACATAACGCGCCACGTCGGCGATGTCCGAGTCGGACAACACATTCTTAAAGGCGGGCATGACGGAAGAGCGGCCTGCGTACGGCCCTCCATGACGAATGATCCCCTGCAACACCTCCACCCTGTCCTCGGCCGTCAACCGACAGTCGGTCAGGTTCGCCGGCCTGGTGGGCAGCGTCGCGGCCAGTTGCCCCGAACCTTTCGCATCCGCGCCGTGGCAAATCACGCAGTTCTTTTGGAACACGGCCAACCCACGCCGGACACTCTCCTTTACATCTTGGGCCTCAGCAGCGAGAACCGCGACGAGCACACACAATAAGGAGACCGGGATGTATGAACGCCTCATCACTCGCTGTCTGTAGACAACGACTGCGCGGCTTGCCGGACTCCGGCGCCGTGTTCATAGACGAGATCGCCTCCAAAATACCCCGTCACGCTGAGGGTCCCGATCCCGATTAAAGCGATGACCAGATAGATCGCCAGCGTCAACGTGGTGAAGTGATTGCGAAGGAAAACACGCCCCACAAATAACACCCCAAAGATCCCCATCGTCACGAAGGCCCATGTCTCGTGCCTCTCGAGGAGTGCCTCTGCAATTCCGGCCTTCTCCACCACTTCCTCAGCCATGTCACCGGATAACACAGCGCCGAGTCCGCCCAGTAAGCCCAGTCCCAGCAACCACAGCGCTCCCTCCCGCAAACTGTCCTGCCTAAAGGCCGCCCCGATGGCGTCGAACAGCACGCTGGTGATCAGCAAAGCAATCGGAAAATGTACCAGCATCGGATGTAAATGCCTTTCCATCTTGACCGTTCCTTTCTTAACTCATCTGTGTGTGACAGAAGTTTTCTTTCAGTGACTCCTCGGCCTTCATAGGCCTTCCCTGACAAAAGATCGCAGCTGTCCGCGCATCGGCAATGCGACAGCCTGAAGATCAGCCTACGGATTGTCCCGGTATCCTTCAAGCAGGTGATAGCCCCAAATGCCGTGAATCATGTTGGCTATGCCGGGGGACGCTTCGCATTTAACGGTTCGAGCCGGACCGTGGATACCTTGTACTCCGGACAGTTTGACTCCTCGTCGGCGCTGGATGAGAGCAACGCATTCAGATTGTCCTGCGGAAAGTGGAAGGTGGTAAACAACTGACCCGGGGCCACTCGCTTGCTCAACACCACCGGCAACACTGTTTCGCTTCTGGCACTGACGACCTTGACCGACTGTCCATTGCGGAGCGTCAACCGCCGCACATCGTCAGGATGAATGTCCAGCACGTTATGATCCATGAGGTCCATGATCCGAGTGCGCCGAGTCTGAGCGCCAGAGCAATAGTGTTCGAGGACACGGCCGGTGACGAGCACGAAGGGATACGCTTCCGTTGGTTCTTCCCCAGGCGAAAGGTATTCCACGCCGATGAAGCTCGCCTTCCCGCGCGGGAACGCTTCTTGATGCATGATGGGTGTCCCCGGATGGTTCTCATCAGGGACCGGCCATTGGAGACCAGGGCTTCTCTCCAACCGCGCGTAACTGATCCCTCGCATCGTTGGTGTCAACCGGGCGATCTCGTCCATGACCTGCGAGGGATGATCATAGCTCATGGGATAGCCCATCCGTGTCGCGACGTCGCAGAACACCTGCCAATCCGGTTTCACGCCAGCCGGCGGGTCGACCACTTTGCGGACGCGCTGCACTCGACGTTCCAGATTGGTGTAAGTGCCGTCTTTCTCGACGAACGCGGCGCCGGGCAACACGAGATGCGCGTATTTAGCCGTTTCGCAGAGAAAGAGATCCTGCACCACAAGGAAATCCAAGCGCTCGAGGGCCTCGCGCACCTTGTTCAGATTCGGATCGGTCTGCGCCACGTCATAGCCGATCACCCAGAGTCCTTTCAGCTTGCCGGCCAGCGCCGCGTCCCACATGTCCGGAATTTTGAGGCCGCGCTTGGTTGGCAAGGGACGCCCCGTGATCTGCTGATGCAGGACCTGGAGCGCAGGATCGTCGAGCCGTTGGTACCCGCTGAAATAGTTCGGGATCGCGCCGGCGTCGCAGGCGCCTTGCACATTGTTCTGACCGCGCAACGGATTAATGCCGGTGCCGGGCCGTCCTATGTTGCCCGTCGCCAGCGCCACGTTGCACAGCGCGATGACGCCGTGACTGCCGAATTTGTGTTCGGTCACGCCAAGCCCGTGAATGGACATGGACGCCCCGCTACACGCGTAGAGGCGCGCGGCGCGACGAATCATCTCAGCCGGGACTCCGGTGATTCGCTCTGTCACTTCCGGCGTGCACGGCAAGACGCTTTGCGCCCAGTCCTCATACTGCTCCGTACGCGCTCGAATGAAGTCCTTATCCAGCAGCTCCTCTTGGACGATCACGTGTCCGAACCCGTTCAGCAGCGCCACGTTCGTGCCTGGTCGGAGCTGCAGATGCATTGTCGCGTACTGCACCAGCTCGATTTTTCTTGGATCGATGACGATGAGCGGCGTGCCCTGTCGGGCCGCACGGAGGATGCGCGCGCCAAGTACTGGATGGGCCTCGGTGGGATTCGCGCCAATCACCATGAGCAGCTTCGCCTGGTCGATCGAGTCCATCGAGTTTGTCGCGGCCGATGCGCCGAGTACTTCCATCATCCCCGTCACGGTGGCGCTGTGGCAGACCCTGGCGCAATTGTCGATGTTGTTAGTGCCCAGCACACACCGGACAAACTTGGCAATGACATAATTCTCTTCGTTGGTGCCGCGGCTGGACGAGATTGCCGCCACAGCCTCGGGGCCATGCTGTTCCCGGATCTTCATGAAGCGGTCGGCGATATGACCCAGCGCCTCATCCCAAGAAATCGGCTGCCAGCTGGGAGAGGCGTTGGGGGACGAGGTTCTCAGCAGGGGTTGGGTGAGACGCTCCGGGGAATATAGATAGTCCCAGCCGAAGCGGCCTTTCAGGCAGGCATGCCCGTCATTCACTGGATTTCCGTCCACCGGTACCATTTGGACGATTCGACCGGCGCGCACGCCGGCCGAGAACTGGCAGCCTACTCCACAGTAGGCACAGGTGGTCTGCGTCATTCCTTCCGGCAGACCGATCTGAGCCACCTTCTTTTCGTACAAAGCTTCGGTGGGGCATTCCTTCACGCACGCACCGCATGAGACACAATTGGAGGCGGCAAAACCCACATCATTGCCTGCGATCACACGCGTTCCGAACCCTCGGCCGGAAAGCGACAGTGCGACGGTTCCCTGCACGTCGTCGCACACCCGCACACACCGCGCGCAGGCAATGCATTTCGTGGGATTGAACGCAAAGTAGGGGTTGGATTGGTCAAGCTCCCCGACGCGCTTCTTGGGCCCGCGATACCGTATGGCATTGAGTCCGAATTGGCGCGCCAGACGCAACAATGGCTCAGACGTCTCCACGCCCTGTTCAGACTGTTCCGAGAGATAGAGCTCGATAATGTTGCGGCGATGGCGATTGAGTATTTCGGAATCGGTCTTTACCACCATCCCGGTCCGCACAGGGGTGGTGCAGGCCGCAGCCAGCGCGGGCTGGCCTTCGATGTGGCAGAGACAGAGGCGACAGCCGCCGTAAGGCTTTAGGTGCGGCGATGCGCAGAGGCTGGGGATGATAATGCCCACCGCGCGCGCGGCAGTCAGCAGCGACGTGTCGGTGTCGGCCTGCACGGCTTGGCCGTTGATCGTGAGATGTTCGGTCACTGAAATTCCTTCTTGAAAAGCTCGACGGCCGTGAGCACGGGATAGGGCGCCCGCGCTCCCAGCGCACACAAACTCGTCTGCTTCATGGTCTCGCACAGGTCCGCCAACAGCGCGAGGTCACCGTTGCGCCCACGCCCCTGGATGATCCCATCCAAAATCTCGCCGGCGCGGACGGATCCGACGCGGCACGGCGTGCATTTCCCGCAGGATTCGTCCGCCGTGAAGGTCATGTAATGGCGCGTCAACTCCACCATATCGGTCTCTTGATCGAAGACGACGATGCCACCATGGCCGAGAATCGCGCCTTCACGGGCAAAGGCCTCATAACAGATCTTGGTTTTCAGCCCCGAGCTGTCCAACAAACTGCCCAGTGGCCCTCCGACCTGCACGGCCTTGAACCGCGCACCCGGCGCCATTCCACCCCCGAACTCCTCAATCACCTCTTCCAGTGTCAGGCCGAACGGTACTTCAATGAGCCCGGGTTGTTTCACCCGGCCTCCGATCTGCAGCGCGATCGTTCCTTTGGAGTACTCGGTCCCCAACGACGCATGCCACTCACCGCCTCGTGACAAAATCGTCGGGATGGTGGCAAATGTCAGCACGTTACTGACCAGAGTCGGTTTGCCATACAGTCCACTTACCGCCGGATACGGCGGCTTGGGTTGCACCATCCCGCGCCTTCCTTCGAGCGACTGGAGCAGCGCCGTCTCTTCGCCGCAGACGTAGGAGCCGCCTCCGACGAAGACCTCCAGCTCGAATGGAACGACCGCTTGTCGCCCGAGATATCCTGCGCCGGTGAGGACCTCGATAGCGGCATGAAGGGTTCGCACCGCTGCGGGGTATTCGTACCGACAGTAGATGAAGCCCTTGGTCGCGCCGACTGCGCGTGCGGCGATCAGCATGCCTTCGATCAGTCGAAACGGCTCACCCTCCATGATCATGCGATCGCAATAGGTGCCGGCGTCGCCTTCGTCGGCGTTGGCGACGATATACTTCTGGTCGGCGGTCGTCTCCATTGCCGCCTGCCACTTTCGCCACACAGGAAACGCAGCCCCACCGCGTCCGCGCAACTGCGAGCATTTGACCTGTTCGATGATTGCCGCGGGAGTCATGCTCTCGGCGAGAGGCAATCCGACGAACCCTCCACGACTCCGGTAGTCGTCGAGCTCTAAGGGGCGTGTGATGCCGAAATTTTGAAAGACCACCCTCGTCTGCTTCTGCAGAAACGGCAACGAACCGATCGACATGCCACCCACCCCTTGAACAATGCGAGGAAGGTCTCCTTCATGCGCATTGGGCCAGGCGATGCGATCTGTCTCCCCCTCCCGCTCAACCAGCGGTTCCAGAAAGAATGCGCCGCGGCTCGCGGTGCGAACGATCTCAATACCTCTGTGTTTGCTCCAGGCTGTCGCGAGTCTTGTCGCTCCAGCAGCGCACGCGGAAGTATCGAGCGAGAGAAAGACGCGGATCATTGGTATTCCCCGAGCAACTTCGGGACTCCGGTGGGGGCCACGCGTCCATGCACATCATGGTCTACCATCACGGTTGGGCCCACCCCGCAGTTCCCTGCGCAGTACATTTTTTCTAAGGTGAATCGCCCGTCTCGCGTGGACTCTCCCAGACGGATGCCCAGTTTTTTCTCCAGCTCCTTCAACACCTGGCGGCAGTGATTGGCTATGCAGCCTTCCCCCAGGCACACGCGGATGACGTGCCGGCCAGCGGCCTGAGTGCGCAAGTCGGGATAGAAAGACAGGACTCCATTCACCTCCGCATCAGTTACGCCCAACTCCTCAGCAATCTCCGGAAGCGAAGCAGGCGGAACAAAACCAAACTTCGTCTGTATTTCCAGCAAAGTCTTCAAGATATTGATTGATTGCGCGTTGCCGCGAGATTGACTGCCCGCTAGTTTCAAGAGGTCGGTGATCGGTGTCATCGCGGTCCTCGCTGTATTTTAGGGCTGCCCTGGCCCTCGCCACTGCCGTGACCCCAACAACCCCTGCACCCGCAATGATGGTGCCAGAAGGATACGAAGAGAGGGCTGGCGAAAACTAATGGTCTTAGAAGAGGTTACGTCACCCCAAAAGCATCGAAGCTTCGAGAGAATTAGCGAGTGGGGAGAAATACAGCAGGAACCGAAGATTGGGCTGTGGCGAAATTGGACGAGAATCAATCCTTAATCAACTTCGACTCATCCTCAGCACGGCGGAGAGCTCGCGGCCGTTGTGAGGTTTTCTGCGTCGCTTTAAGGTTGCCTCCAGCATGTGCTCAGCGATGAGCCAATCCTGAATGTCATGACCATGCTCACCGCCGCGAAGCAAGTACAACTCATACGCCACCCGCGCCACGGCCTCTCTCGCCGCTTTAGTTTGTTTCTCTGGCATGGGCCTCCGCTTTCGCACTCTTGTTCATCAAGTGCGTAACATACTTCGGGCTCTTGACTGTGAGTACCGGCACTGCACTGTGGCGTATTACGTGTTCCGCGACGCTTCCCATCGCCAGATGTTCCCACCCTCGTCGTCCGTGAGTGCCCATCACGATCATTGCTGCTGGAATCCTCGTCGCCTCGGCTAGGATCATATCGGCCGGCAGACCGACTTTGCATGTCGCTTCCGCAGAGATTCCTTGGCTCTTCAAGACGCTAACTAATTCTTGCAACCGCTCCCGAACCCGAGCATGGAATGTCTTCTCATCACGCACGTCGAACAGGCTAAAGTCCAGCGGATAGGATGAGGGCTCGAACGCGTGAATGAGCCGCATCCGCGTTCCCAGCGGCTTGGCAAGGCTAACCGCAAACTCGAAGGCTTCCTGCGCGTATTCGGAAAAATCGATCGGGACCACGAAGCAGTCGACCGGCAGCAGTTTTCCCAAAAACGGTTGGATCTCTCCTTCCCTATCGCGCACGGTCAGTACCGGACAGTGCGCCCCACGCACCACTTTTTCTGCGGTACTTCCCAATAGTAGACGATCGATACCAGTCCGCCCATACGTGCCCGTGACGATCATGGCGGCCTTGACTTCGTCGGCCATGTCGATAATACATTCGCTAGGATTCCCTGGAACCTGACGGACCTCAAATAGCACCCGATCTTGTTGAATACGATGCCTCAACTGCTCCATTTCTCCTTTCCATTCTTCCTCGAGCTGTTTTAGATATAGCGCATGGACCGGAAACTCGGGATCAATAGTCATCCCGGTGGTAGGCAGCACATTCAGAATCAAAAGCTGAGCCTTGAGACGCAACGCTAAGGCGGCGGCGTGTCGGTAGGCGGTAAACGCGGGCTTTGAGAAATCCGTGGCCATTAGAATTGTCATGAGACGCCTCCCTTTTCTATCCTGCGCTTTTGCGAGAGAGCTTCCGCCTGAACGATAATCTTACAATGCTCGCATATCGATTCACTCGCTGGTTTTCCGCAAAGGATACAAACGCGCGACTCGTCGGGCGATCGCTCCCTCTCCCCATATCGTGCCTTCTTATCTGACACCGGCATATTTTCCTCCTGGTTAGGCACATCCTTGCCTTTCACAATCAGCACTGCGCAAGGCACGCTATGCAGTAAATTATGCGACACGCTGCCCAGCAAAAATCGCTTTATCCCCGTCAACCCCCTGGCCCCGACAACCACAAGGTCCATCATGCGCTCCGTTGCAACTTCGGAGAGCACGCTTGCCGGATCTCCTTCCAGCACCTGAGTGGAGGCGCCATAGCAACGCGATAGTTGGCAACAGATCCTTTCCGCAAGCTGGGCCATAGCCCTTTTCACAAACACCACAAACTGCTCGCCCTCGTCATCTGATTTGCGCACTCCGGGCGGTTTTGAGGGCAGCACCGTGGCGATCGTCAATTCCAGCTTGTCCCGAAAGAGCCTGTTTTGCAGAAAATCCACGGCGCGGTCAGCATCGGCCGAGCCGTCATACGCCAACAATACTTTGCTGATTTCTCGACTGCCCCGCTTCACAATGAGGACCGGACAATGTGCTTCACTAGCAACTTTGTGTGAGACGCTGTCAACAACCCATTCTTGCAGTTTTCCCAATCCGCGCGATCCTAGTACAAGCAAATCCGGCTTGTGCTTCCGGACAGCTTCAATGATCTTTGCCGCAGGAGAACCGATTTCAAGCGATGTGTCTACACGTGTGGACGGCGCGATGTCCTTAAATGCGTCCGCAAGGTACCCATGCACCTGCTTCAGCAAGACCTGCCCATCTCGAACCAAGGCCTCCTGCAACCTATCGTAATAGTTCGTGGCGACGGGGAAGGGCACCGAAGGGTGCAGGTACTGCGCGATATTGACGACATGCAGGACATGCAGGTGATCAGGCGGCGTGAACTGCCGGAGAACAGACGCTGCCTTTATTGCAGATTCAGATTCGTCGACGGCAAATAGAATACGCATTGTTCCTCCCCGTGCTGATGTATCCGGCCTTGTATGATCCGTCGGCCTTGGCTTAGTGAAAAAACCCCTCGCGCGCTGAACGGACCCTTCGTCCTGTTCAAAGAGGAGGCCCATGACTAGCTCATTTCCATGAGAGCAATGATCAGGGACATCGCGAGGAGAACAAGCGCGATCCCGACGATGAACCACTCGAGAATCGGCACGAATTGATCAGCGCTTACATCGGACGCATGACGTTCTGCACGACGAGTCTGTCGGCAAACGGCAGGCTCGACCGGTAATGGTAATTGCACCTTGAGTACCCCATTCCCTCCGCCCTCAAGTTGCTGTCAACTAGACTAAAAGCATGACTCATACCAGGCGCCACGGAGTTGGATGATGTTGTAAAAGATCACGTGAGAAGAGAAGTTAGCTCAGGACAGGAAGGCCTTATTTCAGAAAAGCGGCCCTATGTTGGAGCATGAGTGGCGCATTTCACACCAACTCACCGGCGGTGACTGGGGCAAATCGCAGCATTAATTGAACGAGGGGTTTGATTATCGTCGGGTTTAGAACTGGTACTGCCCTTGCTTCTAAACCGGTCAGCGGCGCATCACAATATAAGGGGGACAGACATGCTTCCAATACGAGAACTTCAGAGTCAGCTGCTAAAACAGCGACGCGCCCTCCTACGGGAAGTCGCCCATGTCGAAGAAGACCTTCTGTGGCTTGAGACGGATAGGGAGAGCGAACTCGTGGAGCGCGGCCAAGACGAAACGTTCATCCGCTTGCTTGCTAGGCTCGATGATCAGCAAAAGGCTCAGATCCAAGCGATAGACCGGGCGCTCGGCAAGATTGCCAATGGTGACTATGGGCGCTGCGAAGATTGCGGCAAACCCATTCCGCTGTCCCGTCTTCGGGCGCTCCCGATGGCGGCGAAATGTCTTTCGTGTACAGAGGCTAGGGAACGCTTACCCATCTGACCATTTACTTGTATCGAATTCGACGAGAACTTTTTTCAAGGGAGGTTGACTTATGATAATGGTAGTCACATATCGAAGCCAGCTAAGAGATCGTGTGGTGGAGCGACTGCGTCGCTGCGGATATGACGTCGCGGTGCCGCCGCACAGGCACGATGTGGTGGAGTGGGTCAAGCAGACAAATCCCGAGCTGATCGTTCTCGATATGTATGTCGCCGATCCGAGCGGCCTGGAGATGCTCAGACGCATAAGGGGAGCTGAGTACCAGGGGAAGGTAGTGGCTCTCGGCGGCACCTCGCTTTCAAACGTGCTGTCTACAGCACAGGCGCTGGGTCTGGACCAAGTGGTCAGTGGCCCGGAACTGAACGACAGCACATTCAACCTTGCTCCGCTGGAAGCTGCGATTCGCGCCGCACTTCCGCCGTCACCGGAAGTCGGCGTCTAATCACGAGCAGGAAGTGTGCGCGGAGGTCCGGCGCCGCAAGCAGGTTAAGCAGCATAAACAGGTTCCGTTTAACGGTCGACGTTCACCTCTCGATCTGGAATCCATCGTACTTGCACCAGCGCCAGCCACCGTCCAATTCCACGGGGGTCCTGCCGATATCACTTTCGCCATCCTTCGTCGACTGATCTGTAATGGTATGTTGGCGCGCCTGCGACAGATGATGGGGCTGATGATTATCTATGGCTGCTGAGATGGTTTCTGCTGGTCCTACCTATCACAGCCTGCCAAGACAGGCTCTTTCCCCTTTTGCACCCGTCCTACCCTGGAGTTTGCCAGGACAAACTCCTTTTCCCCTTTTGCACCCGCCATTGCACCCGCCCACCCTGGAGTTACCATTTCACCCACCCAACCCCCAAGCCTGCTGAGACAGGCTTTTGTCCCGTGGACAAACCCCCCTGCTTCTTTACACCCGCCCACCCTGAAATCTGCCAAGACAGATTTCTTTTCCCCCGGTTGACTTCGCGAGACCCCAAAACTATGATGGGCATGCTTGCGCATGAGACTACGCTGAGTGACTCTTCAGGATCTCGCTCTCGATCTGAAAGACTGCCGGCGATGCCGCTTGGCATCGGGGCGGACCCAAGTCGTTTTCGGCGTCGGGAATCCTCACGCCACTATCATGTTCGTCGGCGAAGCTCCAGGATTTTATGAGGATCGGCAAGGCGAGCCCTTTGTAGGAGCGGCCGGGCGATTATTGAACGAGCTTCTCGAAGCCGTCGGCCTATCGCGCTCTGACATCTATATCGCGAACGTCATCAAGTGTCGCCCGCCCGACAACCGCGACCCCCTTCCGGATGAGGTTGAGACCTGCAAGCCGTTTTTATTTCAGCAAATCGCAATGATCAAGCCGCGTGTGGTTTGCACCCTCGGCAACTTTGCGATGCAGACTCTATTAGGCAAGAAGGTGGGCATCATGAAAATGCGCGGGCAGATATTTCAGGTACAGGAGTTTTTCGTCTTCCCTATGCTCCATCCTGCGGCCGCCTTGCACCAAGGGAACCTCAATGAACCTCTGCGCGAGGACTTTAGAAAGCTCAAGGCATTTCTCGAACGCCGCCAGGAGCCGGCCGCGACGGTCGAGCAAATGAACCTCTTCGGTTAACTCATTTCCGTGGGACAAATCCTCTTTCATCTAGCCTTCCCCGTCACCGATTTGAAGGAAGCGAAACGGTTCTACGTGGACGGTTTGGGTTGCGGGCTCGGCCGCATGTCCGATTCCGCGATTACCCTGAATCTCAAAGGCAACCAACTGGTCGGCCATCTCGTCAAGACGCAAGGGGAACTTCCCAAGAGCATCTATCCTCGCCACTTTGGACTTGTCTTCACATCTGCAGAAGATTGGCAGGCCATGGCGGACCTTGCACGCGAGCGATCACTCCCGTTTTATCAAAAGCCCCGTCACCGCTACCCTGGCACGCGGCTCGAGCACGCCACATTTTTCCTGGAAGATCCCTTTCATAACCTCCTTGAATTCAAGCACTACACACACGAGTCCGCCATCTTCGGAGAGCAGCACTTGTCTCAGGTCGGAGACGCGGAGGCGGAAAGCAAATAGAACTTTAATGTGCAGGGGCGACCGCAATCGGCTCAGCCCCGGCAGGCGCCACGACCGCGCCGGTCTTCGGCTGAAGGACAACATCCTGTTTTCTTACCCGTTCGATGGCGGGGTCTTCCACGAAGGGTGCGTATCGGCCGACAGCCATCGTCAACGCATCGCCCTGCTGCACGAGAAGGTCGATCTCCGCAACCTTCTTTTTAAAGGTCGCAAGAACGGTTCCCTGCGAGGTCTGGACGGTCAGGAGAAGGCGGTCTCCCTCTCGCTGTTTGCGCACGACCTCCCCTGCGACTGTTTCAGTTTTCTTCATGCGAAATGAGTCGGGCAGGTATGGCGAAGCCAAGTCCGGCCCATAAATCACGCCGCCAACCCCAATGGAAATGCCGATCAAGAGAATTAGAAGGATCATTGTACCCTGCATGGCTTGCCTCCTCGCGAGAGCTTCTCCCCACCCCCACTCGGCGCTCACGAGGCCGCCTGAAGATCAGAAAGTAGCGTTTTAACCTAAGCATAATCATTATACGCCGAAAAAATGCTCAGGCAAGCTTACTTCTTCACATAACCTGACAGTCTATGTTAAACCAGACAATCCTCTCACGGATTACATGATCTAGTGGCGGGAAAGGTAAGCTTACATCCAACCTAGCGCGCGAAGATTTCCAGAATCTCCTCTAGCGGCCGGATCGTGCCGAGCAGTAGCGGATCGCCGAACCGTTGGTTGTGATGATTTTCCTTGACCTTTAACAAGTCTATGACGAGATTTTGAAAGTCGTCCAGCTTGGCCGTCTCAAAATAGGTGATAAAGTCGAGATCGTCGAGGCCGCTGGCATGATACAACTTTCTTCTCACGGTCTTCAGATAGGCGACCGTCGCATCGGTGTGTTCCTTCATCATCGCAGTCCGCGCATCCTGGCCGGTGATCCACCACTCAGCATCCTTCTTAACGGGGACGACAACTACATAAGGACTACCCTGAGGCGGCGGCGTTTTCAACTCGGTTTTTAGTTCTTCCGGGAACTTCGGCACGTAATTCAGCTTCTTCGTGAGGCCGTTAAACGTGTCGGTATTCTTGAGGTGCCTGCCGAACGCGGTTCCCATCACATCCAGCAGGAAATTCTGATTGTGCACCATTTCCCGACCATGCACGCGGAGGAAAAAGTCCGCCTTTTCGGATAGACCGCGCAGCAAATAGGTGTCGACGATCACCTTGTCGGCATGCTTTTGAACTACGCTCTTGACTTCAGCAGCGGCCGATGCCCGGGCGGCCTTGTCCGCCTTCCACCACTCGTCGGACACCTTGAACACGGCAAACGTGCCGTAGACCCCGGGCTCCGATAGAAGCTTGTCCCGTTCCACCTGGGCGACGGCCGCCTGGGCCATTGATGCAAGAAGAAATATGCCTGCCGCGATAGCATTCGAAAACTTCATTGTTCTTCCTTTCTGTTATAAGCCCACCGCCGCTACTTCAGGCCATAGCCACGAGATCAGCTTTCCTATACCAAAACCGATACCGGCGGCAAGTGAGCCCAGCATCGTGACCTCCAGCCCGCTCCGGAACCATGGCTGCTTGGTCAGGGCGGTCTTCAGGACTCCGATGAAAAACAGCGCCAGCAGCGATACGACCACCGCGACCTTGAGCGCGGGTATCGGCTCCTGCATCACCAGATACGGCAGCAGCGGCGGAATACCGCCGGTCGTGAACGCTACCATCATCAGCAGTCCAATCGTGGCCGGGTTGACCTTCTCTTCAATAATGCCGAGTTCCTCGCGCATCATCGTATGCACCCAGAGGTCCTTATTCGAGGTGATGCGCCGCACGATCATTTCCACCTCGTCCGGCTGAAAGCCCAAACGTGCATAAATGTCGCGGATTTCCTTCCGCTCATCTTCCGGAACTTCCTCGATCTCACGCCGTTCCCGCGCCTTCTCGCTCTCGAAGAACTCCCGCTGAGACTTGCTCGCAAGGTAGGCGCCGATCCCCATGGACAGGGCCCCGGCCACAACCGAGGCGACACCCGCGAGCAGGACCAGGCGTGTCTGCATCAAGGAACCCGTCGCCCCGGCCACGAATCCGATCGTCGAGACCAAGCCGTCATTGATCCCGAACATCACCTCACGGATAAACCGGCCTTGCGGAGTATGCCAATCTTCGGTGTGGAACGGGGGACGAAAACGCCGGGCCGTCGGCACGGCTAGGATTGAAGATGTCGTTGGAAGAAGGACAGGGTTCGATTCCACGCGTCTTCTGCTTCGGTGACGCGGTACACGTCCTTACGCGTGTCATTGAAGAACGCATGCGGGCACCCAGGGTACGTTTTTATCTCTCCCGGCTTATTGTATTTGCGCAGAGCGTCTCGCAGTCGCTCGACATCCGCTTTGGTGATCCAACCATCGTCCTCCCCGTAAATATAGAGCACCGGAGCCGCCAGGTTCTTTAAAGGCGCATCGGGATCGGGAACCTGTCCGTAAAAGACGACGGCGGCCTTGATCTCCCGGGTCGTGCACGGCAGCATCAGGGCATACGATCCACCCATGCAAAATCCGATGACGCCGATGCGGTTCGGATCGACACTGTCGAGGCTTTTGAGGTAAGTCACTGTCGCATTTAGATCCTTCAAGCCATCGGACTGTTGAAGCGCCTGCATCAGTTTGCCCGCTTCATTGGAGTCCGTTGTCACTTTATGGCCGAGCCTGGAAAACAGGTCCGGAGCGATCGCGACATAGCCCGCTCGGGCGAACCGGCGCGAAATGTCCTTGATATGCTCATTGAGACCCCACCATTCCTGGATGACGATGATGCCGGGGTGTGGTCCCTTGCCGGGTGGCTGAGCCACATACCCGGTCATCGTCACTCCCTCACCGGGAAAAGAGACCATGCGGTCAGTGATGCTTTCGCCGAGTGCCGCCATCTCTCGTTAGCCTACCCGCCCGCAACCGTCATTTCATTGATCTTCACGGTCGGGCTTGCGACTCTTCCACGGAAGACCAGATCATTGCCGATCATCTCCACTCCCAAGAACATGTCTTTGAGGTTACCAGCGATCGTAATTTCCTCAACAGGGTACGCCAACTCACCATTTTCGATCCAGAATCCCACCGCTCCCCGTGAATAATCCCCTGTCACCATATTGATCCCAAAGCCGACTAACTCCGTCACATAGAGGCCGCGCTTGACCGACCCGATAATCTGCTCGGGGGTCGCAGCACCAGGCACCAGGTAGAAATTCGTCGCACCCGCGGATGGCGCTTCCCCAACGCTCCGGGACGCATTTCCCGTCGAGGAGAGCTTGAGCTTGCGGGCCGCGTAGGTATCCAAAAGATAGGACTTTAAGACGCCGCGCTCCACCACCACTGTTTTGCGGGTAGGAAGACCCTCGCCGTCAAATGGCTTCGAGCCAAGGCCCCCAGTTATCCTGCCATCATCCATGATCGTGACGGACGCGGCGGCGATCTGTTCCCCCAACCGGCCAATCAGATAAGAGGCGCCTTTATAGATCGCATACCCGTTCACGGCGCTGCAGAGGTTTCCCAAAAAGCTGCCCGCCATTTCTGAATCAAAGACGATCGGAACGCGGCACGTGGACACTTTCCGTGCTCCGAGTCTACGAACGGTACGCCGTCCTGCCTCGCGCCCGATGGTGTCAGGCGGATCCAACAGCGACAGCTTGCGCCCCACCGAGTACCAGTAGTCCCGCTGCATCAGACCCTCTTCAACGGCGATGGGAGACACCGAGCATGAAAAGTTCGAGCTTTTAAAGTCCCCGTAAAATCCCTGGCTGTTGGCAAACACGGTCCGCCCGGTCACGTAGCCGAATTCCGCCCCTTCTGAATTCTTGAGACGCGGGTCGACTCCTAACGCCGCTTGCTCAGCCCGTGTGGCCCGGTCAATCATCTGATCCATCGAAATTGCGGTGGAGTCATAAAGATCCAGATCGGGAGGCGCTGATGCGAGGCTCTCGCGATCCGGAAGACCTGCGTCGGGATCTTCAACGATCGCCTCGGCCAACGCGCATGTGGTCGCAACAAGATTGTCTAACGCCGGCGGCGAAAAATCCGACGTCGAGCCCCCCGCTGAGCGCTGGCCGAAATAAACCCGGAGACCCAAACGCTTCTCCTGGGCCTTCGACAATTTATCGACGGCAGACAGGCGTATCTGCACAGACGCAGAGTCGCCCTCGACCGCGACGACATCAACGGCGGTAGCGCCTCTTTTTCGTGCCCTCTCGATCACATCGTCGGTGAAATTTTGATCAATGCGCATTATGCCACCTGAGTTCCGCCGACCGTGATCTCGTCGACCTTAATCGTCGGAAGACCTACACCGACCGGCACCGACTGCCCATCTTTCCCGCAGGTGCCGATGCCTTCGTCGAGCCGCATATCATTCCCTACCATGGAGACTTTCTTGAGAATCTCCGGTCCGCTGCCAATCAAGGTCGCCCCCTTCACAGGGCGTGTGACCTTGCCGTCCTCAATTAAATAGGCCTCGCTCGTCGAGAAGACGAATTTTCCGTTTGTAATATCCACCTGGCCGCCACCAAACGATACCGCGTACAGCCCGCGCTTCACCGACCGTACGATGTCGCCCGGATCGGATTGCCCCGGCAACATAAAGGTATTCGTCATCCGGGGCATAGGGATACACTGGAAACTTTCCCGCCGGCCGTTCCCAGTCAGCGGAATGCCCATCAGCCGCGCGTTCAGCTTGTCTGTGATGTAACCCCGCAGGATTCCGTCCTCAATTAACACGGTGCGGCTGGTCGGCGTGCCCTCATCATCTACATTCAAGGAACCGCGTCGAAATGCCAGTGTGCCGTCATCCACGATCGTACAGAGATCCGAGGCTACTCGCTGGTTCACGCGATCAGAAAATGCCGACGTTTTCTTGCGATTGAAATCGGCTTCCAACCCATGGCCTATGGCTTCGTGCAAGAGAATGCCGGGCCAGCCTGCGCCCAGCACAACGGTCATCGGTCCGGCCGGAGCATCCCCCGCGCTAAGATTCAGGATGGCCTGGCGGGCGGCCTCGCGGGTGTAACGTTCCCACCGCCCTTCCTCAAAAAAGAACCCGAACTCGGAGCGCCCACCGCCACCGTATGTGCCCATTTGCCGCAGACCGTTTTCCTCCGCGATACAGGTGATCTGCAGGCGGGACAAGGGTTGCACATCGCCCACGATCTCGCCTTCCGAGTTAGCGACCATCACCATTTTGTATTCGGTGGTGAACGACGCCATGACATTCTTGATGCGCGGGTCGTAGGCACGAGCCAGGACATCAATTTTCTGCAACAACGACACCTTCTCCTCGGTATCAATGTCTGTGGCGGGTTGACCGACAGGGTACAGGTCCTGAGACGGCTTTCCCACGCGTACGGCGGGAACCTGACCCTCGCCAACCGGCGAACGGGCAATATACCTGGCCGTATCGGCGGCCTGTTCCAATTGGGAAAGGCTGATCTCGTCGCTATACGCATAGCCGGTCTTTTCACCAGCCGTCGCTCGCACGCCGACGCCTTGCGAGATGCTCCTGGACGCGCGTTTTACGAGACTCTCCTCCATGGAAACAGACTCGGCCACCGTGTGCTCAAAGTACAAATCGGCATAGTCCACATCGCGGACTTTCACTTTCCCCATTACGTTCTGCACCTCGCGGCCGGTGATTCCGAACTCCTCGAGGTACTGCTTATCTGGTTTCATATCAGGCATTGACTCATCTCCGGCTGCATTGATGTCGCGGTCCGTCGTGTTTCTTATAGTATATCTTACACCTTGTTGCGTTTGCGCATTTCCTCTTGAAAGCCCTTGCGATACAGGGTTTCCCATTCCGTGGTTCCCTCCGTCAGCGGCCTGGAGTAGGAAGCAAGCCGGCGTCGTACAGCCACGTCCGCCTCGTCTTCGGCTTTTAGTTCGCCGGTCAAGACCCGTTTGATCTCACGCAACGCAACGGGCTCTTCGACCTTGAGCCGGGCGTGCCCCGGAGCTTTCAGATGATTTAGAATAAGATGGGAAAGGTGACTGATCTTCTCATCGCTCAAGACCATAACACCCACCCACCCTGGGATGCGCCAAGACGCATCCCTTTGCCCCTGACACCCACCCACTCCTGGGATGCTATTTCACCCACCCTGCCCCAAGCCTGCCGAGACAGGCTTTGACCCGCGGGACGCATCCCTTTGCCCCTGACACCTGAAGGCTGCCAAGACAGCCTTCTTTTCCCCTAGAGAATGACATTTCTATCCCGCACAAGCTGTTTTTTGATCATCTGGAACAATTGATGCTCGTCGACCTGCCCTTTGGCGATCTCCATACTATGCTGTCGCATGAGCTCCTTCGCTTCCGCATTGATGCGATCCTCAACACTCAGTTCGTGAACCATGACACGTTCCAGGGAGGTGACCAGAGCCTTTCTCTCCAGAATGGGATCCAGCATCTGGGCGGCAACCAGTTTGTCCACCAGAAGTCCGGCCAGACCGGCGACGCGCTCCGGAGAGATTCTCATGCTCGCTCCATTCTAATCATAGAAGCTCCCGTGGCGGTTCTCAGTTTGGTGGCATCACCGTTGATTTTTCCGACAATGTTGACACGGTCTGCGGGGACAGGGTCCGCTCCGGTACTTACCGGCGTTCTGCCGAAAAAGATCGCAATGGATTGGCCATTCCCCCAGTAGGCAATGTCCCCCACAGCCACCTTCAGGGTCGCCGTCTCGCGATGATCTTTGATCAACGGAATTTTGAAATAAAATTCGTCCCCCCACGCATTCAAGGCGGCTTCCACGGGCAGGAGATCGTAAATAGCCTTAGCCGTCCGCGTGGATTTTAGTTCACCATCCAGCGTCACGGCACCGACCAGAATTTTGATCCGCAGCGACTCCTCGCTCATGGCTCCTGGTATTTGTTTGACGCATGTCACGCCTGCGTCCGAAAGCTATTTCAGCTTGTTTTTCAATGAAAAGCAAGGCTAGAATAGCCCGAAATAGGTGTGCAATTTGTGATCGCCGGCAATCTCCTGAACTTCCTAACTAAAGTTATCATGGCCGTGACTGTGGTTGTCGTGAGCACGTCCCCTCGCGCGCTCGCGGAAACCTATCGCTGGACCGATGCGAATGGTAACGTCGGATTTGCCGACAGTCTCCAGCAGGTGCCGCCGCAATATCGGGAATCGGCTCGCCGCGTTGACGGCAAATCATCAGCAGCTCCCCGCTCGAAAACTTTTCAAACTGTTCCTTCTGATCCGAGCGGCATCGCCAGCCCTCCTCCTGGCGACTCCGAGGAGATATATGCAGTATGGCGGGATCGCATGAACCGCGCGCGCGAGGACCTCGAGCAGCTCAAGATTCGACGGGACAGTACTCAGAAAGAATACGATGCCCTCAGAGGGGAGCGTTTTGGGAAACTCTTCGCTGATCCCGAAGTGGATGCGAGACATCGCGCAAAGCTTGCTGAACTGGACGAGCAGATCGGCGAGAAAGAGCGTGCTCTGTCGACCACCATTCCCGATGAAGCGCGCAAGGCGGGCATTCCCCCGGGCGTGCTGAGTCAGTGACGCAACCCACCGAGTCTCTTTGACCGTGAGCACTGGCCGCCTCGGGTTAATCGCCGCTCTCTTCTTCTTACTTGCCGTTTCCTTCGCAAACTCCCTGGCCCTGTATGTAGATTGGCTCTGGTTCGGAGAAGTGGGTTATCGGCCGGTCTTTGTAACCCTCTTATCATCTCAGCTCCTCGTCGGGGGCGCTTTCGGCCTCATTTTCTTCGCAGTGTTCTTTGCTAATGTGATCCTGGCCGGTCGCCATCAACCGACTCGCTATTGGGGCACGATGGAGAGCCTGTTGCTTCTGCGCTTCGCTGAACCCGTCAGGGCGCGTCTGGTTCAGATAGTCGGCGGCGCTTCACTCGTTTTCGCCCTCGTAGCTGCGCTGGGGGGAGCCTCCCATTGGGAAGAATACTTGCTTTATCGGAACGCGCTGCCGTTCGGACGCAACGACCCGCTTTTCGGCCAAGACCTCGCATTTTACGTTTTTCGGCTGCCGTTCCTTACGTACGTTCAGGACTGGCTCATGGGCCTGGTTCTCCTCACCACCGCTGCGGTGCTGACCGTGTATCTGATGACGCAGGCGATCGTGGTGGCACGGCGTACCGTGCATATGGAGAGTTTCGCGCGACGGCACCTGGGGATGCTCCTGGCCATACTCGCCGCACTTAAGGCCTGGGGGTACCACCTTGACGCTTACGACCTGCTCTACTCGCGACGTGGCGTGGTATTCGGCGCGGTCTATGCCGATGTTCACGCCGCTCTCCCGATTCTCAAGAGCCTGGTGGTCCTCTGTGCGCTGGTCGCGCTGACTTTTCTGATTTTTGCAGTGCGTGGGATCTGGCGCCCGGCAGCGATCGGGACAGCGCTGACCATTCTCGTAGGGACGGTTGGCTTGGGACTCTATCCTGAATTCATCCATCGTTTTCAGGTCGTCCCCAATGAGAGCGCCATGGAGCGGCCATACATCCAGCACAACATCGAATTGACTCGTCTTGGCTTTGGCGTGGCGGATGTTCAGGAGGAGCTTTTCCCGGCGAAGCAGGAACTGGCGGCAGAGGATATAGCCCGCAATCATTTGACGATCAAGAACGTGCGGCTGTGGGATCATCGGCCCCTACTCGCCACGTACAAGCAGCTCCAACAGATCCGGACGTACTATGATTTTGTAGATGTCGATAATGATCGCTACTTGATCAACGGAGAATACCGGCAGATCATGCTCTCGCCGCGGGAACTAGCGTACCGGAATCTGCCGAGCCGTATTTGGATCAATGAGCACCTCACCTACACCCATGGGTACGGCGTCGCTCTTGGTCCGGTAAACCGGATCTCGGCGGAAGGCTTGCCGGAGTTTTTCATTCGCGATATTCCGCCGATCTCGACCATCGATCTGAAGGTGACCCGGCCGGAGATTTATTTCGGAGAGATCCCGAACGATTATGTCTTCGTCCGAACAAAAGCCGCGGAGTTCGATTACCCGTCAGGCGAAAAAAATGTGATGTCGACGTATTCGGGACCTGGAGGGGTCTCGGGCCTATCTTTTCCGCGCAAACTCCTTTTCGCCGCCTACTTCGGGAGTTTAAAGATCATCCTCTCAAACGACATTACGAGCGACTCACGTATTCTTTACAATCGACAGATTCGGCAACGGGTGGCGAAAGTCGCGCCGTTTCTCCGGCTTGATGAAGACTCCTATCTGGTCATAGCTAAGGATGGACGACTCGTGTGGCTCGTTGACGGGTATACCACCACGGACCGCTTTCCTTATGCACAACCCGTCGGCCGGGTCGGCAACTACATCCGAAACTCGGTGAAAGCTTCAGTGGACGCCTATGACGGGTCGGTGAATCTGTACATCAGCGATCCGCACGACCCACTGGTGCAAGCGTATCAAAAGATCTTTCCGGGGCTCCTCAAACCCTTAGCGGACATGCCGGAAGACCTCAAAGCGCATCTGCGGTATCCTCAAGACTTGTTCAATATCCAGTCGCACGTCTTCGCGACCTACCACATGCAAGACCCACAAAGTTTCTACAACAAGGAAGATCTTTGGAACATTCCTAAGAAAAACGACAAGGACATGGAGCCGTACTACACCATTATGCGGCTCCCGAAGACCGGCACGGAGACAGAACGGAAAGAGGAATTCATCCTGTTGGTGCCGTTTACCCCCGCAAAACGGGACAACATGGCCGCCTGGCTCGCCGCCCGCTCTGACACGCCGAATTACGGGAAGTTGATCGTGTATCTGTTCCCCAAACAGAAGCTCGTGTATGGGCCGAGACAGGTCGAAGCTCGAATCGATCAGGACTCGGCGATCTCTCAGCAGATCACGTTATGGAGTCAACGCGGCTCTCAGGTGATTCGCGGGAGCTTGCTCGCGATTCCTATCGAAGATGCGTTGTTGTACGTCCAACCGCTCTATCTGTCGGCGTCCGAGGGGGCGCTCCCGGAGCTACGGCGCGTGATCGTCGCGTATGGCAATCAGCTCAATATGGCGCCGAATCTGGAAGCTGCGTTGGAAGGAATCTTCGGACGCGCTGCGACCGCGACGATCAAAGAGACAGCCGTCGCCACTGCCATCGCCCCTGCGGCCGGGGTGGTCAAACCGTCGCGGCCACCGCCCGCATCAGCGCTGGCCCAAGAGGCTCTGGATCATTTCAATAAGGCGCAAGCGGCGTTGAAAGAGCAGGACTGGAGCCGCTATGGCGACGAGCTTCGAAAAATGCGCCTCGTCCTGGAAGATTTAGCCAAGCAATAAGCGCACAAACCAGCTCCACCCCTACGCCGCCTTCTTCACTTCTTCCGTATCGGCATCGCGATCGACCTCGGGTGCCGTCGACACCTCATGGACAGTCGTCACTTCAAACATCGCCAGCCCCAGCATTCCAAACAGCATCACGGCCGTCATCATTATTCCCCATGCCATTTTACTCACCTCCCTTGTCTTGCAGAGTGTCTTGATCCCGTCCCTAAGCTGTGCAAGCCGTATGCCAGTGGCTGAGGTCCTATTGCTCGAATTTTACCGATGTGTTCCGTGCGTTTGGAGTTCTCTAGGATTGCCCCGTCCTTGACACCGCCCGAATGTGATACGCACGCGATCGCTTTCGATACAAGTCTCAGCTATGTCAAACATGTCTGTACGGATGAGGCGTGAAACCCACCGGAGGAGGAAGAACTTTTCTTAAACCTTGAGACGTAGTGTCTTTTATTTGACCCCACAAAGTTGTTATACTGAAATTGAACCGCAGGCCACATGAAAAGGAGGAATACCGTGCAGACATACAGGAATCTCATCGTTGTCGTGGGGACGGCAATCATCACTGGTTGCAGCACTATCCCTGAGACGACGAGGACTGGCGAAGTCAGAGATGTTCACATCGAAGCGAACGTTGCGCCGGAAATTGCGCGTGCACGTCCCGGTGACGAAATCCGCTGGGTCAATCATCGGCTGGCGCCTGTCAAAGTGGTGCTGTTGGACACGAAGAAAGACAGCCTGTCATGTAAGAGAGGATTTTCCGATGAGGGGATTGCCGTCGTTGCTGCCGGTCAAACAGCGAGCATTTGCTTGAGTAAAGCCGGCGAAGTGAAGTATCACGTCCGGATGGACTCTCCGCTTCCCGGCGGCGAAGTCAACACGCAGGCAAGGATCGAAGTTCAGTGACGGCAGCGTCCTGATTTGGCATTACTCATAACAGCTGCGGGAGCAGGTCCTTTGCCCGCCCCTGGAGAGAGACATCAACCTGTGTCGTTTGGGGTGTGGGATCGAGATTGACCTCAACCACGAAGGCGCCCGCAGCGCTCGCAACCGACGCAAATGATGCGGCAGGATATACCACCCCGGAGGTCCCGACGATCAGCAGCAGATCGCAACGCAATAACGCAGCTTGGCTCTGCGCGAGATCGTCCGGATTCAGGGACTCGCCGAACCAGACAATATGAGGCCTCAATAACCCCGCACACTCGGAGCACAGCGGAAGCAGCGTGATGGGCACCTCGCGGTTCATGCGCACCTGACCGCACGCGGTGCAGCGAACCTTCCAGATATTGCCGTGTAGTTCCACCAACGCCTTCGATCCGGCCAGAGCATGTAAGCCGTCCACGTTTTGGGTGATTAACGTAAACCCCTCATAACGGCCCTCGAGCTCTGCCAATGCGTAGTGCGCCGGGTTCGGGTGTTTCGTTGCAAGAAGGCCGCGGCGCCAGTCGTACCATTCCCATACCGTCCGTGGGTCTCTGGAAAACGCCTCAGGCGTGGCAAGGTCCTCGGCCCGGAAATTCCGCCACAGGCCGTCCTGCCCACGGAAGGTCGGCACGCCACTGTCGGCGGAAATACCGGCACCGGTCAGCACGACTACGGCACGTGCGCGCTGCAAGCGGTCCTTCACTTCGTGCAACGCCGTCAACATTTATCTCCGCGACTGATAATTTACTAACCACACGCCGGCAAGAATCAGTCCGATGCCCGTGATTTCCCGTGGTCCAAGCGGTTCGCTGAGGATCAGCGCGGATAGGGCCAGCGCCGACACGGGAATTAGATTGACAAAGACACCGGCGCGCGATGGCCCGGCACCCTTCACGCCATACAGCCAGGCTTGTTGACCGAGCGCCGTGGCGAACAGCATCAAATAGGCAAGCGCCAACCACCCGGAAACCGGGACGCTGTCGAAGCCGTATACCTGCGCCTTTTGATCCAGACCCAACAAAGGTAACTGCGGGATGAGCGAGAACGCCAGTGTCGTCCAGTTGACCGTCAGTGGGGAGAAGCGCTCCATGAGACGTCGGCTTCCAATGGTATAGAGTGCCCAGCTCACAAGCCCCATCAGAATTAACATGCCCCCCAGCCATGGGGCGCTTCCGACATTTGTTTGCTCAGCGCCGGCGATCAGTGCCACCCCGGCAAATGAAACCGCGCAACCTCCAATCACCGAACGCAACGGGACGTCGCGAATGAAAAGAGACGACAGGAGGGCCGTGATCACCGGGGACGCTCCAATAATAATGCCTGCGGCCCCGGCGCCAATGTAGCGAAGCCCCAATAGCGTCAGGATATGGTTTCCGAGAACCCCCAAAGACAGCGCGGCTAACACCGCGACGTCCCGAGCCGTGAACGTGACGGCTCGCCTCTCTTGCCACCACCACAGCGGCACCAGAATCAGCAGCGCGCCCGCGCCACGCAGAACGGAAACTTCGATCGCAGAGAAGTAGCCCAGCGCATACTTCTGGACCACGATGGAGCCACCCCACACTATTGCCGCGGTTGTCAGCGCGACATAGGCAGCCGGCAGGGCAAGTTGGCGCGAACGCTGATCAGATACGGTGGAAATTGGTGAAGCCACCGTACGTGATATGGCTAGGGGGAGTAGTGCGCGGGTCGACGGCCAGCTAGCAGGTCATTATAGGAATTGATCTTCTTGTCGCGCGCTTCAGTGGGATCGATGTCAACAATGCCGAGCTCCACCTGGCCACGCCTCGCACGCTTGAGAATTTTCCCTGTAGGGCTGACGATCTCGCTCGTGCCGATGAAACTCAGCTTCTCCCTGCCGCCGCGTTGCTCGGAGCCAGTGCGATTGCACGTGACGGCGAACACTCGGTTTTCCAGGCAGCGGGTGATCATCGCGTCCGGACAATGCGGTAGCACCAGATTGGATGGGTGCGCGATAATGTCCGCGCCTTTGAGGGCCAGGGTCCGTGTGGATTCCGGATAGAACCAATCAAAACAGACCATCAGACCGATGCGCGCCGACCCGATGTCATAGACCGGGAAGCCCTTGTCGCCGGGTGTAAACCAAAGATTCTCTTCGGCGTAGAGATGGATCTTACGATACCCACCGATAACGCCGGATGGGCCGACTAAAACCGCGGAGTTGTAAAGACGTCCCTCTGCACGCTCCGCAAGGCCGGCCACGATATGCATCCGATAGGTCGCGGCGAGATTCAAGAGACGCTCTGTCGTAGGCCCGGCCGGGATCTCTTCCGCCAGGGACGCGGCCTCCTGTTCCGAGATGAACTGATAGCCGGTGGTGAATAACTCCGGCAAGACCAGCAGATCACACTCCGCTCGCCGGACGTGATCAGCGACAAAATCCAGGTTCCGTTTGGTCTCCCCGAAGGTTGGATTAAATTGAAGATAGCCGACTCTCATCTATTGTTCATCCCTGGACTGAAAAAAGGGGACAGGCAACTTTTCCTGGGCTCTTGATCGCATACCTAGACCGGCTATCTGGAAAAGTAGCCTGTCCCCCCTTCGAGATACGGAAACAAAAAACGGGCAGGAACATCGTCTCCCTGCCCGTCCCGCTATCACACCTCCAGAGGCTGGGTTACTTGACCTCTGATAAATGCATTAATGCCTCCTCGGCGTGTTTGGTCCCGCCGGCGGCATCACCTTTTTTGCCGGAGGCGACTGCGCCTTCCAGATGCTTGATGCCCTCATCGACATGGGCATTCTTGTCGGCCTTCTTAGCTGCCTTCAAGGCTGCTTCCGCGTGTTTGGTCAACACATCGGCATGTCCTTGCTTACCATGCGAGATGGCTTCCTTCGTGTGCTCGACCGCCTCGGCGGCTGGCGATTTTGCAGCCCAAACCGCCCCGTTTGTCACGAACGCTAAGGCGGCGATGATGAATACTATACCCACCAGCTTGCGCATAATTTCTCCTCCTGGTTTCCTGGTATTGGCGCTTTTAGACGCCGACGTTACGGTTAACATAGGGTTTCCAAGGTGTCAAGGTGTGTCGCCGGTATCTCTCTCCGTCTATCCTATTTCAGTTGCACCCGCTTTTGAAGATCATACAGCTCAATGATGTCGTGGACCGTATTGGCGTCCTCCGCGCGTTTGTCCTCTCTGAGAAATCCCTGAACGCGTGGGAATCGTAACGCATACCCGATGCCCTGCGCGTCCGCGCCACAGGTGTGCAACGGGCTGCGGGTGATTTCATCCGCGGCGACGGTAATGACCAAGGACGGCTGCACCCAGACGTCGGGGATCATCTTTGAATCCACGCGGGCGGGTCGATGTTCGACGGCAATGGGATCAAGTCGCTCCCGCAACTGGACCCATTCTTCATCCGAGAAACCCGTGCCGACCTTGGAAATAGTCTTGAAGACGTCTCCCCCGGAGTCATAAACAGCGGCGAGGACCGTGCCTATCCCAAACCGCGCCCGCTTGCCGCCGCCTCGGAAGTACCCCACGATGCAGAGATCCACGGTATCTGATAGCTCGCCCTTATAGCTGCGTTTCAGTTTGATCCAGTTAAAATTTCGGGATCCCGCCGCGTACGGGGAATCCAGTCGTTTCGCCACAATTCCTTCAAGTCCCCGCGCGATGGCTCCTTCGAAGATGATGCGCATTCGCTTGGGATCTTCCACCTCCTCCGATTCAGCCGGTTCGATGATGGATCCTTCCGAGATGCGCGCGATTAATTCTTTGCGCCGCTCCCAATACGGCCGCGGAGTGTAATCCTCTCCATCCACGTACAGCAGGTCGAAGCCGAACAGCTTCAGCGGAAACTCCTTGGCGTGATCGGCAATGCCGTGTTTGCGTTTCCGCTGAATCGTCGTTTGAAAGGACAACAGCTCGCCGGTGCCCTCGTCAAACGCAAGCGCCTCACCTTCAAAGATTGCATTCTTGGCCCGGATCTGGCTTCTGACGGCGTCGGCGATGTCGGGAAACATCGCGGTGGTGCGCTCCAGGTTTCGGGAGAAGATCTCGACCGCTTCACCGTCTTTATGGATTTGGCAACGAAAACCGTCCAATTTCGGCTCCACGGCGCATCGCCCGATCTTCTGGATGATGTCTTCCGGTTGCGCCACCCGCTCGCACAACGCCATGCGGATCGGGTAACCGACCTGCACGCGAATGGCCGTTATCGCATCGCGGCCGCGTTCGCTCACGACCTCGCCGACGCGTCCCAGGTCCGAACAGAGGTTGTATGCGCGCTCCAAGTCTGCTTTCAGCTTACGGTCGCCGAGCTTCGCGAGGGCCAACGCCTCCAGCACGGTCGCATCCCCGACTCCCAAACGCAGGCGGCCGACGACGAACCGCGCAATGTACTTGGCCTCCTTGGGGGAAGCTGCCGCCAAAAGTGCGGCAAGGTTGGAGCGTTTCTTCTCAACCGACCCCTCTCCGCTCGTCCGCGCGATCCGCAGGAGCTCTTCATACACTTGCGGGACAGTCAAGCCTTTACCCACGTGGTCCTTCAGGAGACTCTCGGCCGTGGTCCCGAGATCTCCGCTGAGCTTGTAATGCGCCAGCATCTCTTCCGGAGAACGCCCTGTGGCTTCCACGAGAGCCCGCATCAGGAGCTTATCGGACATTCCCATTTCGAGTCCCTGGAACGCCGCCAATAAGCGACCCTGGCTCATGTAGATGATGGGCGCAATGTCCTCGGGGCCGGCGTTTCGAAAGAGTTCTGCGAGGATTTCGAACATCTCGAGCCGCTTGGCAGTGCCCTCAAGATGCTCGAAGACCTCAGCGAGATGGCGGAATTGCATCGAGGCTCTGGATTAATGGGTGGCGGTGGACTTCGGCGGGGTGGGGTCCAGTTTCGGGCGCGCCTCTTCCTTGAGATTCACCACAGGCAGGAGAAAATCATTGCCCCATTCCCACCAGGAGCCCGGATAGTTCTTCACGCGGTCGTAGCCGGCGAGCTTCAGGATAAAATACAGCCAGGCCGATCGAACCCCGCCCGTGCAATAGCAGATCACCTCTTTTTCCGGGGACAGTCCTTGCTTCTCCAGAATGGCATGAATCTGTCCGACCGGCTTCACGGTCCCATCAGGGTTGAAAAACTGATTCCACGGCACGTTTACCGCCGACGGGATATGGCCGCCGCGCGAGATGCCTTGTTGGACGGAGCCGCTATACTCTTCGGGTGTGCGAGCGTCCGCCAGAACTATTTCCGGATGAGGCGCCCCGACCAGCGCACGCAGTTCGGCTTTCACCGTCATTAGAGCCGGATTGACCTGAGCCTTGAAAACCGCGGACCGTGGCTTTGCGGGGCCGCACTCAAAGCGTCGCATTTCCGCCGACCATTTTATCCAGCCACCGTCAAGCACCCGAACATTCGGATGCCCGAGATAGGTCAGCATCCAGTACATCCGTCCTTCGTCTCCCCAATTATCAAAGGGATTCGAATACACGATGACCTGTCGCTCCCGGCTGATGCCAAGCGCTCCTAACTTCTTTTCAAGCCGGCCTAGGTCCGTGTCCAATAACCCTTTGATCCCCGAAGCTGGATCGCTGAAGTCGTGCCAGGTGGCGGCGACGGCCCCCGAAATATGCCCGCTCTCATGAAAAGCCATCTTGGATCGGACATCCACGACGACGATATCGTCGCGATCGAGAATGCCGTCCAATTCATCCGTCGTAATTAACATCGGCTGCATGATAGATCTCTCCTAAACGGTCGGTCCTCATCCCTTCTTGACGCATGACGTTGCTGCCGTCTTGGAGGCTCCCAGGGGGATGACCTCTGCGGACAATGGTTCCGAAAGCGGCAGGGTTCGTTCGTAGATCGTATACCAGTACGGGTGATCCCCTTGCAGGCCATACTTGGTCTTCAATGTATGGTACGCACGCTCAGTCACGATATGATAGCGCACCTCCGCCTGTAATTGCAGGCCCTCTAACGCGTCGGGCAGGCCATACCGAAAGCGATAGTCTCGGCTGGCCAGGGGTGGCAGCCGATTATCATACAGCTCCAAAATGACCGGTTGCCACATGATCCAGCGACCCATCGTATTCCGTTGCTGCTTCAAAAGCCGGCCATTTTTATCCAAGATCCGAAACTCAACCGTGAAGTAGCGGTCTGGGTCCCCCGTGGGAAGCTTGTGACCGGCGCCGGCATTGATCAATGTGAGCGTAAATGTTGCATCTTTGCCTGCCTGGAAGGGGGCTGGATCGGCCGTTAACTGCACGGCCAGGGCGCTCTTGATCTGCTCGGGATCGTGCCCGCCACGCCACAAGTGTCGTCGTCCCTGGCGAATCGGTCCGCCATCGGCCATCGGCCGTTCCACCTCCGGCATGTGACAACTTTGGCAGATCATCCCCCGCTGCTGTGTAAAGTATGTGTCCTCAAACTCAGGAAAGGTGCCGCACGGGCCGACGTTATAGAACTGAAACGGGCCTTTCGGCACTTGATGGCACCGGTAGCATACCTCCGTCGTCCGGAACTTGGGGTCGAATTGGGTAGGATGCGGCGCCACCGAGTCATCGAAAGGGCCGTAGATCACGCCGTCTCGGACGTGGCAGGCGGCACAGGTGATCCCCTCCTGTTGGAAGTCGGCATCGAAGTCCGGGTTCGGCACTTTCACGGCCTTCTCCACACGATTGCGGGGAATCTCACGGATCAATTCGGGCTGCTGGTTTTCCAAGGGAGTATGGCAGTTCAGACAGATCCAGACTTCACCGTCCTTCTTCCAATAAGCTCGAAAGAAAGGGTCTTGGAATGCCTTGGCATGATAGGAGGTCTTCCATTCTTCATAGATCTCCCGATGACAGGCGCCACAGTCTTCGGCCTTAAGACTTGGAATTCCGGCAGGAACCTTTTGAAAAGGAATCGCATGCGCAAAGTCTTCGCGCAATCCGAAGATCACTTTGGGTCGAAGCTCGTTGTAAAAAATATAGACAAACCCCGCGATCAGAAGAACAACGCCGAGCGCCGTCCATTTCAAGGCACGAGAGACCTTCCAGCGCCCGCCCGTCAGCGACTCACTGGTCATGTCTTCCCCATGACACGCAGGTGGCTTTCGACGGAGGCTCCAAGCGCATTCAGATTGTAGCCACCTTCCAGGCACGAAAGCAGGCGGCCTTGGCAGAATTCGCCCGCAATCTCTGTCACCACACGTGTCAGTGCCGCATAGCCATCGGTCGTCACATTCATGCCGGCGAGGGGGTCGTCCCGATGCGCGTCGAATCCCGCCGACACGATCACGACATCGGGACGGTAGGCTTTCAGCGCCGGGCGAAGAACCGAGTTGAAGATCTCCAGATATTCGATATCACCCATTCCCGCCGGAAGCGGAACATTCTTAGTGTAGCCTGTCCCTCGTCCACTCCCCGTTTCATCCGCCTTGCCGGTGCCAGGATAAAAGGGATATTGGTGTGTGCTGAAGAAAAACACCGATGGATCTTCGTAGAAGGTGTGCTGGGTGCCGTTGCCATGATGCACATCCCAATCAACAATGGCCACCCGCTCCAAGCCGTGCCGCTGTTGCAGATACCGGGCGGTGATCGCGACGTTATTGAAGAGGCAAAACCCCATCGCATGTTTGGATTCCGCATGATGACCAGGGGGACGGACGGCACAAAACGCATTCTGGACCCTGCCTTCCATGATGGCGTCGGCGGCGGTCAGGGCGCCCGCCACTGCCACACACGCGGCGTTCAATGAGCCGGAGGAGATCGATGTATCCGCATCAAGATCCACCCGGCCCCCTGCGGGTGACAATTTCTGGAGCTCCTTGAGATAGGCGGGCGCATGCACCTTTGTGATCCAGCTTGCGACCCACTCTTTGTCGGGAGAGTCCGGCTCGAGCCGGACCAACTGAGGCATAGTCCCAGAGGCTTCCAGCCTTGTCAGAATTGACCGCAGGCGATCCGGCGACTCCGGATGGTGGGTTCCCATATCGTGATTAAGATAATCAGGATGATAGACGAAGCCCGTGTGCCCCATGGAGTAAAATCTAGCACACGGTGTTTCACGTAGACAAGGCAGCTAACGGATGATAAAGTCGTTCGGTCACATGGCAAATCCCCGCATTGAGGCCCTCAAAAAACTGCTTAAGATCGATCCGAATGATGACGTGGCGTATTTCGGGTTAGGAAAGTCGCTGATGGAAGAAGCCCAGTACGCGGAAGCGGCCGAATATCTCGAGAAATGCGTGACGGTCAAACCATCCTACTCGGCGGCGTACCTGGCGCTGGTTGAATCGTTGGTGAAGATCGGCCAGATGGATCGCGCGAAGGAGTTCCTTGAGCAAGGCCACGCCGTGTCGCTGAAGAACGGCGACATGCAGGTCACGAAGAAGCTGGAGGCGATCCGGCAGACGCTGATCTAATGGCGCTTTACTCCCTTTCGCAAGCGACTTGATAGATCTTGCGGTCCTCCAGCCGCACCGCCGTCAGAGACCCGCCCCATACGCAACCGCTATCCAGGGCAAGCAAATTGTCCGCCACACGAAGCCCTAAGGCCGCCCAGTGGCCGCTGACAATCACAACTTCACTGTTCTTCCTGTTCGGTAGTGCGAACCATGGCGAGAAACCTCGAGGAGCGGTCTCGGGTGGGCCATTTTGTTTTAAGTCCATCTGCCCTTCGGGGGTACAGAACCGGAGACGGGTCAGCGCATTGACAATCACCCGATAACGTACCATCCCGGTCAAATCGGGGGACCATTGGGCCGGACTCGAGCCGTACATCTCTCGAAGCAGGGTCTTATACTCGGAGCCGCGCAAGACGCCCTCGACCTCTCTCGCCAGAGTCTCAGCCTCCGCCGCTGACCACTGAGGTAGGAGACCGGCATGAACAAGAACGACATCCTTTTCGCGGTAGAGGAGGCGTTGTTGTCGAAGCCAATTGAGCAGCTCCTCACGATCCGGCGCTTCAAGAACATCTTGGAAGGTGTCGCCTTTGTTAACGGGCCGGAGCCCTTCGGCGGCTGCCAGAAGATGCAGGTCGTGATTGCCTAGCACGACGATCGCGGAGAGGCCGAGCCCTTTGACCCATCGCAGCACGGCAAGTGAGTCCGGCCCCCGGTTCACCAAGTCGCCGACAAACCACAGCGTATCCTTTGTCGGGTCGAACCGAATCTGGCTCATCAGATTCTCGAGGGCTGAGAAACAACCTTGGATATCGCCGATTGCGTAAATCGCCACCATCAGGCCTCAATAGCAGCTCAACCCTTTTAAGGTTTCAATACAAAACTCGCGCAGTGACGAGGGCGGATCAGTGAAGTCCACTTTCACCTCTCTCTGGTCCGGCCCTCACGGACCGCGAAAAAGGTAAGCACATTCGGCGTTCCATGATGCTTTCCGGCGTATTCCTCAAGAGCGGTGCGAATAAGTGCCGACAGACTGGTCTTTTGCCGATGCGCCAGCTCGCGCAGGATCTTCAGGACAGCTTCGTCACCGAATATGGTCGTTCTTTTCATGACATACATCCAATGTATGTACGTATGCTAACGTGGGATTACTACAATGTCCCGATCTGAAGGGAGATAGAAAGCTTACTTTGCTGACCCCGCTTTGACGATCTTCGCTACTTCGGCCACGCGTTTTCCCATCGCT
>CAWBGA010000007.1:0-10666 GCA_963788195.1 Nitrospirota bacterium
CCTTTTCCCCTAGTACACCCGCCCAGCAAGCCGAGCTTGCTCGACCCGAAGGCCTGATGATTGTTTAAGGCCGCCGGGGTAGTTCTCTGTTCTTGACCTTCATCTCAGCTTTCCACGCCACGAAATCTCATATCACCCTCCCACCCCAAGCCATTTGACCCATTGCATTTCAGGAGCAATGGGTACCCCGACAGGCTTTCGTCCCGTGGGACAGACTTCTTTGCCCCTTTTACACCCGCCCAGCCCTGGAGTTTGCCAAGACAAACTCCTTTGCCCCTTGTCGAGTCAACGATCTCCGAGGATTCTCGGCACTCGAAAGAAGCCGTCCGCCTGATCAGGGGCGTTCATCAAAGCCTTTTCCTGAGACAGCGACGGTCGAACTTCATCGTCGCGAAAAACATTATCCTTTAGAGGCCCTGTGGCGGTTGGCTCTACCCCGCTGGTGTCCAGAGTCTTGAGCTCGTCCATGTACGTCAGGATGGCGCTGAGTTGCCGGGCGAACATCCCCTTTTCATCCTCGCCAAGCTCCAATCGCGCGAGCTTGGCGATATGCTCGACTTCCTGTTGGGTAATCTCCATCGCTTTATTCTATCCGATCCGTGGACACGCCGGGACAATTCCTACTCAACCGTCACACTTTTCGCCAGATTGCGGGGCTGATCGACATCAGTACCACGCAGCACGGCCATATGATACGCCAGGATCTGTAACGGCACCGTGAAGAGAATCGGAGACAGCAGCGGGTGGACATTGGGTATTGAAAAGATGGCATGGCTGTTCTTCCTAGTTCCCGCTCGCCTTCCGTAACCAAGGCGATCACCGGCGCCCCCCGGGCTTTGACTTCCATCAGATTGCTGACGGTTTTGTCGTAGAGCCGGTCTTTCGGCGCGAGAACCACGACGGGCATGTCTTTATCGATGAGGGCGATCGGGCCGTGCTTCATCTCGCCGGCCGGATAACCTTCGGCATGGATGTAGGAAATCTCCTTGAGCTTGAGCGCCCCTTCGAGCGCGATCGGATAATTAATGCCTCGGCCGAGGTACAAGAAATTGCGCTTGGTGTAGTAGCGTTTAGCGATTGAGACCAACTCAGCTTCGCGCCCGAGGAGATTTTTGACGTGCGTCGGCAAGGTCACAAAGCGCTCCAGCCACACCTTTCCGTCTTCGACAGACATTGCGCCCCGTACCCGGGCCAAGTGTAACGAGAGCAGGTATAGCGCGGTGAGCTGGGCAGTGAAGGCCTTTGTCGACGCTACACCGATTTCAGGGCCGGCGCGGGTATACAGCACGCCATCTGATTCTCTGGTGAGGGTGCCTCCAACTACGTTGCAAATCGATAGGACCCGGGCTCCCTGGCGTCTCGCCTCCCGGGCGGCAGCCAGGGTATCGGCCGTCTCTCCGGACTGGGAAATGGCGACGAAAAGGTCGTTTTTTTGAATCAGCGGGTTGCGATACCGGAATTCCGATCCGATATCGACAAACACCGGTGCCCCGACCATTTCCTCGATGAGATACTTGCCGACCAAACCGGCATGCCACGACGTGCCGCACGCCACGATCCAGATCCGCCCGGTTTCTGCGAGTTGGGCGGGAGTGACTCCGATGTCGGGCAGATCGGCTTCGCCCTGATCGTAGCTATAGCGGCCCCGCATGGTGTCCAGAATTGTCTGTGGCTGTTCGTGGATCTCCTTGAGCATGTAATGGGGATAGCCGGCCTTTTCCGCTGCCGTGGCATCCCAGGTGATGCGTGTCGGTTTACGATTGAGATCCTTCCCGTTCGCATCCTTGACCACTAATGCGGTTGCGCTCAACACGGCCAACTCGCCATCGTCTAGAAAGATCACGTCACGCATATGCCTGAGCAGGGCCGTCACGTCGGAGGCTATGAAGGCACCATCGTCGCACATGCCGATCACCAGAGGACATCCAGAGCGGGCTGCGACCAGGGTAGTGGGATCATCTTCGCAAATGACCGCAATCGCATAGCTGCCCTGTATGTCAAGCAGGGCCGCGCGCACGGCGGCTTCAAGCCCCAGGCCAGCTTTCAAGGAGCGCGCAATGAGATGGGTCACGACCTCGGTATCGGTCTCGGATACAAAGCGGAATCCGTCGCTGAGCAGCATCGCCTTTACGGCCAGGTAGTTTTCAATAATGCCGTTATGGACAAGCGCCAATGGTCCGGACCGATGCGGGTGAGCGTTCTGCTCCGACGGCTTCCCGTGGGTGGCCCAGCGAGTGTGGCCGATGCCGACCGTTCCGCTTAACGCATCGCGTGCTAAGACTTTCTCGAGATTTACAAGCTTGCCGACACTGCGCCGGATGCCTATTTTCCCATTCGCCAGCACCGCGACCCCCGCCGAGTCGTAACCGCGGTATTCCAGCCGCTTGAGGCCGTCGATCAGCAGCGGCACTGCATTTTGGCTGCCGATATATCCGACGATACCGCACATGCTAGTGTTTGCCTCTCGAAGGCTTTGCGCCGTTCTTCTGACGCCATGTCTTCGCCCGTCCCGCCTTCACCACTTGTCTCGCCCTGCCCAACGCCAGTGCTTCCGCGGGGACATTGTCTGTCACGACCGACCCCGCTCCGATGATCGCGCCCCTGCCGATCTGGACCGGAGCGACCAGCGACACATCGCTGCCGATGAATACATCATCCCCGATGACGGTTTGATGTTTGCTCACCCCGTCATAGTTGCAGGTGATAGTCCCGGCGCCGATGTTCACTCGTTTCCCGATTCGAGCATCGCCCAGGTAACTCAAGTGATTCGCCTTGGCTCCGATGCCAAGTTCCGCTTTCTTCATCTCCACAAAGTTCCCTACCTTTGCCGCCCGCCTGATGATCGTCCCCGGGCGAAGTCGCGAAAACGGGCCGACGACGCAGCCCTCCTCCAGGCGGGCTCCTTCGATGACACACGCGTCCAGCACGGTAACACCTCGGGTGAGGACGCTTTCTGTGATACGGCAATGGGACCGAATCACACAATCCTCCCCAATGATTGTACGACCTTCCAAGGTGGTGTGCGGATGGATGACGCAGTCTCGACCGATCTGCACTTCCGAATCGACAAAGCTCGTTTCCGGAGCCAAAAATGTTACACCCGCAGCCATTAGCCGCTCTCGGATACGGGACCGCATCAGTCGCTCCGCCTCGGCCAGGTCCTGCCGCGTATTGATGCCCAGCGCTTCGATCGGATCATCAGCGGGATAAGCCGTCACTCGCTTTCCCAGCCCGACGGCGATCGAGATAATGTCCGTCAGGTAGTATTCCTTCTGCGCATTGGAAGGCTTCAACTGGCTGAGCGCGGGAAATAGGAAATGACCTTCCACGATGTAGGTCCCGGCATTGACCTCGCTGATGCGTCGTTCAGCAGGAGTGGCATCTTTGTCTTCAACAATTCGCCATACATATCCATCGCGCCCCCGCACTATGCGCCCGTACCCAGCGGGTTGCTCGAGATGCGCCGTGAGCACTGTGATCAGAGCACGTTCAGAGTCGTGATGGGCCAGCATCCGTTGAATAGTCGCCTGTCGTAACAATGGGGTATCGCCACTGAGGATAATAAATCGTCGCTTACGCCATCCCTCACCCGCCTCGAACACCGGCTGGGCCTGCGCAACCGCATGGCCCGTACCAAGCCGCCGTGCCTGTACAACCGGGATAACGTTGTATCCGCTGATCACATCTTTTACTCTCTCGGCTTGATGTCCGGTGATAACCGCAATGTTTGACTTGCCGCCGCTCGCCAGTGCCTCTGCAAGCTCAAGGGCATAGAGGACCATGGGGCGGCCGCCGATTGGATGGAGGACCTTGGTGAGCTTTGAACGCATGCGCGTCCCCTCACCGGCCGCTAAAATAATGACCGACGGTCGCTTCATGAGCTAGATCCCCCGGTGCACGCCACCGGTACCGACCGGCTCGGCAGCGGGCGGCGCTGGGGTGTACATTCCTCCGGAGAACATCATTTTCATGGCTTCATCAACGGTCATGTTGACGGGTATCAATTCGCGCTCCGGTACAAAAAGCAAATAGCCGGAGGTCGGATTCGGCGAGGTTGGCACATACACATTGATGACGCGGTCGGTGCTGATTCCCTGGACTTCTCCCGGGGTCACCCCTGTGACGAGCGCCAGCGCATATTGTCCCTTGCGCGGGAATTCAATCATCACCACACCCCTGTATTTATCCTTGCCCTTCTCCTTTTCCTGGTAGGCCAACACGTCCATCATGGATTTAATCGTGGCGTAAATTCCACGAACTAGGGGCACACGCTTAAGCAGATCCTCCCAACCGGCAACAATGCGACGCCCGACGATGTTTCTCGTGAGCAGACCGGCTGTGAAGATAACAATCAAGAGAAGAAGAATCCCTAAGCCGGGATAGCGATGCGTTATGTAACGTTCAGGTAAATCCCCGAGGAGGCCATCGAAGGTGACAAACAAAGTTTTAAGGACAAGGATCGTTCCCCAGATGGGAACCACGACCAAGAGCCCGGTCAAAAAGTACCGTTTGAGCACGATTTTGAACATGGTGTGCGTGCGGTCTCAGATAGCGCCGAAGTACTGCGGTTCATCATACAAACATCCAGAGACACGCGCAAGCCATTTCTTGCTATTTTCAATGAGTTAAACTATCATTCACGACTTACCAAAATCACATAAGGAGGCCATTGAGGAGTGCAGGGGGAGCGCCGAAAGCGGGGGGTTTTACTTAGTTTTGAAGGGATCGAAGGCTCCGGAAAGACGACCCAGATCCACCTACTGGCCGACCGCCTTCGATCTCTGGGATATCTGGTCATCGAGACCCGGGAGCCCGGCGGTTCGCCGATCAGTGAGCAGATCCGTTCTGTTCTCTTAGCTCCTGGCAATCGCGCCATGGATGCCCGGTGCGAGCTACTTCTCTATCTCGCCAGCCGCGTGCAACATCTTACTGATATCATCCTGCCTTCAATGGAAAAAGGCGCGGTCGTACTGTGTGACCGCTACGCTGACGCGACCCTTGCGTACCAGGGGTACGGCCGCGGGCTAGGTGCCTCCGTCACGCGCCAATTGATTAGCTTTGCATCAGGTCGTCTAGTCCCGAACCTCACGATCCTTCTAGATATCCCCGTCGGCGTCGGACTGGAGCGGAAACGACGGGCAGGCAATATGGATCGGCTCGATCTTGAAGAGGACGTGTTTCATCACAGGGTCCGCAAAGGCTATCTCAGAATTGCCCGGCAAGAACCCCGTCGCGTCCGTGTTATTGATGGCACCACACCGCCCGAACTGGTCGCGCAAGCCGTTCGACGGATTGTGGAAGAACGATTGAGCAGGAGTCCCAATCGCTTAACGAGAGTGGAGCCTCATGCCGTTTAAGTCTGTCATCGGTCATGCCCAGCCGCAGCGTTTCCTGCAAGCAGCGCTCGAAAGCGGACGCCTGGCGCATGCCCTGCTCTTTCACGGGGAGGACAGGATTGGCAAACGGCTCGTAGCCAAGGTGCTCGCACAGGCCATTAACTGCGAAGCGGCGCCGGCCTTGTCGCCGCCGGACGCATGCGGTACTTGCCGTTCGTGCCATCAGATCGACATTGGTTCCCATCCGGATGTCACGATCATTCAAGCAACCAGCGGCAAGGGTGAAACCGACCAGACGCGCGAGATTGAATCGCGGTTCATCTACCGACCTCTCGTTGGGTCACGAAAAATTGTGATCCTCGATAATGCTGATTTGCTCAGGCAGGAAGCGGCAAATGCGTTGCTCAAGACCATCGAAGAGCCTCCGCCCCAGAGTCTGATCATCCTGGTCTCCGCCTATCCGGAATGCCTGTTGCCCACCATCCGGTCGCGATGCCAGGAATTGCGATTCGCCCCGCTTCCCATCGGTCTCGTCAAAGACCTTCTCATCCGGCAGCGGCGACTCTCGGACAGTGACGCGGGGTTTTTGTCGATGGTATCCGGGGGAAGAGTTGGGCTCGCGCTCGAAGCCAATATCGAGGATCTCCGCGCACAAAGGGCAGCCTTGCTGGAACTGGTCAGCCGCGATTGTCTTGACAGCGTCGCAGCCCTGTTCAAGGTGGCGGAAGCAATCGCCAAATCAGAATACGCCGACGCGGCGCTCGGATGGCTCGCCGCGTGGTTTCGCGATCTTGCCATTGTGAAGGTGGGGGGGGACCATAGTCGCCTGATCAATAGTGATTGCCTCGATGATCTGAAGCGCCTTGCGGCGCGCCTCACCGTGGAGAAGATTCTCGAATTGGCGGCGTTCGTCGAGACCCTACAAGAAGGCATGGAGCGAAACCTCAATAAGCAGTTGACTCTCGAGGGCTTGCTCCTCCGGCTCCGCGACGCGCTTCAAACCAAAGCCGCCTAGTCCATTTAGACTCGATCATGAAGAAGACTTTTTACATCACAACGCCGATCTATTACGTCAACGATGTCCCGCATATCGGCCATGCCTACACCACTATCGCTGCAGACGTCCTGGCGAGATATCACCGGCTGAGACTTGGAAGCCCCAATGTCTTCTTTCTGACCGGTCTCGATGAACACGGCCAAAAGGTTCAGCAGGCGGCGGCCAAAGCCGGCGTCGAGCCACAGGTGCATTGTGACCGGCTTGCACCGCAGTTCGTGAAACTCTGGAAACGACTGAACATCTCCAACGACGACTTTGTCCGTACGACGGAGCCAAGGCACACGAAGGTGGTGCAAAAGGCGCTACAACAGCTCTACGACAAAGGCGAGATCTATCAGGCCAGCTATACCGGCTGGTATTGTACCTTCGACGAGCGGTTCTGGACCGAAAAGGACGTCATCGGCGGTCTGTGCCCCGATTGCCAGCGCCCTGTCGAGCAACTCAGCGAGACAAATTACTTCTTCCGGATGAGCAAATACCAGGACTGGCTGATCGCATACATCAAGCAGCATCCCGACTTCATCCGGCCACGATCGCGCCAGAACGAAGTCCTTGGCTTCCTGCAAAAGCCGTTGGAGGATCTGTCGATCTCACGCCCCAAATCTCGGCTCACCTGGGGGATCGAGCTGCCCTTTGATGCCAATTTCGTCACCTACGTATGGTTCGACGCCTTGGTGAACTACATCTCCATCCCCGGCTATCTTGTGGACGACGCCGCGTTTTCCAAATGGTGGCCTGCGGATGTGCATCTCATCGGGAAAGACATTCTGACCACCCACTCCGTTTACTGGTCAACCATGCTCAAGGCCATGCAATTGGAGATTCCAAGAACCATCTTTGCACATGGCTGGTGGACCGTTAAGGGTGAGAAGATGTCCAAGAGCCGCGGCAACGTGGTCGACCCTTATTCGATCGTGGACGAGTTCGGCGTCGACCAATTTCGCTACTTTCTTTTGCGGGAGATTCCTTTCGGCCAGGATGGAGACTTTTCACGGGAGGCGCTTCTCACCCGCATCAACAGCGATCTGGCCAACGATCTCGGCAACCTGTTGAATCGGACTCTCACCATGCTGGAGCGTTATGCGGGGGGCCGGGTGCCCGAGCCGGAGCCCACGGCAAGCCAAGACCAAGACAAGGCATTGCAAGAAGCCTGTATCGCACTACCCTCCCTCGTCCACAACTATCTTCAGAACTTGGAATTCAATCGCGCACTCGAGGCGATCTGGGGTGTCGTTCAGCTGGGCAATCAGTACATTGATAAATGCGCACCGTGGAATTTGGCCAAGAACCCTGCCGAAGAGGCACGGCTCAGGGCTGTTCTTTACAATACGGTCGAGACGCTGCGATTTCTCTGCCTCACGCTCTATCCCTTCCTACCGCACGCCGCTGAGGAGATGAAACAGCAACTGGGCCTTCTCCTGAATTTCTCCAAGCCGTTGCTGGCCTCTGAAATAACCTGGGGAGGCAGCCTGCCCGGCACCCCGATCGCAAAAGGCCCGCCCCTCTTTCCAAGAATCGACTCATCAACCCAAGGAGCGATACGCGTGAGCCAACAACCAGGCCCCCAGTCACCAGAGGCGATGCCGACAGTGCCGCCCGCTACACCTTCGGTAGCCTCATCCGTTGAAGAACAGATTACGATCGACGATTTCAAAAAGGTCGTCCTTCGCGTAGGCACGATCCTTACCGCGGAGCGCGTGCCAAAATCCACAAAGCTTCTCAAGCTGCAGGTCGATCTTGGCGCCGATCAACGGCAAATTGTGGCCGGCATCGGCACCAAGTATGCCCCGGAAGACCTGATCGGTAGGCGGATCGTGGTAGTAGCGAACATGAAGCCCGCCAAATTAATGGGACTGGAATCCCAGGGAATGGTCCTGGCGGCCGGCGATCAGGACCTCACTGCGCTCCTCACCACTGCCGAAGATGTCCCTCCTGGGTCGAGGATTAAATAAGGCCGCGAGGTGTGCGCCGATGAGCGTTGCACGTTGGTTGGAATACAAGATTGATGAAGATCCACGCAAGCCGGGTCGTCGACAGGAGGTTTTTGATCTGAAAGCGATTCAGCAGGCCCTGGGGGCGCCCATACACTACGTGTATTCCAATCAGATTCAACCCGGCGCGACCGCCGGCATGCACTATCATAAGCAACACCAGGTGGCAGTCTGGATGCGCGAGGGGGAGCTTGAGATGACCCTGGAGGACGTGCATTCGAAGGAGCGAGAGGTGATCGTGTTGCGGCCCGGGAGCCGATTGCTCCTGGTCCCCAAGGAGGTCTACCATTCCGCAGCTAACAAGACAGGCACGCCCGCACTCGCCATTATGTTCGCAACCACCAGCCCGCGCGACCCCACAGATGAGTGGCGCTAGATGCATTGTCATTCTGAGCGAAGCGAAGAATCTGACTCCTGCAGCGAGACCCTTCACGGGGTTTATCCTGAGCGCGCAATCGAGATGCTTCGGAGCTTATCCTGAGTTTAGAATTGAGATGCTTCGCGGAGTTTATCCTGAGCGACGAAGTGAGATCCTTCACTTCGTTCAGGATGACAGCCGAAGGATTAGAGAGGAGGGGGAGGGGCAGCATGCCAGGTGAAGGGTTCAGGGTAACAACAACATAAAAGAGGCGCTGTGTGAAAAGACTACATTTCTTCATCATACTTTTCTTCTATGCATTCATTGGGAACCCTGCATGGGCGCAGCAGCACGGCCAGGGCCATTCGGAGCGACGGGGTCCATCCGACATCCAGCAATATATTGAGGCGCTGGAGAAGCCTCAACGTGACAGGGAGCAGAAACCGGATGAAGTGATCAAAGCATTACAGGTAGACCAATATATGACAATCGCAGACATTGGCGCGGGGTCCGGGTATTTTACCCGCAAGTTCGTCTGGGCTGTCCAGGATAAAGGCATGGTGTATGCCATTGATGTTGAGCCCGCTATGCTCAAATACAACGAGGAGATGGTGGAGCACTTGCACACCCCCTACAACGCTAAGTTTGTTCTGGCAAAGCCTGATGATCCAATGCTGCCCTCGCGAGCGGTGGATCTGGTCTTTCTCTGTAATACCTACCATCACCTCAGCATGCGATCCGACTACTTTAGTCGCGTCCGCGAGTCGCTGAAGGCTGGCGGCCGGGTGGCGATCATCGATTTCTATCACGATGAGCGCTCCGGGGAGCTCGGTTTCTCGAAAGACCATCTGGTACGCCGGGATACCGTTATCGACGAGATGAGTCAGGCGGGCTACAAGCTAACCAACGAGCACAGCTTTCTCAACCGGCAGTACTTCCTGGAATTCCGAGCAGATGAGAAGCCGCAAAGGTCCGGAGAAAATTACTAGCATCCCCGCTCACACTGCTTTCCCCGTATTCTTAAGCTTCATCAACATCTTGCCGATATTAAGGTTGACCTCCTTCTCTTCTGACGCAAGGAGGCCGCAGTCAACCGATTGTACACAGAGGATCGTATCTACCGAAATGGGAACTCGATTCATCACAGTACTGGCGACGTTGAGCTTGCTGTCAGGCTGCGAATGGGTGTCGACGGCAGTAAGAACAAGCGTCGATGTCGGTGTCATGCTGGCTGCAGATCGCTCTCTTTTCAATGTCGCAGACGACTATTCCATCAAATCGGAGATCACAAGCGGACTTTTCGACGAGGCTTTGTCCATCCATGTCAGTACAGATGTCTACCAGGGCATGGTGATGCTGACGGGCGCCGTCAAAGAAGAGAAAGACAAACAGAAGGCAGAAAAAATTGCACGGCAGGCCAGAGGTGTCCGTGAGCTCTTCAATGAGATACAGGTTACGACAGAGGTAAGCATTACGAACCGCGTCTCTGATCTTCTTATGGAAAACAAGCTGAAAGCCAAATTAGTATTCGCTGCCGGGCTGACTTCAATCAACTTTCGATGGCGTGCCGTTAATTCAGTAATCTATTTCATGGGCATGGCCAAAAGCCGCGAGGAGCTCGACCGGGTCATCACGCTCGCCCGCATGTCGGGCGTACAGAGGATCGTGAGTCATGTGTTCCTCACCGATGCGTTTGTCTTTGACGGAGCGCCGGACACCGCCGCACGCGAGATCGTAGAACCGTCAGGGGGTAAGACAGTCAAGACCGTAGCAACCGCGGAATCCGATGCTACCAGAAAAAAAACAATTGCCAAAGAGAATGCAGATTACGAAAAGCTGTTTCCCAAGCGCGCGCCGCCTGGGGTTCCGCCAGAAATGCCGACGTATTACGAGCGGTCCATTGAAAAGCTCTACTAAGCATTAG
>CAWBGA010000008.1:0-113863 GCA_963788195.1 Nitrospirota bacterium
GGGGAAAAGAAATCTGTCCCACGGGCAAGACGCTGTCTTGGCAGCGCTGGGGTGGGTGGGTTAGGGCGGGTGCACGGGGGTCCACATGATGAAGATACAATCAGAGGGACAGAAAGTACCCCGACGGCCTTAAAAGAATCATCAGGCCTCCACGGGAGAAACGAGCTTGTCTTGGCGAGCTCGGGGGCGGGCTGGGTGCAACGTCGAGCAAGCTCTGTTTGGCGGGTGGGTGAAATGGCTTCATTGACAGTCCTCTGTTCGGTTACTATGCTACCCCATGCATAACGCCGCTGAACACACGATTCGGCTAATTCTTGACAGCCAGTGGAATCACCTGCTTGACGCCGGTCGAGAGTGGAATTTGGCCGACCCGAACGGGGTCATTCCTCAACTCATCATTACTACCGGCCTGCTGTTTCAGGGCAACTATCGTGAAGCGTATGTTCACCATGATCTCCTGTTTTCTGAAGCCGAAGACGGAACCGAGCAGCAGGATGATCCGCGTCATGTCCTGAAAGCCTTTGCCGACACCCTTGTCCGCGAGAATCCCGGAAATGCAGGCGCTCACTTATTTCTGGGAATCACTCTGACCCAGATCGGTGAGCTCGACTCCGCAATCCGGATGTACAAGGAAACCATTCGCCTTGCTCCCGAAGACCCGTTCGCGCATTACTTTCACGGCCAGGCGCAGCAGGCGAAGGAGCGACTCGATCTCGCCATCGGCGAGTACCGAGAAGCTGTTCGGCTGTGCCCGCACAACCTCACGATGCGATTGAATCTCGGTTCCGCTTACCACCTGCAGGGCAATTTAGAGTCGGCCATCTTCCAGTTTCGCGAAGCGATCAAACTTAATCCTGCTGAGGCCTTAGTTCATTACAATCTCGGCCTCGCTCTCGCCGAGCAAGGACGGTTTGAGCCCGCCATTAGCGCTTATAAGGAAGCGGCCAGACTGAATCCCAGCGATGCGCTTGTCCGATACGCCATCGGAGGTCTATTGGAACTGAAGGGGCGGCTTCCTCAGGCTATCGCTGAATTTCAGGCCGCGACGCAAATCGCTCCTAATTATAGCGAAGCTTACTCAAGCCTCGGTTGGCTCTATTTCAAACAAAACAAAATCGCGGAAGCCGCAGAGGCCTTCGAACATGCGGTTCGCTCTGATGGGGAGGACAGCCATGCTTTGCACGGCTTGGGGCTTGCAAAACTCGCCCAAGGGAAGACACAAGATGCCGTAAGCTTCTTAAAACGCGCGTATCAACTTGAGGAGCGCCCCGACAAGAAAATCCAGATCCGCGGCGCCCTTGAGAGGATGGGGGCAATCGCCCACTGATTCTGATTGTCTTCCTTAAAGGTCCCGCACGATGCCTTGGAGGACGGTCGCCTGCGTCACCGGATCTCCGGTTTTTTTGAGCTCGGCGCGGATCTGCTCCTTGAGATAGTTCGAGTACCCAACTTTATCGATGAGTATCTCGAGAAACCGTTCCCCAGGCACCAATGTGTGGGCTTTGAGTTCTTTCACGATCGTTTCTGTGACGGGAACATAGGTACTACCGATGTGAAACACCACCGGATAGTGGTGCCCTTTCCCCTGCAAACGCTCGAAGCGGATCCCGTCCACATCGACCTCAAAAAACTGTCAGCCCTAAGCGGCGTATTCTAAGCAAACCCGCCGGGAGAGGCAATGGATCGGCTTGGTTTGACTTCAAACTCACTGCTGTTTATCATTACTCGATGAATTATGCGATACGGGCGCGTTCCCTCCTTTTCCATCCATGACAAAACCTGGCCTTCGATTGACCAACCACTTTTAAAGAGTATCGCCTGCTCCTTCTCCACAGGGGATGGGGTTTGAAAAGCCCAAGGACGAAGCCCGAAAAGAAACTGCTCAGTGTCCCGGAGCTTACGGCCGAGATCGTACGACGCCGTAGGCGCGGGGAGCGCATCGTCTTTACAAACGGGTGTTTCGACCTGCTTCACGTCGGTCATACCCGTTTTCTCAAGCAAGCCAGAGGGCTTGGGGACTGCCTCGTGGTGGGTCTCAATAGCGATGCCTCGGTGCAACAGATCAAACCGGGCCGTCCTATCAATACAGAAGCGCACCGAGCGGAAGTCCTCGCAGCCCTGGTGTGCGTAGATCATGTTGTGACTTTCGATGCACCCGATCCTCGAGAGCTCATCGCGGCTCTCCAGCCGGACGTACTGGTGAAAGGCGGCGATTGGCCTATCGAGCGTATTGTCGGCCGAGACATCGTGGAAGGGCGAGGCGGTCGCGTCACAACCATTCCGCTGGTGCCGGATATGTCCACAACCATCCTCGTGCGGCGAATTCAACAACTTTCTGGATGATCACCACTTCAAACTCTATACTGCCTGTACGCTGGACCGGCTTCGTTGAGCCGATTCTCAGAGCAATCGACGCTCAGCGAAGCCGCATCGCGCTTGTTGGATTGGCGGGATCCGCCAAGAGTTTGGTGCTTTCCACCCTGGCGTTGTCCTTCGGAAAATATCGCTCATTCATCGTGCTCGCCGCTACGCAGGAGGCCGCCGAAGACCTTCACGCGGATCTGGTCTTTTTCCATAAGCTCCTGGGCGCCCCCGTGGACCACATCCTGATCTTTCCTGAATGGGGACAGTTGCCTTATTCCCCCACCCGACCGCCGGTGGAGGTGGTCGGCATCCGAATGAGCGCTCTCGATCGTTTAATTTCTCGGAAAGTATCGCATCTCCTTGTCACATCCGTGCCTGCCTTTCTTCAACGTCTTCTGCCTCAGCAGGCGCTTCAGGAGGCCAGCATTACTCTCAAAGCTGGAAATACAGTTGACCGTACTGAGTTCATCACGCGCTTGTTGCGCCTCGGCTATGCGAGAGTCTCTGCGGTGGAAGCGCCCGGGGAATTCGCAGTGCGGGGAGGAATCATCGATCTATTTTCATCGGCGCATGCGGGCCCTCACCGGATAGAATTTTTGGGCGATAGCCTCGAGACCCTGCGGCTCTTTGATCCCTCCACGCAAAAATCATCGGGCCGGGCTTCTGAACTACGCGTGCTCCCCGCTCGAGAGTTGCTGCGCGAAGAATTAGACGACGACCACCTTGGTCCCGGCGAGGAATGGCGGGCTCCACGCATCTATCGGACGATGGACACCCTTCTAGACTACTTTCCGGAACCGCCCATCCTTTTCGCGGATGAACCACTGGATCTTCGGCAACATTCCGAGACATTTCTAAACGAGGTGGCCTCAGCCTATGCCGCCCAACCAAGCTCGGCAAGCCCTCCTTCGCCTCCGGTTGATCTTTTCCTGCCGCTTGCCGACCTTATGGAGGCCGGGGGCGCGCATGCCGTTGTCACGATTGATGCTTTTCCACCTGCCGATGAGCTCACCTTGGAAGCTTCAGCAGTGTTCAGATTTGAGAGCCAGCGGCCCCAAGCCATCGGCCTCGGAGTCAAGGGGAGGCCATTCACTGACACGCTTCCGCACTTGGAAGCTCTGCGTTCCCTCGGCCCCGTGGCAATCGTCGCGCGAAGTCGGGGACAGGTAGACCGCCTCTGCTCGCTGTTTCAGGAACATGATCTGCCGGCGGAGGCACTCAGAGGCAAATCCGTAACCGCCCTCGGTGCGCACGCTCCCTATGCGCTGGTGGAGGGCGATGTCTCCGGGGGCCTGATCAAGCTGACCGGTCCCTCGGAAACGACGCTTCCGCCGCTCGCCGTCATTACCGAGAATGAGTTATTCGCAAAAGGCGCGCGTCATAAGAGTCCAGCGACGAGCAAGAGCGCGGCATTTCTCAAATCCGTCGATGAACTGAAGGTCGGCGACTATGTCGTGCACGTTCAACACGGTATCGGTCGATATATCGGCCTACAGCGGTTGCCCGTCCAGGGATTCACCAGCGACTACCTGATCGTCGAATATGCCGGGGGAGACAAAGTATATGTCCCGCTGGACCGCTTGAACCAGGTACAGCGCTACTTCGGCTCCGGAGAGCATACCCCAAAACTGGACCGTCTCGGAGGGAAGACCTGGGAGCGAACCAAGAGCCGTGTGCGCAAGGGTATCGAGGAGATGGCGAAAGATCTTATCGCCGTGCAGGCGGCTCGTGAGGTCGGCGTACGTCCGCCCTTTTCGGCGGAAAGCGTCCTCTCGCACGAGTTCGACGCGGCGTTTCAGTATGAAGAGACCGGAGATCAACTTCGCGCGATTGAAGACGTCCGCCGGGACATGGAACTCGAAAAGCCGATGGACCGTCTTGTTTGCGGGGATGTCGGCTACGGGAAGACGGAGGTCGCCATGCGCGCGGTCTTCAAAGCCGTCCTCGACAACAAGCAGGCGGCGGTCGTCGTGCCCACGACGCTATTGGCTCAGCAACACTTCGAAACCTTTTCCGAACGGTTCTCGCCGTTCCCCGTCAAGGTCGGCGTACTCAGCCGCTTTCAGACCGTCAAAGAGCAGAAGTCCACCCTGAAAGGGCTTTTAGACGGGACCGTGGACATTGTGATTGGAACACATCGGCTGCTACAAAAAGACGTGCAGTTTCGAAATCTCGGCCTTCTTGTCATTGACGAGGAACAATGGTTCGGCGTGAAACACAAAGAACGCCTCAAACAGTTGCGCGCGCAGCTCGACGTTCTCACCCTGACTGCGACTCCCATCCCACGCACATTACAGATGGCGATGTCAGGACTCCGCGAGCTTTCGGTGATCGAAACCCCCCCCGCCGATCGTCTGGCCATACGCACCCAGGTCGCACGATTCGGCAAGAGCCTGATCCGTGAGGCGATCCTCCGGGAGTTGGCTCGCCAGGGGCAAGTCTTCTTTGTTCACAATCGGGTACACACCATCGAAAATTGCGGGGCCTGGCTGCGAGACCTGGTCCCGGAGGCGAGAATCGTTGTCGCGCATGGACAGATGGACTCCCGCCTGGTGGAGGCGGTCATGCTGAAATTCCATGGCCACGAGGCGGATGTTCTACTTTCGACGGCCATTATCGAATCGGGTCTGGACATTCCCAATGCGAACACCATCTTTGTGGATCGCGCCGACACCTTCGGGCTGGCTCAGCTCTACCAACTTCGAGGCCGCGTAGGCCGCGGCAGCCATCAGGCGTATGCCTACTTCCTGATTTCCGAGGAAGACACTCTTACGGGGGAGGCGCAAAAACGCCTGCAAGCGATTCAGGATTTCACGGCACTAGGATCTGGATTCCGCATCGCGGCCGCCGACATGGAAATTCGCGGGGGCGGGAATCTTCTCGGCAGCGAGCAATCCGGCCATATCGGCGCCGTCGGGTTTGAGCTGTACATGCAGATGCTCGAGCAGGCCGTACGGGAACTCAAGGGGCAAGCTGTCATTGAGGAGACCGAACCGACACTGCAGTTACAAGTTTCCGCCTACATACCCGATGACTATGTGGATGATGCCTCGCAGCGGCTCTCGCTCTACAAGCGGCTGTCTTCGAGTCGCCAGAGCGGCGATTTGGCGCAACTGCATGGTGAGCTTCTCGACCGATACGGGCCGGTGCCGGAGCCCGTCGAAAGGCTCTTGGAGGTCATGGAGATTAGGCTGCTCGCGAAGGCGGCCAGAGCCGTGGGCGTCCAGGTTAGTCGCGGCTTCATTGCATTTAGTTTTGATCCGCAGCTTTTACCGCTTCAGGAGCGCGTTCACAATCTCATAGACTGCTACCGCGGCAAGCTGCGCTTCACTTCGCCGCATGCGTTTCAGTTGCCGGTCGAGGACCAGCAGTGGAAGACTGTCTTCCAAGAGATCAAGGGAATCTTGCAAGTCCTGGCGTCTTATGATAAAAATCGCAAACTCACGTAACTTGTCTGCAGTGGGACCTTTTCGCAAAAGCCTCAGCGCTCTTTTTCTCATCTTCATCCTGGCCGCCTGCGGTGAAAAGCCTGACGGCGCCGGACAGCCCCTTGCAATGATAAACGGCAAGGCCATCACCATCAGTGAGTTCGATCTTCGATGGTCTCAAATGCCAGAGTACGCGAGGAAGAAATATCCGGGGGCAGAGGGGCGGAAGAAATTCCTTGACGAGCTGATCGACCGCGAAGTTCTGCTTCAAGAAGCTAGGAAGCGAGGGATTGACCGCGACCGGGCTCTCATGGAGCGTCTGGAGCGCTTCAAAGAACGGAGCATTTTAGATGTGTTGGTGCGTGAGGAGGTGGACTCCCGTGTGGCGGTCTCACCCGAAGATCTCAAGGCCTATTATGACGCGCACCCCGATAACTTTGCGGCCGCGGAGCAATTTCGCGCCAGCCATATCTTGGTGAAAACCAATGCGGAAGCCGAGGAACTCAAGAAACGGCTCGCCAAAGGAGAAGATTTCGCGGCGGTGGCGCGAACGATGTCGGTCGATACCCTCACCAAGAACAAAGGGGGAGATTTGGGAATTCTGAAAAAAGGCCAAGCCGCCCCCGAGTTTGAAAGGGTGCTGGTCGCACTGAAGCCGGGGGAAATCAGCGAGCCCGTCGCCACCCAATTCGGATATCATCTCATTAAGCTGGTTGATCGCACGTTAGGGCCGGCCCTGTCTTATGAAGCTGCGAAAGACCAAGTCAAAGAGCAAGTTATGATTGAGAAAAAACAACAGCGCTTTAAGGAATTGGTCGCCTCTCTTCGCGCCCAAGCCAAAGTTCGGGTCTCAGACACTCCTATTCCGGACACCAATTCTCGTGCTCCCAGCCCCGCAGCCGATGCTCGATAAGGTCACAAGGACCCTTCTCGGGATTCTGCTTCTATGCATGGTGATTTCCTCCAGTGCTCAAAGCGCTGTCCGCGACCGCATTGTCGCCGTCGTCAATACTGAGGTGATCACTCAAACGGAGCTCGAAGAAGAAGTCAACGAGCTCAAAAGCCAAGTGCGACAACGGTTCAATGGAACGGAGCTGCAACAGCGTCTGCGGCAGATCGACTACATGGGTATCAATCGAATGATCGAGCGAAAGCTCCAAATTCAAATCGCAAAGCGTCGTGGGATCAAGGTGTCCGATGATGACGTCAAGGATGCAATCGCCCGACTTCGACGACTCGGCGAATCGCCCAATGAAAACGATCCCAAGGAAATGGCCTCGATTAAAGATCAACTGACTGCTATGCGCATCATCAACCAACAAGTCCGGTCCAGCCTCATGGTCTCCGAGGAAGAAATGCGCCGGTTTTATGAGCAGCACCGGGAACGATTCCTGCTGCCCTCCGAGGTGCGCATCAGTCAAATCTTCATCGCTCTAGGACCGGGTACGGAGATGGTGCAGGTGCGCGAGAAGGCGCAGCGCGTCTATGCCCTCCAGAGAAAAGGGGAAAAGTTCGAGGAACTGGCTAGTCAGTACTCCGAAGGCCCGGAGGGGCGCAGAGGCGGCAACCTTGGGTTTATGCGTCTCACAGATATACTGCCACAGATTCAAAAGGCCATCCAGGGGTTAACTCCAGGCCAGACCTCAGAGCCGATCGCGTCCCCGCTAGGAATGCATATTATTCGCGTCGATGAGCAAAAAGCAGTGCAGTATCGACCATTTGAAGAGGTGCGTGAGGACATTCGAAATGCTGTTTTCCAAATAAAATCCGAGGATGCCTACCAGGTCTGGATCAAAGACCTCAAAGACCAAAACTATATCGAAGTTCGGCTTTGAGGCTCCGGCGCAGCACCATATTTCGCGACGTATTTATTGATTCTGATATAGAAAAAGTGTATGGTTTTCCCTGCACCTATCGAACCGTATCTTTTTGGAATCTCCGCTGAATGCGCCTTCCAATTTTCTGGCGCCTTATTTTAAGTTCAGCTGCCATTGTCGCTCTGATGGCCGCCGTGAATATCTACGCGCTGAGCCAAGTCCGAGAATTGTCGGACTTGAGCACCCAATTGGTTTCCGATCATTATCCGGCGATCGAGAATGCCCAACTGTTGATTACCACCCTCTATAGTCAGTTTCGAAGCCAGAAACAGTACCTCGCCGTTCGAGACGCCGTCTTCCTAAAAAACTTCGAGGACGAAGCTGAACAGTTTCATCAGATCTTCGCCAAGCTCCAGTCGCACGAAAATTCACCGGACGGGCGAAAGATTCTTCGAGCGGTGCGGAAACGCTATGAGGAGTACCAGCTCCTGTTCCGGGGCATCCTGAACCGGCGAGTTTGGCCTGCGTTGGAATCGGGCCAGGAGCACCGGCGCGAAAGCCTCATTGAGGATATGACAGCCCGCTTACAAAAGTACATTAATCTCCATGAGGTTAAGATCAGCGCCGTTATGAAAGAGGCCCGCGGGCGTTCAGCGTATACCGAGAGGGTCACGAGCGAGCTTGGTCTGTTGACGCTTTTCTTGGCCTTGGGGTTGGCGGGCGTTACCACCTACAGCATTCTCCGTCCTCTTCGGCGCCTCCAGGAGCAGTTTCAGCAGATCGGTCTCGGTAACTTTGCCGGGGACGTCGACATCTCGGGGCCCCGCGACTTACGAGGTCTCGTAGAAACGGCCAACTGGATGCGCACAAAACTCCAGGAACTCGACGACATGAAAAGCGATTTTCTTGCGCACATTTCCCATGAGCTTCGCACTCCGCTGGCCTCAATGCGCGAGGGAACGCATCTGCTTCTCGATGAAATTCCAGGGTCCTTGAGCACCGATCAGCGACAGATCCTCAAGATCATGAACGACAGCAGCCAGCGCCTGATGCGCTTGATCTCTACTCTACTGGACCTCTCCAAAATGGAGGCCGGCATGATGGATTATAAAATCGTGCCGACCGAGCTGAAAGGGATAGCGCACGCCTCGTTACATAAAGTCCACCTGTTGGCTGAGAGCAAACACGTTCAGATCCTCTTGGATTTTCCTCCTGGGCAGCTTTGGGTTCCGATGGATGGTGCGAGCGTGGAACAGGTATTCGACAATCTCCTGTCGAATGCCGTGAAGTTTGCTCCGATAGGAGGGGCCATCAAGGTGCGGCTCGCCCCGGATTCGAAGAAAAATGTGGTGGCTGTTTCCGTCTCGGATAGTGGGCCCGGTATCCCGGCAGAAGATCTCCCCCATGTTTTCGATCGGTTTTATCAAGGCAAGCAACCCGGAAAATCCCAAAAAGGAACCTTTCCTTTAGGAGGCAGCGGCCTAGGCTTGGCTTTGGCTAAGATGGTCGTCGAAGCCCACGGGGGTCGAATTACGATGGAAAGCGAACCCGGTAAAGGGGCGACTGTCCATTTTGAGCTTCCGCTCGGTACCCGGTCTGACTGAATAGTTCCAATGCGTACTGGCCATATCCTCACCGTTTCGCTGTTGTTCCTGGTATCAGGAAGCGCCGCATGTTCGCTATTTCAGCGGACACAGCTGCCCCCGAGCAGGCCGTTCTTTACCCTTGATCCCCAAGGCGCCGAACGGGTGAAGACCCTGAGACGCGAAGCGGATCAACTCCTGACGACGTGTTCCATGGTGCGTTCCTGCGATCGAGCCCATTATCTTCGGGGATTGCTTGCCCTCTATGAAGACCGCGCGGACGCCGCCGCTGAATTTCAAGCCGCAGTGCTGATGGCTCCCACCAGTGAACGCGCGGAGTCAAGTCGCTTTTGGCTGCATCTTCTTGATAAGGCGAAAGCGAATGATCCTGGTGCAGACGGTGCTTTCTCCCATGCAACTGCCCGATTCCTAGAGGATTTGCTCGCCAAGGAGTTGGTGTCACAGCAATTGACCAACCAGGGCCAACAGTCAGAGAAAGAAGCGCAGCAGTTGCAGAAAGAACTGCAGCAGTTGCAGAAAGAAGCGCAGCAGTTGCGAAAGGAACGGGACGCTTCCCTGGTCCAGTCACTCCAGCGGGAGCTGAAGACGCGAGATAAGAAAATCGAGGATCTCACCGCGCAACTGGAGGCGTTGAAAGAGATCGAGCGGGAGATGCGGCGAAAATCGACGCCGGCCCCAGCCCTGGACAAGCCCCCGCTCCTGGACAAGCCCCCGCTCCTGGACAAGCCCCCGCTCCTGGACAAGCCCCCGCTCCTGGACAAAACCCCACCACCGGCAAAGGAGGGAACTCCTTAAGGCATGACATCTGAACGCATTCTTGTCCTTGACGATGATCTAGGGTTACTTCATCTCCTCCGCCTACGGCTGACGGCAATGGGATTTGAAGTCGTGCCTTGCGCGACCGGTGAAGAGGCCCTGCGCGAAGCCCGCAGCGAAGTCTTCGACCTGGCGATCACTGATTTACGTCTCGCTGCTCAGTGTGGCTTGGATGTCATGGACGAGCTTCTACTGATCCATCCAACTCTGCCCGTGCTAATTCTGACCGCTCACGGGAGTATCCCGAACGCAGTCGAAGCGATGCAGAGAGGAGCGTTCGGTTACCTCACCAAACCGTTCGACGATAACGAACTGAGCGCCTCAATTGAAAAAGCACTGACCCAACAGCGTATGCGTCGTGAAATCCGGCGGCTGAAGGTGTTAGTCAAAGAACTATATGGGCTGGAAAACGTCATTGCGGTGAGCGGCGCCATGCAGACTTTATTTGAACAGGTGGTGCAGGTCGCGGATACGAATGCCACGATCTGCATCGCCGGCGAAACCGGCTCCGGCAAGGAAGTTATTGCGCGGGTGATTCACTGCAACAGCCGACGGGCTCGTGAACCCTTCGTCGCAATCAATTGCGGAGCCATCCCGGAAGCGTTGTTCGAAAGCGAGCTCTTTGGTCACGTTAAAGGAGCGTTCACGGGGGCCTATGAGTCGAAGCCGGGACTGTTCCAGGCGGCCCATGGCGGCACACTTTTCTTTGACGAAATCGGCGAGATGCCAGTATCGATGCAGGGCAAGCTCCTACGAGCCCTTCAGGAACGCGAAGTGACTCCCGTAGGCACGGCCCATGCCGTAAAGGTGAATGTGCGCATTATTGCGGCAACAAATAAGGATTTGGGCGAGTTGGTGAAAAAGGGCGCGTTTCGGGAGGACCTGTACTATCGCATTCAGGTCGTGCCGTTGACGGTGCCGCCGCTGCGGGACCGACGCGCCGACATCCCCCTGCTCGCCCAGCATTTTCTTAAGCTGAACGCCGAACGGATGAACAAGGACATTCAAGGTTTCCTCCCTGACGCAATGCAGAAACTGATGCTGGCTCCCTGGAGGGGCAATGTGCGAGAACTCGAAAACACGATCGAAAAGGCCGTGGTGATGGCTACTGAGGATACGATTACCGCCGATCTCATCAGCTATATGGAGAATACACCCGAAGGGCGCTTAAAGCCCCTAACAGAGGCTAAAGAGGAATTCGAACGCGGGTACCTTAAGGATGTCCTCGGATTCACCCGCGGAAATATTTCGCGCGCAGCATTGATCGCCGGCCGATATCGCGCCGACTTCTATAAGCTGCTGAAGAAATACCGTTTGCATCCTGCCGATGCCAAGAGCTTGAAATGACCTAGCCGCCCGCAGCGGCCCGTGGCGAAGTCAACAGTGTGCGGATGCCGGCCCACAGGGCATCCTTCCCCTCCCCTGTCACCGCCGAGCATCCTAGCACCGGTACGCCAAGAAAATCTTCGAGCCTTCGCAGGGCGTCCGGCCGTTGTCCACGAGACAGTTTGTCGATCTTGGTCGCCACCGCGAGAACCCGCACTCCCACTTGATCTGCCCACCGAATCAATTGGAGTTCTTCCTCCTCTCCCCGTCTAATGTCAGTGAGCATGACAACCCCCTGCAGAGAACGACGCCCTTCGATGTAGCCTTCGATCATCGGTCCCCACTGGTCGTGTACCGCCTTCGATACCTTCGCATAGCCATATCCGGGCAAATCAACAAAAAGAAATTCGCCGACCTGAGCATGCGACCCTCTCGTCGGCACCACACGAAAAAAATTCAAGAGGCGCGTCCGTCCAGGCGTTTGACTGACTCGCGCTAGGCCTTTACGTTCGAGTAGTGTATTCAGAAGGGAGGACTTACCCACGTTTGAACGGCCGGCGAAAGCGATCTCCGGGAGCGCACCTGCGGGAAATTGCGAAGGCTGCGTCGCGCTGGTCAGGAATTCAGCGGTCAGGATTTTCATGAGCGGAGCGGAGAAGAAATCGGGTCAGACTCTTTTCTAATTGAGCAGTCGACGGACCTGTTGATATTGCGGATCTTGCAGACGATCCAAGTCGCCCCGGATATACCCCAGACCCAATACGCACAGCTCGAAATTTTCGGCTAGCTTACGAAATAGCGGCGGCGATGGCTGCGGCTCCGCAGCCTCGGGAAGGTCACCGAAGTCCGCCACCATCCGATAGGAACGTTTGCCGGTCTTGATATAATCGATGAGGAAGTCCTTGTGATAGACAAGGCCGGCGGTCTTGATCCGTTTTAGGTATTCGGGGAAGAGCCCCGCCATAAACAGCGTGAAGTCACCGATATGCCGATGCACCTCGCGCTCCCGCTCGAACGACCCTGCCTCCAGCGTAACCTCTGATTCATAGAGCAACTCCACCACGGCTTCCATCGAAGCGCCGCGGCTGTTCTTAATCCGATAGAGTTGATCGCTGCGAGTAAAGTCAACGAGAAGGGTTGAAACGTATTCTGTCACGTTGAAGTCAGGCCACCCCAGCTTCTCTGCAAAGACTTTCTCGGCAAGCCCGCCGAATAATTGTCGTAAGGGATGATGTTCCGGGATTTGTGCGTCCATTAATGCACCCACTTGACCACGAAACTCTGTTACGGAGTATATAAGGGGACCCTCATCGTTGCAATCTTGGCCTATCCCTCTCTTGTATGTATCGGAATACTAGAAGCCAAAACTTGAGTTTAGGGTCGCTTCCCGTCAATTAGGACCCCTTGAGAGCTTCTTTGCTGTCCAACACGAAGGTCACGGGGCCATCGTTTACCAACTCGATCCCCATGTGCGCCCCGAAAATACCGGTCTCTATCGTCAGATCAGTACCCGCGCGCAACTGTGTCACAAATTGCTCATACAGCCGACGGGCGGTCACGGGGTCAGCCGCCTGATCAAACCCCGGGCGGCGCCCTTTGCGCGTGTCGCCCAGCAATGTAAACTGTGAAATAGCGAGGACCCCCCCAGCGATCTCCGCCAACGATCGATTCATCTTGCCTTTTTCATCATTAAAGATGCGCAGCGCCGGTATTTTTTCACAGAGGTACATGACATCCTTCTCTGTGTCTCCCTTTGCGACCCCGAGCAAAATAACCAAACCGGTCCGAATCTGGCCGACGATCTTTCCGTCGACCTCCACCGAGGCTGTCGTGACCCGTTGGATGACGGCTTTCATTTTCGTTCAGGGCTCGCGCGTGCTCACTGCCTGGATCCGCAAAGTCATCTGTCTCGCACCTTTTCACCGAGGACGCCTTCCAAACGCAACAACCGCTTCTTTGCCGCAAGCCCCCCTGAGAATCCGCCCAGCGAACCGTCCCCTCCCACCACCCGGTGGCAGGGCACAATGAGTGGTATCGGGTTATCCCCGCAAGCCCCGCCGACTGCTCTGGCAGCAAGGGGGGTTCCAAGTTTGCGAGCAACCCAGCCATACGAGCGGACACGGCCATAGGGGATAGTCCGGAGAACCCCCCACACTTTGCGGCGAAACAATGGCTGCCCGTCGAGGTCCAGTGGGATATCCAGTATCTGCTGCTTTCCGGCAAAGTAAGTGCGGATCGCTTTCCGGACAGTTTTGAGATGTTGCGTCGCGAGGCCTTCCACCCTTCCCTCTTCGTCTGCAGAAGATAATTTGTGACATGCCGCAAATTCACGCTCCACCGCGGCACGACTTCGCCTTGGCAGTACCGTCTTCGCCACGCCGCGAGCTGTGGCCCCAACACCCATCCATCCCCACTCCGTCTTAAAAATAGCAATTTTCATCCGATCTTCCTGCCTTTCTTAATGCATCGCCCTACCCATCTTACGCTTCACCAATGCCCATAAGAACTCCATTTCACTCGATCCCAGCAAGGTGTGCACCGTGACATACCCCGCAACACTCAAGCCGATGCCGACGACAAGCATGACGGACTTGGCAATCCACGCGTCCGGTTGGCTCCAGACGGCAAGCGATCCGACCCATAAGCCGGCGACAACGATAGGCGTTGACGCCAGTATCACCCGCAGGTGGCTCTGCAGGATTGTCCTCCAGTTAAGTGCCTTGAGTCGCTTGGACAGCAGCATTACCAGTAATCCCATATTCACCATGGCCGACAGCGCCGTCGCCAGCGCGAGTCCGGCATGGGCAAACGGTCCCATTAATATGAGCGACAGCAGAAGGTTCCCGGCAAGCGCGATTGCCGCCACCATGACCGGAGTCCTCGTGTCCTGGAGGGCATAGAACGCGGCCACCACGATCCGCACGCCTGCAAAGGCCCACAGTCCCACGGCGTATCCGAGTACCGCGGAAGCTGTCCCCGCGGTATCCGCCTGAGAGAAGCGTCCGTGTTCAAAAAACAGATGCACGATTGGGATGCGCAAAAGGATCAGTCCGACCATCGCCGGAAAGATGATGAAGAAGATCAAACGCAGGCCGAACCCCAGGGTCTCTCGAAGCTCATCGAGATCACCTTCCGCCGCGTGCGTGGCCAGAGCCGGCAGTACCGCCGTCGCGAGCGCGACGCCGAAGATGCCCAGCGGAAACTGGATGAGTCGCATACCGTAGAACAGATAGGTAGGGCCTCCGGCAAAGTATGAAGCCAGGATCGTGCCGACGAGAAGATTGATTTGCGTCACGGACAGGCCGATCAAGGCCGGCGCCATCAGCCAGCCGATCCGGCGGACTCCCTCATGGCGCATGTGGAATCGCCAACTAAAGAGAAATTTCGCTTTCTGCAACGCCGGAAGCTGGATGAGAAACTGGGCCAGGCCGCCTGCGACCACCCCGTAGGCGATTGCCAAGATGGGTTGCGAAACCCGCGGCGCAACCAGCATCGCCGATGCAATGATGGCGACGTTGAACAGGACCGGGGAGAACGCCGGCGCCGCGAAGCTTCGAATTGAGTTGAGCACGCCCATCGCGAGCGCAGCCAACCCGATAAACAACAGATACGGGAACATGATCTGCGTCAGCAGAGTGGTGAGTGCGAGCTTTTCGGGGTCATTACCGAATCCCGGGGCGATCAGAGGGACGATCCACGGTGCGGTCAGGATGCCGATCAGGCAGACGCCTGTGAGAATCGTCACCAGAGTGGTGAAGGCTGCGCTAGCCAATTCCCAAGCATCCTGGTGAGAGCGGCGGGCCAGGTATTCACTAAACACAGGAATAAAGGCCGCAGACATCGACCCTTCGGCAAACAACTCCCGCAGCAGGCTAGGGATACGGTAGGCGACGAAGAAGGCATCGGCCGCGGATCCAGCTCCGAACAGCCGCGCAAGGACGATGTCGCGGATGAAGCCGAGGATACGGCTGGAGAAAGTAGCTATCCCGATGACGCCCGCAGACTTGACGAGCTGCTTGCGCCCTTCGCCGTCCACTCGATCAGCCGGCGGACCGACCGGCGGCCTGCAACCGCTCTAACACGGCTGCTGCGAGCAGGGGGAACATGATCTCGTGATGTCCTATCAGCACATGGCCCCTGCCGCCTTTTTGCGTGGGGCGCTCCACCACATTGATTTGAGGCCGATAATGCGGGAGGAAGTCCATATTAACGGTGGTAAGGCGGTTGACGGCATAACCGAGGTTGCGCGCCAGCGTCAGCGCTTTGAGAAATACCTCGGGCATAATGACCGCCGAGCCGAGGTTCAGGTAGACGCCGCCGTCAAGCCCCGCGACGACCGACGCGAATGTGCGGAAGTCCCGAAGTGACCCTTCGCCCAATGCGGCGCCGTCGACCGAGGGATGCATGTGAATGATATCGGTCCCGATGGCCACATGGACTGTTACGGGAATACCGGCACGGACTCCTGCGGCAAGCAAACTGGTTCTTCTGTTCGGAAACCGCTGCTCTTCGATCCATGTCCCCACGGCCTCACCGATCCCCATACCCTTTTGTATGCCGCCGATGATTGCCTGATTGATGAACCGGCCCGTCTCCTCCGCCATACCAAAGCGGCCGGTGTCGATTTCCGCCCCCACTTCTTCCGAAGTCTGCCCTATAAGGGCCAACTCGAAGTCATGAATGATCACCGCTCCGTTCACAGCCAGCGCTGTCACGACGCCGCGTTCTATAAGATCGACGAGAATCGCGTTCAGGCCGACCTTCGTAGGATGAGCGCCCATCCCGACGACCACCGCTTTGCCGTGGAGTCGGGCCTTTGCAATCTCCTCCGCAACCTCGTTGAAGGTCCGCGCGGCCAGGATGTCAGGCAGTCCGGCTAGAAAACGGCTCAAGCGCCCGCCGGTTCGCCACGGTTTTGCGGACGCAGGCAGCTGCACTTTGCTATGTCGTGTCGACAACGGATAGGTCTTGATCTTCTGGAGAGCGAGCGGCTTGATCAATGGAGCGCGGAAGCGTGCAGCCTGCGGTTCCTTGCGTCCCCTACTCTTTGCCAAGCAGCGCCTCGTCAACCAATTCGCACAGCACATGCCCCAGCGTAATATGTGTTTCCTGAATACGGGCGACAACGGTTGAAGGGACGACAAAGAGGTGGTCCACAAGCGCACTGAGCTTCCCGCCCGAGCCTCCCGTCCAGCCGATCGTGATCATCCCAATATCTCGGGCGGTCTCAAGCGCCTTCAGCACGTTGGGCGAGTTTCCGCTTGTGCTGATGCCAATCGCGACGTCGCCCGGGCGTCCGAGCGCGGTAATCTGCCTGGCGAAGATCTCCGAGAAGTCATAGTCGTTGGCGATGCAGGTCAGTTTCGCCTGATCGGACGTAAGCGCAATGGCAGCGAGCGGATGCCGATCGCGTCGGTAGCGGCCGACAAACTCGGCGGCCATATGCAGGGCGTCCATTGCGCTGCCACCGTTGCCGAATAACAGAAGCTTGTTGCCACGGCGGAACATATCCGCCAGCACGGCCGCGACCTGCTGAATTTGGTCCGCGTGCTCAGTAGCGAACTTCACCTTTATTTCGGCGCTGTCCTGAAACCAGCGCTGAATTTGCGCCCTCATCAGACCTCCGGATTGGTTGCTGATTGTAGGAGAGGGTGGAAGGGCTGTCAAGGAATGAGCAGCCCCTTGATCGCGGTTGTATTGCCGATAACTAACGCTGCAGCGAGAAGTTCAGGTAGTGATCATCGGGATGTCCGCCTCGCAGGAGACTCTCCCGCCAGAAACGCTTCAAATCGCGAGGGACTAAATTCAATGTCCGCGCGACGCCAGGCCCGCCGGAAGCGATCTTCGACGGCTGCCGCGTCCGCGTCCTTCTGCCGCGCACGCAAACTCTGATTCAGACCGAACAGCGACCAAGGGTTCTCAGGTGTGTGTCGCAGGTCCTCACGAAAGACGGCCTCGGCGTCCGCCGGCCGCCCTGCAGCGAGGAGCAAACTCCCAAGGGATTGGCGGGCGGGATAGTACCAATCTGGCGGCTCATAATAGCGTAGCTGCCCCTGAAGCCGTACTGCCTCCTGGAACTGTCGGATCGCCACATCGGTCTGTCCCTGCCGGGCGCTGATTTGCCCGCTCAAGGTCTGCAACGCAATCTCAAGGATAGTTTTTGCGGAATTATTGCCGACGATCCGGTCGGCGGGCATCACATCGACAGCTCGCTGGACCTCGCGCTGTTCGTCTTGGGCCCGATCCAACCGCCCTTTGGCAGCGAAGGCAAGGCCCCGAGCGTAGTGCCACAGGGCCGTGCTGTAATTGAGATCGAACGGAGGCGGGGGCTCACGCAGGATATCGTCCCATCGCCCAAAGCGGGCAAGCGCGAAGAGTGGCGTCGGGACAAATGATTCCATATTGGGCATGGCCCTTACCGCTTCGAGGCTAGTTGCGTCCATGAGGTCACGGGCGGTTTGTATCGCTTCCGCGCTACGACCCTGCATGGTCAATGCCATCCAAAGGAAGTGGATGTTATGCGGATAATAGCCGAGGGGATACGCGCCCGAGGGTGTTCGGCCCTCAAGGTAATGACGATCCGTCGCGATAGCATGGACATTGCTCTCGGTGGCCGCCTCATACATGCCGACACGGATGTAGATGTGGGCCGGCATGTGCACCAAATGGCCGGCGCCTGGCATAAGCGACGCAAGGCGTTGCGCGCAAGGAAGGGCGCGCTCAGGATGCAGCGACGCTTCAACGGCGTGAATGTAGTAATGGCACGCGCCGGGATGGTTGGGGTCGCGAGTCAGAACCCCTTCCAGCACCTCCACAATTTCTGGGGTCTCCGGCTGGGGCCGGCCGTCATTCGTCCAGAAATCCCAGGGTCGCAAATCCATCAAGGATTCCGCAAACAACGTCGCGGCATTTAGATCATCCGGGTATTTTCGGGACATGGCGCGCATCGCATCGGCGTACGTCCGATCCATCGCCTTCCGATCCGCCTCCGGAGCTACGGAGTACCGCACCGTCAGAGCATCAATGTAGTCGCGCTCGCGTGGCGTCACATGAGCCACATGGGCGCGGGCCTTCTGTAGAGCCTCGTAGGCGCGCCGTTCCTGTTGGCGGTCCATCGGGGCATTGATGTTAGGACCAAGGGCCAAGGCAGTTCCCCAGTACGCCATTGCCGCATCTGGATCGAGCCGGGCCGCCTCTTCGAAGGAACGGATCGCCTCCTCATGATTGAACGCGAAGACCAACCGTATTCCTTGGTCGAAGTAGCGCTGAGCGAGGGGTTCGGTAGTCGTGATCGGATGTTGTAGAGAGCCAAGGTTGTCGTACAGCGGCTCTGAAGTCGCCCGGGGCTTGGTCCGCGGACTTTCGGAAGTGGTGCATGAAAGAGGGCCCCAAAACGCCAGCGTCAGCACAGCCGCGACCGAGAAGGTTCTCACCCAGAGCGCTGTCATCATATAGTCCCCTGATAAGGTTTGTGCCTTCTTTTTAAACACCATCGGGCATGCCTGGCAAGACCTGCAATGTCCCTAAGTATAACGTGAAGACAACTGCGGGGTGATCGGACAGAAGCAAATGCGGATCAATGAGAATAGTGTCGCGGCGAGTGAACGCCCCGTCGTGTCAATTCACTCGAGGGCTTCGTTTTATTGGCGGGCTTGAGGCTGGAGTTTGAGATTGCGCTACGGGAGGGCTAATCCCCTTTGAATTGTCACGAAAATGTCTAGAGCGGTTCGGCGACATCGATTTGGGCAGTGTGGGGGCACTTGCCCGAGCCGGGGTTTCACGAAAATGCCTGGGCTCAGCCGGCATCGGTGAAACCGATGGAGCTAGGCTCCGCGGAACTGACTGTCGGAATAGAGGTATGCGATGCTTAGTGTCGTGTTTCGTCCTGGGTCGGCCCTCAAAATCACGGAGGTGCCTAGGTCGTAAGGGACGGATTCCGTAGAACCCCGGCGTATAGGTATAGGTCCAGGTGTAAATCCGATTCTCCTCGGTACTCCAGAAGCTATTCTCGAGGGAATTATAATTTTCACGCGCATTCGACGAGGCGACGGTCTGCTCGTCTTCTATGCTCGGCGATCTGTGCCTCTGGCTGATCAAGTTCTTGGTTTTCGTCGGCGGCCTCCGATGTAGGCGGGTCTGGCCAGATTCTCGGTGGCAGATAAATCAATTCGTTCACAGGCTCGAATTTCTGGCAGCCTGCCTCTTGAGGCCCATTGGTATACAGCGTGGTTCCATTCGGCTGTGCACAAACCCAGACTTCGGCTTCAGAGACACGCACGGTGAAGAAGGTCAGGACCAGGGTTAAGAATACGCTGGTAATGGCTGTATACGTGTTCACACCTCCAAGCAGAGAGTTTGGGAGGTTACATCTCTATCCCCATAGACGGAAGTTACAGTCAAAAGGTTACAAAGGAGAACGCAGGGACTTATATCTTCTTGAGATGATTGCCTATGCCTGCGCCACGATGAATGTGGATTTCATGCATCCTTAGCGAGGGCTTTACGCATCGCCTTCTTCGCGCCTGTCTTAACCGGACTCCCATGGTTTGGACACAGGACTCTAAACCGCAGATCCAATAGACGTCTCACGCTTCTCCGTGTCCCTTTCGGATCATCCTGGTATTCGTCGGCCACGAAGCCCAAGCCCCGGCCTTTGCTATTCGTGAGCAGGTCTGCGCAGAACACCACACCTCCATTTCTGCGTAACAAGAACGAATAATGCGCATCAGTCGGTCCCGGTGAGTGAACAGCCTGCAAACCGCCCGGCAAACGATCGCCCGGGCGATAGCGCCGATTCGGCGGTCTGTCGAAATCGACGGCGCCCTTCGGAGCATACACAGGGACCTTGAAACGGCGGCGATATCGGGACGCGGCACGCTCATGGCACGACGCGGTCAGGCAGATAGCTTCAACCTCGCCCAGCTTCTTGAGGTCTTGGTTGTCCATCGGGAGAGGATCAATCAGCACTATCCGACGGTTCGTCACTATCACATAGCAATCACTTTCCGAATCGATCCGGTTGTCGTGCATGGTAAAGCGGTGGACACCCGGCGCGACCTCCCCGGCCATTCTCGCAATCCCTTTGGGCGCAGGCACACAACCTCCCTAAAGAGTTGTTGCTGAGGCTATGCTCCTGCGAGGTCTGTTTTCATCAATCGGCTCTTATACCAACTTCATCCAGGTGCTTCAGCAGATCGGCCGGATCCTCGTAGACGCGATAGGCGCCGGCACGGATCAATTCATCTTCTCCATAGCCACCCGAGAGCAAGCCAACGCCGAGCGCCCGGGCGCGGCGAGCCGCCAGTAGATCCCAGACGCTGTCACCCACGACAATGCAATCTTGGATAGAAGCGCCGAGTCGATCGGCCGCCGCCAGGAATAGATCAGGATCAGGCTTGGCATGCGCGACCTGATCACGGGTGACGATAGGGACCTTGGCGCTTACATCGAGAATCTTCAGCGTGTGTCGCGCGGTCTCCATGTGACCGCTCGTGGCTATGGCATGCGGAACCCTCATCCGAGCGAGACGCGCGAGCAGCTTCTGCGCGCCCGGCAGAGGCCGCACGCGTTGAACGAGGCGTTTATAGGCATTCTTGTGGGACGACTGAATACGCTGGGCTTCTGCAGCACTCACCTGACGGCCGGTCTCTCGGATCAGCGCCTGCACAAACAGACCGCCGCTCATGCCGATTTGCCTATGAATCCGCCAGACCGCGAGCTCAATTCCGGCCTGCTCGAAGGCTTCCCGCCACGCCAACACGTGCTCATAGACGTTATCAACAAGCGTGCCGTCCAGATCGAATAGCAGCGCCGTTGGGCGAGCAATCGCCGGGCTTTTAAGGGGTGACTTGAAACTACGACTTCTGAGATGCATCAGCCAAGGTTATCACAACTCCGGCTAAGAGAGATGACTCGTGTCTCGCCCGACTCATACGATACCTGTGATCATCCGAGCCCACACCCACGGCACCGCTCTTGGCCTTCGCCGTATCACAAGAGATTCAAGACATGACCAACTAGATACAAATCCTAAGAGATAATGCTCGTCCATCTGTCGGACATTCTGCACTTTTGCGTGAAGTGCAGGATAAACAAACACATTCTTCTTTGGCGGCTTCCAAGCAGCATCCTCTCTCAGCACTGGCACGCGCGATGCTTCTGTTCATGAGATAGCAACATCCGCGGATGAAGCGAGGCGCACTCAGGAAGCAATGCTCTCAGAAAGAAGGAGGAAAGTATGAATACATCAAAACGACACGCAAGATGGTTTATTCCCCTGCTCATTGCGCTGACATTGGGTGTGCTCCCAATGGTCGCAAGCGCCGAGCTGGAGGATAAAGGGGCATGGATCGACAATATCACTCAAGTCGTCGCAGCCACCGACGTCACGGAGGGTAGCCTCCAGCCATACCTGGGGCAGCTGCAGATCGTCCGGGCGGCGTTTCGGTTCGGGGATGAACCCTCCGTTGTCAGAGCCATGAACCGCTTCATGGATATGTTAGAACAGCAAGAACATGGCATCACAGCCGGGACCGCGAGTTGGTTGCTCGACTACTGCTACAAGACCATTCCGGCCAAGTTTCACGATGCCACCCGGCACCAGGAGTACCGTGACCACATGGATCGGGTGAATGGCGAAAACGGGTTTGGAGCAGAAGGTGGATGAGCGGTTATCGATCTCAGATGCCGCACAAGATTGGGGGTCAGAGTCATTCAGAAACCCACCGCATGCCTGCTGGCTGGTGGTTTCCGGCTCTGACCCCAATTGTCACTGTTTCCCGATTCTGCTTTTAATGGCCGCCTACACGATAGCATTTCTCTCCTTCGGTGGATAAGAGCCCTCGTTTTTCACTGTATGACCGGACACAAGCAATTGTGTTATACCTTTCGGCTGCTTGGTGCGGCGCAAGACAGATAGGGAGACCTATGCGGCAACATTTTACCCGGCGGCAATTTATCGCGACGGCGGGCATCGCCGCCACAGCTACGATCCTTGGGCAGCCTATCTTTGATATCGGCACGGCATTCGCCGCGACCGGGTTTGTACGGCGCAATGTCGGCGCAATGAATGCCAGCCACGCGGTGATCCTTGGGTATCGGAAGGCTATTAAGGCGATGCAAGCGCTGCCACCGAACGATCCACGAAGTTGGGCGTATCAAGCCGCGATCCACGGCACTGTCAGCACCCCGGCCATGACGGCGTGGAACACCTGTCAGCACGGAAACTATTTCTTCTGGTCATGGCACCGAATGTATCTGTACTGGTTCGAGCGGATCGTCAGAAAGATGTCCGGCGACGCTAAGTGGGCCCTGCCCTATTGGGACTGGAGTGCACCAGCCCAGCGACAACTGCCCGCGATGTTCCGCAACCCCGGCACCGAGCTTTATACCGTGAACCGTAATCCGGCTATGAACAACGGCACGGGCTCTCTTCCGGCATCTCATGTGAACTACAGCAGCGCGTTTGCCCTCGTGAACTTCACCTCCGCCAGCGACTCGATTGAGGTCACTCCGCACAACGTCGTGCACGGAGATATCGGGGGCCTGATGGGGTCTGTGCCGACTGCGGCGCAGGACCCCATTTTCTACCTACATCATTGCAATATGGATCGGCTGTGGAACCTTTGGTTGGCCCAGACGGGAGGCCGTGCGGATCCGTTGACCGACGCAACATGGAAGAACACGAAATATACGTTCTTCGATGAGAACGGCCGCAGAGTGGAGATGACCGGTTGTGATGTTCTTCGCGCCTCTCAACAACTCCGTTACACTTATCAAGGGGAGCCGAAGCAAGTCAAACAAGACTGCGCGGGCAAAGCGAAGGCGGCCAAAATGGACTTCACACGCGAGACCCTGCTCCAGGTTCCCACCCCACCGATTGAGGTCGGGTCTGAGCCGGTGTCGTTCCTGCTCAACATCACGGAGCTTCGCGATCGGTTCGCCTCCATCGGAAAAAGCAAGACGCAGACGGTCTTCCTTGAACTCGACGAGGTGGAGGCAGAGAGCGAACCCGGCGCCGTGTGGGAAGTTTACGTCGGGCTACCGCCAAGCACCGAGCCGGATGCGAAGAGCCCATATTACGTGGGCAACATCGCACTCTTCGGCACCGGCATCCGGAGCCACACACATCAAGAATTCAAGCCTGCACATTTTGCCTTTCCGATCAATCGAGCCATCGAGGCCTCGCTCAGTGCAAAGGCGGCAAACCAGGAGAGCGTCCAGGTTACGCTGGTGCCCTCAGGTGTCCTGATCAACGGCAAACCCACACGCCCTAAGGTGGAGACACCGGTGCGCATCGGCCGTGTCAGACTTGCGGTGGAAACTCAGAATACCCGGTAGTGGCTCTGGGCTGGGGCTTGCCGAATCGCTCGCCATGGCTAACTCACTCTGACCCGTTTCGCTCTCTAGATCCATTACAATTGAAGGATGGAAAAGCGCAGTCATCGGCTGAACGACGGATTTAGGAACATCAGCCCCGCCTTTGGTGAACCCAGCGAGTGGCAGCGCATTAAATTCATTGCTTCCCGGATCTGGTCCACCACGCTTCATCCCCGAACGAGTCCCCTGATTCCGATAGAGAATGATGGAGCCCTGTTGCGCTCCAATGAGACGACGCCCACGGTGACATGGATTGGTCATGCTACACTTCTCATTCAGCTTGACGGTCTCAATATTCTCACGGATCCTCACTGGTCTGATCGCGCCAGTCCGGTCACTTTCGCCGGACCGAAGCGGTTGGTCCCACCTGGTCTGCGCTTCGGCGACCTGCCTCCCATTCATCTCATCCTGATCTCGCACGATCATTACGACCATCTCGACGTTCAGACAGTCCGTCGCCTCGAACAAAGGCATCGGCCGCAGTTTCTGGTACCGTTGGGTCTCAAAGGATGGCTGGAAAACGTCGGGATTCGGAATGTCGAGGAACTCGATTGGTGGGACAGCCGAAGGATACAGGATTGTCTCGTGACCTGTACGCCAGTCCAGCACTTCTCAGGCCGGACCCTTTGGGATCGCAACCGACGCCTGTGGGCGGGATGGAGCGTGCAGGGAAGGCGCAGGCACGTTTTCTTCGCGGGGGATACCGGCTACTATCCGGAACTGTTTAAGGACATCGGCCGGCGGCTTGGGACGTTCGATCTTGCCGCCATTCCGATCGGCGCCTATCTTCCGCCTTACATGATGAAGTTCGTCCACAGCACGCCCGAACAAGCACTCCAAATCTTCTCCGACATCCAAGCGGAGCGGTTTCTGGCGATGCACTGGGGAACATTCGACCTTGCGGACGAGCCGATCGACGATCCCCCGAAGCGGTTAGACGCCGAAAGACATCGCCTTGGATTAGACCCCACGCGCGTCTGGATCATGAAACCCGGCGAGACACGTCCCTGGTGAAAACCGGTTCGTTTTACTCACAGCCAGCCGACGGCACGGCACCATTCTGTAATTTCTTTCTGTCGTGCCGCGTAACTAGCCGGCGGTACGGCTCCCTCGCGGCGAGCCGTTTCCCGGATCTTCTGGATCTGATCGGCCAACGGCGGCAATCCTACTTCAGCTCGGCGCGCATCTACGGCCTCCTGCTTTTCGATTCGCCAGGGACTCATCTCTCCATTCTCATCCCAGTCGAAAATGGTGCCATATACTTGTGGCTGCCGTTCATTGAAGCGGATGCGGTCTCCAAGATAAACCTCATAGCGTGCAGGGACATCGCCGGCCCGGACAGCAGAACAAATCAGTGCAAGACACTTTCTTTGAAAGGCCGGTTTGCTGATGGCATGGTTGGCAATTATGAAAGCCGCCTCGGCTCCTTCTTCTCCGGCAAGCGAAACGCCAGGCCAGCCGAAGTTATTAATGATCGTTTCGAGCCTCTCGGCGTTCTGAAGATGCACAGCCTCCATCTCCTTGTTATAGCCCTGGTACAGGAGGCCGGAGGCGACCAGCCGAGTCCGGGTGTCGTCGTCACGTCGTTTCAAATCCGAGAGCTCCGCCTGAATATCCTTATTCATGGTGTGACCCAGCAGAAGTTAGAATCAACCCACGGCTTTCTCGACCAACTCGCCGATGGCGGAAATATTTTTCACGAGCTCGTCCGGTAACCCGTGCCGGTTTTTCAGGTACTCCGGTGTGTTGTATGAGAGCCAGACCCGTCCGGCCTCATCTTGCCAGGCGAGAGCCTTCAGCGGAAGGTCAATCGCGATGCTGGGGGAAACCATCATCAACGGCGTACCCGCTTTGGGATTGCCGAATATTAGTAGCTGCGTCGGCCGCATTTGGAGACCAACCTTCGCAGCATCTCCACTAAAATCAATCCGGGCAAAGATCGTAAGCCCGTGAGATGTGACAACAGACTCAAGCCGCTGCAGCGTATCGGGCACAGAGAACTTGCTGGGAACGTGGACAATCCCCTTGGCGGGCTCGCTTTCTTGCGGCATAGCTTCAGCCTTCAAAAACATTGGGGTGAAATTTACATTAATCAGTGCAATCTAGATTATGAGTCTATCGATGCTTTAATGGAATCCCCACCAGCCCTCGAACGTGCTGCCCCACTTGTCGAGGAAGGTCGCGATACTTCTGACAGACCTCACCGAGTTCATCATAGTCCGTTCCGCCGAGCAAAAGCTTGTGTATCGCATCTGTTCGATGCTGGTTGAAGCGTCGAAGTTCCTCGGTGAGCCCCGGCTCAAAGTTGAGCTTTGCGCATTTCTCGACGACTTGCCCGAACGTAGACTTGTCGCCCGGTGCGAAGATCCTGCCCTTTGGGTTCTTCGCTACCCAAAACATCCGGAGCCAAAACTCCGTGTGTTGGAGCTGTAGCGAGATCGCCTCGACGAAAAAGCCGAGGGTCTCTGCTCGATCTGCACGCTCCATAATCTCGTTCAGGTTCTTGAATGCCTTGTCGAAATTAAGTAGACCGATCGAATCGAAGCTAGGCAGTGAGATAACCTCGCCAGGGTTTGACAGTGCGATCAACTCACGCATCTCTTCGTCGGAGAGGTGATCCGCGCTCCTAAGTTCCTTTACGCGGTGTTCTTTGTCCATTAAATAAACCCCGGAAGGCCGGTGTAGCTCAGACTCGACTTCTCAAGGCTACGCCATATCCCTCGCCGGCCTTCAGAGAATCGAGTCTGACCTAATCTCCATATCCTTGTTATAGCCCTGGTACAGGAGGCCGGAGACGACAAGCCGGGTCCGGATGTCGTCATCACGTCGCTTCAAATCTAACAGTTCCGCCTGAATATCTTTATTCATCGCGTGACCCAGCTGCAACTCGGGAGAGGGCTTCCGCTTCGACTTGCTTGGTCCAGTTAGCATGGGCGCCTACTAATGGTGGTTATCCGCACTTGACACCCTATATAATGGTTAGTATCATCTCGCTGCCTAAGTTTCTAATTTCCGTGAATCAACTTCCAAAGGAACAGCTTATCTTCGAATACGACGCAGTCTTTCGCGATCCAGCCTTTGCTTCCAACAAGACTATGCCCGTGCATCGCTGGGTGCCATGGATTGCAGGTTTTTCCGGTAAATTCGTTGATGATGTATTTCGCGAGTTCCTACCTGTTCGTAAGAACCGTCGGCCTCTCGTTTTGGATCCGTTTTCTGGAGTAGGAACAACTCTTTTTCAGGCGATGCTTCATGGATTCAGCACGGTAGGCTTTGAGATCAATCCTTATGCTGTTCTTTGTGCCAGGACTAAATTAAACGCCGCTAATATCAAAATCGCTCATCTTGACACAATAATTGAGACGCTCCAAAAAATCGGGACAAGGGGTGCATCTAAAATTATATCCTCTTCGCGCCCAGCACAATTTCGTTCAAGAATTCCATTCTTTGCACCAAAAATAGAAGGCCAGGTTCTGCAAGTGTTGGGATTAACAGATGCTATACGGAATCCTGATATCGCTGATTTAATCAGGGTCGCCTTTGGTTCGATAATGGTGAGTGTCTCCAATTACTCCTATGAGCCAAGCTTAGGAACACGTACGGGTGCAGGAAAGCCTTTAATCGATGATGCAAACGTTGCTGAAGTCTTGGCATCCAAACTTCGACAAATTCGCGAAGATATTCTATGGGTCCAACAGAGAATGCCCCAAGCGAACAAAACCATCCGGAGACAAGTGTATTGTGAAGATTTTCTGTCGTTGAATGGTCAACTTGAGGCTTCTTCAGTTGATTTAATGGTGACATCGCCTCCATATATGAATAATTATCACTACGTTCGGAACACTCGACCCCAACTCTTCTGGCTATCCTTAGTTTCAGATCGCAAAGAACTCCGGCAGCTAGAAGAAAGCAATTTCGGGAAATATTGGCAAACAGTACGGGATAAGGATCAAGTAGAACTAGAGGCAAAGACACGCTCACTAGAGAAAGTTGTGTGCAGACTGAGAAGCATAAGGACCACCTCCGGTTCCTATGGTGGTCCAGGGTGGGCCAATTACGTTGCAACTTATTTTAACGATTGCAGTCGCTTCCTATGTAACCTAAGACGTGTTCTAAAAAAAGGTGGTACAGGTGTGGTTGTCCTCGGGAACTCAATAATCCAAGGGATGGAAATCAAAACGGACCGTATTTTGGGGGATCTTGCAATCGAGAATGGACTTCAAGCTCGAGCGCATAGTAGAAATTAGGTCAACGAGGATAGGATTTAGCATGACAGGATAGTGTTCGGGAGGAGAAATCAGCGGGGCGCGTCTTTATGAGACAGCGGTAGTCTTAAAGAAAGGATGAACTTCCCTAGCATTCATTTAAGTGGAAATTCTTTGTCCCAACGCACCTCCCTGACTCCCGGCCTTCCTTTTCCCGGTATGTGACTCCCAAATCCGCTCTTGTTCCAGATTGGCTTATAACCTGTGATCAGTGCATCTTCTGCAGCTCGCACGAACCAGTCGCTGTCGATAATAAGAAACCGACACGTCATATGTCCGATTGATAGATTTGGTCTGGCACTTATCTTTCGGAAATGCTCGCACAAGCGACGGCGAAGTGTTGTGTGAAGAGCCTTGCCAGCATATACAAGTTTGCCTTTCCAATAGAGGACATACACACCTTTCATTGGCGGGGCAACTTCCTCGGCGAGAGGGTGCGCCGGACTTCCTTCCAATTTTTCTATTACTTGGGCGCGTATAGCCTTATCTATCTCAAAAACAAACCTGTGCTGATCACACAAAGTTCTTATCTCTTAAGGAACAAGGATAACAGGGAGAGCCTAGTATCAGATCCGAGCGCCAAAGGCAAAGCGACAGCTTGCCGCTTTCAATGCTAATGTCTCACAGAATGGCGCTGAATGTAATGGGAGTTTTTGAGTAGCCAAATTATTTTCAATTAGTTCGCAGCACCAGTCGCCTAAGGTCCTGCTTCAACAAACCCAGAAGGTTCGACTGAACGATTATGAAACGTTCGGGCGCTAATCCAGCTGGAGACGGCACGCCGGCATACTTTTTAAACACCTCACCGAAAATTCTCTTTTTCGCTTTAATTTTCTGTTTTTTGCCATGATCTACGTCATGCCGAAGATGGGTACGAAGCACAGTTACGTTTCTAAATGACTCTGGAATCTGCCCAATGAGCCGACTTCCCATGCTTTCATGGAATAGAAAATATAGGTCGTCAATAAAATCTCTATAGTCATCGAAATCTTCAATGGCTTTTGTGATATTTGCCTGAGCTTGAGCGGTTTTATTAGTCGCTTTGAAGAGATCCTCTCCGTGCTGCGCTGAATACTGTTCATTTATTCCGCCGATAAGTGTCACAAGCTCTGTAGCATCAGCAGCTACGGACGCCTTTAGGCCGGTTTCGCTGACTGCTACCGGATCAAGCATTTCGGCGAACGCAGGATCTGTCGCTAGCAGTTTTCGCAAAAGAATTTGCAGGCGAATCCGCGCTCCATCCTTGATGTTGGCATTTACCGTGCGCTGAAATTCGAGATACGCCGAATCTGTGGCTCTTTGACCAAGCTCAACCTGCTCATTCAGCTGTTCTAAGAATTTCACGAAGAACTTTTGTACTCGCTGCTCATGGCCCTCAGTTTTTGCCGATTGAATGAGCTTGCATATGAGCGTCAGCAGTGATTGGACAATGGTTCGGTTACGTAAGAGTTCAGCAGTCCTCTCGTCGAATCCGACATTGACAAAGTCAAGTGCTGCCTTGATTCTCTTTGCAACATTTGAGTTGGAAGAGAACTGAGACTGGCTCTCAAATACGACACGGAGATCTTCATAACGAAGAGCCACGTCGATCCCCTCGATCTCGATAGCTGCCACCTTTGCCAGCACGTCAAAGTGTCCGTAGCGCCTGTCGGAAGCGCTTATCTTCTTAAAGAACCTGTGCTTTGTCATTTTGAGAACGAAGTCACGAAGCTTGCTGTGAACGGAGTTTAACTTTTCAGCGCTGGTCAAGGGGAGACCCTTTTGCAGACGCTGAAAAAGTCTTTTACCTCCTGATCGGTCGCATCCTCAATCTCGTCGTACTGGATTTCATAGTCGTCAAAAGCATCTACGACATTGTCCTTCAGTTGGCCGTAGTGGCTTCCTCCGAACTCCTGAGCACTCTTATTGGCTAGTGGGAGCTCGTTTTCGATAAACTCCCAGATCGTAACAAGACGCTGCTGACCGTCCACTACTTCATACGCCTCTGGTTTATCTGAGACCTTGAGAAAGTAGAATTTGGGTAATCTCCAACCCCGAAGAATCGTGTCGATCAAACTCTGTTTGTTGGATCGGCTCCAAACCTTTGTCGTTGCCACTCAGGGATCTCATACCGATCACGGCGTTTGTAGATCTTGTCTGTGGCACGAGTCTTGGACTGCATTTTCATATTCTTCCCTCGACTGAGTAAATCTCAGGATAGCCTAAAATGTGTTTAGCGTCGAGCAACACAGAGGCTGACACCTTTCTGTCCATCTGATAGGCTTCAGCTTACTGCGGCTTGCCGCTCTCCGTCTGCGGATGCTATAGTCGCGCCGTGGCGGCCGAGATCACGACCAGGGGTCTACTCATCGCACTCCATGGGGACCCGTCTGCATGCGTGGCGACCATCAATCGCATGTCGCCCGAGCATTTATGCTTTTTCATCCCTGAATCGGTGAGACCCAAAATTGACACCTCCGTTCAACCGAACCTTCTGAAGCTTCCGAAAAAGTGGGACACGGTGATCACGCCCGACCCCCATGGATTCGGGGCCTCGTACAAGGCTCTCAATCAGCCTCTAAGTGAGCTTCTGAAGGTGTGGGGCCTCGGCCCGGGCGAGTTGACCGTCGATCTGGGCGGGGCCACCGCGGCGATGGCTGCCGCCGTGGCGCTGGCGACGCTGCAGCACTCCTCCCAGTTTCTCTCTTTGAAACCGGCGTTGATCGCGGGGGACGGCCCGGTCGAAGAGTTGGTGATCGTCAACGGCACTGCGCATACCTGGCAGCAGGATAATCCCTGGGCGGAAGCCGCGCTGAGCGCTCGTCGTCACGCAGCTGACCTTTTCAATCGCGGCGCCTACCAGGGCGCAGCCGACGCCTTCCGGAATATCGAGGCCCGCGTGAGTGGAGGGCAAAAGCCGTTGTATCACGCCTTCGCCGATCTGGCTGTCGCCTACGGGTGTTGGGACCGGTTCCAGTATAAAGCCGCATGGGAATCCCTAAAGACCGCGGTGAAGGCCCTTGATATGGCTTCCGTCTTCGGCGGCCCTCCGACCCTCAAGAACCTCGTGCCGCATTTCAAGCAGAATCTGGGTTTTCTGGAAAAGCTGGTTATGGACCCGGCTGAGATCAAGTCGGCGCTGCCGCTGGATCTTCTGGCAAATGCCAGGCGCCGCGGCGAACAGGATCACGCCTTCGATGCTGCGGTGGCGACGGCAGTACGCGCGCTTGAAGGTTTCGCACAGGTCCAGTTGTTCAAGCACAAAATCAAGACCAGCGACGTGCAGCCGGATCAACTTCCGGCGGCGATGCAAGAGGCCTGTAAGCTGTGTTGCTTGGATGACGTGGATGGTAAATACAAGCTGCCGCTCGTGATGCAGTTTCGCGCACTCGCCGGGCTAGGCGATCAGATGGGCCAGAATTATCTAGCCCAGTGGCCCCAAATGAAACCATTGCTCGACGCCGCGCATCGCTCGCCGCTCGGGCATGGCTTCGAGTCCGCCACAGCCGAGCGCTATCATCAACTGCTCACAATGATCGTCAAGGTCACCGGCGTCACAGACTCAGCATTGCCGAAATTCCCGCTCCTGTCGCTATGACTGCCGCTTGACAGATGCCGAATATTGGAACGTGGCTTGCAATCGCGGGCGTGGCAGTAGGGTTTGTGATACTTCTCTTCCTGCTTTTCAAGGAGCCCCCAGCCAGGAAGAAATAAAGGAGTCAGACCATGGATGTATTCGGCGGCAAAGAAGAGCTGGTTGACATCAAGATTCAGATCAGCCGTGATCAAAAAGAATGGCTCGAGAAGATGGTAAAAGAGGGGAAGATCGCCGTGCCTCCCGGCGGCACGTTAGCAATGGGATCCGTTGTGTCGATGTTCATCAGGGCATTGCTTCACAACGCCATGGAGCAGCAGGCGGCCATGGCGCGCGAAGAGGACGATGACGACGCATAGCACATTCTCTTCCGTTGAATAATCGTTCGTGGTGGGCTTGGGCGAACGGTGTTAAGCAGAGCGGCTTAGTCTTTAAGTTTCTTGAATGCCGTACACGCGGCCTTCACCGTCTTGGCAATATCCCTACCCGTGTGCTCAGTCGAGAGAAACAGCGCCTCAAACTGAGAGGGCGGGAGATAAACCCCTTCTTCCAGCATTGCTCGAAAGAAGCGTGCATACGCAACGGTATCGGACTTTTTCGCCGACGCGTAGTCGGTGACGGGCCCGGCAGTAAAAAACATGGTCAGCATCGAGCCGACCCGGTTCACGGTCACGCCGACACCCAATTCACGGGCTGCCTCCAGCAGTCCGTCGGAAAGCAATCGCGCACGCTCCTCCAGTTGCCGGTAGAGGCCGGGCTTTTTCAATAGCTTTAAGGTCTCGATCCCGGCTGTGACCGCGAGCGGATTACCCGACAGGGTCCCTGCCTGGTAGACCGGCCCTTCCGGGGAGATCAGCTTCATGATCTGGTGGGTGCCTCCGTACGCTCCTACCGGCAGACCGCCACCAATAATTTTCCCCAGGCAGGTAAGGTCTGGCGTCACGCCATATCGCAACTGAGCGCCGCCGTAGCCCAGCCGAAAGCCGGTAATGACCTCATCGAAGATCAGCACGATGCCGTAGTGGCGAGTCAGATCCCGGAGTCGCTCGAGAAATGACCCGTGAGGCGGGATAACCCCCATGTTGCCTGCGACAGGTTCCACGATGACACAGGCAAGCTTGCCGGAATACATCTCCAAAATCCGTTCGACCCCGGCGATGTCGTTGTAAGCGGTTGTCAGCGTATGTTGCGCCAGGTCTGCCGGTACGCCGGGGCTGTCCGGCATGCCCAGGGTGGCAACGCCTGAGCCGGCCTTTACGAGCAGGGAATCGGCATGCCCGTGATAGCAGCCTTCGAATTTGAGAATCGCAGTACGCCCGGTATAGGCCCGCGCTAGGCGAATGGCAGTCATTACCGCTTCGGTCCCAGAATTCACAAGCCGTACCCGCTCCATCGACGGGACAGCCTCGACGATCATTTGCGCCAACGTCACCTCCAGCGCTGTGGGCGCACCGAAGCTCGTCCCGCGAGCCGCCGCCCGCGCAATCGCCTTGATCACGGGAGCCTGAGCGTGGCCCAGAATCATCGGCCCCCAAGACATCACGTAGTCGATGAAAGCATTGCCGTCAGCGTCGTAAATGCGCGCTCCTTTGGCACGAGTGATGAAATGCGGAGTCGTCCCGACGGCCTTGAACGCCCGTACTGGGCTATTAACGCCGCCCGGCATAAGTCGCCGGGCCGCTTCAAAAAGCTTCTTGGAGGCAGTGGTCTTCATTAAGTGGGCGCCGACTCTAACACGCGTGGTTATTGAGGTCAAGGAACAGCAATTCTGGTACAATCGCCTATGCGTCGCGTCAAAGTTGTCGCCACAATAGGACCGGCTTCTAACTCGCCGGCCGTCCTCAAACAGCTGATCGGAGCGGGCATCGATGTTGCCCGCCTGAACTTCTCGCACGGCACGCATGAGCAGCATGGCCGGACAATCCAGGCCATCAGGGCAGCGGCCGAGGCGACGGGGCGCCCTCTCTCAATCCTTCAAGATCTGCAGGGCCCTCGTATTCGTATCGGGGAATTGTCGGCTCCCGTGTGGGTATCGACCGGTCATTCTCTGACGCTGAGCACGCAAGAAGTCCCGCCTGAAGGGCATGTACCGGTCACGTATCCACATCTGTCTTCTGATGTGAAGCCGGGGGATCGAATTTTAATCGACGACGGGCGGATCGAGCTCATTGTAGAAGATTCTTCTGAAGAGACGGTGGTCATGCACGGTTGTGACTCCCGGCGTCATTAAATCCCACAAGGGTATGAATCTCCCGGGTATCGCCGTGTCTGCTCCAACTCTGGGAGAAAAGGACCGCGCGGACCTCATCTTTGGCCTAGGGCAAGGCGTGGATTACGTCGCCCTGTCATTCGTCCGCCGACCCGAGGATGTCACAGAAGCACGCGAGTTCATCAAGGCTCGGTCAGCAGACGTGTCTCTCATCGCAAAAATTGAACGTCCTGAGGCCGTCGAGCGCCTGGCGGAAATCCTGCAGGTCGCAGACGGGATCATGATCGGCCGCGGGGATTTAGCCATCGAGACCAGCCCGGAAGCCGTTCCCTTGATTCAGAAGCGGATCATTCAAGCATGCAATCAGAGCCGTGTGCCCGTCATTACCGCGACCGAAATGCTGGAGTCCATGACTGCGAATCCACGCCCCACTCGCGCGGAGGCCTCGGACGTGGCGAATGCGGTCTTCGATGGGACGGACGCAGTCATGCTCTCGGAGGAAACAGCGGTAGGCCGGTATCCAGTCGAAACGGTCCAGACCATGGTCCGGATCGTGGAGGCGGCCGAGGGAAGGGACTCAGGCAAAATCACTGACGTGCCGGTACGATTCCCTGTTTCTTTTCCGATTGCGGCCTGCGCGGCGGGCGCGCGGGCGGCAACTGAGACAGCTGCCAAGGTCATTGTCGTGTTCACGGAAACCGGGATGACAGCCCGTCTTCTCTCCACGGAACAGCCAGGGGTCCCGATCATTGCCTATACACCTCACGAGGCCGTTCGCAGGCGGATGGCGCTCTACAAGGGGGTCGTCCCAAGGTCGATGCGGCGAATTCCCAATACCGATGAGCTAATTCATGAATTGGAGCGCTCGCTTCGTGAAGAAAAATTCGCACAGACCGGCGACCGTATCGTTGTTCTGTTAGGGGCGAAGACCGGGACCAGCGGCAGCACCAGCCTGATTAAACTTCATACAATCGGATAATACATAGCCTGGATTCAGCGCCGCAAGGCCGGCTGAGGATAACGGGACCGCTAACGCTTTGGGGTTTCGTCTGGTATAATTTTGCTCAATGCAAGCAGTCGATCTTCTTATCTTCGACCTGGACGGCACTCTCATTGAATCCAAGTGGGACATCGCCGCAGCGGTGAATTTGACCCTGGCCGACTTGAACCTTCCGCAGCGCTCCCAGGAAGAGATTTTTAGTTTTGTTGGCGACGGAATTAAGCGCCTTCTTCGCGCCGCGGTCGGGGAGGACAATCAGGAGCGGTACGAAGACGCGCTCAAGGTCTTTCGCAGTCATTACCTGGCGCACTGCCTGGATTGCACCAAGTTTTATCCTGGGATCGAGACCGTCTTGACCCATTTCGCGGGGAAGCTCAAAGCCATTGCGACTAACAAATCCCTTGAGTACACCACCAAAATCGTGAACAGTCTCGGCGCTCATCATTTTTCCTATATCGTCGGCGGAGACGACGGGTACGGCCTCAAACCCGACCCTAGAATGCTGGCCAAAATCATGGATGAGCTGTCGGTGGCCAAGGACCGTGCCGTCCTGATCGGTGACAGCACCAATGATATCAATGGAGGCCATAACGCCGGCATTAAGGTCTGCGCTGTCGGGTACGGCATGGGAGACCGCGAAAAAATGAACGCGTGCCGACCGGACTGGTTCATTGAGAAACCAGAAGAGATGATCGGGTTATTCAAATGACGCATGTCCCGGAGACCGTTCGCACTGAGCTTGTCGAAGTGCTCTGGGAAGTCTCAAAAAGAACCCTTCGACATGCCCTTCGACTTGGCTCAGGGTCAACGGAGAGGTAAGGTGAAGCATGTATCGGGCGATCATCATCCTGTTGTTCCTGTTCCTTCCTGTCGCCGCAGATGCCGCGAATCTGGAAGAGCGGGTGGTAGAGCATCACCTGAAAAATGGGCTGACACTGTTGGTCATGGAGCGCCATCTGGCGCCGATAGTCGCTGTGAACCTCACGTTTAAAGTGGGCAGTGTGAATGAGCATAGCGGCATTACGGGAGTGGCGCATCTCTACGAGCACATGGCCTTCAAGGGAACGCGCACATTGGGAGTGACAGACGCGGAAAAGGAGAGGCCCCTGCTGGAGGAGATGGATCGCCTGTCAGAGGCGCTCGCCGCCGAGATCGCGAAAGGCGAAGCCGCCGACAAGTCGCGGCTCGCGAGCCTTAGAGAGCAATTGACCAAGGTGGATGAGCAAGCGCAGCGCTACGTGGTCCCGAGCGAACTCGCATCCTTGTATCAACGCCACGGCGGCGTGGGTCTGAATGCCACAACCGGCAAGGATCTCACTCGCTACTTTCTAAGCTTGCCGGCCAACCGTCTGCCGCTGTGGGCAGTCATCGAGTCGAATCGCATGAATGACATCGTCCTGCGTGAGTTCTACAAAGAGAAACAGGTCGTACTCGAGGAGCGCCGGATGCGCACCGATAACTCTCCGAGCGGGAAACTTTACGAGGCATTCACGAGCGCGGCGTATATGGCTCATCCCTACGGTCTGCCGGTCATCGGGTGGCCATCGGATCTTCAGGCATTGACACGTGGCGAGACTCAGGCGTTCTTCCAAACCCATTACGGCCCCGCGAATGCGGTGATCGCCGTTGTCGGCGACGTTGTTCCTCAGGAGGTGATTACGCTTATCGAGGAGACTTTCGGACGTATTCCACCGCGGCCGCCGAGCCCGCCCGTCCAGACTCAGGAGCCGGCATCCGCCGGGGAACGACGAGTGGAAGTGGAATACGAGGCCGAGCCGGCCTTTTTGATCGGATTTCACAAGCCCGCAATCGGGCATCCGGACGATGACGTCTTCGAAGTCATTGAAGCGCTCCTGTCTGATGGCCGGACGTCACGCCTCTATCGGCGGCTCATCGATGAGCGACAGCTCGCGGCCGGGGTCTCTGCTTTTTCCGGCTTTCCGGGGTCGCGCTATCCGAATCTGCTCGTCATTAGCTCTCTGCCCCGGTCGCCCCATACGACCGCTGAACTCGAGCAGGCGGTCTACGAAGAGCTCGATGCTCTGAAGAATGAGCCGGTCAGCCGTCGAGAGCTGGAGAAGATCTTAAACCAGGTCGACGCCGCAGAGATTCGATCCCTTCGGTCCAACAACGGCATGGCCTCGCGTCTGGCCTACTATCAGGCGATCACCGGAGACTGGCGGGAGATCCTGCGAAAACGGACACGAGTGTCGAAGGTGACACCTGAGGATATCCAACGCGTCGCCAGGGCGTACTTTGTGAAGAGCAACCGGGTAGTCGCCACACTGGTTCGACCGACCCCACCCTCTGCTTCTTCTGCACCGAAAGCACCCCCTGCGGCGACGCGTCCTCAAGGAGACGGAAAGTCATGATACGGCGCATGTTCTGTGTGGTGTTTTCTTTTTCTTTTTTGATGACCGTCCTGGCGACGTCTTCCGTCCTGCCTGCACCCGCCGTTGATGCCCGTGATCCCCGAACGATGAGTTTTGAGCCGGTACAGATCCCGACTCCAAAAGCTGAACGTGTCGTGCTTGAAAACGGGATTGTCGTATATCTCTTGCCCGATACTGAACTCCCACTTGTCACCCTGTCCGCCTTGGTCCGCACCGGATCGGTCTATGAGCCTGGGGACAAAACCGGCGTCGCCGAACTCACCGCCACTGTGATGCGCATCGGCGGCACTCAGCGTATGAGCGGGGATGAGATCGACGAGACTCTGGAATACCTCGCGGCAAATGTGTCGATCGGCATCGGCCATGAAAGCGGGGGCGCGACCCTCGACATTTTGAGGAAGGACTTCCGCCAGGGTCTTGCGATTTTTGCCGATTTGCTCCGCCGCCCGGCCTTTGAGGCCGGCAAAATGGAACGGGCGAAACGCCAGGCCCTTGAGTCCATTCGTCGACGAAACGACAACCCTGCAGGAATCACCGCTCGCCAATTTCGGAAATTGCTCTACGGCGCTGACCACCCGTTTGGCCGCGAGAGCACGACGGCGACGATTTCCCGAATTACCAGGGACGACCTGGTTGACTTTCATCGCACCTTTTTCATGCTCCAGGGAGCTGATGCTCGCGGTCAGCGGGGACTTTGAAAAACAGGAGATGCTGACTGCGCTTCAGGAAACCTTTGGGGACTGGCCTGCGAAGCACGTGCCCCTTCCGGTCATTCCTCCTCCCACGACCGCGACGCCTGAGGGGCGCACCTCCGTATTCATCGTTCCCCGCAACTTGACGCAGACCCATCTGCGGCTGGGGCAGTTGTCGGTGTTCGAAAATGATCCTGACTACTTCGCGCTGGCTTTGTTGGATAACATTCTGGGAGGGAACTCTTTCACGTCGAGGCTGTTTCGCGATGTCAGAAACCGTCAGGGTCTTGCCTACTCTGTGGGGAGCGCGCTCAGGCCGGGGCACCTGGTCCCCGGCGCACTGCTCCTTCATGCCTTGACGAAAGCGCCGACGACTTACCAGGCGTTAAACAGCATGCTGGAACAGTACAACCGTCTGCGGGAGGAGCCGGTTTCAGATCTGGAGCTGCAACTGGCCAAGGACGCATTCCTGAACTCCTTTGTCTTCTCGTTTGCGGATGCGGGGCAAATCGTCGGCCGATTAATGGAATTGGAATACTTTGGCCTACCTCCGGATTTTCTCCAACAATTTCGCGATGGGGTCGTGCGGCTTACAAAAGAAGATCTCCTGCGCGTCGCGCGGAAACATCTTGATCCTAGCCGCCTTATTATTCTGGCGGTCGGCAAGGACGAAGATTTCGAAAAGCCACTCACGGCTTTCGGCCGGGTCACCGTCTTATTGCTGAAGCCAGAAGGTTGAAACACGGGAAAAGGCGTCTTGGCACCCGGGGTGGGTGGGTGCAGTGGGAAAAGAAATCTGTCCGGCAGATTTCAGGCCACGGGAGAAACGAGCTCGTCTTGGCGAGCTCGGGGGTAGGGTGGGTGTGATGGAGGGTGCAATCTTACTCGAATTCAGTCGGCAGGATCTGGTAGACCAGCTCTAAGTCAAAGTCATCGATCAGCGTATTAGCGGTTTCCCGGCCCAGTGATGAGCGGACTTCATTGATGACGAGATCGATGGCCGGCCCCGCATGAGCCCCATACGAATCGATCGCGCTCTGAATCCGTTGCTTCGCCTCATCAATCGTCATATGTGTTCGCGACCCATCCTTTCCAGACTGGCCACATCCTGTGGATATTGCGGCAATCCATAACGGGTATCCATGAGAACCACACGCTCCAAGCACCGCAGCGCTGATTGCCGATTGCCGGCCTGCTCATAGAGATCCGCTAAGAGCCGCAACACGGCCGCCTCTGCGGGCTCGTTTCCCAGTTTGATGAAATGCTCCGTGGCATTGTTGAGGCATTTCTCAGCTTGACCTCTTCTGCCGGCCTCTAGAAATGTCTTTCCCAGTTGGCTATAGGTCGTCGCCAGGCCTTCTTCGTCTCCGACGGCACGATGCAGTTCCAGAGCTTTCGTGAAACTGCCAATGGCCTGCTCCGTTTTTCCGGCTGTGGCCTCCTGTAGCGCCAGCGTGGAATAGAGGACCCCAAGCGCTCGTCGATCTTGAAGCGGCTCGAGAATATCCATGGCCTCAAGATAATATGCTTGAGCGCGCTCGGGGTTGCCTGCCTCGGCTTGGAGATTGCCGAGATTCACCAGTGTCTGCCCAATCGCGGCTTCGTTATGCTGCTGTCGTTGGATCTCCAGAATCTCATGATAACACCGTTCCGCCTCGGAGTAATCGCCGAGCATCGCACAGATGTTCCCGAGATTTCCCAAAGTATCGGAGAGTTCCTGCGTAGCGTCTCCTTGTCGGTCGTCCTTCAGTGCCTGCTCGTAATAAAGACGTGCCTGCGTGAGGTCACCGCGGTGAAGAAAGATCCGCCCTCTCTGTTTATCCGCTTCGGCCATTACACCCGGCCCACCCTGGAGTTTGCCAAGACAAACTCCTTTGTCCCCTGAAGGGTTACCTGCTGGAATACGCATGTTGACGATAGTCTTCCAACGGCTCGGGGTCAATAAAAGGGGGCAGAGTCCGATTTTCGATGCACACAGCCTCATGAAAGTTATAAACTTTGGGGAAAGGACCACATGTTAGAAGACGACTTCTGCGACATCATTAAGAAAGCGCGAACCGGCCTTGGTTTAAGTATTGAGGAGATCGCCGCGCATGCCAGGCTCTCAGCCTCAGCAATTCGAGAGCTCGAGGCCGGACGGCGTTCTCCTGATCGGTCAGAAGTCCCGGGCATCGCCTCGGCGCTTGCTTTGGATGGCACGAAATTGGCGTCCATTGCGTGCGATGCCTGGACACCTACTTTGCCGCTGCACGATGACGCCGTCACTACCATAAACGGCGATATCGGGGGTTACGCCGTCAAAGGCTATATCCTGCGTGATGCGGAGAGCGCAGCGGCCGTCATTGTTGATACAGGCTATAACCCCGACGCAATGCTGACGGCGCTCGAGCGAGAAGGTTTGCGGTTGAAGGCTGTGTGTCTGACTCATGGCCATCACGATCATGCCGGGGGGCTGGATCAGATCCTCGCAAAGTTTCCGGTGCCGGTTCACATCGGCGAGGAGGACTGGGCCCTCCTGCACTGGAAGCCTCCTCTCTCTTTACGCAGATTTGTGAAGGACGGCGATGGCGTGGACCTCGGCACAACGCGCTTACGTTTCTTGCGGACGCCAGGCCATACTCCCGGCGGCGTGTGTTATCAGGCACCGGGGTGCGTTTTCGTAGGAGATACCTTGTTCGCAGGCAGCATCGGCCGGGCAAACCCTGCGACGCTTTACAAAACCCATCTTCAAAGCGTGCGAGAAAGACTCCTTGTACTGCCCGACGATCTCACGCTGTTCCCCGGCCATGGCCCGTCCACGACGGTCGCAGAGGAGAAGGCGCACAATCCCTTCGCATAAAGCTCCGCAAATCCCGAGGCGGGTCCTGTCGGCAACCAGCCCAGCCGTGCTCACTTCAACGCAGACGATTCGTATCGCGCGGCCGGGCGCCCCGGTTTGCCGCCACCCACCTCTAGCTTTGACTCCGCTAACTGAAAGTCAAATTCAGCGTGAATTCGCTAACGCGGCCTAGAGGGATGCAGGAAGCACACACAATCTAAAGATCTTTGTCTGCTAGGTGAATTACCAGAGGGGAGAAAAGGGACAGGCTCCTAGCCCACGCGGCTTTTGTTAAGTGATTCCACGCATTGTCCTGTCTAATCTGTAAGGTGCGTCGACTCCCGTTCGGACAGATCACGGTTATGTGTATTGACCGCACACAGAAACCGCTGGCGTATTGCACAGCGCCTGTCCTGCCCGCGCGCACACGTGCGGGCTGATGTGCTAATTCGTCGAACGTTTTTCATCATAGCGGCGAACGAGGTCGGAGAATGACGGGCACGTGATAGTTGTATCCCGCAGCAATTCCTCCTCAAGTGTTGTCAGCGGACAGGTGCCGCCCGCGATGCGGATTTTGGCGCAGTCGATGGCGGGCTTGTACACTGTCCCAATCACATACCCCAACCAAAAGGCTTGCCGCACTTGTGTAGGGCTTAGCTCGGAGAGCGTGGTGAAGCCTCGCACCTTGTGCTGGATCTCAGCAGCGGTTTCCGTTTCCTTGTCTGCGAATAGGCATCGCGGATAGCGCTTCAAGACACTTTCCATAGCCATCGCAGTCATGGGCATCGCCACGGAAACGAGCTCCATGGGCGCTCCCTCTTTCAGCTCAGGATCAATCCCAGCATAGGACACAAGGCCAGTCTGCATGCTGACCGGCTCCTTTGTAATCCACGAGAGCGGCTCGCGCACGCCAGTGTAGCGGACGTAGAGGTCGCGGTGAAACACCTCGTACGCGACGCTCTGGCTCTTGCTCAAAAGAGTCACGATGTCCACCCGGGGCCGTAGCGCGCCTGGCGTGCCGTAGCCGCCGGCATCTGAGATGATCAGAAGCTGAGGCTTTGCCGGCAGCGTTCCATTCGCCTTCCTGAGCGTTAAGTAGCGCCGCAAGCCCTCGACGCCGAAGTTTTCATACACGCCGCCATCCACGAATCGCCTTGCCTTGACCGTGTTCAAATCCGGCTCTTCGCTGTTCACCACCCATGGAACCGTTACGGGCTGAAACGGACCCGGATACGCACCGGATGCCCCTACGACATCTGCAACCAGGATCGTTTCATCCAAGGATTTTCCGTCCACGGCGGCCGCGGGCGCGCGGCCTTTGAAGAACACTTCACGCGCCGCGTAGCTCTCAACTTCGAGATCCGTCGCATTCACAAGCAGCAACGGCACATCGGGCAGATCTTTCAGACGCGCATCGCCGTAAAACGCCCGCCTGAAATGATTGCGCTGGATATGGCTGGGGGGCGGAAGGATAAGATCTTGGAATAGCGAGAACACGTTCAGCACCATGTCCGTCGCCAACCCGGGCGTCTTCTGCGCGAGATGCTGCGCAAACTCGACGGGTGGAATGCCGAGCGCATAAGCTGCGCCGATGATCGAGCCACCGGAGACGGTTGTCAGTAGATCGATCCGCACGCACTGTTCATCCAAGGCCGTAAGCAGACCCGCATGCGTCAGAGCGGCCCGATAGCCTCCGCCTGACAGAGCCACCGCCACGCGGATTGGCTCTTCTGATTTCGAGCCAGTGCTGCAGCGCGCGAGGGCGGGCGTTGTGGACTGAGCTTTTTCGGTGGACACCGTTTTCCAATACCAAGTCGCGATCGTGTCTGCCGACGACACATAGCTCAATGCCAAAGAGGCACTAAGCCATCCCAACACCGCCGGCGCCAGTAGGAGCGCCAACGATACATAGCCCCTGTTGCGGTTTCGCTCGCCTATTGCGAGAAAAAGAAGACCCCCCACCAAAAGTGCGACGACGCTGGTGAACCACCGATTCTGCCACGCCAAGTGCAAGAAACCGCTGAAAAGGACAAGGGGAAAGAGTGATGATACAAGCCCGACGGCAAGTAGCCACCATGGCAGTGTCGAACTTGGAGAGTCTTCCACTAACGGCTGCTTGTTCGATCGAATCTTCCGGACAATCACCCAGTCAAGAATCGCAGCGGTTCCGGCCGCAACTGAAAAACCAAAAATAAGCGGGCCCCACGGACCGCCCAGATACCACCAGACCCCGCTCAGCGCGAGGTTCAAAACAAGCTGCCCGATGACAAGGAAGAGGAGGAGTTCGTACTGCGCCCGCCGAACGTCTGCCTGCCGATCTTCCTCAAGGAGCGCTTTATAATCCATGGTTGCCGGAGCGAGTCCCTTCTGACTACCGATACGCATCTTTGCGATGGCCGATTCTGAGCACTAGTATGACCAGGAGTTATTGCTGGATCTCGTAAATGATCCGGAACTTCCCGCTGCGTCCGCGGTACAGTCCGTTAAACTCGCCGGTTGCTTACTCATTAGAATTCACTTGCGAAATAACCGGCATTCTGTCTCACACCGGATGGAACTGAAGAGGAATCAATATGCACCAAGAGATGAGGTGACAACACTACGACTTCCTGGCAATATTCACGCTCCATTATTCTTCTCTGACCGCCAACATGGATGTGAGCGTTAATCTGAGTGCTCAACAAATAACCGCCAAGGAGGAGGCATGAAGTATCCTAGTCTGACTCGTCTAGCACGTATTCCATTAGCACGTATTCCATTACTTACTGCTGTCACATTTTTCCTTCTAATAGGCGTAACAGTCAAGGACTCGCATGCCATCTCGCTGGCGGAAATTCCCGCTATGACGACAGAGATGCTGGTCCAATCATTTGGTCTCTCCGTCGGGGATACGCTAAAGTATACCGGCGTCGGGACGTCTTCTTTTCCATGGCAGATTTCATTAGGAGGAACCTATGCCGGATTGCCTGTGAATCTCATATTCACAAGTCTGCCAGGAGGAACATCCTTTACCTCGACGGGGACGATAGGCTCTTTTCCCTGGACTGGTTCTGGGTCCTGGGTTGAAACAATGACGGGTCCCACCACGCTCGAGGCAGACCTCAACCTGGCAGCGACCATCTCGGGGCTAAGCGGGCCCAAAGGGAAACCCGATGGGCACAGTCACATCGTGGAAACGGATACGGGTGCAATCAATTTTATCGCGCCCACATCCCACACCTTCGACATCACGTTAGATGGAACCGTTGTTTATACCGACCACGGCACCGGCAGCCACGCGGGACGGACTCTTCTCTTACCGCCTCCTCCACAGGTATTGCCGGAAGCATGGAATTCCAGCCATCTTGCATTACAAGGAAGTTTTACGCTAGGGCAGCCCAATGTCGATTTGTTTACCTTAAATGGCTCTATCGGAGTTGTGCCTGAGCCGTCAACCTGGTCCTTACTGCTGACCGGTTTAGCCTGCTTAGTAGGCTATGCCTGGCGACGTCAGAAGCAAACTGTTTAGCTGTCAGAAGCCGGAATGGTAAGCGGCGAGAAGGAAATCTATCTAAAATCTGGGCGCGGATACAAAATGTTGTTGAAAGCTAAAAGGGTGGAACCCTGATTGGCGCACGCTATCGCCTGGACTTGGCAGCTACGGATTGGATTTGCTTCCACAGGCATAGCTGACGCAGCCTGATGTCTCCAAGATCGAGATTTTGGGGTTCGCACCCTTGCGTTTGACAGAAAATTTGACCCACGCAAAGTTGTTAGACTCGTTGCTCTCTTTCCAGTGATTTTCTGGATCGGCCAAATGAGTTAGATAATACACGCCTTCCTGAATTCCGGTGATGTCCAACTCCTGAAGCGGGGTGGACTGATGGTAATCGTCTCCCCATCCTACGGAGATGCCCTGTAATGCGGCATTGCAGTCAAAATAGAAGCGGTTGCTGCCTTTGGTGACGAGGGCCGTCTGGTCTGTGTCAACCAGGCAGAACGTAATCTTCACTCCATTATTGACCAGCGAGGCCATCGAGCGAGGTCTTGCGAACTTCGAAGCGGGCAACGCCACTTTGATGCCAGTGGTTGTGCTGCGCATGGAAGAAGGCGACTCCGGCCGGCTGTGAATAGACAATGTTCCCACCGGCGTCAAGGACCTCCTGCGTCGCATGAGTACACTGATCAATCGCTGTCCCGTCGATCACGCACGGGGCGACCTCCCCGCCGCCGCGAACCTGCAATGGCCCATCCCCAATATTGATGTGAGTGGTAGAGAACCGCAACATCTCTCGCTGATGCTCGTTCTGAATCTGGAGATGAGCGATCTGTTCTACGATATCGGGATACAAGGGAACGGCCTGCGCCCTCGCCATACCCGCAGTAACGCACACAGCCACTGCTATAAAAGCTGAACCGACTATGCACCCACGTTTGCCCTGCAGCATATGAGCCTCGCTGAAAAGCCCGGATCGCCCGACAGATTGGGACGCAGCAAGGCTCTTCTATCTTGAATGTGAGACAGACTTTAGCCAGTGCAATGTGCGCGCAACCCGAATCAATGTCAAGGTTTCACCTGTGGCACTGTCGCTTAGGAAAAAACGAGGTGATGACCACGAAGAGATTTGCGAAACTTTGTTCGCTCAGAATGACACGGCTACTTGCCGGCGATCACGTTCCTCATGGCGTGGTGGACAAGGCCGTTGGACGCCAAGGTCTGTGTTCCGTGGACGGAGAAGGGATTTCCGAGGAAATCCGTAATATTCCCTCCTGCCTCAAAGACCAACAAGCTTCCCGCCGCGATATCCCATGGTTTCAGGCCTGATTCCCAAAAGCCATCTATGCGACCGGCTGCTACATAGCTGAGATCGATGGCGGCTGAACCTGTGCGCCGCACACCTTGTGATTCCAATGCAAAGCGCGAGAAGTAGGGCAGATTTTCGGTACGGCCTGTATGATCATAGGGAAACCCCGTCACCAGTAACGCCTTTTTTAGATCCGTGACCTTCGAAACATGAATTCGCTCTCCATTCAAAAAAGCACCCTGCCCAGCTTGCGCCTCAAACAACTCTCGCCGAAGGGGGTCATAGACCACGCCCAGTACCATGCGGCCCTCGGCTTCAAGTCCGATCGAGACGCAGAACATCGGGAAGCCATGGGCAAAATTCGTAGTACCGTCTAGCGGATCGACGTACCACCGGTACGTGGAGGGCTTTCGTAAAGCTTCGCCGCCTTCCTCAGCCAATATGTGATGATCGGGGAAGGCCGAGCTCAGAAGTTCTACAATGGCCGCTTCCGAACTCCGGTCCACCTCAGTGACGAGGTTTGTCAGAGTCTCCTGCTTGTAATAGACCTGAAAATCGGTGCGGTACGCGTCGGCAATTATCTTTCCGGCTTGCTGCGCAGCGGCCACCGCGACCGTTCGAAAGTCCTGCATAGGCTCCTCACGTGTAATAGTGGGGTCAAGGTCGATTTTTCGCGGATGTACACAGCCCTGGAAAAAAGAATCTTTGGAATCGACTCGGACTCCAGTTTTACACTGGTCACCGCACCTTGACAACTCTTTCCACTTCGGGTTCCACTAGTGTTGGTCAGGAATTTGTTTTGAGAAGGCTTATGAGCAAGCAGAACCCGGGCGCAGTACACAACCTCCATGAAGGAAAGCATGGGACAGGCCTTGGTTGACGTTCTGTCTATGCCGCGCTCGCCGCGCTCGCCATTTACGATTCTTGTCGTCGAGGCTGACCCGTCGGACGCAGAATTGATGCTCAAAGCCATTGAGCAGGCAGATCTACGCACCCTTGGGGGGGAGATCGACATTCAGGTTCGGTCGACGGCGGAGGGTGCTGTGCGCCTCCTCGGTGAGCGGCCAATTGATCTTGTCTTGACAGATTTTGTCCTGCCGGGGATGGACGGGCTGGATCTCGTCAATCATATTCAGAAACTGGATTCGAACCTGCCGATTATCGTCGTCACACGAATGAACAGCGTGCAGACAGTGGTGGATGCAATGCGTCGAGGCGCTTACGATTACATCCTGAAACCCGTCAGTCCTACGGACCTCGGCATGCGTCTGCACCGCGCTATTCGAACCTCTGAAATCCTGCGCTTCAATTCCGCCTTTAAGAGGACCGCGCAACATCAGTCACGAACCGGAAGCCTTGTCGGAGCCAGTCCGGCATTCCAGGAAGTGCTCCGTCTGATACATGAAGCAGCAAGCGGCAGGTCCACGGTGCTTATTACCGGAGAAACGGGAACGGGCAAGGGCTTGATCGCCCGGGCCATCCATGAGCAGAGCCGGGAGCGGGAACATCCCTATCAGGTTATTGATTGCACAAGCATGCCCGAAGGAATGGTTGAAAGTGAGCTATTTGGGCATGTGCGCGGGGCCTTTACTGGAGCTGTTGCCGATAAGCCGGGGCTGATTGAGCTGGCTCAGGGTGGCACCGCCTTCCTCGATGAAATCGGTGAACTGCCGCCCGCATTGCAAGCAAAAATTTTACATGTCTTGGAGGAGAATGAGGTCAGACGAGTCGGTGGGACCCGTACCAAACGCGTGGAGACGCGATTCATCGCGGCTACAAACCAAGACTTGGAGGAGAAAGTCCAACGGGGGTCATTTCGCAAAGACTTGTATTATCGTCTTGCCGTCATCGTCATCGACGTGCCGCCATTGCGGAACCGTCAGGAAGATGTCGCACCCATCGCCCGGCATCTCTGCTCCGAATTCGGGCGCGAAATGGGGAAGCCTCGCTGCTCTCTTGACTCCTCTGCCATCACCGAACTGACCTCCTACGACTGGCCCGGGAATGTTCGAGAATTGAGGAACGTCATAGAGAGGGCGGTGATGCTTGCCACAGATAACACGATTACGGCGGACGACATCAAGGCCTTCCTTCCCGTCAAGAAGAAAACCACTGCCACAGGCGACCTGCTGGATACTTCTGTTCCTTATTTAGAAGCCAAACAAAAGGTTGTCGCCGATTTCACGTCCAGCTATCTCCGGGCTCAACTCTCCGTTCATTCCGGGCATATCACCAAAGCCGCAGAGGCAAGCGGAATACAACGCCACTATTTCTCCCAACTCATGCAGCGATACTTGGATCAGAAAGATTAGTTCATCACCCCGCCGTTACCAACAGAACACTGCTGGCTATTCTTTAAATCTTGCGGCTGTTTCTCAATTGTAACGTTCTCATCGCATAGAGACAAAATTCACCCTCCGCCGTTCCCGCATATACTCTATTCTACTTAGATTTTCTGCCCGTACACTTTTGTGTACGTTGGTGTAATGCCGCGTGTACTTTGATAAATTCTCATCTGTCCCTCATACTCCGTACACAACTGTGTTCGTTGTCTTGAGATGCCGCACCGCTATAAAGCCAACACATGGTGGTTCCATTCCTGATTTTATTAGTACTTTCAACAACTTCTCGCAGCCTCTGATCCTCAGACTATCAATCAAACCCAAGTGGCAGTGCCTTTGCTATCAAGAGGCCCTGAAGGGGAAGTTATGGTCACACCACGCTCGGATCGGAAGGAGGTAGAAGGCTCCCATGGAACGGGGCTGCCAACAGCACAGGTTCATCTTCGGTCCTTTGTCACCTTAGACAGGAGGTTTCGATAATGTTTTTCACAAGACGGCAGTTCTTAAAGACTTCGGCGGGGACCATCGCCGCAGTCGCCATCGCCGATCAGGTGCTTGCGTTGACGGCCTTACAGCCGGTCATCGAAGTGGGAAATCCTCTCGGCGAGTACCCTGACCGCTCCTGGGAGCGGGTGTACCACGATCAGTATCGGTATGACTCCTCGTTCACGTACATCTGTACCCCGAACGACACGCACGCCTGTCGCGTGCGCGCCTTCGTGCGCAACGGTGTCGTGATGCGCGTGGAGCAGAACTACGATCATCAGAGCTATGAAGACCTCTACGGAAATCGCGGCACGTTCGCGTGGAATCCGCGCATGTGCCTCAAGGGATACACCTTCCATCGCCGGGTCTATGGACCCTATCGATTGAAGGGACCAATGCTGCGGAAGGCATGGAAGCAGTGGGTCGATGACGGCTGCCCGGAACTGAGTCCGGAGGTTAAGACCAAGTACAAGTTCACGAGCCGCGGCGAAGACGACATGCTGCGCGTGTCATGGGACACGGCCTTCACCTATCTTGCGAAAGCCCAGGTGAAGATCGCCGAGCGGTACTCGGGTGAATCCGGAGCGCGGAGACTGCGCGAGCAGGGCTATCCACCGGAAATGATCGAAGCCATGAAGGGCGGCGGGGTCCGTACCTTCAAATATCGCCCGGGGATGGCATTGCTGGGCCTTATCGGCAAGATCGGGATCGGGCGAATGGACAGCGCGAATCTGGCCTTGCTTGATTCCTGGATCCGGAAGGTCGGCAATGATAAGGCGGTCGGCGGCCGGACCTGGTCAAGCTACACCTGGCACGGCGACCAGAATCCCGCGCATCCATTCTGGTGCGCGGTGCAAACATCCGATATCGACCTCGTCGACATGCGCTTCTCCAAGCTGCATACGAGCTGGGGCAAGAACTTCGTCGAGCACAAGATGCCGGAAGCTCACTGGATGATCGAGTGCATGGAGCGTGGCGGCCGGCTGGTCAGCATCGCGCCGGAATATAACCCCCCGGCGTCGAAGGCCGATTATTGGATGCCCGTTCGTCCGGGTGGTGACGGCGCCCTGTTCCTCGGAACGCTGAAAATTCTCATGGACGAGAACCTGTACGACACGGACTTCTGTAAGCAGTACACGGACATGCCGATTCTCGTCAGAACCGACACACTGACCTACCTCGATCCGCGAGACGTCATCAAGGACTATAAGCTTGCGGATCTGTCCAAGGCCTACACCGCCAAGGTGCAGGCGATTAAAGACGACTATCGGGACCGCCTTGGGGACTTCATGGTCTGGGATAGCGGCAAAAACCAGGCAATCCCCATGCACCGAGAGCAGGTCGGGTATCACATGCTCAGTGCCGGCATTGATCCCGCACTGGAAGGCACCTACCGGGTGAAGTTACTGGACGGCAAGGACGTAGACGTCATGCCGGTCTTTCAGATGTACAAGATCCACGTTCAGGATTTCGATCTGGACACCACGGCACAGATCACGAATACACCAAAAGATCTGATCGTGCGGTGGGCCAGAGATTCAGGCACCATCAAGCCGCACGCCATCCATAACGGCGAAGGCGTGGCGCACTGGTTCCACTGCACCGCCAATGGTCGCGGAGCGGCAATGGTGGTGATCATTACCGGGAACGTCGGCAAGTTCGGCGCGGGGCAGTATACCTGGGCAGGCAACTTTAAGACCGGTATTCCACACGGCACGCCGTGGTCCGGGGTGGGCATCGGGGCCTGGGGCGCCGAAGACTCTTGGAACCTGAATCTTAACGCGAACGCGCATGGCAAAGAAGTCGTGACGAAGTACTACGCCTATGGCGAAGAGCCGGCGTACTGGAACCATGGCGACCGGGCGCTGATCGTGAACACCCCGAAGTACGGACGTAAGGTGTTCACGGGCAAGACCCACATGCCGACGCCGACCAAGGTCCAGTGGACCGTGAACGTAAACATCCTGAACAACGCGAAGTACCACTACGACATGGTCAAAAACGTGGATCCGAGCTGCGAATGCATCGTGGTCCAGGATCTGGAGATGACGTCGGGAGTGAACTACGCGGATGTTGCGTTTGCCATCAACTCGTGGATGGAGTTCACCTATCCCGAGATTACCGCCACCTGTTCAAATCCGTGGTGGCAGATGTGGAAAGGCGGCATCAAGCCTCTGTATGACACCAGGAACGACTTGGACTGCTATGTCGGCGTGGCCCAAAAGTGGACCGAGATGAGCGGCGACAAGCGGTTCGTGGATACCTGGAAGTTCGTCATCGAAAACAAGGTCGATGTGTACATCCAGCGGGTGCAGGACGCGTCGTCCACCCTCTACGGCTACAACGCAAAGACTATTCTCCAGTCGGAGAAGGGCTGGTTTGTCATGGTCCGGACGTATCCTCGGATGCCGTTCTGGGAGCATGTCAACGAGGCCAAGCCGATGTGGACCCGTACCGGTCGGTTTGAGAATTACCGGGTCGAGCCCGAGTGCATCGAGTACGGCGAAAACTTCATCGTGCACCGGGAGGACCCGGAAGGCACGCCGTACCTGCCGAACGTCATCATCAGCACCAACCCGCATGTACGCCCGGATGACTACGGCATTCCGATCACGGCGATGCATCATGACGACCGTCATGTGCGCAACACCAAGCTGCCGTGGACGGAAGGGCGCAAGCACGTGAACCCGTTATGGGAGAAGGGGTATCAGTTCTACTGCGTCACCCCGAAGACCCGGCACCGGGTGCACAGCCAGTGGTCGGTCAATGACTGGATCCAGATGTTCGAATCGAACTTCGGCGACCCCTACCGCATGGACAAGCGCACGCCGGGGGTCGGCGAGCATCAGATGCATGTGAATCCGATGGCCGCGAAGGACCGGGGCATTAACGACGGTGACTACATCTATGTGGACGCCAACCCCGCCGACCGGCCGTATCGCGGATGGAAGCCGAGCGATCCGTTCTACAAGGTGAGCCGGCTGATGATCCGAGCCAAGTACAATCCGTCCTTCCCGTATACCGTGACGATGATGAAGCACGCGCCGTACGTGGCGACGCCGAAGTCGGTGAAGGGGCATGAGACCCGGCCGGACGGGCGGGCGATCGCGGCGGATACGGGCTATCAGAGCAACTTCCGCTATGGGGCGCAACAGTCGATCACGCGGTCCTGGCTGATGCCCATGCACCAGTTGGACTCGCTGCCGACGAAGAAGAAGCACGTCCATGCGCTCAAGTTCGGGTTTGAACCGGACAACCACGCAGTCAACACGACACCGAAGTCGACGCTCGTCCGGATCCAGAAAGCGGAGGACGGCGGCATCGGAGCGCGGGGGCCATGGGAGCCGGTACGGACCGGGTTCACGCCGGCGCAGGAGAACGAATGGATGATTAAGTGGCTCAAGGGCGAGAGCATTAAGATCAAGGTCTAAGTCGGAACCAGGGACAGGCGGCGAACACGCGCCTGTCCCTCTTGAACGGAGGAACCCATGCCGGAAGTCTATAACTGGCAGTTAGGCCGCAAGATGCTCTATCCCTATGAGGAGCGGCATCCGAAGTGGCAGTTTTCGTTTGCGTTCAACATCAATCGGTGTATTGCGTGTCAGACCTGTTCGATGGCGGACAAGTCGACGTGGCTGTTCTCGAAAGGACAGGAGTACATGTGGTGGAACAATGTGGAGACCAAGCCGTACGGCGGGTACCCCCAGTTCTACGACGTGAAGGTGGCCCAATTGGTGGAGCAGGTGAACCCGGGCGGGCAGGTGTGGAACACGCGGGTGGGGCGCAAGCACCATGCGCCCTACGGGGTGTTCGAGGGGTTCACGATCTTTGATGCGGGCGCCAAGATTGGGCAGGCGGCGATCGGGTATATCCCGACGGACCAGGAATGGCGCTTTGTGAACATCTACGAGGACACGGCGACGTCGATGCGGGCCCTGGTGGATGGGAACGACAAGTCGGGGTTTTCGGCGGCGGAGCCCTGGAAGAGCCAAGGGGCGAGCCTGCCGGAGCACGAGACGTTCTTCTTCTATCTGCAGCGGATCTGCAATCACTGCACGTATCCGGGGTGTCTGGCGGCGTGTCCGCGCAAGGCGATCTACAAGCGCCCGGAGGACGGGATTGTGCTGATCGACCAGAACCGGTGCCGGGGCTATAAGAAGTGCGTGGAGCAGTGTCCGTACAAGAAGCCGATGTACCGGGGGACGACGCGGGTCAGTGAGAAGTGTATTGCGTGCTATCCGCGGGTGGAGGGCAAGGATCCGCTGACGGGCGGGGAGCCGATGGAGACGCGGTGCATGGCGGCGTGCGTGGGCAAGATCCGCATGCAGGGGCTCAACAAGATCGGGGATGATGGGTTGTGGGCGGAGGATCGGTGGCATCCCTTGTACTACGCGATTCGCGTGGAGCAGGTGGCGTTGCCGCTGTATCCGCAGTGGGGGACGGAGCCCAACGGGTTCTATTTCCCGCCGCGCCATGCCCCGCGGGGCTACATCCGGCAGATGTTTGGGCCGGGGGTGGACAACGCGATCGACCGGTACATTGTGCCGAGCCGCGAGCTGTTGGCGGTGCTGCAGCTGTGGCGGGCGAGCCAGCAGATCTTGTTCCGGTACGACGTGATTCCGGGGCCGAAGGTGTTTGAGACCCAGATTCACGGGCGCAAGTTTGAGATGTACAACGACACGGTGCTCGGGTTCAACAAGTCGGGCAAGGAGATCGTGCGCATCCAGGTGGAAGAGCCGATCTACATCCGCCCGGCCGAGCGCGTGACCTGGCTGTAAGCGCAGGGGGGACGGTCCCTCTTTTTCGTCCAAGAAAAAGGGGACTGTCCCTTATATAGCCAGACTGACGGATCACAGGAGGGCGAGGTTCCGTAGAGGGATCTCGCCCTTCGTGCTGATTGACGGGTCATCCACATGATGTGCGTTTCTGAGTTCGCCCTAAACCGGCTACCAGCACTGTCATGTTCTCCCCGTGATATTTCCAGACGGACGGACGGCGCTCTATTGGTTCTTGTGTAGGTCCCGCAGAATCCCAAACCTAGCCGGACAGGTAGAACCGTGATGCGATATCAGCTTCACACCATGCAAGGCTTGCTTCTGCTTGTCGCAGTGCTCGTCAGTGAAGCATCGGTGTTCGGAGCGCAGCAGGCCTTCAGGGATGAGCTCGGCCGGCTTATCTATACATTAGATGACGAGGGCACCGTCACGATGTACGAGAAAGGCCCCGCGGATCAGACGATTTCCATGTCAACGGGAACGCGGGAGCAAATGCAGCCTCAAGTGACGGACGTTTCGCCGGACAAAGTAACGCCAGGAACCTTTACGATTCTCAAGATCAGCGGAAAGAATCTCGTGGGTGCGAAAGCAAAGTTCAGCGTTCCGGACATAGAAGTCAACCCTCACAGCGGCAAGCCCGATAGTATCGATCTTCCCATCCGAATCCCTGCGACCGTCCCTGCTGGCGAGGTCATGGTTGAATTGACAACTCCCATAGGCACAACAAAGACCAACATCAAGATCTCGGATTTGCAATTCGGCGGCTTCGGCTCTGCAAGACACGAGAAGCAGACCTTTACCACCTCTGCGCCCTCCTCCTGTCCTCAGGGGATGATCGGCGTTGCCTATGAACTGGGTGGCTTCTGTATTGAGATGGACCGCAGCTTCACAGGAGATTACCGGAAAGCCGAAAAGGCCTGCGGGGCTGAGGGACGACGGTTGTGTCAGGCTTCGGAATGGCAGTTGGCCTGCGAGCAAGGCATGGCAGGCAAGCTTCCCGTGAAGAATATGACCGGCCAGGGGGAATGGACCGGCTCATGGGAGTCGACTGATTCTCCGGTGGGAGAGTCGCTCCTCCATTCCGTTGTATTAGGTAGAGACGACTGTAGCACGAAACTCACCATACCCTCCGGAAAACCAGGATCCTTTGCCGGGCGCTGCTGCAAGTAGCCCCCGGTCTTGACTCAACTCAAAGTTCCTTCTCTCTGCTCTTCGTGATAGATTTATGATAAGCCGACCTTCCGCTGAACAAGTGTACCGAGGACCGACCACAGGAGGAATTCTAATGAGCATGCGGACAGTAATCCTCGCAGGGCTCGTGGTTGCATCGCTTCTGGCGGGAAATCTCTTCGTTGAGGCCGCGCCGGCGAAGAAATTCAGGGTGCAAGTGAATATCAACGGCCAGGAAGACGTGAAGGGAAGTCTTGCAAAGCTCGTGCAAGAAGAGTTCGCCCCAATTACGGATGTGGAGCTGGTGACGGAGAAGCCGGAGTTCTCGCTCGAACTCATCGGTGTGGCCCCCCGCAATGAGAAGAAGGAGCCCGTAGTGTTTCTCGTATCGATTCTCGGCTTGCAGCACTTTTCCAAGGAGTACTGGAACAGCGTATACACGACCGTGTCGGAAGGCGTTCCGCAACGCCAGTCTGCGCAGATTGAAAAAGCCAAGCAGTCTCTCCTGACCGCCACGAAAGATCTGGTTCGCAGGCAGTCCTACTATGTCGAGGGGGGCAATGACTTGCGCGAGATCGCCAAAAAAATTGTTGCCGCCTTCCGTGATCAACTCGACCCTCATCGAAAGAAATAGCTCTGGCATGCGATTCTTAGCCCCTTTGCTTTGCATGGGTGTACTTATCGGCACCCTCGCCCTGGCCGACCCATACGGCCCTCCGCATGCGGTGACCGACATGGCGCCGTACTGCGCAAGCTGTCACGCCTCTACGAGCCTGGCGCAATTGTCGGACCTGCGTCCCGAGGCTGCTGTGTTGGAAACTATCGAAGAAAAACATTTGAAGCACATTAAAAACGGAGCCGCCTATAAAGACTTGACTCGGACTGAGGCAGAAACCCTTCTTAAGGCAGTCCAGTGGACCGACGAAAATGCCACGGTGACCATTCATGTCACCAACCTGGCTAAGCGCAATAGCCGCGTTGAAGTGACCGTCACCACCAGGGGAGGCTCAGGCCCAGTGATCGGCGTATCATTGGTGGATAGTATTTTGCGGTTCCAAGCCCGCCCGATCGGCTCGAGCGGCTTCGTAGTCCTTGGCCCTCCCCTGGTCGTCGGCCCCGATCGCAAGACGCAATCGGCCTGGATTGATCGTAGGGCGAGGGGTTCTGACTTGGGTCTGAGTACAATCATGATCACAGGAGTCAAGGGCGATGCCGTTACCCAACAAGTCAGTGAGACTCGCACGACTTGGACCCTTCGGGCACCGCCCGAGCCCGGGACATACGCCATCGCCGCCGCATTTTATTATGGAACGGAAAAATCGCATCCGTTGGGTACTGTGATGCAAGACGGCCGCGTCATACCCAGAGGCGGCGTGAGCGGAGCAAGCGGCAGAGTCATGTTTTCTCAACTTGTAAAAATCAGTATCAACTAATACGACTTCTCGCTCCTATGAGGATCGCAAACGGGTTTGCTTGGCACCTCTCCGTTCGCCTGAGCTTGTCGAAGGGCTCTTAATAGGGTCACCACGAGCGATTGACTGATAAACGCCATGGCGTTATCGTCCGACATGCTACCGTATCGAAAACCTGAGCTCGGCAAAGATTATTGGGTCAAGGACAATATTCTGCCCAATGCCTTGGAGATCGCCGAGCGGTGCTTCAACAAGTCCTCTTGGACGTTGGGCGCTCCTCTTCGGCATGAAGCATGGCCCGGGATGCGCGCTCCAGGCGCGCTCTTGCCCCACGAACTGGCTTCGATCGAAGCGTGGGTCACGGCCCAAATCGGAGTGCGAGCCCTACGTTCCCAGCAGGACCCTGTTGAAGGCGTATCGGGGCACAATCACGTCCAAATCGTGGCGGGCGGTGACGCCGTGGCTCGTCCTCACGTGGATTCCAGCCAACTTTGTGATTACGCGGGGGTACTCTATCTGCATCCATATCCCCCGACCAAACACGCCGGCACCTCCTTCTTTCGTCTGAAACTTTCTGACGGTAGCCTCGGAGGCAACATCTGTCCGCCGCCGTATCATAGCCTCATCCAAGTCCCGGGCTTAGAGAAGGGCTCTGACTTGACCATGTGGGAAGAGGACGTCGAGGTGCCGTACGTCTTCAATCGCCTGCTGATCTACAAGTCAGACATCGTTCACTCTGCCACATCGTACTTCGGCTGGCATCATGAGCTGGGGTCACAGCGGATTGCTGTGGTGTTCTTCTGGAAGACGGTGCCGAGGTGATTGATCTCCGCAGCGATACCGTCACCAAGCCTTCTGCCGGGATGCGCGAGGCGATAGCGCGAGCGGAAGTCGGCGATGACGTCTTCGGTGAAGACCCCACAGTGAATCGATTGCAGGAAATGGCGGCGGGTTTATTGGGCAAAGAAGCGGCGCTGTTCGTGCCGTCCGGCACGATGGCAAACCAGCTTGCAGTACGTCTGCACATCAAACCCCGGCGATGAGATGATCGTGGAGGCCGGATCGCACGTGGTCCGCTACGAGAGCGGAGCCGCTGCGGGTTTGTCGGGCGTTCAGACCTGCTGGCTACCCGGCAACCGGGGCATTCTTGAAGCCGAACAGATCGAGGCCGCGATCCGGCCCTGCGATTACCATAATCCGCCCACTACCCTGATCTGCCTGGAGAATACGCACAATCGCGGTGGAGGCTCGATTTACCCGCTCGCTACGATCGCGGCGATTCGGAAAATCGCCGACGCCCGTGGGATCGCTATGCATTTAGATGGCGCCCGTCTGTTTAACGCCGTCGTCGCGACCGGCATTCCGGCCGCCGAATATGCCCGGTCCTTTGAGACCGTCTCCTTCTGTTTATCGAAAGGGCTTGGCGCACCGGTAGGCTCGTTGATCTGCTCTGACGCCAGCCGCATCGGTAAACTCCGCCGGTTGCGAAAAATGTTTGGCGGCGGCATGCGCCAAGTGGGAATTATCGCGGCGGCGGGCCTCTACGCGCTCGAACACAATATCCAGCGGCTCGCGGAGGACCATCGTCATGCGAAACAACTCGCCGATGCGCTCGTCGGACTGCCGGGCGTGCGGATCACACCCGAGCATGTCGAGACCAACATCGTGGTGTTCGATATCAGTGAGACCTGGGGCACGGCTGAGGATGTGCTGGGCAGACTGAAGGCTGAAGGCCTCTTACTCGTATCCTTTGGCCCCACGACCCTTCGCGCGGTGACGCACCTGGACGTTCCAACCAGTCAGATTGAGCAAGCCTGCGCCATCCTGAAGAAGGTCTTCACGCTCATCTTTAACCGCTCATCTCTCTGAGGTTGTGAGCCGACACCGGCCGGTGAAAACCCTTGAGGTTTAGATCGCCAAGTGGTTCGGTACGGACGAGAGCTTCGACGAGTTGCAACAGACGACCGGACACAAGAATTTGGCCGTCCTTCGCCTCACTACAAAGCCGGGCTGCAAGGTTGGTGACGGGCCCGATCGCAGCATAGTCCTTCCGTTCTTCGAATCCGATGACTCCTAATGTGGCATACCCCGTTGCGCCGCCAAGTCCTACGCCGAGATCGATCCCCCTCTTCCGCCATTGTACTTGCAATTCCGCAATACGATTTCGGATCGCGATTGCCATCCTTACTGCTTGTTCGGCATGGTTCGGAACTGGGACGGGGTCATTGAAAAATACCATTATGGCATCGCCTGAGAACCTCTCCAATGTCCCGTTGTACTGGGCGATCAACGGTCCGATTTCAGTTTGGTATTGCCGAAGCACTGTCATCAGGTCTTCCGGGTCTGCTGTATCAGAAAAAGCCGTGAATCCCCGAAGATCTACGAAAATCACTGTGATTTCTGTTCGATGACCACTTAGAAAATCTTCACGTTCTCCTGAAATGATCATGTCAGCGAGATGGCGCGGCAGGAATCTCGCCATCTTGTCCTTCTGCAGCTCAGTAAGCTGCCGTTCCTGGGCGCGTACCCGGATAAGGCTCTTGACACGCGCCAGCAGCTCATTCTCATCGAACGGCTTCGCCAGATAATCATCGGCTCCGGCGTCAAGACTTTCGACCCGTGCCTCCGTACCTGCCCGGGCAGTGATGAAAATCAACGGCGTCGAACGAAGGTCCTTCTCCTCGCGAACCGCCTTCAGCAGATCGGGACCGCTCATCCGAGGCATCATGACATCGGTAAGGATCAACTCCGGACGTAACGTTTTTGCCTGATCGAGCGCTTCCACTCCGTCCTTGGCCAGTACTACCCGATAATCTATACTCAGCACGCGTTCCAAATAGCGGCGCATGTCGGCATTATCGTCGGCAACGAGTACCAACGGACGGGTATCGGACGGTGAGGGTGTCAAGACCGTGCGTGACTCTTTTGCGCTCTCGGGGAAGACTGGAATCAACATGTCGTCCTGTTCAACCTCAGCAAGATTACCAGGCGTTATGGAGCCCCGGGGCAGCGTGACGGTAAAGATTGTGCCCTGGCCGACCTCGCTCTCGACCGTCACGGTCCCGCCGTGAAGCATGACAATTTCCTTTACCAGGGCTAACCCTATTCCACTACCCTCATACCTCCGGGTGGCGCTTCCTTCGACCTGCGTGAAGCGGTCGAAAATCCGGTCCAACTGATCGCGGGGTATACCTATCCCATTGTCTTCAATCTCAAGTTCCACTGAGTCCGGCTTAGCGTTCAGCCTTATCCAGACCTGGCAGAGATCGGGATCGCTGAATTTGAACGCGTTGGAGAGAAGGTTGTACAGGACTTTCTTCATCTGGACAGGGTCGACTTCAATCCCAATCGGCTCGGTCATTCCTTTCAGATGGACCCGGCTTTTTTGACTTGACTCGAAATTCGCAGCAACACTTCGGACAAGGACGGCAAAGTCTATACAACGTTTGCTTAATTGGCGTCGGCCGCTGTCATATTTCGCAAGGTCCAACAGTTCATTAATGAGAATCAGCACACGCGAGGTGTTTCGTAAACCCGTCTGAATTGAGTCCCGGCACGCAGGCTCCGGAGCCACTTTCAGAAGCGATTTAAACGCTCCCAGGGTCAAGGTCAGAGGGGTCCGAAGCTCGTGACTTACATTAGCAAAGAACTCCCCCTTCAATCGGTCCAGCTCGAGGAGTTTGCTATTAGAGGTCTCCAGCTCTTGACGCGCTGCGCGCTCTGACACTCGCGCATCAAACTCAGCGCGTTGTAATCGCTCATAGAGGTAGACCGAGAAGAGCAGGGCAACGGACGTCCAGATTAGAAAGAAGGAATTTTCTATTGCTGCGTTCAGATCAGCAGGCGTGGTGGGTCTTATAAAGTTGACGCCATAGTAGCAAGCAAGCGTCACGCCTTGGGCGACCATATGGCTTCTCCAGGAGACGGGGACAATCACCGCAGCTGCGAGAAACACCAGATTTAGGCCGTTGTAGTACTGGGACGTGAATCCACCCAACAAGACGGTCATCTGGACAATGCAAAGGTTGCCGATGAGGATCCATGCCACCAACAACGCCTTGGGAGAAAGCCATTGACGCTTGAGGCACAAAAAACCGATCGCGAGCCCAAGTTCCAGCACCATTCGGATGATGAGAAGCTCTTGAAAATGCGTGCGATACAGAAGAGCGTCTGCTGCGAGGAAAACCGGATTCGCGATAAGTCCCAGATAGTACAAAACGTGGAGACGGTCTCTGGCAAACCCCTTCACGAAGCCTTCGTACGTCTGGTGGCTCATGCCCGCACATAGATGGGGTTGGCAAAAATCCAGGGCCGCCACCGGTCCACCACCCTGAGGGACACTTCGACTCGGTACACTCCGGGGCGGTCGACGCCGTGCCGCAAAAGCCTTCCATGCTCACGGCGGATCGGGACCCCATCACGCAGGAGGATGATCGCCGCAGGGATCGGACTTTGCACTTCGAGGACCAGCCCAGGTTCCATTTTGAGCGCCTCCCCCATAAGAGCTCTTTGCGCACCGGTCGAAATTTGACGGGCTCTGAACTGAAATCCGCTGGCGTCTGCCAATAAACCGAATGAGGCGAAGCACCGCCCCTCCCGGATGCCTGCGATGATGTTGTCTTCCGTCAATGAGGCCGCAAGCACGTGCATGTTTAACGTCCGGAAGATCAAATCATACCGGTCGATTTGGCGACCGAAAGCCCTGAGGTTTTGATGGGCGTCATTGCCGACAATGCCGACCACCCGTCGGTTCCTGGTCAACGAGTCCCACTGGACCAGCGGCCAGTTCATCCTTTCCACCAGCGGTAACATAAATTCTTCCGGATATTCGGCAGCGAACAGTGCAAATTCCAACAATATCCGCGGCGCATCGATGATTTTCTCCCGCAGCGCGTCGGCGATGTCATAAATCTCCATGCCGTCTGCCGCCTGAAAATACTCGAGATTCGGCAAACCACGTGGGTGCGCAATGACAGAGAGTCCACCTTGCGCTCGCACGGTTGCAAACAACTTCTCAAAATCCCAGGCATTCCCCTCGTCCGGGACAATAGAGTCTCGGAAACCGAACACCAAGACCGACCCGCACCGCCGTGTGACACCTGCCGCCTCCGTACATCCGGCCGCAATTTCCACCCCACGAATCACGAGTACTGAGTCGTGAAGACCCTGGATGCCCTCGCTATAGATCTTAGGCGTGTAATGATCAGTCGTGATCAGAAACTGGAGCCGAGCCGCGCGCGAAGCCTCGAGGATCTGCGCGGTCGTGCCGTGACTGTCATCCGAGAGACCGGTATGGGCGTGAATAACACCCCGGAATTCCTGCAATCCCTCAAGCGGAGAGAGCACCATTCGTTGTCGACGCAGCTCGGCGAGGGCCTCTCGAACTGTCTGGAGCGATGACGTGGGGGTGTAAGCGAAGGCAGCCCACAGTGAACTGATACCAAGCGCCATTGCGGCCTGGAGCAGTCGGCGTCGGGTCCACACGGAGGCAAACCTTAACAGATCGGCATCATGCCTTCAACGTCTCTGCAGCTAACTTTCTGCCACTTGTCACGGGCATTGCTGATAAAATGCCTGAATGGCTTCCCCCTCGGTATCAGCCACAGAGATTCGCGCTTCATTGGAAGCGGTCTTTCGCGAGCGCATCGCCATTTTTTACCGCGCCTTACAGGTGACGCCGCCCTATCACAGCGTGGAAAAGGCCATTCTTGCCCTGCGGGAGGGAATGTCGGCACTAGAGTTACCAGCTTTACAGAGACTCTGGGTCGATGAAGCATCCCTCGGCGCGCTGTTCGCACGCATCGTGCGTGACTCAGGCTTGGCACAGAAGCACAGGGGAATCATTCAGGGCTTACTGCGGAATCGTCAGATTGAGCTTCCGCAGGAATGCCGGTCTTTTGAAGACGCATACCGAAGTTAAATGGTTGGTTACTCGATGTGAGGAGCGCCCAACGCGGAGCGCAGCTCATCGTATACCACCATCAGCCGCTTATCTTCCAGCCAATAGGCGGCGACCACCACAAGAAGTCCAAACAGGAAGACAAGCAATCCTAGACCACCTAGCGCGGCGGCAAGCAATGCGCCAGATGCCGACGCAAACCCGCCGGCTTGAGCATAGGAAACGAGATAGGCGATCAAGCCTCCGGCTACTGTGAGAAACCACAGGAAGGTCAGAATCGCCGAGGACCAGGGTATACGCTTGACCAATTGAATCTCAGCGTTGTCTTTAAGACTGTCGTAATAGACTACGCCGTTCAGCGGCCAGGCTGTTCGGAAGCCGATCCCAAATCGTTTCAATTCAGGCAGGAGCATGATGGCATGATGTTCGGGGTACTGCTGGGCCACGCCATGGCCTAAGAGAAGACGCCCATCGGTCCCAAAGTCGCAAGGAGTAAGTCGAAGACAATCTTGCTGGCGGGCGATCGCGAGCCCGTAGCCAAGAGCGGTATGGCTGACGCGAGTAAATGCGCGCCAGTCTGCAATCACGAACCCAACAATGATCACCGCTCCCAAGAGAACGACGGCCTGCATGATGCGATGCTACCATAACCGCTCGGAAGCATCTCACCCACCCTGCCCTGAAATCATTTCGACCCCTTGCAAGTGAGGGCAAGGGGTGCCCCGGACAGATTTCTTTACCCTAGGCACCCCGCCATTACACTCAACCCGCCCCCGAGCACGCCAAGACGCGCTCTTTCTCCCGTGACACCCGCCCTGCCCCTAGCGCGCCAAGACGCGCTCTTTCTCCCATGGCCTGGAGTTATTTCGACGCCTTGCAAATGAAGGTAAGGGCCCCCATGGAGAGACCGCCCCGCACGCCTAAGAAATGTTAACTCTTTTGAAATCTTGACAAATATTAGCGCCCTTCGTTAGAGTTGCGTCTGTTTGTCTCACGGAACGTCCACGCGAGCCGCGAGTCCCTGCCACACGGAAGCGTCGGCCTAATAGAACAGATCGGGCTAAACTCGTGGAATTTAGACCTATGGGTATGAGGCTCCATGGACGCAGCTAAAGTTGAACGAGTCTATTCTAGCTACGCGAAGGTATACGACCATATTTTCGGCAAGATTTTCCATGACGGGCGGGAACACGCCGTCCGTCATTTGGATCTGTCCCCTGGTGATCGGATTCTGGAAGTCGGAGTCGGGACTGGCTTAGCGCTGCCCTTCTATCCGCGTTCCTGCGAGATCGTAGGGATTGACCTGTCAGACGGCATGTTAGACAAGTGCAGGGAACGACTTGAGTTGTACCGGCTGAGGCATGTCAAGGTGATGCGGATGGACGCCGGGGCCATGGAATTTGCGGACGACAGTTTTGACGCCGTCATGGCGGCCTATGTTGTTACTGCGGTACCGGATTATCGGAAGGTCATGCTGGAGATGATCAGGGTATGCAAGCCGGGTGGACGAATCATCCTTTTGAACCACTTCAGCAATGGCAATCCAGTGATCGCCGCGATCGAGAAAGTGATCTCCCCCCTCTGCAAGCAACTCGGCTGGAGAACCGATCTTTCCCTGGCATCAGTGCTCGACGGCACACGTTTAATGGTCGTCCATAAGCAAAAGGTCAACCCATTCCGGATATGGCATCTGGTAAAGTGCGTGAATCATAAGCCTATGAACGGAAACGGCCAGTCGTTCGCCTCAAAAAGCTTTGATTTGACTCATTCTTAGATTTCCCGTATATTGCAGGTCGCTTACCGGTTCGTCCTCAGGATTTCCTGCCAGGGTAGTATCCGGTTCCAACAAAAGAAACTTATAACCTGATCCGTACAGTCGAAAGGCCTGTATATGCACAAGGAGACACAATGGTAATAGAACTGTCGCGAAATTGGATTTCTTATCACACAGACGCACTCGTCAATGCGCGCACGATGCCGAGCTGGGAAGCTGCCGACTACTTGACACAATACCTGTTCGAAGATTCTCCGAATACCAAGCTGCTTGAGGCCAAGGCACCCTATGAGGAGATCGCCCAGTTCCTGCAGCGAATCTATGGGCCAATCGTAGAAGCGGCTACTCGGCAAGTCCCGACCGAGGCGTCTTCACGGATCCAGATCTATACTGATATCAGTCTGATGAGCGATTCCACGGTGTTGATCGTCTCCGTCTCGGACGAAGTGAAGGAATCGCAGTTACTCATGCTGGATACAATCCGTCCCTGGGACCTCGTTTTTCCTAATGCCGATGCGTTCAATGAATGGGCTGAAACGCGCTATCAACAGGTTCTTGTGGCGCTATCCCGTGAGCCACTTGCCGCCAGGGGAACAGGGTCGGTCGGGGTACCCATTGCTCCGCAACTGCAATGGGTCAATGACCCAGGGTGGGCGGTGAAATGGCTGGCGACAGAAAGTGATTCAGACGCAGAGCCAGTGCGCGCGGCGCGCCTGTAGCAGGCAGGGATTAGCGCCCGCGCTGTTTGGCGCGCGCGGCGATTTTCGCGCGCAGGCGGGCTTTCTCGAGGCTGATTTGGGCTTCCTTGAGATCGGACGGCAACCCGCCCACTTCAAGGCGGCGCTGCGCCTTTTCCACTTCGGCCTGCGCCCGTTCCACGTCGATGTCTTCGGCCTTTTCCGCAACGTCGGCTAGGATCGTCACCCTTTGAGGCGTAACTTCGGCAAATCCCGAGAGCACGGATATGTAATTGTAGTTCGTCATGCCGCTAACCCGGTAGCGGAGTTCGCCGATCCTGAGCAGCGAAAGAAAGTGGCAGTGCCCCGGTAGAACCCCAAAGTCACCCTCGCTGCCAGGCGCAATGACTTCCTCCACCTCCTGGCTCAGAAGGAGTTTTTCCGGAGTCACGACTTCCAGTAACAACTTGCCGGCCATATCGCGCCCGCCTATGAACGCTTGGAACCCAGTTTCTCCGCCTTCGCGACGACCTCTTCAATCGTGCCCACCATATAGAAGGCTTGCTCCGGCAGCTCGTCGTACTTGCCTGCGAGAATTTCCTTGAAGCTGTCGACGGTGTCCTTGAGCTTGACGTACTTGCCGGGTGTGCCCGTAAATTGTTCCGCGACATGGAATGGCTGGGAGAGGAACCGTTGAATCCGGCGGGCGCGGCCCACCGTCAGCTTGTCATCTTCCGACAACTCGTCCATGCCCAGAATGGCGATAATGTCCTGCAAGTCTCTGTACCGCTGCAACACGGTCTGTACGCCACGGGCCACCGTGTAGTGCTCCTCTCCTACGATCTGTGGATCGAGAATGCGCGAAGTCGAGTCGAGCGGGTCCACGGCTGGATAAATGCCGAGCTCTGTGAGCCCCCGGGAGAGCACGGTCGTTGCATCCAGGTGCGCAAACGCCGTCGCCGGCGCCGGGTCGGTCAGGTCGTCCGCCGGCACATAGATGGCCTGGACCGATGTGATCGAGCCCTTCTTGGTGGAGGTAATTCGCTCCTGCAGCGCGCCCATCTCGGTGCCCAGCGTCGGCTGATATCCCACCGCGGAGGGCATGCGGCCGAGCAAGGCGGACACCTCAGACCCGGCCTGGGTGAACCGGAAAATGTTATCGATGAACAGCAGCACGTCTTGGCGCTCTTCGTCCCGGAAGTACTCTGCGATCGTCAGGGCGGTAAGGCCGACGCGCAGGCGCGCTCCCGGCGGCTCGTTCATTTGCCCATAGACCAGCGCCGCCTTGGACTTGGTGAAATCGTCCGGATCAATGACCTTCGACTCCTTCATTTCCTGCCAGAGATCGTTGCCTTCACGCGTCCGCTCGCCCACACCTCCAAAGACAGAGAACCCGCCATGGTGGAGCGCGATGTTATTGATGAGCTCCATGATGACGACGGTCTTGCCCACGCCGGCTCCGCCGAAGAGGCCGACCTTGCCGCCCTTGGAGTAGGGTTCGAGGAGGTCCACCACCTTGATGCCGGTCTCCAGGACCTCGGTCTTGGTCTCCTGGTCTTCCAGGGAGGGCGCGGGGCGATGAATGGGATAGGTCTTCTTGGTCTTGATGGGGCCCTTCTCGTCCACCGGCTCACCGAGGACGTTGATCAATCGGCCGAGGGTTTCGCGGCCGACCGGCACTGAAATGGGCGCGCCGGTATCCTTCACCGGCATGCCTCGGACCAGGCCGTCGGTCAAGGACATCGCCACACTCCGCACGCGGTTTTCACCGAGATGCTGCGCGACTTCCAGCGTAAGCCGAATCTCCGGCTTCCTCGCCTTCTTATCCTCATCCTGATCGACGCGAAGGGCGTTGTAGATGTTCGGTAGCTGGCCCGGAGGAAACTCCACGTCCACCACCGGCCCGATAACCTGAATGACCTTCCCCATACTCACGGACGACTCCTTTCGGCTTATCCCCTCAGCACTTGCTTATTTCAATGCTTCGGCTCCGCCCACAATGTCCATCAGTTCCTTGGTGATTGCAGCTTGTCGCGTCTTGTTGTAATAGAGGGTCTGTTTCTTGATCAGCTCGCCGGCGTTTTTGACCGCTCCATCCATGGCGGTCATCCTCGCCGCCTGCTCGGCGGCAAAAGATTCAAGCAGGACACGGTAGATGAGAATGTACATGAGCTGCGGCAACATATTTAAGAACTCCATCTCGCTCGGCTCATACAGATAGCCGCCCCCGTCAACCGGGCTCGGGGCCGCCTCGGCGGGGGCGAGTTCAAGCGGCAGCGATAGTCTCACAACGAGCTCCTGCTGCATGACGGATTTAAATTGATTGTAGACCGTATAGAGCTCATCGAAACTTCCCTTTGTATACTCCTCGATCAAGTCCTGTCCGATGTCCTTCGCATGTTCAAATGTCAGGCGATCAAACACGCCCGGCCATTGCCGGAAGATCGGCCACTGCCGTCGCTTGAAGAAGTCGATGCCCTTTGCGGCCGACGATCGCGACGCTCACCCGTGCTCCACGGGCTTCATGCTCTCGTATGATTGTGACCGCCTTGCGCAGCACGTTGGCATTGAACCCCCCGCAGAGCCCGCGATCGCTTGTCACCACCGCAACGACGACTTTGTTACCCGGACGCTTTGCAAACAAGGGATGCGCCGCTCGATCCATCCGCTGGCTCACACGATCCAGCAACGCTCTGACTCTCACCGCGTACGGACGCGCCGCGAGAATGCGCTCCTGCGCGCGCCTGAGCTTCGACGCGGCCACCATCTTCATGGCTTTCGTAATCTTCTGGGTATTCTTTACAGAGCCGATCTTCCGCCGTAGTGCTTGGAGACTTGCCATGGTCGAATGCGGCCGGCGCTAGCTCTTGGCCTCGAAGCCCATTTGTTTTTTGAACGTACCGATGATCTGTGTCAACTCAACGACTAGCGCATCGTCAATCTTCGGCTTGGTCGTCAGTGCCGTCTTGAGTTCCGGGTGATGCTTTGCGACGTATCCCAAGAGTTCGTCTTCGAACTCCCTGACCCTGCTGACCGCGACATCATCCAGGAACCCGTTCACGCCGGCGAAGATCGACACCACCTGGTCCGCAACCGGCATGGGTTTGTACTGGCCCTGCTTGAGCAACTCCACCATGCGGACACCCCGATTCAACTGGGCCTGCGTCGCCTTGTCGAGGTCGCTGCCGAATTGCGCGAATGCCGCCATCTCGCGGTATTGCGCCAAGTCCAATCGCAACGTTCCCGCAACCTGCTTCATCGTCTTGATCTGCGCGGACCCACCGACGCGGGAGACGGACAGGCCGACGTTGATCGCGGGCCGGACGCCCGAATAGAACAGGTCGCTCGCCAGGTAAATCTGACCGTCGGTGATGGAGATGACATTCGTGGGGATATAGGCCGAGACGTCGCCCGCTTGCGTTTCAATGATCGGCAGCGCCGTCAAACTGCCTCCGCCCAGCTTGTCGCTGAGCTTGGCCGCGCGCTCCAGCAGGCGAGAGTGGAGATAGAACACGTCGCCGGGATAGGCTTCGCGGCCCGGCGGGCGCCGGAGCAGGAGCGAGAGCTCCCGGTACGCCGTCGCGTGCTTCGAGAGGTCATCATAGATGATCAGAGCATGCCGGCCGCTGTCGCGGAAGTACTCGCCTATGGCCGCGCCGGAAAAAGGCGCGAGATACTGCATCGAGGCCGGGTCGCTCGCCGTGGCCGACACCACGATGCTGTATTCCATCGCGCCGTGCTCTTCCAAGGTTTTTACGACACGGGCCACCGTGGACCGCTTCTGCCCGATCGCCACATAGATGCAGAAGACATTCAGCCCCTTCTGGTTGATGATCGTGTCCACCGCGATCGCCGTCTTGCCGGTTTGACGATCGCCGATGATCAATTCGCGCTGTCCCCGTCCGATGGGAATCATGGCATCGATGGACTTGATTCCGGTCTGCAAGGGCTCCTTCACAGATTGCCGGTCAATGACGCCGGGCGCGCGCACTTCGAGGAGCCGAGATTCGGTTGCCTTGATCGGACCCTTGCCGTCCAGCGGGATCCCCAGCGCATCCACGACCCGGCCGACGACCGCATCGCCTACGGGAACCTCTGCGATGCGACCCGTCAGTTTTACCGGATCGCCCTCCTTGATGCCGGTATCTCCGCCGCCCATGAGTATGGCGCCGACGTTATCTTCTTCGAGATTGAGCACGATGCCATAGACATTGTTAGGGAATTCGAGCAGTTCTCCAGCCATGGCGTTCTCCAGGCCGTAGATCTTGGCAATGTTGTCGCCGACCTGAAGGACGGAGCCCACTTCTGCGACGTTTACCTGCTTGTCGAAGCCTTCGATCTGCCGACGAATGATTGAGCTGACCTCTTCCGCTTTGATCTGCATTCTTGTCTACTCCTAGATCTTTTTGCGCAATGCCATCCGCATCCGCTCGAACTGTCCTCGGATGGTCCCGTCGTAAACCGTGCTGCCGATCCGAATCTCTAAGCCCCCGAGCAAACGGGGATCGACCGCAGTTGTAAGATCGATCGCACTTTTCGTTACCTGTTCGAGCCGTCCCTGAATTGCCGTCCGGTTTTCTTCAGAGAGAGCCCGCGCAGAGGATAATTTGACGGCCGTGCGGTTCGAGGTTTGGTCCGCCATCCTCGCGAAGGCATCGCTGATCTCGACGAGGAGCGCAATTCGGTTCTTCCGCACCACATGCGCGAGAAAATGTTCAATGGTGGGCGGTGCAGCAGCGACGGAACCCAGTTCGCGCATCACCGCAGCCTTCTTGTCTCGACTGATAATCGGATTTTGCAGCAGACCTCGAAGCTCTCGAGACGTGGCCACTGTCTCGGCCAACACCGCCAGGGAGTCCGCTGCGGGTCGGATATCGGATGGCGTTAAGAGATTAAAGAGGGCTTTTGCGTATCGTCGTGCAATTGCTGTCTGAATCACAATCGTCGCCTTGCAGAGGGTGGTAACGAACTCCGGTAGGCTCTCTCAAGAGGGGCGGAACCTATCACGAAAAAGACAATTCTGTCAAGAAGTTCGCCTATTTCGTGCGAATGATAATCTGTTCCGCCCAGGAGGGGGAAGGGTGGCAGGTGACGACGATACCAGGGCTAGAAGGGTTGCTTCGCTATGATCCCGCCTCCCAGTAGAATGTCATCCTGATAGAACACGGCAGACTGACCCGGGCTGACCGCGCGTTGGGGCGCGTCAAACTCTATATGAAGTCTACCGTTGGTGTCGGGAGCCACCGTCGCGGGGACCGCTGGACTTGCATATCGAATCTTCACTTGAGCGCACACCGGCCCCTCCAGCCTGTCGATCCCGACGAGATTGACATCCTCCACGACACACGACTTCTGAAGCAAATCCGCTTCGTTTCCTAACACAACGGAGTTGGTCGGCACGTCGATCCGAACCACATAAAGCCGCTCATCCGAGATGACGCCCAGGCCACGGCGCTGACCTGGAGTATAGAAGGCGGTGCCGCGGTGTGTCCCCAACCGGCGGCCGTCTGGACCGACAAAAGCTCCAGGCCGTTCTGCCTCAGGCGCCTGTTCGGTGAGAAATGAACGGTAATCCCCCTTGGTCACAAAGCAAATCTCCTGACTCTCCTTGATTTCGTCGGCTGGCAACCCAATGTCTTCGGCTCGATTCCAGACCTCCTCCTTGCGAATCCCGCCGACCGGAAAAAGAAGCCTTGGAAGCCACGCGCGGTTTAACCGGTACAGAAAGTAGCTCTGATCCTTCTTCGGATCCTCTCCTTTGAGCATTTGTAAGCGCCCTTCAGGATCTCGGAGGATTCGCACATAGTGTCCGGTTGCCACATAGTGGGCGTCCACTTGCGTAGCCAGTTGAATAAGCGACGCGAGCTTCACGCGCTCATTGCAGCGCACACAAGGATTGGGCGTCTGTCCGGAGAGGTAGCTGTCAACAAAGTCGCGCACCACGTCGGAACGGAACTGCTCGCGAATATCGAGCACGCGATGGGGGATATTGAGTCGCTCCGCGACGTAACGGGCGATCCCTACCTTACAACATCCACGCTCCTGCCATTTCTTCGAAACCTTCTCACCCTTTTCGGGTTCCCAAGTCTGGAGCGTCACACCCTGGACCTCGTACCCTTGCTCGACCAAAAGCGCGGCAGCCACAGAACTATCCACTCCGCCGGACATTCCTAGAATCACACGTTTCATCGTATTACTCTGAGTTCGCGGAACTTTGAATCCAAGGCCAGCCCGCTTCCTGGACCGGCTCTAAGCCGTCTTGGGGCGGGTGCTCGTTCGTCCGGCCTTTTGCTTCGCAATTCCCTTTAAGACGAACGCCTTCTTCGACGGCGAGTAGGGGAGTCTTAACAGTGCCCGCGAGAGCCGCAGTCGAGGTGAACTTTACTTTCTCCCGCGCCGTCACATTGCCATGGATTCTTCCACCGCTGACAATTGTTCCGGCGCTGACGTCTCCGTCTATCACCGCGTGCTCGCCCACGATCAGCATTCCTTTGGTATGTATCGCGCCGGTCACGACTCCGTCGATCCGAACAGTCCCGTCAAAATTAAGGGTGCCGTTAAACTCGAACCCGCGAGCGAGAAACGTCAAGGATTCTTCGCTCGTGTGCGGCACGTCTTTCTTCTTGGTGGACAGTCCAAACATATTGAGCTATTTCATCCTTGTAGCAGGCCCCGGACCCAAGTGTGATGGATTCCGCGAATACGTTTGCCGCGGAGGACAGAGATATCAGCTCGCTCCGCGCGCGCGAGCCGATGGACCTGAAGCGCCACGCACATCTTCCAATGCGCGAATCTCGGCCCGTCCGTCGGCTTCACAGTTCCCGCTAAACGTGACCCCTTCCTGCAAGGAAAGCAGGGGCGTTTTGATGGTTCCGATGAGGGCTCCAGGAGCAAGGAGCTCTAACTTCTGCGACGCGATTACGTTTCCAGTGATTCTGCCGGCACTGGTCACGACGTCTGCGTGAATGTCGCCATCTATAATCGCATGTTCCCCGATAATCACACTACCTTTTGTATTAATTTCACCCTCTAAGCGTCCGTCGATCCGCACAGTACCCTCAAAGGTTAAGGTTCCCTTAAATCGAGCGCCTTTCCCCAGAAAAGTAAATCCCTGCTCACTATCCAACGTCTGCCATTTGTCGTTTGTGCTACGAGGCCACATACGTTCCTCCAAGCAAAGCTAGCTCGACCCGAAGGCCTGATGATTATTTAAGGCCGCCGGGGTAGTTTGTTTCCCTTTTCATCTTCATCACGCCTGCCAAGACGCGCTCTTTGTACCATTGCACCCCACCCAGCCCCGGAATTTGCCAAGACAGATTCTCTACCTGTCACCCGCCTTTCATCGTTGAACTTACGCGAATCGGGGTGACAGAGCCCACGGCCGCGGAACGACTGTCTTGGGCGGACTCGGCCTTCGCCATCTCGAGGGTTCCATTGAACAGCACGCCCTCTTCCATGGACAACAGCGGCGTTTTCACTGAGCCATTCACGACGGCAGGCGCCAGCAGGCGAACCCGACCGACCGAGACAATATCGCCCGTGATATGCCCGCGGCTGATGACAGTGCCGGCCGTCACCTTCGCCGTGATGACCGCCTCCTGGCCCACCATGAGCACACCAGCTGTGTGGATCTCACCCTCGAGACGCCCGTCGATCCGCACTGTGCCGTTATACGTGATCACGCCTTTGAACTCTACGCCCTTCCCGACAAAAGCGATCACTTCATCCCCTGTACCGAGATCACTGCCGTGTTCCGCCTGATCCGGACCTCGATCGGATTCCAGGCTCGTTCGCGGGGTGGTCCTCTTCTCGGAGCCCTCGGGCTTTGAGAACATAGTTTCCTCCTTACGTATAGGCTTATCCTAAAATCAATTCGACCAGTCTATCTAATTCTGCTGAAGAATAGTACTCGATGAGGACTTTTCCCCCAACTTTTCCCTCGATGAGGCGCACCTTGGTACCCAGGCTCCGTGTGAGTTGCTCTTCTAACGGGGTGGGAGCGTGATCACGACGCTTTGGCCTCGCGGCAGCCGCATAGCTGACGAGCCGTTCCAGATCTCGGACCGATAGGGACTCCTTGATGGCCTTGCGGCCTAATCTGATCTGCTCATCGTGACCGGCAAGTCCCAACAGGACCTTAGCATGCCCCAAGGAGAGTTGCTCCTGCTCGATCCAAGTCTGAACTTCGAGTGGAAGCGCTAGCAGGCGCACCGTATTGGCGATTGAAGAGCGTTGCACGCCAACTCGCGCAGACAGCTCCTCCTGAGTCAGACCAAATTCTTTCATCAGGCGTTGATAGGCGTTGGCGGCTTCGACGGGGTTGAGATCCTTCCGCTGAAGGTTTTCGATCAAGGCTATTTCCATGGATTGGGCATCGCTGGCCGCTCGCACAATAACCGAAATCTTTTCCAGCCCCGCGAGCTTGGCGGCCCGGAGTCGACGCTCGCCGGCAATCAACTGGAACTGGCCATCCCCTAACCTTCGCACCAGAATAGGCTGGATAACGCCCTGGGCCTTGAAAGAGTCGGCCAACTCTTGTAGGGCATGATCATCGAATACGCGGCGAGGCTGGTAGGGGTTCGCGGAGATCAAAGGGAGGGGCACGGAGATAATCTGTTCGCGCTCGTCCTGCACGATGGTCGCCGGTTCGCGGCCGGCGGGGATCAGCGTTTCAAGGCCTCTACCGAGCGCTTTCTTCAGCATGGCTGGGTTCCAACAACTCCTTCGTCAGACTAAGGTAGGCTTGGGCTCCTGTCGATGCCACGTCATACAAGAGGGCTGGGGTTCCATGGCTCGGCGCCTCGGCCAGAGTGATGTTTCGCGGTATGACGGTTTGAAATACCTTACCCGGTAAATACTTACGTATTTCATCGGCGACCTGCCGGTTGAGATTATTGCGTCCGTCATACATGGTCAAGAGGACGCCTTCAATGTCCAGCCGCGGATTGAGAGATTGTCGGACGAGATCTACGGTGCGCATCAACCGCCCCAGGCCTTCCATGGCAAAATATTCACACTGCACCGGAATCAGCAACGCATCTGCAGCAGTTAAGGCATTCACCGTTAAAAGACCAAGCGCAGGCGGACAGTCCAAGAGAATGATTTCGTAATCGTCCCCAATCTCGCGAAGCGCCTCCTTGAGGATCCATTCCCGATTCGGAAGCGTTGTGAGCTCAATTTCCGCTCCCGCCAGATTAGGATCGGACGGAACCAGGTCAAAACGAGAAATTGTTGATTTTACAATAGCTTGTGATAATTTCCGACCTCCGATTAAAACATCGTAGGTGGAAAAGCTGGCGCTCTCAGGAGGAAGCCCACCACAGCTTGTGGCGTTGGCCTGCGGATCGAGGTCAATTAGCAGAACGGAGCGCTCCGCCACTGCGAGTGAAGCCCCGAGGTTCACTGCCGTTGTAGTTTTACCTACTCCACCCTTTTGGTTTGCAATTGCGAGGACTTTCGCCACATACCCCCCAGGTTGAGTGGCATGCTATCACAGGAAAAATAACAACTCAACGTGTTCGTGACAATTATCGGCGCTCGATGTTCCACGTGGAACACAGGCAACTGTCGATGGATATTAATGGGCTAGCTGCAAACTAATGAGGGTGCGAGGGCTCTGTAGAAACGGAAGGTCGAAGGTGAGCTGCCGCACAATCAAAAATCCTGGCGGCGGAGCTTCCAATTCCTTGACACGATACAGAAGAACACTCCCGCCAGCAGAAAGCAACCGCGGTGCGGCAGCTAGGACGACCTCGGGTTTCAACGCGCGACACGTAATAAGATCGAAGGTTCCCTCTTTCAACTCTTCGATACGCTTCGTTTCAATTTTGATCCCGGGGACGCCCAGGAGCCCAGCTAAATGATGAAGAAATGCCGCCTTCTTGCTCGATGGTTCAAGTAAGGTGACCATCAGGTCTGGCGCTTGCAGTTTCAACACCATTCCAGGGAATCCTGCGCCACTTCCCACATCCAATATACGAAGTCCTGGACGTGGCTCAAACATCCGGAATGCCGCGATAGAGTCTAGGAAGTGTTTACTGATAATCTCTAATTCGGTCTCAATGGCCGTCAAATTCATCTTGGCGTTCCATCTCACCAGCTCCTGCAGGTACAATACCAATCGACAGGCGACATGGGGAGAGCACGGTATCCCCAGCCTTAGACAGCCTTCGAGGAGGAGGGCAGCTGGCGTAGTCGGTGGAGTCTGTGATCGGGAGGAGTGTTCCACGTGGAACACTCAAACTCGCTTGAAACGTTCGACGGCGACTTGCAAAACACCAATGGCTGCGGGGGTCATCCCCTCTAAGCGAGAGGCTTGGCCGAGTGAATGCGGTCTAAATCTCACAAGCTTTTCAAGGACTTCCCGGGAAAACCCTTTAACCACAGTATAATTGAAATCATTTGGAATTTTGGCGTTTTCAAGCTTCCTGGCGCTGTTGATCTCGCGCGCCTGGCGCTCGATATAGCCTTCATATTTAATTTGGACTTCCACCTGTTCATAGACGTCGCTGTTCTCTTCAGGATGGAGACCGGCAAGTTGCATTAATGGGCGGTACTCGAGCTCTGGACGGCGCAGGAGGGCCGCCAGCGTGAGATCCCCGGCGAGAGAAATTCCCAATTGCAGAGCCCTGGATTGTACTTCAGGCGTGATCTTCATTCGGGTTTCGGAAAGCCGCGCACGTTCATGGTCGATAGCGTCGCGCTTGTGACAGAAGCGTCGATAGATCTCCGGATTTACGAGGCCCAAACGGTATCCTATATCGGTGAGCCGGAGATCAGCATTATCCTGTCGCAACAGCAGGCGATACTCTGCGCGTGAAGTAAACATGCGGTACGGTTCACGAGCATCCTTAGAGATTAAATCATCAATTAAAACGCCTATATACGCATCGTACCTGTTTAGAATGAGCGGTGCGTCGCCACGGACTTTTAAGACCGCATTGATGCCCGCCATTAGCCCCTGGGCCGCGGCCTCTTCATATCCGGATGTTCCATTGATCTGTCCGGCATGGTACAGCCCCTCCACCAATTTGGTTTCCAATGTCGGATTCAGTTGACAGGGTGGAAAGTAATCGTACTCTACTGCATATCCGGGCCGCAGCATCGTTGCATGCTCAAGCCCCGGGATTGTCTTGAGCAGGGCCGCCTGTACATCGACAGGAAGGCTGGTCGAGATCCCGTTCGGATAGTACTCGTTTGTGTCCAGACCCTCCGGCTCCAGAAAAATCTGATGTCTGGGCTTATCGGCAAATCGCACCACTTTATCTTCAATCGAAGGACAATAGCGCGGCCCTGTGCCCTTGATAATGCCTGTGAACATCGGCGAGCGGTCCAGATTGTCGGTGATAATCCGGTGCGTGTCGGCATTCGTGTACGTCAAGTGACAGGCGACCTGCGGAAGGGGTATTTTTTCGGTGCGGCATGAAAAAGGTGGCGGCGGATCATCGCCCGGCTGCAAGGCCAATCCCGAAAAATCAATGCTGTCTCTGTCCAAGCGGGGAGGCGTGCCGGTTTTGAGCCGGCCGACCTCAAAACCTAGATCCCTCATGCAATCCGACAAGTTGTCTGCGGAGGCTTCGCCCGCACGTCCGGCCGGAAAATGGTTGGTGCCGATATGGATTAATCCACTAAGAAAAGTTCCTGAAGTAAGAATCACGGCTTTTCCGCCGATTCGTTCGCCGCTTCCGGTGATGACCGCGGTGACGCGCCCGCCGCTGGTCTCAAGACGATCCACGGTCCCGCGACGTATGGCCAGGCCGGCCTGTGCCCGTAGTGTGGCCTGCATCGCGCCTCGATATCGCTTTTTATCGCACTGGACCCGGAGCGACCGAACCGCCGGGCCGTTGCGCGTATTCAACATGCGAAACTGAATGCCGGTTTGATCAGTGTTAAAACCCATCTCGCCGCCGAGCGCGTCGATTTCTTTCACCAGGTGTCCCTTGGCGATTCCCCCAATCGCCGGATTGCACGACATCTGGGCGATCTTGTCCTCTTCCATGGTGAGCAGCAGGGTACTGACGCCCATTCGCGCCGCCGCCAACGCGGCTTCGCAGCCCGCGTGGCCGCCGCCGACAACAATAATATCGTAGGCTTCGTACAATCCCATGGTTACTTGCCTATACAGAACTCCTGGAATATCCGGTCCAGTATTTCGTCGGTCCTGGTTTCGCCGATGATCTCCCCGATCGCATTGATCGCCGCCCGCAGGTCCAAGGCAATACACTCTGGAGGCATCCGACGGCCAACGGAGTCCAGCACATGATCTAATGACTCTCGTGCCAGTACCAGGGCGGTTTGATGACGCAGATGCGTGATCATCACGCCTTCCGGCGCCTCGAGTCCGTGATTGAGGAGCGCCGAACGGACTGCGTCACGAAGGTCTTCGAAGCCCGTTCCCGCCTGTACCGATGTGCGCACTACCGTGAAGCAACCGCCTATCTCGCTGAACTCGCATCTGGATGGCAGATCCGATTTGTTCACCACCACGACCGACGGCTTTGCCTGTGCCTCTTCGAGCAATCGACGGTCTTCAGCAGCAAGAGGCATGCTTCCGTCCAAGACAGCCAGAATCATGTCCGCTCGCTCCAGGGCCTCATGCGAACGCCGCACGCCTTCCTTTTCGACCACGTCGACGCCCTCTCGCAGGCCGGCCGTGTCCAGTAATCGCACCGGGATACCCCGGATATTTACAAATTCCTCCAACACATCCCGCGTAGTGCCTGGTAGATCAGCGACGATCGCGCGGTCGGCCCGGACCAGGGCGTTGAGCAGGCTAGACTTGCCCACATTGGGACGGCCCGCGAGCACTACCGTCGCGCCTTCGCGTACAATGCGGCCCTCGGCAGATGTGCCGATGAGGCGGCGAATCCGTTCTGACACCTTTTCCACTTCAGTGACAAGGGCCTCAGTCGAGATGAACGTGATCCCATCTTCAGTAAAATCGATCCCCGCCTCAACCTCCACAAGCAGCCGCAGGAGTCCCTCGCGAAGCTGTTCCACTTCTGCCGATAATTTTCCCCGAAGCTGCTCCAATGCCACTCGAATCCCCGTTTGCGAGCGCGCCTGTATCAGATCCATCACAGCTTCAGCCTGGGCGAGGTCCAGCCTGCCATTCAAGAATGCGCGTTTCGTAAACTCGCCCGGAGTTGCAAGACGCGCTCCGCTACGGATCAAGGCTTCCAAGCCGAAGCGTAAGACTAACGGACTCCCGTGACAATGAAACTCCACGACATCCTCACGGGTATACGTACGTGGAGCCTTCATCACGGCCACGAGCACTTCGTCCAATCGCTCTCCGGTGTCGGGATGCCAAAGCTCGCCCACATGTAACGTATGGCTCATAAAATCGGTGACCGTGCGGCCTGTGGAGCTGCGGAAGACTTTCGAGGCGATTTCTACAGCTTTTTCTCCTGATATCCGAATAATTCCGATTCCGCCTTCACCCGGAGGCGTGGCAATGGCGCAAATTGTGTCAGTTGCACCCATGGCTCGCTCAAGAGGCTGCGGTTGGGGCCGGAACAGACACCTTCGGAAGAAGGTAACGGTCGGTGATCACCTGTTGCAGGATGGTCAGGACATTGTTCGTCAACCAGTATAGAACCAGCCCCGCTGGAAACGTGATGAACAGAAAGGTTAGGAAGACCGGTAAGATCAGCATGATCTGGGCCTGTCTGGGATCCATGGTCGTTGGCTGAATCTTTTGCTGAATGAACATGGTGGCGCCCATTAGAATCGGCAAGACGTAGTAAGGATCTTGGACCGACAAGTCCTTGATCCATAAGACAAATGGCGCCTGCCGCAGCTCAATCGTCATATACAAGATATTGAACAGCGCCACGAACACCGGGATCTGAAAGAACATCGGCAAACAACCCCCCACAGGGTTGACCTTCTTGTCCTTGTAGAGTTTGATAAGCTCCTTGTTTAGGCGTTCGCGATCATCGGCATATTTCTTCTGCACTGCGAGCAGCTCCGGCTGCACGGCTGCCATTTGTTTCATGGACTTGTAGCTTTTGTAGGCTAGGGGCGCCAGCAGGAGCTTGATCCCGACAGTCACGAGGATAATGGCCACGCCGTAGTTGTGAGTGATGTCATACAGATAGTGGATCGCATAAAACAGTGGTTTTGCGACGGCGCGGACGATCGACCAACTCCCGTAAATGAACCAGCCGAAATCGATGGTATCTTCAAGACCGACTTCGAGACGCTTCAAGGTTTGATACTCTTTGGGCCCAATATACAGCCGGTACTGTGTGGCCACGTTCTCCGATATGGCTGGAGTCTGCATCCCCACGGACACGAACTTGTCTCCGTCCTTGCGGACCACTACCTGATGCGCCAACGGATCGAGCGGTAGCGCAGCGGCGACGAAATATTTGTCCTGAAGAGCGGCCCACATGACTTGGCCGCTCCGGACTTCCTCTTTCTCGGGAGTCCCCTTATCGAGCTTCCCGTCGATGAAGGTGGCGGGGCCTATAAATCCGACGAAGCCCTCTTCCCATAGGTGGATGCCGAAGTTCGTCCCCAGGTTAAGAATGCTCGGCCCGGTGATTCCCTTGCTCTCCACGCGAAGGTCCACAAGGTAGGTCCCGTTGGCAAAAGTGAGCCGCTTGTCGACGCGCGCCCCCGTTTCCGGATCGGAGTATGAGAAGTCAATCTCGCCGATGGGCTGTGACTCGCTAAGCCTGAGGTTCGTCGTTGAGACGCGATACAGACCCTGAGCAATGCGCTGCTGAAGCTTGGGATCTGCGATTTGAAGCGTCAATGGAGGCACCGGCGTTGCACCTGTGGTATTGCTCGGCACCAATTGGATTTCCTTCTTTATTTTTTGGTCGTCGAGCGTGTGATAGCGCTTCAATTCCCAGCTTTTTACGACGCCCCCGCGGTTAGACAATATGACCCGAATAAGGTCGGTTTCGACCGTGACCTCCTGCTCCGTACCATCAGTCTTTGTCGGTAGGCTAGCCGTCTTCCCCGGGAGAGTCTTCGCGCTTTCCGTTGCGGCACTGCCGGGCGGCTGGGATGCTACGGGCGGTGAGGGGCGAGGCTCGGTGGTCGGAGGCCGAATGTCCTTCTGTGGCCGCACCGGCTGCGGCCGTTTGATCCATCCCATCTTGTCCATGACGTATGGATACAACACGATAAGCGCCATAGAGAGCACGAGAAATAGGACTATTCGTCTTTCCATGAATAAATGATTTCCTGCTACCGAACCGGATCAACGCCTCCGCGATGCAACGGGTGGCATTTCAACAGGCGCCAGATCGCTCGAGGGACACCCCGCAAAAGCCCGTACCGGGCAATCGCCTCATAGGCATAAGCGGAGCACGTCGGCACAAACCCGCATCGCGGAGGGGTAAGCGGCGATATCCATTGCCGGTATATACGGATGATGGCCAAAGCGATGCTCATCAGGAAACCCCGTTCCTTGGCAGAAGTCCCGCGCGCGTCAACGTTTCCATCCAGACTTTTCGCAAGGTGGGAGCCGCCACGCCGACCGCCTCCCGTTTCGGCAGGACAAGCAGATCCCAGCCGCCGGCCATGCGGCCCACGCTCAACCGCGCAAGCTCACGGAAGCGGCGCTTACAGCGGTTGCGCTGCGTGGCACCGCCGAGCTTCTTCCCCACGACCGTTCCCACTCGCGCACGGTCGAGCGCCGTGACTCGATAAAGAAGAGTAAAAAAACGGCTGGAGGCCCGTCTCCCTTCCTTGAAGACTAGCCGGATATCGGCGTTGTTGCGAAGAAGGTGCTGTGCGCGGGTGGAACGGTGTGCGACCACCGAACCGATCAGACCGTCAACTTGTGCCGTCCTTTGGCCCGCCTGCGCGCTAGGACCCGGCGGCCAGCCTTCGAGCTCATCCGTTCGAGAAAACCATGAGTGCGTTTGCGCGCCTTATTGGACGGCTGCCGCATCGTCGAGGACATCTCAAACCTCCGTTTCCAAAAGCCCTGAGCGCTTCAGAGAAGCCTGTGCGTTTCGGTCGGTCATTATAAGGTTCAGGTACCGCCCTGTCAAACTTCTCAGGGAGTCTCTTCCATGACGCCGCCGGTGCGCGCAAGATCCTCGACTTTGATTTTGTCCGGCTTGAACTTGGCGAGCGCCAGCTCCATGCGCTGTAACACCTCCTCAAAGGCCAAAGGCTCCGCGTCCTTGGGACGAAACCGAATCGGATTGATGCGAGCCACCACGAAGCTCTTGAGGTATGGACTCGTCAGGCCTCGAGCCTTCAACGCTTCCACCTGCTCGACAACCTTATCGTCCAAGGCCAACAATGCCTTGGCCCGTTCTCGGCGGGTCTCGATCGCCGTGGACAGCGACCCCTTGAGGAACTGATCTGTCCGTCTCAGCACCGGATTGTATGCGCCGCCACTGAAACGCGGCCGCTCTTCGTAGCAGAGTCCCAGGGTGATAAATGCGGGTTCTTCAAACTCGAGCGCATAGGTTTCCTCGCCGGCGTCACCCATTAATGCCAGCTCCCTGTACATACGGATGACTTCCAACGCCTTATCCCGAAGGTTATGCGCCTTCTCCGTATTCAGCGCGAGAATCTGGAATGCGACCGACGTCTCAGGGACCACCAACGCGACAATACTCTTTGCCCCAAGCGTGCGCATGGCCGATAGCCGGTGATTCCCATTTGGGGTCAAGTACTTTGCCGAGCCGTCCTCCTGACTACGCACCGCGATGACGGGGTCGAGAAATCGACCCAACTTTCCGATCACGGTTTCCAACTTGCGTAAATGACTCTCGGAGAGGTTGCGTTGATAGGGAGTCGGCTCTACCTTGTCGATCGGCAGCGCCGCCAAAATGACCCAACGTCCGGCAAACGGCTCTCGGTAGGTTGCGAGGACCTTGCCCGCGTCATCGGCGATCGCGCGCTGTAGCTCTGCTAAGTCTGGCGGTAGGCTTCCGTCCTGGAGCTCAGACGGCACCAGCCCCGTGGAGACGCCCGAGGGCTTTCTTCGACGACGCGGGGTTCCGGCCGTGCGGCGCTTTTTTGGTTTCTTCTCAGCCATGCCGATTTGAGCCCTGCACCATCTTGAATTCAAAGAGGCGGCATTCAAGGGGACCATTAAACAAGGGGGTGCGGCGCGAGGCGGCAAGCCCAATCAGCTTCGGCAACCGCAGGTCGGCAGTGAGAATATATGCACGCCAGCCTGCGAATCGCTGTTTGAGCGCATCGCCGAGGCGGGGATACAACGCCGCGAGTTCTGCTTCGTTCCCCACGCGCTCGCCGTACGGTGGATTCATCACAAGAACGCCTCCGCCAGCCGGTGGCCACACATCCAGCACGTCTACCTGTTTCAGCCGGACAGCCTCCGCGAAGCCCGCGGCGCGAAGGTTCGTCTCGGCCGTTTTAAGCGCGATGGCATCTCGATCATAGCCATCAATTTGAAGAGGCTGGCTGGAAGTCTGACGCAAACGGCTCGTATCACACATGGCCCTCCACGCTTTCACATCGAAGTTTTTTAAGTTTTCAAAAGCAAATCGACGACCCAGGCCAGGGGAGATGTTTCGCGCGATCTGTGCGGCTTCCATGAGAAGAGTCCCGCTTCCGCACATGGGATCCAAGAACGGCTCGCCGGGGGCCCATCCGGAGAGCCCTATAATGCCGGCGGCTAGATTCTCCCGCATGGGCGCCTCACCGCTGGACTTTCGCAGTCCGCGCTTGAACAGCGGCTCCCCCGACGTATCAAGATAGAGTGTCATTTCCTGATGTCGCAGGAAAGCGTCGATGCGCATGCTGGGCTGGTGCGTGTTCACGTTGGGACGGCGCTGGGTAAGCACCTTGAATTTATCGCAGATCGCATCTTTTATCCGAAGCGTCACGAAGTCCAGGCTTTTGAGAGGACAGTGCTGCGCGCTGACCTTCACCTTGATGGTTTCATGCTCCGAGAACCAGTTGGACCAGGGTAAGGCATGCACCGCCGTGTAGATATCTTCTTCCGACCGATAGGATCCATGGTGAACCCTCCACAGCACACGGCTTGCAATACGGCTGTCCAGGTTCACGCGGTAGCACGCAGTGAAGTCGCCTGAGAACGCCACGCCGCCCTGCGCCAAGCTCACCTGTTCCGCACCTAAACGCTCTAGCTCCACGGTTAGGATGGCCTCCAGTCCGCGAGGGCACGAGGCAAAAAAAGTGTGCCTGTTGTTCAACAAATTAATTTCGCGAGGCGGACATTGGTTGACTACACATAAGTCGATTAATCAGCAGACCATACATTATTCAAGCCAAATGCAGGACTTTCTAATGCATTGTAGGCTGGCCCGGGCACACCAAGAACCAGCGGCGCCTATTTATCCCTTTCAATGTTGGATTCGGGAGCCGTAAGAACCAGCAACGGATTCGGCGCCGTGGAGGCTGTCTTCGTCTTTGCAAATGCGGGACCGATTTTTCCCGCGCCCAAGATCATTCTCTTCGCATTGCGTTCCAGGATCTCCCGGATCGGATCCAGCTTCAGCGAGGCATAGCGGGCGGTCGTGGCCGGGCTTCGGTGATTTAAAACTTGGCCGATGAGCGATACACTTTCTCCTGCGGCCGCCAGCCAGGCGCCAAAGGTTCGGCGGAGGTCCTGCACACGCACGTCGGCGATATTGGCCTTCACTCGAATGCGCTGCCACGCGCGTTTGATGTTCACCAGATGTCCCTTGCTGCCCTCGCTTACAAATACGTAGGGGTTGTTTTCAATCTTGGGCAAGTGTTGCAACAGCGAGCGGAGATCCGCTGGTAGCGGAACCGTATGGGGCGGTCCGCCTCTAATTTGAGGCACACGCCAGACTTGCTGTTTGAAATCAAGATCCTCCCATTTCATCTCGAGGATCTCATGTCGCCTGGCGCCGGTTAGAATGGCCGTCACGAATGCCGCCCGCGCGTATTCATTCTGTTCTTCCTTCAATGCTTCAAAGACACGCGGGAGTTCCTCCGGAAGCAGATATCGCTGCCGTTTCTCTTCGGGATGGAAGACAATGGTGGCGGCAGGATTGTCTCCCGAAAATAGCCCCCACTCCATCGCTAGGTTGAACATTTTGCGTACAAGAGCGACGGCACGGTTGGCCTGGTAGGGCGCTGTGGTCCCCAGCTCTGAGTGGACATGCTGAATGTCATGCGCCGTAATCTCTGACAACGGGCGCGGCCTCAGCGCGTGGAGATGATTTCGAAGGACTGCCCGGTCATTTCGGGCAGATCGCTTTGTCGATGCGTGTCGCTCAAGATAGAGATCCGCCAGCTCCCCAAATGTCCGCTTCTTCCGCAATCGTCCCGGGACGGTTCCCTGCGAAACTTCTTGAGTCATGCGGACTGCTTGTTGGCGGGCCTCGTTTGCAGTTAAGGAACCTATCCTGCCCAAAGTCACGCGCCGCATGCTCCCCTGTACCCGTTTTTCGAACACGAACGATTTGCTCGCCTTCGTCACGCGTAGCGCGAAGCCTGGGAGTTCTGAATCGCGGATGAACTTCTGCCCCGTTGGAACGTGCGGTGTAGCGTCAGCCAATGACTGGGTCAAATGAACCCGGGAAAAGGACGCGTCTTGGCGCGGCCGGGGCGGGGGGGTGTCGTGTGTAGGCATCAGAGGCCTGCTACTGTGACCACATACCAATGAAATGTCAATACGGCGACGATTCATTTAAGACCAAAAATCAGCAGGCCGGAGAAAGCTAGGCAGGTCCGGCAAGCGTGAGGGGATCGCATGCAGGAACGTGTGCGGGTTAATAGCTTAGCGTTGGTAGGTTTCTACTGCTGACAGGACGATCTGGTACATTCGATGGCATCCGCCGCACCTGAGCTTGACCAAATCATTGGTCACATCCATGTTGCTGACGCGTAAATCTGCCGGGTGTTCGCCCGCGCATCCCGACAACTGACTCATTGCATCGGTCTCGGTTTCTTCTTGCTGGCCCAGGCGTGAGGTGAGTCTTTCGATGGCCAATCGATGGCGCATCTGACACACATCGCAGGTCACCACAACTCTATACTCTAAAGACCCACCTTTGGCAGGTTCGGGGCCGGTGGGGGGTGGAATAACCGTGAGCGACTTAACCTTCAAAGAACCGGGATGGGATGAGTAGCACTGCTGCGCGAACGCGCCACTTCTGAAGGTCGGCATTCGCTCTTCCTTAGATTGCTTGTACAGTGCCCTGCATTGCGTGTCCGTTTATATTGCACTGGTACGTGTAAGTCCGGCCCTTGACCGCATAGTACCAGATTACAGCTTCCTCACCTGGAAAAAGCAGGACTCGGGTTACCTTCTTTCCGTTGTATTCAACCGTGCCCGTTCCCTGGACCGAGATCAACGTGCCGGATTCAAAAAGATCCGGTGAGAGTACTTCATGCTCAATTGGCCCTGCCTCACGGTTTTGTACTATGAGCACCGCAAACCCGTCGCCGGGCACCTGAACGCTATCGGGATGAAAACTGAGCTGTTCAATCTGGATAAGATGGCCAGGGCGAAGCGCTGCATCCGCCGGAAGTCCGGCGGTTATCACGAGGGCCAACCAAAGACTCGCCCACGCGCTTTTCATCGAGATCCATCCCTCGCTCTATTATATCTTTTCTGCAATCGCATCGGTCTGCCTCAAGGAAATAGATTCCCCAGTGTTGGAGAACAGTCCCCCACTAGTAGTATTCCAGGTCTTTTCAACAATCGGTTACGCTTAGAGTTAATCAACAATTAGAGGAGAAAAATCATGGCGTACCGAATTGTCCTCGGTCTATTTGCGGTTCTGATGTGTTTCGCAGTGAACCGGACAGTCCAAGCTGCTGATCTAGAGTTACAAGTGGTCGACAAGGACTGCTGGGTTGAGATTTTTGAAGATGAAAAATTTGACATGGATGACCCTCATGTCAAAGTCATGGGTCCAGCGGAATTTGCGTCTCTGAAGGATCTTAGCGGCAGGGACTGGAACAATGATATCGAGAGTATCGTTATCGGCCCGAATGCGACCGTGTGGGCTTACAAGGACAAGGATTTTAAGGGGACGGAATTGGCCTTTACTCCCGGCCAGCGTGTGCCTGACCTCTCAAAACTAAAAATGGGGAACGACATCGAGTCCATGAAGATCAAGTGCGGTAAGTAGAGAGGCTGGGTGCACCGTTCTCTCGTTACACTCGCCCTGGATCTGCCAAACAGATTCCGGGGCGGGCGGGTGCAGGGGCAAAGAAGTCTGTCCCGGCAGACTTCAGGGCGGGCGGGTGCAGGGGCAAAGAAGTCTGTCCCGGCAGACTTCAGGGTGGGCGGGTGTAATATCAGTCGGCCACTCATTTTGGTGCTGCCGGTTTTTCTACTTTTAGGATCTTCACATCGAACACGAGATTTTTTCCCGCCAGCGGGTGATTCATATCAAGTACTACCGCGTCGCCGCCGACCGCAAGCACCGTGGCCGTCAATCCGTCCTGAGTCTGCAGTACGGACCCCACTTTAGTCTCAGGCGGCACGTTAACCTTCGGGACCTTGACCTTTTTCTTTTGTTCGTATGGACCATAGGCTTCGGCTGCCGCCAAGGAAATACGCTTTTGGTCGCCTGCCTTGAGCCCTGTCAGACCTTTTTCCAATGCGGCAGGGCTGATTTGATTCTCACCGTGAGTATAGGAGAAAGGTTCCTTGCCGACAGTACTATCGGCGATAGTCTTGTCTGGAAGGATCACACTGTACTCCAAAGTCACCCTCAAGCCGTCGGCTATCTCCAAAGTCTTTTGGCCGAGACCCGGTGATGCCAGAGTAATCAGACAAATTAAGAGAGCAGCCGCGACCTTGTCTTTTGGATAGAATCTCAGGTTTTCGCCCTTTCCTAAATCCGAAGTCAATGATTGGCACGAAGCTTCCTGCATTCTTTACCCGCGTCGCCTCGGAGTTAGCTTGGTTAGTTGAAAGGGTTGCCGGAAGCGACGCGCCTGATCGAAAATATACCGACTCGCAATGTGTCCAAACAAGCGTCGGGTTAGGCTAGGAAGGGTCCGAGCGGGATACCTTAGGCGTGGGAAAGGTCGCCCTTCCCCACGCCGATGGTACTGGCGCGACTACTGTGGGCGCACTTCCAGATTATTTTTGACCTCTTTGACGCCCTCCACACCACGGGCAACTTCGGTTGCCCGGCGCTTATCCTCAGCGCTCCGGACAATTCCCGTCAGATGCACTGTCTTATCGACAGTCTTGACATTGACTTCTGTCAACGTGCCGGCCCTTTCAGCTGCCATCTTAGTCTTTACCGCTGAAGTGATGCCGGTGTCGGTCAGGTGCTCTGCTGTTGTCTCGCCAGTCATCGACTGGCATCCAGCAGCGACGAACATAAATATCACCGCAACCGCGAAATGAGTTAACGATCGGAACATTCAGGCCTCCTTGGGAAAAAGTTGATAATCAAAAAGAGGCTAGCTTTTGAAGGATAGGCAGTCGATACCACGAAGGTGGGGCGAAGTATGCGACGGTGTGAAAACCTCCGCTAAATTGGGCTCGACACAACCTCCACTGAATCGATAAATTTGTCCATTGCATCTAGCTGACCGCGGGAGCATTCTTCGGTCAATGGAAATAATCCTACCACCCGTTCTTTTTACCGTCTTGACATGGGGGGTCGTCAGTCTGGCCGTCGTACGAGAAAACCGCCGCGAACGCGAACGCCAAGTTCTGCTCAATACTCCCCGCCGATCCTATGCCGCTACATCCCCAGCAGAAACGAAGGCCGCCTAACCGACCGGTTTCAGTTTCACCCTGATCCTTGGTCTCGCCCGATTCTGCATAAGGCCCACCGTATGTGAAGCTTCTCGTGAGAAGTAGGAACTGGCGTCTATAACGGAACGTGGGGTGGGTAAGGGGTTTCGAACCCCCGACCTCCGGATCCACAATCCGGCGCTCTAACCAACTGAGCTATACCCACCATTTCAGGAAGTTCACTGGGAAGGAAAGAATAATATCAAAACGCTGCCGTCAGGCGCAACCGCCAAGCAGAGCTTGCTCGACGTTGCACCCAGCCCACCCCCGAGCTTGCCAAGACAAGCTCGTTTTCCCGTGCAGGCCTGATGATTATATAAGGCCGCCGGGGAAGTAATGAATCTTTTCATCTTCACACTTTCCTGTCCAAAGATTGCCAAGACACGCTCCGCTTTTGGATGTCAGCCGCCCACTACACCCTCCCGTCCCCGGACGCCATTTCACCCACCCAGCCCCGCGGCTGCCGAGACAGCCGCTGTTCCCGTGAGACGCGTCCTGTTCCCGTGGCCTGGAATCTGCCGGGACAGATTTCTTTGCCATTACACCCGCCCACCCTGAAATCTGCCGGGACAGATTTCTTTGCCCCTCATCTGCAGGCGGCGGCGATTTCCTCTTGAATTGCGCGCGCGGCGGCGGCGGGGTCTTGTGCGTTGCGGATGGGTCGTCCAACCACCAGATAGTCTGCCCCGGCAGCCAGAGCGAGGGTCGGCGTTGACACGCTCGCCTGATCATCAGGTGAGGTACCGGCTGGTCGAATGCCCGGCGTCACAAGGAGAGCTTTGTTGCCGACCGTCATCCGGATTATTTCCAGTTGAATGCCTGACGCGATGAGGCCGTCCGCACCACAGGCAGTTGCCAGCCGCGCCCGTCGAAGGACGGCATTCGGCATTGATTCCGGAATGCCAAGTTCTTCCAGATCGGAGTCTACAAAATTGGTCAGAATCGTCACCGCGAGAATCTTCAACTGGCTGGCTCCTCGGCCTTCCACGGCAGCGCGAACCGTTTTGCTGCCGGTGTGTGTCGTGATGAATCTCACCCCAAGCTCCGCCGCCGCCGCGGTGGCTCGCTTCACGGTTTCACCAATATCGAAGAGTTTGAGATCAAGAAAAACTTGCTTACCATTCTGAATCGCCCATCGCGCAATGTCCGGACCCGCCGCCGTAAACAGCTCAAGCCCGATTTTCACGAAAGCTATCTCCTGACCTACCCGGTCTACCAGTCGCTTTGCCTCATCGGCCGAAGCCACATCCAGCGCCAGTATCAGTCTGTCGCGCGAATTAACGTCCATGTCGGTGTTTTCTTGACTTCAATCAACCCCCTATGTTACGGATCGTGCTTCGTCTCATTGAGGAACGCGTCATGCCAGTTGTGCACAAGAATGTATTTAAAGCCGCCCGCCAGTCCGAGAAGCGACGCCTTCGGAACCGTTCTGTGCAATCCGGCGTGAAAAACCTTGTCAAGAAGTTCCAAAGCGCCGTGGAATCCCAGAACACCGAAGAGGCAACCGGCACGCTCCGCGAGGCCGTACGCGGACTGGCGAAAGCCGCATCCAAAGGCATCATCCATAGAAATACGGCGTCGCGGCGGATCTCCCGGCTCACCGCTCAAGCACGGAAGCTGGCGCAGAAGTAACGCGCCTACGACTCCGGCACAGGTTCAGTACAAGTCGCTCCATCACCAGACGTTCACCGACACGCCCCCCGCCACCCTTCAAGTTGGAATCGGCTTCGCGGAACGCCTCAAAACAGCGCGCCAGTTCGTCTTCGGAAAATACCTTTGCTTGTTCCACCAGGCCACGCACCCGAAACGGAGGAACACCAAGGATTCGGGCTAATCCGACCTCCGGCACTCGACGGTTGAGCTGCTCGCGGGTCTTCCAGACCTGCCTCCATTGATAGGCCAACAGCCCAACCAACCGGAGCGGTGGCTCGCCGGCATCAAGGATTTTCCCCAAGGCTCGTAAAGAAGCTTCCCGATCCTTGCGGGCGAGTCCGTTCAAAACATCCCAAACAGTCCCTCCGGTGTCCGCGCCGCGCACGGCTTCGACGTCGGCTGCCGTCACGCGCGTGGTCGGATGAAGGTAGTCGACGAGTTTCTCAAGCTCTCTACGCAGAATGGCAAGATTCCCTGCGCTGGCACTGTGAAGAGCCTCGCACGCGGCGCCCTCGACACGAAGGCCGAGGGTTTTGGCCTGCTCAGAAATCCACTCCGAAAGAAACCTGGGATCCAGGGGGGAACAGTCTACAACCACCGCCACGGCCTTGAGAGTCTTAAAGAAATTCAGCCGCCCGTCAACTTTTTCACCGCTAAGCACCAGACAGGTCGTCTCAACAGGGGTTTTCAGATACGGCAACAGACGCTCTGTTTCGCGGGCCCGCAACCCCCCTACCTCGCGAATGATCACCAACCGCCGAGGAGCGAAAGCCGGCAGAGTATCGCAGCGATTTAGCACATCAAGCGCGTCTGTCTCATCCCCATAGAGAAGATCATAATTGAACCCCCCACCCACATCGTCTTCGACCAGTACCGCGCGACGAATCATCGCCAGCGCTGCATCGCGCAGAAACGACTCCTCCCCGAGCAGTAAATAGATCGGGGACACTTTGCCTGAATCCAGCAGCCGTGCCAGATCCGACACGGCTAGGCCATCGGCTCGCCCATCTCGCCGCGTCTTCCCCAGCTCACCTGCTGCCATAGTCCTCCAGCACTCTCGACACGATGTTCTCTGCTATCATTTGTGCGGCCTCTTCAGTGGCGCGATCCTGTCGAGATCGGTTCGTGGCGAGGTCTGCGGTCACGAAGAACTCAGCGTGGGCGGTATAGGTCTCCGACCATAGGATCTTCTTGGTGCCGGTCTCCTTCATCACTACGCTGGCGATTAGCACCACCCGAGACTCATTGACCTGTCCCCGTCGAAACGACATGATCTGGAGCCCGTAGCCGTTGATCCGCCCGGCGAGTACCAACGGCGCGCTATTGACGTCGTTCACGAGAGTCAGGCCATCGGCCTGAAGAAATTGGCGACGGACCATCTCTGTCACACGGCGATCTAATACGGGCTCAAACGTCTCGTTATGGAAGACCGGCACGGCCAATGTGACACCGTAGGCTGCCCCAGGTTTCGCGCTAGTTCCGAATTCATACCCACACCCTACGAGGGTCATCAGCAGCGCAAACAGTGCTGCGTTTTCCATCCACTGCACGACTTTATGCAATTGGGACGTTCTCCCCGTTGTCATGCTGAGCGAAGCGAAGCATCTCAATTGTCCCGCTCGGAACAACCCCAGTAAAAAAGCTAGATTCTTCTCAGACCTGACCGTCGAATTGAGATCCTTCACTTCGTTCAGGATGACAGCTCTCATCATTCAACCACGATGTTCACCAGCCGCTTATCGATATAGATCTGCTTCTTAATGGTCTTGCCGCGGATCCACTCCGCCACCTTCTCGTCACCGAGGGCGGCATCGAGCACCTGCGTCTTGGTCCAGTCCGCAGGAACGACGAGTTTACTGCGAAGCTTACCATTCACCTGCACCGGAATCGTCAAGATATCGGACTTGATCAGGGCCTCGTCATAGTCGGGCCACGGGACACGCGTCAACATCATATCGTGGCCGGTCCGAGCCCACAGTTCTTCAGACATGTGCGGCGCGAATGGAGACAGCAGAGTCAGCAGCGTGTCGATCGCCTCCTGAAAGCCCTCGCGCTCCGTCACTGCCTTCCCCTCGGCTTCGAACTTATACAGACCGTTCACAAACTCCATGAGCGCCGCTACCGCGGTATTGAACTGAAACTCACGGTCAATATCCTCCGTGACCTTCTTGATGGTCCGGTGCGTGAGGCGGCGTAGCTCCGTGACATGAGTGTTTGAAAGTTCGCCTCGAGGCTTGGTCCCAGCGAAGATTCCCACAAGTCCATTCACGAGTCGCCAGACCCGTCCGAGAAATCGATACGCCCCCTCAACACCCGCGTCGCTCCATTCCAAATCCTTTTCGGGGGGAGCGGCGAAGAGAGAGAAAACTCGCGCCGTGTCCGCTCCATAGGTATCCACCAGATGTTCTGGGTCGACGATATTCTTTTTCGACTTGGACATCTTTTCAACCCGGCCCCGCTCAGCCGGCTGCCCGCAATGTCTGCACTGCCAGCCGCCTTTCTCTGCTTCCACCACGTCGGCTGGAAACAGCCAGCCATGCGTCTCGCAGCGATAGGTCTCTTTGCTCACCATGCCCTGCGTGAGGAGACTCGTGAAGGGCTCGTCGGCCTTGGTGAGACCGAGATCGCGAAGCGCCTTGGTGAAAAACCGGGCATACAGCAGATGCAAGACCGCGTGTTCAATGCCGCCGATGTATTGATCCACCGGCATCCAGTAATCGGCCTTCGCTGGCTCCACGGGAAGATGATCATAGTGCGGTGAGCAGTAACGAAGAAAGTACCACGAAGAATCTACGAACGTGTCCATCGTGTCGGTTTCCCGTCGAGCAGGGCCTTGGCACTTTGGACACGTGGTCCGCAGGAAGGACTCGGCGTGCAACAGCGGCGAAGCGCCCTTGCCGGTGAAGGGGACATCCTTGGGCAATTCCACCGGAAGGTCCGCCAATGGGACCGGCACGACGCCACAGTTCGTGCAGTACACGATCGGAATCGGTGTTCCCCAGTATCGTTGACGCGAAACTCCCCAGTCCCGGAGGCGATAGTTCACCATGGGGCGACCGAACCCTTGTTCCCTTATAAATTCGACAAGGCGCGCCTTTGCTTCCGCAACTGAAAGCCCGGAGAACTGACCTGAATTGACCAAGACACCCGCGGCGTCCTGCTCCTCATATGCCGCCCCGAGATGATCTTCGCGCAGAGTGCGCTCAGGATTCTGAATGACTAGACGGATCGGGATCTTGTATTTTGATGCAAAATCAAAATCGCGCTGATCATGCGCCGGCACCGCCATAATGGCACCGGTGCCATACTCGTATAGTACAAAGTTCGCGACCCAAATCGGGATGCGTTCCTTTGTAAAGGGATTCACGGCGTAGGCGCCGGTAAACACGCCCTCTTTTTCATTATCCAGGGCGGTCCGGAGAACCTTGTCCTGGCGGCCCACCCGGGCGACGAACTCCCGGACGCTCGGCGCCTGCTCTCGGCCGGCGATCAGTTGTTCCACGACCGGCGACTCGGGAGCCAGGCTCATGAAGGTGGCGCCGTAAATGGTGTCCTGCCGGGTCGTGAAAATTCGCAGCGCGGCCAGATCGCCGAGCGGCTCCGCCAACGGGAAGTCCACCTCGACGCCGACGCTCTTGCCGATCCAGTGTCGCTGCATGGAGAGCACCCGTGCGGGCCAGGCAGTAAGCCGATCGCAATCCTTGAGGAGCTCCTCGGCGTAGGCCGTGATCCGGAAGAACCACTGCTCCAGTTCTTTCTGGACGACTTCCGTCTCACAGCGCCAGCAGCGGCCTTCCTCAACCTGTTCGTTCGCAAGCACCGTCTCGCAGCTCGGGCACCAGTTGACAGCCGATCGCTTTTTATACGCGAGCCCCTTTTCGAAGAATTTTAAGAACAGCCACTGGTTCCATTTGTAGTAATCCGGCTCGCACGTCGTGACTTCCCGATCCCAGTCATAGGAGAGTCCAAGCCCTTTCAACTGACTGCGCATGTAGGCGATGTTCTCCCGTGTCCACACATCCGGGTGAACGCCCTGTTCGATCGCCGCATTTTCAGCCGGAAGGCCGAAGGCGTCCCACCCCATCGGGTGGAGGACGGCATAGCCGCGCATCGTCTTGAAACGGGCGACCACATCGCCGATCGCATAGACTCGGACGTGTCCCATGTGAATGCGCCCGGATGGATAGGGAAACATCTCCAGGCAGTAGTACTTGGAGCGCAAGGGATCTTCGGACACCCGGAAGACCTGCTGGGCCTCCCAGATCTGCTGCCACTTCGCCTCGATCTGATGGTGATCGTAGCTTTCCATGTGCGCGAAAATCTAACACAGAATAAGGGTAGGTGACCACCACCCGCTCCGCTGTTATGCTCTGGCATATGCGAGTAGCGGTCATAGGCGGCACGGGATTTATAGGGCAGGTAGTTATACGGGCCCTGCGTGAGCGGGGTGATGCGGTCATAGCGCTTTCGCGCGACATTTTCCGGGCAAAAGAGATCCTGGGTGACGGCATTGAGTTGGTGCACTGGGAAGCGGGCGGAGGCACTGGCCCGTGGACAAACGAAATTAGCCTGGCAGACGCGGTTGTGAATCTCTCGGGTGAATCGATCTTCGCAAAACGTTGGGACTCGGCTTATAAAGCCCGCATCTGGCGCTCTCGCGTGGACGGCACGCGGCAGATCGTCGAGGCGATCGGGCGACAGCAACAGCGGCCCAGGATTCTGATCAACGCATCGGCGATCGGCGTGTATGGCCCAAGGGGGGACGAACCTCTGGATGAGAGCAGCGCCCCGGGCAACGATTTCCTTGCCCAGATGGTGCAGGCCTGGGAGGCGGAAGCCGCGAAAGCCGAGGCGCTTGGTGTGCGCGTCGTACGCTTGCGCACTGGCGTGGTCCTTGAAAAAAGCGGCGGCGCGTTGGCGCAAATGCTTCCACCCTTCAAAATGTTTCTCGGAGGATGGATGGGCACTGGCAAACAGTATCTTTCATGGATTCATCGGGATGACATCATGGGAATCATTCTTTACAGCCTCACCCATGCCGAAGTTCATGGGCCAGTCAACGCGACCTCGCCGCACGCCGTCACGAACAAGCAATTCAGTCTTGCGTTGGGACGGGCCTTACATCGACCCGTGCTCCTGCCGGTGCCGGCATTTGCTCTAAAAATAATGCTCGGAGAGACCGCGGAGGCTATTCTTTCCGGGCAGAATGTCGTCCCCAAGGCGATTACAGCTGCCGGTTATCAGTTCAAGTACCCGGAACTCGACGGGGCGCTGCAGTCGATCCTGCAGTAAAGACGATCTTTGTTTGGCCGTGACCAAGCTTCACTTATTCAACCGAGCGGAACGTCAAGTATCCAGCTCATCAGAAGAAGATCAAACACAGCGTTCCTGACGGCGGGAGACTCGAAGAATTGGAAATGCGACATTTGGCCGCGGCGATTAGCTTCGGTAGAACTGATCTCCTTGCACGTTTTCTGCAAAGGCAGGTGTCGAATAAAGTCCTTCCTCCAAAACTGTGATGGGCGAACGTGGCGGTGCAGTTTTGCGTAGCAGGGCGATATCCTCTGGCGTCAAGCCGTAATTGTCCAGTATTAGTACATCAAGTTCACGCTCAAGCCTGAGGGCCTCCATACGGTTCGCAGACAGTGCCATCTTCTCCTTCTCAAAGGTTTGCGTCAGATGCTGCAGCATAGCCGGCGAGATTCGTTTCAACCCTGCTTTCTTTAGCGCGGCAAGGAATTCATCCACTTGTAATCGCCAGGGTGTTTCCACGGACGGCGGGACTTTAATAATACCTGTCTCATGCAAGACCCATTGAAGGAACTTTGATCGCATCCCGGCGAAGTCCTGCGCTACTTGAATACATTCTCTGACTCGCGCCTCAATGCTTTCGCGGATGTCCTGTGGCGGTGATACGACAGGGCATTTTTCCATGAGGAAAGCGACCGGAGTTAGGGTATCGTTGATCATGTGCGGCAGATATATTGAGAGGAACCACCACATGAGAGGAGAGTTTAAGAGCGCCAAAATATAGAGGTCACCGCTTGGAATTAAGAAGGCCTTATTATTTATATAGTAGCTATTGTTATCTAGGGCAAAGCTGCTATAAGTTTGGATCTCTTGGTAGATGAGCTTCGGCTCTTCTAACTTCTCGTAGTAGTCGCAAGCCCGAAGCTCCCACCAGAATTTCCCCCGGTCTTCCCTCTTGCGGAGAGCCCTCTCCATTGGTTTGAGGTGCGCATGCATTGCCGGAAATTCCTTAGCGAACATCTCCTCAGCCATGGCCTCATCATCAGTCATTGTAGCCCAGGGCCAGGCTCGATTCTGACTCGATGGAATGGCAATGAGCCACTCTTTATCCCATTGTGCTACCCATCGCTGAATGTTTCGTCCCCGGAGCAATTTCTTCATCAGCTCCTCGCACTTCGGTGCTTCAGCAACCAGCTTATCTCGTGTGGCCTGGTCAAGGAAGAATGCCTCGTTCAGCCCAGTAAGTAGGCCACGGTAGGTGCCGTCACCGACAAATTCTTTCAACAGAACTCCACTGCATCTGATTTTCTCGAACAAGCGCAACACGTCTGGCGGTTCTAGATACCAACCCACTGTCTTTAGGTAGTTGGTAGGCACTTCGAAGCTCTTTTTCTCGACAAAGGCGGCTAGCTTGAGATTGTCCAAAGCCTCGCGGGACACCTTGCAGACTCGCAATGTTTTTGGTTCTGGGGTGTCGTCCGGATGAGGGCGACGGATGAGGGCGATCAACGGGAAGGTTTCTGCATCGGCGAACAGAGAAGCATGTCCAAAGTCCACTAAGAGTTCTGGATGGTATTGTGTTGCTAGTTCCTTCCTGAGCAACTCCCCATAGTTGGAACGAAGCCATTTATTCAGAATAATGAAACCTAGCCGGCCGCCTGACTTGAGTACATTCAGACCACGCATTAACACATAGACATAGATGTCAGCTACGCCCATATAGACGGTGGGGAACGCGCTTTCTAACACTTTTTTAAGAGTGGCGAACGTCCCTTGCCTTACCCACGGGGGATTGCCGATAACCGCATCGAAACCTGGCTGATCCAAGTGGTGACCGCCACCGTACCAGACCTCCGGAAATTCCAGTTCCCAATGAAAAAATCGGTGCTCAGTTGCGGTCCGCTGAATGTCGTGTATCAGCGCCCCTGTTTCAATGCGCTGTTTCCCTCGTTTTATCGTTTGTTTATCGCCGTCAGCATGATGGAGAGCCTTCAGGGCACCGATATGTCCGAACAGTTCGGCCTGCCATGTGTCCATTAATTGCAAGAAAGGCGCAATCTCCTTACGGGCGTGGTCGAACTTCGCCTCACTTTCCTGTACCTCCGCCATAGTCGCGTCGGTGAGTTCGCCCACTTCACGTATCAGTTCCGTAGCTTGGAGCATACCAGCAAACCGATTACCAAAGAGATCGGCGGCTAGTTCACGCTGCACGCTCTCCACGGTGGTGCCGATGACGGTGTTGCCTAGCTTCAGGTGATGGTCTAGGAATGAAAGAGGCGCGCCCAACGTAAATGAGTCCAGCCAGAGAGAGAGTTTGGCCAATTCGACGGCCATTGGATTAAGGTCCACTCCATAAATGCACCGTTTCATCACCATCCGTTTAATTAAGTTAATCTCGGTCAGTTTTTCACTAATCCTCTCGATTTCTCGCTCGTTAATCCCCTGAGACTGTAGATCGGCCAAGATCGCATTGCGCATTCGTTGAATGGAAGGGAGCACGGGATTATTTGGATGCTGTACCAGAAAGATGACAATGCGATCAGTGAGGTAGTCAACGGCATTAACAAGGAAATGGCCAGAACCCATGGTCGGGTCCAACACTTTAAGGCCGAAGAGCCTATCAAAGATTGAATGGCTCAAGGCATCTATCAATTTTTGAACGGTCTTGATAGAGGGGGTGGTCCTAGCCCGCTCACGACTCTTACATACTTTGTTCCATTGGGCGAGTTCGGATTCAACCTCTTTCAGGCGGATCTCCAGTACAGGACCGACGGCTTTTGCAACAATGAATTCGACAATGAAGTGTGGGGTGAAATAGGAACCGGATTTCTTGCGTTGACTACTTTCCACAAGGGTGATTGGTTCCTCCGGCGAATCCTTATGAAGGCAATGCTCGAGTAATCCCTCGTAGACATCGCCTAGGTGACGTACTCCGAGAGAGGAGTAATCAATGAACTGTTGCTCCGAAGGATCCGCATCCGCATCAAAAGCCAGAGCTCTAATAGCGTCCGCTAAATAGCAGTCGGCCAACTGATTCTCTGCCAAAAAATGCGCGCCCTCATTCTCAAGGGATCTGATCACCGCAGGTGGGTCTGCGGCTCTCCTCGGGACATGGAACAGTCCTCCGTTATAGTGCGGTACACTGAGCGCCGGGTCTCCCTTATCGACATACGGAAAAGTCTGGCGAGGTGCTCCCAGTATTCGAAGGACTGCGCTGACTGCGTCGCTCCAACGTGGAGATCCTTCCAAACACGCTCCTTCAGCGCCTGAAGGCTTTTTTTACGGTAGCCCAGCTGGTCATGAATCGGAAGTAGATCTCTCGATTCAGCATATAGAAGGAACAGCAATCGGAACAATAAGGTCATGCTGCCGGCGAAGATTTTCTGAAGAGTGTCCTCCGTTTCCGTTCTCATGCCCTGTTCAGCGCGGCGGTAAGAAATGAAACCCTCTGCGACTCGTGGAAACACTTGTTTGAAGATCAGATCCTTGAGATGTTCACTGATGCTGCGTGCGGCGCGTTCGCTCTCTTCAAGATAAAGATCAACCCAGCGTTTCCCGGTTGACGGATCTGGTGTGAGTGCCTCCTGTGAGAAAAACCCATAAAACCTTCGAAATTCAATGGGATTCTGAGTTTGGAGCAGTGCTTCAAGATCAACTTCATAAAAGTTAGTCGATCTTGAAGCTGCACGGTGAGAGAAGAGCCGCCAATATTTGCCGTTAGTCAGTATACCCCACGAAACCTTCCCGTCCGTGTGGTAGTACACTTCGTCAAGGTACCGAACGAGCTGTGCAGTCGCATCTCGCGCATCAAGAGGGTCGTCCTTAACTGTATCATTCAGCGGACGGCCCCAATACTTTGCTTCGCCTATAGCTTCAGAAAGGGAATAGTAGGCTTTGGCTTCATTTCGTATGCGAGCGGCAGTTTCGTAGTCTCTGGCGGCAGCAAACAGCGCATAGTCGGGACGCACCTTCGCCTTGCGGCGTTTATGACGGGGCTGGGGGTCATAAATCCATCCGAGAGCTTTTAGCAGGGGGCGGACAAACTTGTCCTCGGTTTTCTGCTCGTCGCGGGCATCAAATATAGAGCCCCGTGCGGCATCATAGTAGGCAGCAGTAGCAGCAGAGTAGGCCTCGGTAATTCTGGTTAAGACTTCTGGAGTATTCTGCCAGATCGACAACTCCAAAAACTTTGTATCGAGAAAATTAGTGGCGAAGAGACCCTGATTTAGAACTGGAAAAAGATTTGGTTCAGACCCCATACAATGCGCGTGCTTAAGGGTATATCATGGAGGATTAAGCAAAGCAAAATCGTGAACGACCAGCTTCGATGAACTCAAATGCCTACGAACGACAATTTAAATAAATTGTAATGAGGGTTAGGTCTCGCGTTCGTACCCACCTCCCTTACGCAGGCGCGCGCAATTCTTCTAAGATTTTGATAACTGGGGATAACTGGGGAATGGAAAGAGTTTCAGACAGTCAGAAGAGGCGTATCAGTGGGAGACATTTCTTGATATCTTTTTTTTAATCCTTCCAGTGTTAGAAGGCTCAAGAGTTGTATTCCGGAACCTTCAATCTTCGCCTTCCCGTCATCTTCACCACGATCAACAATTACCAAAGCAGTTCGAACTTTGAGCCCTGCGAACCCAGCGTTCTCTATTGCGTCAGTAGTAGATTTGCCAGTTGTTAATACATCATCCACAACAAGAGCGTGGTCACCTGCATGGTAGTCACCTTCTACAACAAGACCCAAGCCGTGTTCCTTCGCTTTTTTTCTTACTACAAAGGTGCGGATTTCTCGTCGCGTCTTCTGATAGTAGTAATCGGAGATTATAGAAGCTATTGGTATGGCTCCAATCTCCATTCCACCTACTAAGTCTACTTTGTCGAGGATTTGCCTAAAGCGTTCGAAAATGAGCTCTGCTATTAGCAATCGATATTTAGGATGAGAGAGCAATTGTTTGCAGTTCACATAGTATTCGCTTGGACGCCCAGACGACAAAATGAAGGGTTTAATTTTGTTTATATTGAAGGAGTGTGTGGAAATAAAAGCATGCTCTAACTCAACATGTTGCATTGGGATAGGTGAAGTACCACTATCTGTAGGCATTGTCAACAGGTTTCCCGAAATTTGTTGGATTCTATAGAATTCTAGAGGGCTAAACAAGTCCTTTCAGTCTTACCCAGAGCATACGCTAGTGGACCCTTTAGAGGAAGTCATACGCTATCACCAGCAAACGAAGCATCATTTTTTCCGTTACGCACGGGCGCTCGGCTATCTGGACTGGGACAACCAGCCCAATCCGTTCCGGCGATATGATGGGGCGCCGCTGATCCGTTTGCCGATTCTCGGATGTTTAGATTTACCTCTTTCCAGCCCCTACGATGACCTCTACAGTGGTCGCTCTATCGAGGAAGTGCCGATCTCCCTTCAGAGCATCTCGCGATTCTTCGAGTACGCGCTCTCCATCACAGCCTGGAAGCAAGCCGGCGACACCAAGTGGGCGCTTCGCAGCAATCCGTCCAGCGGCAATCTGCATCCGACCGAGGGATATGTGCTCCTAGGCCCGATCCCCGGCCTCGCCTCAACCGCCGCCCTGTACCACTACGCCCCGAAAGAACATGCGCTGGAGCAGCGTGTCACCTTTTCAACAACTTTGTTCGCGGCCCTGATGGGAACTTTTCCATCCGATGCCTTTCTCGTCGGCCTCTCATCGATCCATTGGCGGGAAGCCTGGAAATATGGAGAGCGGGCGTTTCGATATTGCCAACATGACGTCGGTCACGCCATCGGAACCTTGCGTATTGCCGCGGCAGGGCTGGGGTGGCGGATGATGCTTCTCGAAGGCCTTTCGGATAAGACCATTGAACAGCTCTTGGGGCTGGACCGGTCCATGGATTTTGAAGGCGCCGAACGGGAACAGCCCGATCTCATGGCGGTGATCTGGCGAGTCGAGAGTATGATCAATCAGATTCCACTCTCTCTGGACCCGCCGGCAGTCGATGAACTTGTTCGGGATTCCCTTACGCGATGGCAGGGCAAGGCAAACCGACTGAGCTCTGATGATCCCGTTTCCTGGGAAATCATTGATGAGGTGATCGCGGCATCCAGAAAGGTAAGCAGCGAGCATCGCTCAATAGCTTTGCCTCGAATCGACGCGCGGAAAGACGCCTCGCGGCAGGCTGCTCGCTCGATTTCAGCCTGGCAAGCGATTCACCAGCGCCGAAGCGCGCTCGCCTTTGACGGCAAGACGGCTACATCAGCCGAGAATTTCTTTACAATGCTGTTGCGGGTAATGCCCGGCGCTCAGCTAGACATGCTCAACCGTCCCATGCCATGGGATGCCATCCCCTGGGCTCCAATGATTCACCTGGCCTTGTTCGTGCACCGCGTGAGCGACCTTGCCTCTGGATTGTACCTTTTAGTGCGCGACCCTTCCAAAACTGAGACTCTTCGCAAGGCGATGCACCCGCAGTTCGAATGGAAGACGCCGGCGAATTGCCCCTCTGGTTTGTCCCTTTACCTTCTTGAGGAAGGGAACGCGCAAGGCATCGCCACGCAGGTGAGCTGCCATCAGGAGATTGCCGGGGCCGGGTGCTTTTCGCTGGGCATGATCGCCGAATTTGAAAGCGCTCTACAAACACACGGCCCGTGGTTCTACCGGCGGCTCTTTTGGGAAACGGGCGTGATAGGGCAGGTTCTGTATCTGGAAGCAGAGGCAGCGGAGGTGCGAGCCACGGGCATCGGCTGTTTCTTCGATGATCCCGTGCATAAGGTGTTCGGCTTCAACAATATGGAGTTTCAGTCCCTGTACCACTTCACGACCGGCGGGCCCGTGGACGATCCTCGCCTGACTACCCTGCCGCCGTACGCTCTACTCCATTAAAGCATGAAAACTTTCGATGGAGCGGTAGATGTGCGACGGTTGTGTAGGAAGGGCTGAGCTAGGCTTTGAGCGTAGATACAGATGCTTGATGCCATGCACGTCGGCGGACGCCAGCGCCGCCTCATCATCATCAATGTACAGGGTGCGCGACGGATCGAACCCTAGAAGGACTTGTGCTTTCGCCCAGTAGTCGGGCTTAAGCTTGAGGCACCCGACATCGAATGCTGTCACGATACCGTCAAAAGACGGCTCCAAGCCGGTCATTGCCATCTTAATGGCCAGCGCCTTCGGGTGCGCGTTTGTCACCAGGTACGTCGGAATCTTTCGGTCACGAAGAAACCGCAAGAATCCTGCAGTATCAGGATGGAGACAAATACCGTCACGGACTGAGGTTTTAATCTCAGCGACATCGAGCTTTAGCGTCCGGCTCCAATAATCCAAGTCAGTCCAGTCGAGTTCACCCTCCACCGCGCGGTACAGGCCGACTAATCGTTCACGCGCGGCATCCAAAGACAGGGCATTTGCCTCAGCATAGCGGCCCGGCAGCACTTCGAAGTAAAAGTGATCGTCAAAGGCGCGGTCCAGCAGGGTTCCGTCGAGATCGAGGAGAATTGTTGAGATGCCGTTCCAATCCATGGATAGGTCTTCTCGGTTAGCGGACAGAAACTCATTATAACTGAGGAATAGCGTAAACCCCGACACAAGAGCAGGTTAAAGCATGGTGAAGAATATTAGAACATTTGTTATGGAACATTCAGGGGTATAGTAATGTGTAAAGTGTAAAGTTACGCTTGACAAATTTTATGGATCTGGTATAAGATTTATATGATCGAGAGTTTCAAGCACAAAGGCTTGAAAAAGCTTTTCGAAGAAGATGACCGGCGCAAAGTCCCGGCGGGTCTGGCAGATAAGATAGCCCGGATACTGGCGCGGTTGAATGAGGCGGTGAGAGTGCAGGATATGGGCCTGCCAGGTTACAGGCTGCATCCATTGAAAGGCAAGTTGGCCGGCTTCTGGGCGGTGTCCGTGTCGGGAAACTGGCGGATTATTTTCAGTTTTGAAAACGGCGCTGCGTCTGAGGTTGATTTGGTCGATTATCATTAGGAGAGAACAATGCGTATGAAAAACCCACCACATCCAGGCTTATCGGTGCTGTATGACTGCCTCGAACCGATGCGGCTGTCGGTGGCGGAAGGGGCTGATGTGCTCGGTGTAACGCGGCAGGCCTTGAACAACCTTGTACGGGGCAAGGCGGGGCTATCTGCCGAAATGGCGATCCGGCTGGACAAGGCATTCGGCGGCGGCGCTGAAACGTGGCTGCGGTTGCAGGCAGCCTATGACCTTTCACAGGCGAAAAAGAAGTCCGGCGGGATCAAAGTGAAGCGGGTAACAGCGCCGGGCATTGATGTATTGGTGTGATGAAATTCTAGTACATGCGGTGAAGGATTAGGGAGCGAGACGCACGTTGTCAACGTCTCGCGCCGCGTGTTAGCGTGCAGGAAGGATCTGTCTTGGCAGATTCCAGGGTGGGTGGAATGGGGTGAAATGTTCACTGTCGCCATCATCGGCCGGCCCAACGTCGGCAAATCCACGTTGTTTAACCGGATCTTGGGCCGTAGGCAGGCGATTGTCCAGGATATGCCGGGGGTGACCCGCGATCGTCATTCGGCGGAAGCAGAATACCGGGGACGCCCTTTCCGACTCATCGACACCGGCGGGTTGATTCCTACATCCCAAGATCAAATGTTCGCGTTGATTCGGGAGCAGTCCCGCCTGGCCATCGATGAGGCCGACGCCTTGATTTTTGTTCTAGACGGCCGCGATGGGCTCTCATCGGCTGATCGGGAGATCATGGATCTCCTGAGAAAGTCCGGAAACCCCTTATTTTTGGCCGTCAACAAGATCGATACCCCGAAATCGGAGCCTTTGGTCGCAGACTTTTATGCGATGGGAGTCGAGGAGCTGTATCCCATTTCGGCGGAGCATGGCACGGGGGTGGCGGAACTTCTGGACGCCCTTTATCCATTGATGTCGCCAAAGACGGACGATGCAACCATCGAGATCCCCAAGATAGCCGTCGTTGGACGCCCGAATGTAGGCAAGTCCACATTCATCAACACCCTGCTGGGGCAGACCCGGCTGATCGTCAGCGATGTTCCCGGCACAACTCGGGACTCCATCGATACGCTCGTGCGCCACAAGCAGTCTGACTATCTCTTCATCGACACAGCCGGCATTCGCAGGCGCGGCAAAATCGATCCCGGCGTCGAACGCTACAGCGTGGCACGCGCCATGCGCAGCCTTGGCCGAGCGGACGTCGCAGTGTTGATATTGGACGGCATCGAAGGCGTCACGGAACAGGACACAAAGATCGCGGGACTGGCGCTACGAGGCGGGCGCGCTTGCGTGATGCTGGTAAACAAATGGGATCTCCGTGAAGGCGACGAGGGCGCCAAGACCGCTTACAAGTCAGAGCTGCGCCGCCGGTTCTCGTTTCTTACGTGGGCCACCGTCCTGTTCGGTTCGGCGTTGCAATTCAAGACGGTCGCGCGGATCTTTCCACATCTGGACCGAGCGCTGGAGTCGTTCGCCCGCCGCGTACCGACGGGACAGATGAATCGATTTCTACAGGAAGCTCTTAGGCTGCAGCCCCTGCCCATCCGCAAAGGCAACCCCGTGAAATCGGCCTACATGACCCAGGTTGCCACCAAGCCTCCAACGTTCGTGCTGTTCTGCAGGAACCCCAAAGACGTCGGGGAGCCATACTTGAGGTACCTCGAAAATAGCATTCGTAAGGAGTTCGGTTTCCCCGGGACTCCTATACGTGTCTACGCAAAGGCCAAATGAGAAAGCAGATCTTCGCAGCCGCGCTGTTAGGCCTTTGTGTGCTGAGTTGTTTCGATTCCGATGTCGATGCAGACTCCAGCGTTCCCGTGGTCAAAATTTCCGCCAGGGAAAGGACCTTCGTCCCGGAAGTTGTTTTCTTGAAAATGGGGCGGCCCGTCGCGCTGGTGATTGGGAATGAGGATGTCGAACTACACGCTTTTGTTCCCCTCCTGCTTTTTCAAGGAATTAACGTGCAAGTGACAGGTAATGGTGCTCCAGAATTCAACGAGTCGGGCCTCGCCCGTGTCTTAATCCCGCCCAAAGGTCACGCACAGATCAGGTTTACACCACCGGCCGCCGGACGTTTTTTCTATATCTGCGATCTGCCGGGGCATCAGATGCGGGGAGAGATCATCGTCACCGCCGATGCTCTTTGAGCTGCGCTCTTTTCATCCTCCTGCCCCGGGGTATGATTGACAGATCCGTAAGAATCCGCCTATGATACGCCCGCTTATGGCGTGGCCCTCTGGTGGGAATGCCACAATGGATTGGTTTGGGCCCAAGTTTTTTAGCACCTAACCCCCGCTCCATTTATCGACTGATATTTACGCACGCAGCAGAGGAGGTTCATGACAATGCGATACGGACGTGGTTCCTTGATTTGGTTTGTCCTTCTATCAGTGTGGGGCGGAATTGGCCTCGCCTCATCATTCGCAGCTGACGCGCCGGGGCCGGCCGCGCCGCCCGTCGCTGACTACGAAGTCTGGGCCATTGACCAGTCCGACAGCTCCAAAGACGGCGGCGGCACGCTCTATATCTACGACGGCCTTGGTTTAGCCGCCAATCCGAAGACCGCAAAGCCCGAGACAGTCGATCTCGGCGATAAGTTTGCCGAGGCCTGTAAGGAGGCCGGCGGCTATCCCAAGCGTCCGCATATGATTCTCTTCACTAAAGACCAGAAGTTTGCCCTTCTGTCTTATGTCGCCAGCGGCCATGTCGTGTTCATAGACGCCGCGTCCAGGGCTCCGATAGGGTGCGTGAGCTTGGGGAAAAATGCGCATGCGGCCTTTCCGACCGCAAACATGCGAATGGCGATCGGCGCTAACATCGCCGAGAAAAAGCTGGTCCGCATCTGGACGGATTACGCCGGCAAGAAATTCACGATTAAACCAGACAACGACGTCATCAATCTCACGCAGATGGAATCAGGTAATGATGTGCCGGACGTGGCGCCAATTTGCCCGATCACCGACAATAGAAGCCAGTTCGTCTTCGTCACCTTCCGCGGCGGCGGCCTGGCAGTGTTCGATATTACATCTAGTCCGATGTTCCTCGTAGGCACGCTGGGAAGAGACGCGGTGCGCCCGGCTGGGTGCGGCGGGGTGCAACTAGGGTCTAATATGTATCTCAACTCGGGCGGAGGCTGGCCTGCAACCCCTCTCAACAATGATGTGTATGCCTTCGGGATGGGTGGCCTTCCATCGGTCAGCCAACCGATCCGCATCGGTGGCCGCGACGGTGGGGATTCTCATGGCATGGTCGCCGTGAACAATCGGTACCTCTGGGCCGGAGATCGGCACTTGAACCTGATTGATGTCTACGACAGTAGCAATGATGGAATGAAAGTCGGGACGATCCGACTCGCAGGAGAAGTCAGCCAGGATCCGGCGCCCGATTTGATGGACGCCGCCCCGGATGGCAGCTTTGTATTTACCACACTGCGGGGGCCAAGTCCCTTGACCGGCAATAATAAGGATGCCAACAATGCCGTGGGCAGCACCCCGGGCGTGGGCGTCATCAAAGTTGACGGCGGCGGCCGTGGCGGGAACCTGATCGGTATCGCGCCGCTGAGCAAGATGGCTGAGGAGAAGGACAAAGACGGCAACATGGTCAAAAAAGAGAAGTCGGACCCGCACGGGATTCAGGTTCGTAAGAAGTAAGTCGAGAGTTCTCCGGGAGGGCTCGCTGCCCTCCCGGCGTATACACGCCTGGCCGTATCCCCTCTGAAAAAGGGGGACAGGCTACTTTTTCAGTTATTCATGTCGCAGACCAAAGATTCCTTTGTTCCGAAAAAGTTGCCTGTCCCCTTTTAAGCCCGAGACAGATTTCTTTGCCCCAAGAGACGCGTCCTTTTCCCGTGAAGAAAGCTTGAGCGCTGGACTCTTCAGGGGATACAATCTCCTCATGACGGAATCCGAATTGCAGCGGGTGATTCAGTACATCACCGGCCAACTCTCCTACGGTCTTCCCGTAACGTCAGAGGTTGTCCGCACCGGTTTTGGCGAACTCGCAGAACTGGCGAAGACCGCCACGACGAAGGTCGATCGCGAGTCTATTCTGGCCTACATTTGCGCCTATACCGTTAAGAAGACCGGCCAGCCGGAAACCCTGGTTCGTGAAATCCTTGAGGCAGGGGGCCGGTGGCTTGATGAGATTTCAGAAACGTTTGCCCGGCAAGAGCCCGAGGAGCGTCAATTAAGTTGAGACAGGCTATGTCAGATCGCTGGCTCTCGCGAAAGGCCTTCGACACCTTAGTGCGGCAAGCCTTGAGCGGGCTGCCGCGGGAATTCCGCCGATGTTTAGAGAATGTGGCGATCGAGATTGAAGAAGAGCCCGGTTCCGAAACCTTACAATCGTTGGGGATTCAGCAGGACGATCCCGATGAACTCCTTGGACTCTATGTGGGACGATCTATAAAGGGACATTCGTTCTTCGAGCCCGGGGGCGAATTGCCGGATCGGGTTTATATCTATCGCGGGCCGATCTTGAGAGTATGTGCGACGAACGCCGACGTCATACGCGAGGTCCAGGATACCGTCGTCCACGAAATCGGCCATCATTTCGGGCTTTCCGATGAGGACATGCCGGTTTGATGCTTTTCGAAGGAAAACCGAAGGCTTTGATAGGAGGTGGTGACATGACTCCTTCTCGCTCCCTTCGCACGCCTTGGCTGGCTGCGCTTGCGGTGATGATCATGGGGTGCTCCACGGTCGGTACCACCTATCCGCCACCGGCGAATCCATTTCTCGCGGACGCTCAACCCCTGGATGGTAAAGTGCTGGCGCCAACGAAAGTGGTCCTCGTTTGGCTGCAACCAGCCGGAACATCGGCGCCTCCCGAAAACGCCCAGCGAGCATTGGCTGACAAAATCAAGAATCGATTCTCTACCGGGAAGCCGTTGACCATTGTCGGTTTAGTCACACTTCCCGCCCCATTGATTGATCCACTGGCACAGGTTCGCCGAGCCACCGCCCCCTACGGCACCGATCAGGCGCTGGTGCTTATGCCCACGACAAGCGAGGCGAGCAGTCCTGTGTGGCTCAAGTATGGTCAGAACGGCAGCGGTAGCGGAACCCGGATCGATAGTTATGTTTCAATTGCGACCGTCGCCATCGATCTATCTACGGGTGCTAAGCTCTTCTCGGTTACTACGAGCGGGGAAGCCAGACTTTTGAAGATGGACTATGAGGACGCACGGCCGTTCTATCCACGGATCTCTCCGGGTCGGTCGAGCGCCTTTATCTATCCTGAGGGCAGTGCATTTCCCCCGGGGGAAGTGCGCGCCGTCGCATTGGAGGAAGCGGTAAATGGCCTGATTTATAAGCTCGACATGGCGATCGGGAGCTGAGGACTGAGCCGACTGAATGTTAGACTGGCTCTACTCGAGTTCACTGGTATGGCCGATTTTCGTCCTCTCGGTCGCCACCTTCGTGGGCAGCCTCATCATGATTCCGTGGATTTTAGTTCGCCTTCCATCGCACTACTTCGATGAACGCCATCCGCGGACTTGGCTCAAAGATCATCATCCCGTTCTGCGGAAGGCCGGGTTCGTAGTAAAGAATCTCGTGGGGGTCGGTTTTCTCCTGGCAGGCATCGCCATGCTGGTGCTTCCGGGTCAGGGGTTGCTGACCATGCTGATCGGGATATCCTTCATCGACTTTCCCGGGAAGCGGGCACTTGAGCGAAAGATTGTCTCCGTACCTGTGGTCCTGTCAGCTATTAACGGGGTCCGGGCACGATTCGGCCATGCGCCGCTTATCGTGTACCCCCATTGCGATCTAGTCGAAGCTCCTACCATCCCTGGTCCAGCCCCTCCCAAAGGGAAGGGTTCCGCGAGCTAGGGTAGGTCACCACTCCGTTTTCAACGGTAGCCCATGCCGGAAGTCTATGTGGCTTCGGCTCCGACTCGCCAACGATCTCCAGTACCGTCCCGCCCTGCGCGATGAATGCGTCCGAGATCAAAGAGCGATGGCACCGCCACGGAACCGCCTCAGCGCACATAATGGCGGTCGGAGATCGTTCCGCCAGTTGTGCCAGCTCATGCAGGGCCGCCTGAAAGTCAGGCGTCTGCATATAATCGGCGTAACCGCGAAAACTCGCGTTTCGCCAGCCGGTATTCTTCGAATCACTGCGACTTTTCCGCCGGCCGCCTAAAGCAGCAAAATGACGATACGTAATCTCCGCCGTCTGGAGAGACTTCGAAAGAGCATCCTGATTGAACTGTGGGTTGTGCCTTGAAAATGGAATCGCTCGGACATCTACGAGATACCGGATCCCCTGTCGCGTGAGGAGGGCCAGAAATTCTTTGATGGGCCGCGTGGAATGGCCGATGGTCCATATCATTTGCCGGTCTGCGAGAGTCGATGTTCCGCGGCGTAGCGGACGTAATTGGCCGCTGATTGCCTGAGCCATGCCCGCTCGTCGCCAGTGACCGATCGCTTGACCCGCCCAGGGCTTCCCAGAACCACGCTCCCCGGAGGAACCACGGTTCCTTCGGTGATCAAGGAACCGGCGCCGATCACGCACTCCTCGCCTATCACCACGCCGTCCATGAGAATCGCGCCCATTCCTACCAGTACCCTGTTTTTAATGGTGCATCCGTGGAGGAGAACGCGATGTCCAACGGTCACCTCATCACCAATGATCAGCGGATGGGTATCATGAGTGACATGCAACGCGCAAAGATCCTGAATATTGGTCCGCGCGCCGATCCTAATGACATTGACATCACCGCGGATGATAGTCAGAAACCACACACTCGACTCGGCGCCAATGACCACGTCGCCGAGCACGACGGCCGTCTCTTCTATAAAGGCAGAAGGCTCAACCTTCGGCATGATTCCCTGAAAGGCGCGCAGCATATTTCCCCCCGGTTCACTGTAGGTGATCGGATTTTCGAAAATCAATCTGTCCAAAGTCTGGTACTGGATGCGCCATGGCCTGTTCCCATATAATTTGTGTATGGCCTTTCCGAGTCAGCCGAAGACCCTACTCAGCGCTGTCGCCGTCGTTACGGGCCTCAGCTTATCCATCGGAATCGGCTTTTCAGGGGACAAAGGCGCTTGGGAGACCAAGGCTCCAGCGCCGACGAAACGAACCGAGGTGGCGGCTGCCTCGCTTGACGGCAAGATTTATGTCATCGGCGGCTTTGCCAAGAGCATTGCCTTGATCTCGTCACTCGTGGAGGAATACAACCCGGCCAGTGACAGCTGGCGAGAGCGCGCGCCAATGCCTGCGGGTCGCCATCATGCCGGTATCGGCGTCGTGAAAGATCGCCTGTATGTCATCGGCGGGTTTCACCATTCCCTGTTGAATGTTTGGGATCCTACCGCGACCGTTTACGAATATGACCCGCGCAGTGACCAGTGGACTACCCGCAAACCCATGCCGACCGCGCGGGGTGCCTTGGCGGTAACCGTGCTTGGCGGGAAGCTACACGCCATCGGCGGCTATGGGAAAGACGGCAATAGCGGCGCGCATGAGGTGTACGACCCCGATACGGATACCTGGAGCGCAGCCGCGCCAATCCTTGTACCCCGGGACCACCATGCGGTCGCCGCTGTCGGGGGGCGCCTCTACGCGATCGGCGGTCGCCTCAACCGGCAATACAGTCAGAACCTGCCCACCAACGAGATGTACGATCCATCGACGAATCAATGGACCCGGAAAGCGGATCTACCCACTGCGCGTAGCGGCATCACCGCGCAAGTCGTTGGCGGCCGCATCTATGTTTTCGGGGGAGAGGCGCCGTCGGGAACATTCCGTGAAAATGAGGCCTACGATCCCGAAAGAGACGCCTGGGACTCGCAAGCGCCGATGCCGACTAGCCGGCATGGCCTTGGATCCGCGGTCGTGGGCGGAAAAATTTACGTCCTGGGCGGGGGCCCAACCCCCGGTGGCTCGTTTAGTGACGTCAACGAAGTCTTTACGCCGCCGGCGCGGCCGTAGCCGTTTAAACCTAAATCGGAGGCAGATGGTGTGGCAGCGATTTGAAGGTGTCTGCTTCCTGATGTCTGTCTCAATTATTCTTGCAACGGCCGCGGCCTCCACCGCAGAAGTCTCTCCTCCCATTGCCACGCCAGTTGTGGTGCGGGTTGTGGCTTCTCACGCCATGGCGCTCGGGGATAACGTCGGCGGCGCCGCTGTAACCATTCGCGATGTCGAGACGGGGACCATTCTGGCCTCGGGCCGGCAGACGGGCCCCACTGGAGACGCGACAAGCATCATGCAGACCCCGCATCTCCATATTGAACCAGTTTATAGTGTGCGGGAGTCGGCCTCATTCAAGGCAGAACTTCAATTAACCAAGCCCACGCTGGTGGAAGTCGTGGGCGAAGGGCCGCTGAAGTTTCCGCAGAGTATCCGGCGGGCCAGTAAGACGGTGCTCCTTTACCCCGGCAAGCAGATGAACACAGACGGGATCATTCTTGAGGTCAACGGCCTCCTGGTGAATCTTGAGGCGCCGACTGCGGACCGGCCGCTTGGCATCGGCGACGAAGGCACTCTCCGTGCCACCGTAAAAATGCTGTGCGGCTGTATCGTCGAGCCATTCGGCAACTGGGACTCACGGAAGATGGATCTGTACGGCGAGCTCCGCTTGGGCGATAAAGTTATCCAACGAATCGATATCTACCACCAAGGCCCAAAGGGCGTGTTCGTCGGGAATTTCAAAATTCCCCGTTCCTTGAAGGGCGAACAGTCGATCTCCTTGAGAGTCGTGGCGGCCGATGCTGACGCGGCGAATGTCGGCGTCGCTGAGGTGACCTATGTCCTGGTGCCCTGGGAGCAGAGCCGCGACGCTACCGGCCAGGAGATTCCGGCTATTGCTCATCCAAAAAACCCTTAACCTTTCCCGTGCTATCCATCGCCCCAGTCTCGCGCAAACACCAGAATGCTGTTTGCAGGAAGCGTGATGCCGGCCGAACTCGGCAGGCCATGCATGCCGGATCCGTTCGCAGTGATTCCGCCCGGGTTCCCTTGAGCATTGGGATTAAAGAAATTATCGTAAATGTCGCTGTTGAAGACCTCCAACCACTGTCCGCCGCCGGGAAATCCGAGGCTGTAGCCGTGGTTGTAAAACGTGTTTTCATTGAGGCTCGCCACCACCACTACATCCCGCCCGAGACCCGGCAACCAACGATGAAAGGCGATCACGCGATTATCGTTGTGGACATGAAAGACATTGATCCCTTCGCCGCGTAAGGCAGGATGCTTGCGCCGCAGCCAGATCAGATCGCGGGTGAAGCGGTGGTGGTCGGACATGTTCTTGTCCAAACCTTCGAGCCCGGCCCACCAGATCATCAAGTTCGCCGCATCGGGATCGTCTGTCCACGATTTGTCTTCGAGGAATTCCTGGCCCATGAACATCATCGGAATGCCCGGTGCGGTCAACAGCAGGCCGGTCGCCACGCGGGAACGGCTGCGCGCGTACCAGGATCGCGAGTTACTTGGGTCGGCCAGTGCCGCAATTCGTGGCTGGAGATCATTGCCCGTATGGTTGGCATCGAGAAGATCGTGATTTTCGATGCATTGGAATGCCTTCCAACAGTCAGAAAAATTGTGTGGTGGATAGAGCGTGGCGCTGAGCTCGTCGAGACTAACGGCACCGTGGCTCCCTCCGGCAGCCTGCGTAATCACGGCACGGATCCCGTCTCGCAGGCTGTCGCTGTAGCCGGCATCAAACCCCATTCCATCCGGCGGATTCGCAACGCCCCTCCAGCGCTCATTGCCCCAGTATTCGGCGATCTGCACCGCCCCGGGCTTGACGAATCGGACCGTGCCTGCGAGGTCCTGGCAGAACGACCACCCGCCGTGCTCCTCCATGACCGTTACTTGATCATAACGAAAGCCATCGACGTGGTAGTCGGTGAGAAGCATTTTGGCGTTGTCGATGAGGAACTGCCGGACTTCTTGTTTCCAAAACGCAAATACGAGCCCGCCCGCATGGCCGGCGGCCAAAAAGTAGATGCTGTCTTTGTTGTCCGAGCTGGCGGGGCGATCAAAAAAATGGATGCTCTGATCATCGAAATTGCCGCCGGCATGGTTGTACACGACGTCGGCGATCACGGCGAGACCGTAGAGATGACACAACTCGATGAGCGCTTTGAGCTGATTGATTTGTCCGGTCAACTGCGCGAGCGTCAGCGGCGGGCAATTCTTTTCAGCTCGCAGTTGGTTCACCTTTCGCAGGTATGGCGGCAGACCGGTGATGTCCACCGCGTAATCCATCTCAGGCGAGAAGAGATCGGTTCCGTTGTAGCCCAAGCTGTTTTCACCCTGGAACTCGACAAACGGCAGCGGCATGATCGCGTTGACGCCTAGGTCGGCGAGGTAGCGAATCCGGTCCACGACGTCGAGATACTTCGAGACACGACCCGGACGGATGTCGCGGCCCTGGTCATCCCGGGCAAAGAAGACGCCGATGTGGAACTGGTAGATGATCAGGTCATTGAATGCCGGTGGGCGGTAATCCTGATCGCGCCAGGGAAAAGTATTTGGATTGCGTACGATGCAGTTACAATTGGGATACCCCTGCATCTGAAGCTCGCGGGCACACGGGTCCCGTTTGAAACCTTCGCTGCCGGCACCGACGACCCAAAACCGGTATTGGGCGCCATCGGCCACGCCGGGGATGAAGCCCCCCCAGTATCCATGCGCATCCTTGATGAGGAGGTCTTGGGGGGTTTTCTTCCAGCCGCCGGGCGATTGCACGTCAAAATCGTGCAACACGACGTAGACTTCTTTCGCATTGGGCGCCCAGGTACGGAAGGTTGCGCCGCCATCTACGAGCTGGGCTCCCATCGGGGTTGATGCATGAATGTGCTGGTGGTTCAATTTTCGTTCTTATACGCTCCGCGGACATTCAGGGCCGCCAGGGCTATCTGGAGAGCAATCAGTGCATACGCACGGTCATACCAACCCCATATTATCCAAAGCACGTTGCTTGCCAGGAAGCACCAGAATCCGATCTCACGCTTGCGCTTTGATTGCGAGGCGACGAGCCATGCTGAAACGACGGTCACGACCATTGCCGGCCACTGAAGGAAGTTGAGATAGTCCATGAAGTCTTACAAGAAACGTGGGGTTCTAAGGCTTGCTACCAGGCGCAGGCACGAGAGTACGCATAGAAGCAACGTGAGCCTGCCACTGATTTATGGAATTTCGGAGTGGCATCAGTGCGCGTCCCCCCGCCTCTCTTTCGGTTCTTTCGGATCGGCGACCTTGTGCGTAAAGTACAAAGACAGCGCCACAAAGAGGATGCCCACGCCGAGATACAGAATACTTAAGGCGTCGGTGAATGAGGTGTGAATCACGTTTTTGAAGAAGGTGACGATGAGGATCATCAGGATAACCTTGGCTAGGCGGTCTTTGAGATCATCAAGGCTGTGAATCAAGAGGATCCGGGAGCTCGCGGCGGCTTCATTCTCAGCCTCCTGAATCTTGCTGATAAACAGTTCATATAAGCCGAGCGCGAATATGAAGAGTACGATTGCGAGCAGAAAATCGTCGACGGCGCCGATGATATGGCCGACTATGTCTCCATGAAACTCCTCATAGACAGACGCGGTTCGCGCGCTGCCCGGGAGTGTCACATACTTAAAAACCTTCGAAATCAGCTCAAGAACATCAAGCGTCGCAACCACAAATAGGATCACGGAGGAAATCATGCTGGCGATCACCGCGAGAATCACAATGAAGCGGCTGTTCCAGAGGACCTTCTCAAAGGTGTTTTCAATAGCCCTCGCCAGTTGCTCCTTCATCGGACACCAGAGGGCTTCATGGCGCGTGCCGTTGCCCAGCGCACTAACGCTCGAGGGACGAGACGTTGGGCTCTCATGAAAAGCCGGTTCCGGAAACCGGTAATGACGAACGATTTGCCTCGATCCAATGCAGCAAGAGACTCGGAGACCATCTGTGCCGCCGTTTGCTCGCTACCGTGGGCAGCGGGTCGGCTGCGTCCGGCAGTTGCGTGGAAGTCGGTCAGGGTTTGGCCGGGACAGCACGTCTGCACAACGACGCCATCGCGACGAACTTCATCGCTGATGCTCAGCCCCAGACTTACTTGGAACGCCTTCGTGGCGCCATAGGCTGCCATATACGGGATCGGCAATAGTCCTGCGATCGAGGCGACATTGATAATCGCGCCCGACCGCCGCGCGCGCATTTCCGGCAAGAACAAGCGCATCAGCTTAGTCACCGTTAACACATGCAGGCAGACCATTTCCTGAAGTCCCGGCGTCGGAATATCCGTAAACT
>CAWBGA010000009.1:0-21110 GCA_963788195.1 Nitrospirota bacterium
GAAGAATGCATCGGCTGGTGGCCTTCCTGCGAAAGATCAAGGATCGATAATCGGCGATGCCCAAGCGCAATACCTGCCTCAGCATCCACCCATGCGCCGCTATCGTCTGGTCCACGGTGGCGAAGAGTATTAACCATCTCCAAAACTGTAGCCTTAAGCTCACGTTTTCCCCACCGATGAGATGTATCCAGAAACCCGCTAATCCCACACATGAATCAAGCCTTTCAAGTAGAATCGCCGTTACTGGAGCATCTTGCTCAAAAGTCTTGTTCAACGAAGAAGTCTCTTTCTACTCATCTCGCGACCCGCGAGTTCCTGATACAGGTCCTGGTACCGTGCTACAATGTGCGGCAAATCAAAATGCTCTTGAACGCGACAGCGAGCGGCCATCCCCAACCGGTCTCGTCCCTCACGCCCAAGCTCCACTAACTCGTGGAAGGCATTAGCCAGCTCTTTCGGGCTCCGAGGGGGCACTACCCGGCCGGTCTGCCCCACAATCAACGCGGAATCTCCCACGTCCGTCACCACGCACGGCACGCCACACGCCATGGCTTCCCCTATCACATTGGGAAAGCCTTCTCCAAAAGATGAGGAAGAAGCTCCGATATCAAAGCCGGCGGTTAGGCGCGACATATCATCACGCCTGCCAAACAGTCGGGACTGTTTTCTTATCCCCGCTTCCTCAATCCATCCTCTTAATCTGCCGTTCTCCCAGGTGATCTCGTCACCGCACATCAAAAAATGGACGTCGGGCCGCGAGCGATGCAGTAATGCCGCAGCCTGTACAAAATTATGATGGTCCTTTTGGGCATGAAAGCGGCCGACCAACCCTATAAGTGGTGCGTCCGGCGGGATCTGCAGTTCCGCCCGAACCGACTCACGTGCAGCCGAATCCGGCTTGAAGGCATGGAGATCGAAACCATTAGGGATCACGATCATCTTGTTGGTCGCGTAACCCAGCGCCGTGTGTACCCGCTGAGAAGCTTCCGAGCAGCAGACGATTCTCGCGGGAAGCCACCTGGAAATTTGTGCGCATGCCCGCATAGTATAGATGGTAAGTTTCCGGCTACTCTGATCACTGAAATTGCTATGGCGAATACCCCAAGCCACCGGGATGCCGCCAGCCAACTTGGCCGCAAGTCCCCCGAGGAGATCGGCGTGGTACATCCAGGTTTGAATGACGTCAGGAGGATCCTGTCTCAGCCAGCGAGCCAGCCGAAGAAGACTCATTGGGTTAGGTACGCCGGGGCTCATGCCCAATGAGCGGAGCGGGACACCCACCGCCCGTATCTGTTCTCCGAGAGAGCCAACATCGGCCATGTTGACGACCGTGACGACAAATCTCGTTCTATCCATCCGGGAGATAAGCCGATACAGCATTCTCTCGGCGCCGTCAGCGATCAGTCCGGTGATCAAGAACAAAATAGAAATAGGTCGGTGACATTCGTCCAACGACTCTTGCCTGGAAGTCTGGAAGGATGTTTTCTCAGAAGCGGCAGATATCATTCTCACAAGGACTGCAAGCCTTATAAGGTAAGGAAACTATTGGCAACGCCCCACTCGAACAAATTTGTCGATCGGTATTCACTCCCCATACAACCTTCTGGGGTCGACCAGACCGCTGGTGGGTCGCTCCATGTGAAAGCCTCGACATTACTTGAGCTTGCAGCTCCTCCCCTGCAGTGCGGACGTGGCATGGGGGTTGCTCAAGACAAAACCGTCTTAGAGAGGAGTGACTCATGAGAAACAAGCCGATCACACTGGAGGTTAAATAAGAATGCGCCGCATATTCCGTGTGGTTGTCGTCATGCTATGGATGGGCTTCCTCAGTGGGACCGCCTGGCCGGGGACCTTCTACGTCTCGACCACGGGCTCTGATTCCAACCCAGGCTCGCAGGCGTTGCCCTGGAAGACCCTGCAAAAAGCTGCAGCGACATTGGTGGCTGGGGACACGGCGATTGTGCTGAACGGCACATATACCGAACCCGAAGTCCAAATGCTAAAGAGTGGCACGGCGGGCAATCCCATCACGCTCAAAGCGCAGAACCAGCACCTCGCCATCCTGTCTTCCACCTCGCGCTGTAACCCGTCGATCAGTCTGTACGGCAGTTATGTGACGATTGAGAATATGCGGATCAAGCGCGATGCGACCGACCTCTCCTGCGGGACGTCCCCGACCTCGGCCCGCGCCATGATTCGTGCCTGGCCAGACTTTAGCGGGACCAACGCCATCGTGCGCGGTGTCTACATAGATCCAGGTGGCGATCTCGGGCTCAAGATCGACCAAACAAACGCACTCGTAGAAAACTCTACCATCCACAATGCGTTAGAGGGGTTCGCTGCGCTCAATGTGACGTTCCGTGGCAACCTCGTTGATGGCTCCGATGTGTGGGGCTCCACGGTGACATCGAAGGGGGGCATGCGGAATTTCCTCTTCTACAACAATATCGTGCATCAACCACTGCCCAGTAACACGAGCATCGGGGCGGTTGTCCTCGGCGGGTCCTCAGGCTGCTGTATGGCCGTTCCTGCCGATGCCTATGAGTGCTTGCACTGCGTCGCCTACAACAATGTCGTCATCAACGATTCAGGCGATCGGAACTCGACCATGATTACCCTCCGCAGTTGTAAAAATTGCACGGTGATGAACAATGTCACCATCGGAGGAGCTACCCTCATTATGATGGCTGGTGGTTCCGCCAGCGTCGGAATAGGGCTGAATCCAACGTGGGAAAATAATATTTTTTCCTGTAGTGGTGGCCCAGCACTACATGGGACCTGGCTTACGAATGGCACGTTGACGCTGGACTACAACAACTTCTTTAATTGCACCGGAGTGCCGACTCAAACCCATGCGATCAGCGGTGATCCCAAGCTCGTGAATCAGACGACGGACTTTCATTTACAAGCAGGAAGTCCGGCGATTGGCACTGGCCTGATGCTGGCGACGCGACCTGCCTATGGAGGAGGAATCTTGGATACGTCGCGTGACATGTCTGGCGTGATCCGCGCGACGCCCTGGAGTTTGGGCGTTTATGCAGCAAATTCATCCGGTAACCCTCCGCCTGCTTCACCAAGAAACTTAAGAGTTCAATAGCAGAGGCCTGCTGCCATCAAGTACTTGCCTTTCAATATCCTCCGTGCGAAAGACAGCTTCTCATGGGTGACATCTTCACGAGCGTAGAGAACATTGATCGAGGATCGAGATAAGAGCCTGCTTGAGACAATCCTTCCTTTCACGCGCTGCCAGAAACACTTTGAGGATTGCTACGTGAGAGAGCACAAGAAGCCTAGGCGCTGACCAATCGTCTCGCGGCGACCGACTCTTTCCTTTCAGTGATAACCGCCCTTTGGCTTTCTTGATTGCGACTCATGGCGGCCATCAAGGAGATAAGGAGGAGGGTGTATCCCGGATGGAAGATTCTGTGACTAAACAAGCCCAGCATCAGTACGACACAGCCGAAGACGATGGTCACATACATCGTCTCTCCCCGCACGCCCCACATCGCTGCTAATATGAGCAGAGGGAGAATTATCACCCCGATAAGCCCATGGTCCAGCATAAACGCCAGATATTGGTTGTGGGGAAGGACAACAGCCTGAGAAAACGATCCGGTCCCACTTCCGAGGAATGGACGTTCGGCAAAATTGTCCCAGGCTTGTCGCGCTAGGTACTTTCGCTCCCAGCTAGAAGCATCGGAGATGCCATATGGATCAGTGAACCATTCCAGTCGTTCCAGCACGTTCGCATTGAGCACGCCGGTTCTCTCCCATGTCGTAACAAGTTGGTCCAACTGAGGCAGTACGACTAAGATCCCCAGCGCGACACCCAGCAAAACCGGCAGAAGAAGATCCTTCAGAGAAATCCCTCGCGCGAGCATGAGGCCCGCGACGGCAATCACCCACGCCAGAATCCCTCCACGGGAGAATGTGGAGAGAATCCCTATCCCTGTCAATAGAATGTAGGGACCTCGGTAGCGCGGCTCCAAGACAGTGACGCTCAGAATCATCCCTAGAACCAACGCTTCACCCGCCATATTTGGATTCATGTAAAGCCCGGATGAACGGCCAACCTCTTTGTTAAAAGACATGGGAACAAATAGTTCGATAAATATTCACCGCCACAGCAAACAGCACACCGCCCACGAGCATTTTCCTTGCCAATCGGGTCGCGCCGGTTTCCCAGAATATCGTCAGAAAGATGAGGATCTGGATAATCTCAAAAAAACGGAATCGCACTTCCTGCCACGCCGTGTCCGACTGTGAGGACGGAAAAAACCATAGCATCGTTACCCAGGCATATCCCAAGCACCAGATCATGACAGGGGAGTTAAACCCATTCCCTGTTGTCATCTGCCTGATTAGTTTCGGCAATGATAACAGGCAAAATAACAACCACCAATGTTTCGGCGCTGCCAGTTCGAATCCATGATTCTCATAGACGTAGAGAGGCACATTTGTGTAGAAAATGCCAATTGCGGCCACGATCAGAGCCTTGTGGTAGAAGTTTAATTGCATTGAGGCAGGGTTATTGTGGCAGTCGGTCAGAGAAATCTTTCGTATGACATCATGGACGTAAGGAGTCGTGATGAGGCAATAGCCTCAGCGGCTTATTGGACTTGGTACGTGTATGTTCTGCCGTTGGTCTTCGGATTGGTGTTGTCGGAGGCGGAGAATAACAGGGCGACTGCACCGGCAGTGCCGCTCCCGTCATCCCAGTGGCTAAAGCGACCCTGCGCCCAGATTGCGAACATTGGCATGCGATGAATGGGAGGGACCCAGTTCTATGCCGTTTTCGAAAATGCGAAGAGTCGAACGCGTCGGGGCACTGCTAGTGTCTGCGGGAGTCCCAAAATTCTGGGCCGCCCAGTAGCCAAAGCCTCCGGCTGAGGTCACTTTGCTCATGTCAATAAGATTCGACGTCGCAGCGCTCGTCGTCGCAGCTCGCCGTATTGGAATAGACCGAATTCCCGGCACTGTTCGTGGCCCGCACCCGATACGAATAGCTGGTGCTGGCCGTGAGGCCACTGTCCGCATAGGTGGTGACACCCGCGCCCACAGTCGCCACTTGACTAAAGGCCCCGGCGCCCAGCGCGCGTTCGATCTTGAAGCCCGTCTCATTGGTGGATTGGTCCAGCCACGTCAGATTGATGGCCGAACTGGAGGCCGCTGTCGCCACCAGCCCCGTCGGCGCCGCCGGCGGGCTCGGCGGCGCAGCGCTCGTCATCGCAGTCGCCGTATTGGAATAGGTTGAATCCCCGGCACTGTTCGTGGCCCGCACCCGATACGAATAGCTGGTGCTGGCCGTGAGGCCACTGTCCGCATAGGTGGTGACATCCGCGCCCACCGTCGCCACTTGACTAAAGGCCCCGGCGCCCAGGGCGCGTTCGATCTTGAAGCCCGTCTCATTGGTGGATTGGTCCACCCACGTCAGATTGATGGCCGCACTGGAGGCCGCTGTCGCCCCCAGCCCCGTCGGCGCCGCCGGAGGGCTAGCTGAGGAGCCGACCTGGTACGTGTATGTTCTGCCGTTGGTCTTCGGATTGGTGTTGTCGGAGGCGGAGAATAACAGGGCGACTGCACCGGCAGTGCCGCTCCCGTCATCCCAGTGGCTAAAGCGACCCGTACCCAGGTTGCGAACATTGGTATGCGAAGAATGAGCGGGACCCAGTTCTATGCCGTTTTCGAAAATGCGAAGAATCGAACGCGTGGGGGCGCTGGTGGTGTCTGCGGGAGTCCCAAAATTCTGGGCCGCCCAGTAGCCAAAGCCTCCGGCTGAGGTCACTTTGCTCATGTCAATAAGATTCGACGTCGCAGCGCTCGTCGTCGCGCTCGCCGTATTGGAAAAGGCCGAATCCCCGGCACTGTTCGTGGCCCGCACCCGATAGGTGTAGCTGGTTGCTGGCGTGAGACCGGTGTTCGAATAGGTCGTGACGTTCGCCCCCACCGTTGCGATTTGAGTAAAGCTACCAGTTCCTGTTTGTCGTTCTATTTTGAATCCACTCTCATTGTTGGATCCATCACTCCATATCAGGTTAATCTGGCTGCTAGAGACTACGTTCCCGATCAGGCTACTCGGTGCCGCAGGCGCCCCGGACAGAGGACAGCCCGTCGGCGCTGGCCCCGCAACAGTCGGGCATTGGTCTGTGCTGTCCGGTACGCCATCCCCGTCCATATCGCCGCCGCCGCCGGCAGGACAGCCCGTCGGCGCTGGCCCCGCCACAGCCGGGCATTGGTCGGTGCTGTCCGGTACCCCATCCCCGTCAATATCGCCTCCGCCTCCGCCTCCACCGGCAGGACAACCCGTCGGCGCCGGCCCCGCCACAGCCGGGCATTGGTCGGTGCTGTCCGGCACCCCATCCCCGTCAATATCGCCGACGCCGCCGGCAGGACAGCCCGTCGGCGCTGGCCCAGCAACAGTCGGGCACTGGTCCGTGCTGTCCGGTACACCGTCCCCGTCAGCATCGCCGCCGCCGCCGCCGCCTTGACCTCCGACCTGAAGGATTTTGGCAACCGAGGGCACACCATTGCCGTTGAGGATAAAGAGCATGTAGTAACCGGCAGGCGCCATGTTGGAATTCGGCGGAGCCGTCAGGTTGAGACCCCCGGCTGCCTGAGTAAAACTAATTGGGAGAATCCGCTGGTTCTGATCGAATGTGTGCGTGACTCCCGGCAGGCGGATAAGCCTGACCTTCGCAATGCTGGTTGCATCTGGGGTTCCCACGAAGAAGGTTTGCCCATAGGAGATGGTCGCGGGAACGGAGGTGATGGTTGGCCGAGCTCCCTTGAAGAGGTACGGCGGCGAATAGAACTCGGTCTGATAGGTAAAGTTTCCGCCAGTGCTCAGGACTCTGCCGTCTGGCAGCAGCATTGCGTTCGAATGGTAGAATCGACCCACCGTCTGGCTCGCCATCGTGGTCCAAGTTTTGGTGGAAGGGTTCCACATTTCTGCCGGATAGACGGGCGAAGTCGTATCGTTGAAACCAGTGCCGCTGCTCCCGCCCGTCACCAACACGTTGTCGTCCGGCAGCATGGTCAAGTTAAATTGTCGGCGGGGGAAGGCCATGGGATTGGTATATTGCCAGGTCGGTGTGGGTGCGGATAGATCAATGATTTCGGCCGTATTGGTCGGGGGATGATCCCCATTCTGGCCGGCGCCGCCGGCAATCAGGATCTTCCCCGTGGGGTCATACATGACTGACGACCCCTGAGCACGGGTTTCGGGATAGTTGAATGTGGCAACGAATGTCCAGGCACCGGTCCCGGAGATATCGAGATAGCGTGTGTTTCCTCCAGGCCCGACCACAACGGCGTTCCCGAACTGTGTCCAATATACCCAGGAATAGAAATAAATCTTCAGGAGGGCGTTCGTCAGATCGCGCCAAGTCCCCGTTGATGGTTGCCACACCTGCGGCAGCGGATTCTCCTCTTGAGTGCTATCAATTGTACCTGTCATCACCAGTACTTCCCCCGTACCCGTGAAGGTCGTGGTGGGATACCAGCGGGCCGCATTCATGTCTGGCAGACGCGTCCAGACGTTAGTCACGGGATTATAAATGCTGGCATAGGGCAGGCCGTTGAAGGGGGTCAGAAGATTTCCTCCCGGGACGAAGATGGTGCCGTCCGCGATGGAGATATGACCGCTACAGAAAAGATCGTAGCCGGCCTTTGCCAGACTGATCAGGGAATTGTCGGCCGGGTCCCACAGTCGAGCGTCGTCGCCGTTTACGTAATCGCCCGGCCAAAGCATCACCTTCCCATTCGGGAGCATGACCATGTGGACCGGTGCAATATCCCAGACCGGGCCCAAATTCCACTGTCCGACCGCCGAAGGCGTTTGCGACTGCGCAAACCCTGGGGCAACGCTCCAGATCACAAGCAGAGCGAGCAGCGAGATGAGGAGGGTTTGTCGGTTCATGATCGTTCTCTAAGCTAATTGGGTGGGGAGCACATCCAATCCATCCAGGAGACCCGTTAGGGAGTCAGAAGGAAAGCTCGATTAGAGCCCTCATGAAATCCATGGAGGTTCTGCTCGTCTCCTCCTAAGACCACGACCTGCCCTGTCGCATTGATGCCAACCGCGTCAAAAAGGGTTACGCCAGCCGGGGCAGATACGAGGTCATTTAGGTCCTCCGCAATCCCGTTGCTGTTCCAAAATACGGCGCGACCTCCCTTAATGCTTCCGGAATGGCCAACGACTTCTCCGTTGTCATTAATGCCCGTGGCTCGGCTCACGTTGCTTCCAAGCAGGGCGGGAAGGCTCTTCATTCCAGACTGGGAGTTCCAGAGAAACGCACGCGTCCCAGCCGGACCTTTAGAGTATCCGACCACACTGCCGCTATTGTTGATGGCCAACGCTTCGCTGGAAATGTCCCCGGGCAAGGTGCCGAGATCCTGCATACCCTTCGCGGGATGCCAGAGAACGGCATGCGTCCCCGAAGGGCTTCTGAAGCTGCCGACAATAATTCCGGTATTACTGATTGCAAACGCCTTGCTGGAATCACCTAGCGGCAAGGTGCCAAGATTTTTGACTTCCCCTTGTGGGGTCCAGAGAACCGCGCGTGTGCCCTGTGGTCCGCTGGAGTAGCCGACTACGGCACCGGAATTGTTGATGCTGAACGCTTCGCTGGCGGTATCTCCCGGCAAGGTGCCAAGATCCCGCTGCCTGCCGCTTTTGGTCCAGATAATCGCGTGGACCGTGCTAATCGGGCACGTTCCTGAAGATGGCGCACCGGGAATGTTAGGACGACACTGACGCGACCCAAAATTTATAGTGGCAGAGCCGACAACGACGCCAGCGTCATTGATACCGTTCGCTGTGAAATAATCGCTGCCGGGAAGTAGTCCCAGACTGTCGGTCGTCGCGCCAGGCGTTGAACGAAAGGATTTAGCATCGGCGAATCCTGACCGCACAGCCGTCTGACCCGACACATTGGGCCCGACGCCCTTGACGGCATCTGCAATGCCGAGGTCCTGTACCGTGTATGATTGGGCTGCCCACGATTCTATCGGATCCGGCATGGCAAGCCGCACATACCCAGCACGAGGATGGGCAAGCAATAACGGGCTCTCATCGTGCTCCTCCTGTTCGAAGGATGGTTTTGTCTAGCAACATACTCGGCTCACGTTTGAGCTGGAGCATGACCGCTTGAAGGTTTAATAACGAACGAAAAGACACGATTTTCATCTGCTATCTGCTGCCACCTTTTCAAACACAAAGTGATTATTACCCAGCTTGCCGCCGCAGGTTTTGAGATTCACCATTGTAAAGCCCCTGTCTCGGTAGAACTGAAAAATCTCCTCGGGTTTCGCGACTTCAAACGGATAGCCCCCGACCCAATCCACAGCATCCCACCACGGAGACATTCCCCGATTTTTAATATATTTCTTCCAACTCATCAGAGGTCTTCCAGTTAAGGAATCCCGAAGCATCCTGGGTGCCCACCAGCTAAGAAAGACCATGGCGACCAGAACAGATCTGCACATACGCGGGACCTGATGATAAAGCCTCTTGATTTTGGTCCAGTAGATGCTGCGCCATCCCTGATCATTATAAATCGCAATGTATAATTGCCCACCCATTGCGACCGCCAGGGACGCATTCTCCATGGCTTGACGCATCGCTCCCGTGTGATGAAGAACACCCCAGGAATAGACGACGTCGAATTGGCCGAGTGAAAGCATGTATTCGTCGTCCAAAACAGATCCTTGTGCAATTGTCCAATGGCTGTCATTCGGGAAATAGCGGCGTTTGAGTTCGGCTGCGCATGCCACAGAATGGCGGTCATAATCAAACGAATGGACGCGGGCACCCAGTCGTCGCGCTGCAAGGCTAAAAAGACCGCTCCCCGAACCAATGTCCAAGAAACTCTTGTCATGAAGGGTCTTGACCGCGAGCATCTCCTTGAGTGATGTCTCAGCCTCCCGTATACGGATGTCATTGAGGGACTCGAGAAATCGGCTCCAATTCTTTCCGAATTCAAACCTAATTTGATCTTGTGGGATTGTCTGTGCGTTGCTTTTCATGTTCTTCCTTTTCTCATCCAATTTGCGGACACTCAGCCCTACCAACGTTAAAATGCATGGTTCACGGAAGGGCACTCGCAAGCTAACGTGAGCAGAGCACGCTCCGTATTGACGATCAAAGTTTCTAGAGACAGTCGCTCAACGATACTTCGTCGAATCTGATCCGGAGTATGGGATCTTTGATCGAGCAATTTTTCGACGGCATTACTCAAGGCCGATGGGTCTTTCGGAGGAATCACCTCTCCCATATCCCTCACCACCCATGCCGAATCACCGATATTGGTCACGACGCATGGCACTCCGCAGGCCATCGCCTCACCAATGGTGTTGGAAACTCCCTCGCCATAAGAAGAACTGCTCACGAGAATATCGAGGGCGTTGTAGACCGCGGGCATGTCTTGGCGAGTTCCTGCCCACAACAGACGTTCCCCTAGTCCTAAGCTCTCTGCGAGCGTCTGCAGACTTGCCTGATACTCCTCAGGTCCGCCCCCGACGCACACAAAGCGCGTTTCCTTCCGTTTCTTCGCCAGGCAAGCGGCCGCCTCCAGAAAAATAGGATGATCTTTCATAGGATCCAGGCGGCCTACGAGACCGATGAGCTTCTCGTGCTCAGCAATGCCCCACTCCGATCGTATTTGCGATCGCGCCTCTGGATCGGGACAAAATCGTTCCGCATCGATCCCGTTGGGGATGACAACCATTTTCTCTGCTGGATATCCCAAAGAGAGATGGTACTCACGACCGACATGGGAATTTGCAATGATGGCATCTGGGAATCCGGACAGCCACGAATTTAGTTTTGCAGCTCAGTCGGGTAAGCCAATCGTAATTGCGAAAATCCAGGCTAGAGCTTCTTATTCCCCATACGACTTTCGCAGTGGGAAATAGAAACTTGAGTATGATCGTCATAAGGTTTTGATCGTAGAGATAGCCATGTATGACGTCGGGTCGTTCCTCCCGCAAGACTTGGATTAAGCGCACAAGAAAGCCAAGTAGATCCCAACGCCCACGTTTGTGTAGGGGTCGGATTCGGACGTCCGCCTCCCGTAATTCCTTCTCAAATGGCCCTCCGGAATAAAAGATCGCGACCACGACATGATGTCCACGCTCGCGAAGGCCTTTTGAAAGGAGAGTCAGTTGCCGTTGCGCGCCGCCGGTATCGAGCGAACGAATGAGAAAAAGGATTTTCACCGGCGTACCTCTGTTTCTAATGGCAGCCGTTCCCTCAATCGCGTATTGGCTCACGCCCTCTGCCCCTGGCACACCTGCTGTATGGCCGCGTTCCACATGCCCATTACCATCTCGACACCAAAGCGGTCTGCAACTTCCACGGCCCGCGCTCCGAGACGTTCACGTTGCTCCGGATCCTCCATCAAGCGATCCATAGCCGCGGCTAGGGCATCCACATCATTGGGGGCAACTAGGAGGCCATTCACTCCATTACGAACAATTTCCCGTGGACCGCTCCCACAATCCGTCGAAATCACGGCTAACCCGCATGCCATCGCCTCCAGCAGCGCGTTCGGAAATCCTTCATAGCTTGACGACAAGACAAATACATCCGCGCCGTGAAGGATATGCGCAGGGTCTTGGACCAACCCAGGCAATTTGACTCGACCCTCAAGTCCTAATTCACGGGTGAGTGTCTCGAGGGATCGACGCTCCTCGCCCTCACCAACTATGATCAACGACCAATCATCATGCGTTTTTGTACATTGACAAAAAGCCCGGAGCAGGAGATCGAACCTCTTTTCGCTCACCAATCGTCCCATCGCGACGACCGTGCGGCCGGAGCCTTGACGGTGCGAAGGATATTCGGATCCGTTCAGCACTGGCTTCACAGGGTTCGGAATGACGTGAATAGCATCGTCTCGCACCAACCCGCTGGCCCAATCGCGCAGGCCATGAGACTGCACGACGATACCATCGGCATGTCGGTAGAGTAGCGACCGCAATCGAGTCCAAGCGGAGCCTATAGGATGCTGGTCAGGGTGGCTGCGTTCCGAGACGATCACGGGGATGCGTAAACCGACACTCGCAAGAAGCGTCAAGACATTGGTCGTGTCAATGAAACTGATTACAACATCGGGAGAGGATGCGCGGATCTCTTTTCGCAACCGTTTTAGCCTCCGTGCATTGTTCCAAACGGCTGTGATAACGTTCCTTGAGCTGCCCAGAAGATCCAGTCCAGTGCGCTTGACTTGTGCGTGGAGCGCATAGTGATGCTGCCTTTGCAGAAGTGAGGGTGATGAGAGTCACGTGCTGCTGGTGTGCTGCCCAATGATTTGCCATGATTGTGATGACTCGTTCGGCACCCCCGAACCCGAAAGTCGACATCACGAGGGTTATACGCCGGGATTGGGTCTTTTTCCTGGATGACTCAGCCAATGCGCGTGCGACAGAGGCATTCATGGAATGGGGAGTCCGGCTCCCGAAAAAGAGAAGCAAGGTTTGAGATAGTCAAGGTTTTCTCGCGACGCAATTGATGTACGGAGATGTCAGACGATTTGGTTTGAATATCGGCGCAAATTGTTCCAGAGTGCAGAATCCCTTATTCATCCATGAACGCAACCGCACGCCCACGGGGTAGAAGGCCTTTTTTTCTTTTGTATCCATCTGAGCAAAGGTCTCACGGAAAAAGTCATGAAACTTGGGTTCATGTAATGAGTGAGACCTTTCGCGCGCGGATTGACAGCCTTGGGCAATTGCCTATTAGCCCAATTTTGGTCCCACTACGAATTGCCCGCTTTATCGGTACTATCCATTCCTCTGCCTGTTTATCAATTGAAATACCATAAAGACCAAAAAGCCGGTTGACACGAGATACATCAGACTCGTTGACAGGGCGATGCCTGCAACATCCAGCCATTTCATCAAGAGATAATTGAAAACAATGTTTACGGCAAGACTAATGGCAGCGCCCCACATCAAAATTCGGTTGGCCTGGAGAGCCGAGATGAGCCTTACGGCCAGCATGCTCAACACAAACACCGGGATCTGCAACAAATAAAGATCTTGAACCCAGGTCACAAGTTGGGTATCCGCCTCCGTGAAGGCACCTCTCTGAAATAGTACGTGCACTAGGGGCTCTGAGAAATATATGAGAAGCAAAGTCAGCGGTAGAGTGATCAACACGATAAGTCGCGCATAAACGATGAGAGTATGCCGTACACCCGTCCAGTCTCCAACAGCCACCATACGTGAGAACTGTGGGAAGACTGCCGTACTGACGGAAAGTGCTCCTATCCCCAGGATGAGCGTCGTGATCTTACTTCCATAAGATAATGCCGAGACGCGACCAGGTCCGAGCATGGCGGCCATGGACTGGCCAACGAAGCTCGCGCTGCCCAGCAAGAAGGACCCGACCAGCATGGGAGTGTATTGCTTCCACACTCGCTTGACGGCTGGAGTGAGGAGATGCCGCCGATGAGGGATCAGAGAAAACCCCCGCCGTCTCAGCCACCATCCTAACACCCCTGCCTCGAGCAGCGAGCCACCGACAGTTCCTGCCGTGAGAGCGTACACCCCCCAGGGCCTTGCTAAGACCAACAGCACAAGCAAGGTAACGACCGACGTAAGCATAGGGGTCACGGCCACTAAGGCGAAGCGATCCTGTGAGTTGAGAATAGCACTCCATGTTGTCGACAACCCGGTAAGGACCAAGCAAGGAAGCAACATGTAATAAATAGAGGTGGTCAGTGACAGCTTTTCGGGACTAAAACCCGAGGCGACAATCGGAAGGGCATAAGGGGCAATGAGGGCAAAGATGATCGATACGGCGATTAACAAGACAGCGCCGGAGAGCATAATCGTAGAGGATAAGTGTTGTGCTGCGTCATGCCCCTCATGCTCCCGAACTTGAATATAGGTTGGAATGAAAGCCGCGTTTAAAGATCCACTCACCAACTCAATAGCAAATGACAGCAGAAGAAATGCAATGAGGAAGGCATCTAAGGCATCACTGGTGCCGAAATGATAGGCGACAACGAGTTCTTTAACCCCAGCCACCAGCTTCACCAATACGGCTGAGCCCACTGACTGTCAGCATCGCTGCGAAGATGCGACGATTGACCGATCGTTCCTGCCATGTACTCCACCACCGCGATCCCATCGGAATGACGTTATTTACCCACTTCAGCGGCAAGACGTCCGGAACCGACCGTTCATGAAAGGACTCACCGGGTTTGCTCACACGGATCCTGTCTGTTCCGTTCAGGCGGACAATGATTGATCTATTGCTTCGCCGTCATTGGCGCTTGTAGTAGGCTCCGGCGTAGTAGGGGACATCGATCGGACGCGCCTTTTGCATCACGACTCCAAGCAACTTGCTACCGGAACCGGCTAGGCGTTGAATAGCCCACCGACAGGCTTCGCGGGTTGTTTGACCGGCACTCACCACGAGCAACACTCCGTCCACTCGTGTGGCCAGCACGACCGGATCCGTGACGGCCAAGACCGGAGGAGCGTCCACGATGACCTGAATACCTTCTTGACGATACCACTGGAGCAGTTCGCCCATTCTCTTCGAATGGAGCAGCTCGGATGGGTTGGGTGCACGGTCTCCGCGTGGAATCACGGAAAGATTGTGAATATCGGTCGGATAGACGATATCTTCTCGACCGACCCGTCCCGCCAGATAATCCGCCAGACCCGGCGGTCGGCCATTATTCGTCTGAACGTCGAAGATAGAATGCGCCACATGCTTGCGCAGATCTGCATCAATGAGAATCACCTTGGCATGCTCCAATTGCGCCATCGCCACCACAAGGCTCACCGCAAGCGTCGTTTTTCCTTCGCTTTCGCCTGGGCTCGTGATCAGCACGGACAAAGGCAACTCATCGGGACTCGACAACAACAGACTGGTGCGGATCGCGCGGACGTTTTCGGTGAGGGGACTCGGCCGATACGTAGTCGATGGCAAGAGCAACGCCCCGTTCATCATATCTTTATGGGGCATCAGCGGAATCATCCCCAGCAAGGAGACTTGTGGCAGATAGAGTTCCAGATCATCGGGTCCTTTGAGACTGCGATCCTGGGATTCCAGCACAAAGGCTAGGCCGACACCAGTCATCAAACCCACCAGGAAACCCAGAAGCGTATTTAACATTTTCTTCGGCTTCACCGGGATCACGCTCGATACGGCAGGATCGGCCAGATATACATTGTTCGGCCTGATTCCCGAGGACACGTCCGCTTCTTTGGCCGCCTTCAGAAAGATGTCATACAGCTGCTGGTTGCTTTCAGTTTCCCCCTCCAGTATGCCTTGCTCGATTTCGTAGTGCTCCACATCGAGCTTTTCCTGATTGTGGCGTTGGAGTGCCGCTTTGATGGCGCGTTCCCGAGCCACCGCTACATCGTACTCGCGTTTGACCGAATCGTAGATTTTCTGCACCTCACGGCCAATGCGCTCGCTGAGATCCTGCAACTCCGCCTTCGCGCGCGCCATCCTCGGATGGAGGGGGCCGTATTTGTCCGAAAGTTCTGCGACCTGCCCGGATACTTTGATTTCCTGAGCCCGCAGCGTCTGAATCAGCGGTGAGGCCAACACTTCCGTGGACTGCATCCAGGTTAGACCAGTTGCCGGCGCCCTGTTCGTCACGCTTACGCAGAACCGATTGAACCTCATTGAAACGGGAAAAGGACTCGGCCTTCCTCATTTCCGCCCTTAACAACTCGGAATTCAGTTCGGTGAGCTTTTGGCCTGCCACGGTCTGACCTTGCTGTCCTTGCAGGAGCCCATGCTTCGCCCGAAAGGCATACAATGCCCGCTTGGAAAACTGCACTCTGTTGCGCAATTCGTCCAACTGGGCGGCAAACCACTTCGCCGCCTTCTCTTTGGAAGATGAGTTCAGCTCCTGTGCGCTTTGGATGTAAACGGTCGCCAAGGTATTGGCGGCCTCCGCGGCAAACTTGGGGTCTCTCGAGTTGACAATAATGTGGGCCAGCCGCGCCCCTCGAATCGGCATGATTTCGATCTGCTCACTAAACTGCTTCAGCATCCGATCTTCGGTCTCCTCCGGAGAGGGTGCGGGACCGTCCGCGGTGCTGACCCAGCTTGCACGGAGGAATGCCGGCAGAGAGTTGGAAAGCCACTCCCCGCTCTTGGATGGTTGGGGTCGATAATCCGCTCTCTGCGGCAAATCGAGAAGTCGAGCCGCTTGCTGGAGCACTTGACGGCTCCTCATCAGTTCAAAATGTGTTTGGAAATATTCGGGGGTGACGTCCCAGTGATAGCTCTTGTCTCTCTCTAGGGTGCTTGGCCCTTGTTGCTCAATGACCACCGTCGCCCTGGCCTGATAGACCGGCTTTTGTATATAGGACCATACCAGCGCCGCTATGGCGCAGCCTACCGCCATGCCAAGAACGAGCCATCGCCGACGCCAAAGTACGGTTGCATAGTCTGTCAGAGCATTTTCAGGCCCGCTCTCATGAGCAGGATGTGGGGCAGTGAACTCCGTATCGTGAGGACGCATGTTGCTCCTATTTCTGCTTGACCCTGAGGTGAATGTTCATCCCTCGTGATTCCATAACGGGTATACCGGAAAGAGATTACAGATACACTGTATCGAGAGCATCACTGTATTGGCTTGGTAATCAAACTGCTCAACGTTAGAATTGCGATTTTCGAAGATGTATTGAAGGCCGTCAGCGTTGATGCCCACCAATCAAAGTCCTGGCCTTCGTTAGAGAAAGCACCCTGCTTCAAATTCGGTTCAGAAACTATACACGGTTCGAAGGGGTTTTGCGTGCTTTCATGCACCGAGAGCCTCAATCAACATTCGCATTTCACATCAGCAATCAAGGCAGCCCGGAGAGCTTGATAATCAAGGGACAGCTCAGCGAACTTTTCTTTTAGTCGGTGATTTTGCTGCTGTAAGGCTCGAATCTCTGCCATGCGCGTCTCTTCCTGCTGGGCAAACATGGCTTGCCAGCGGTAATAGGTCCTGATCGAAATGCCGTTGCGCTCGCAGACCTTTTTCACTCCATCCCGATCGTGACCTTCTCGCAGAATCTTCCTTCTCTCGTTCTCTGAAAATCGCATCTTAGCACCGACCTCTTCTTCACTGCTTGATGCGGTGGCAGATTGATAGGCTTCAGTTCGAGAAGCGACAAATAGGACAAGAACCTCCAGTCAGCCGACCCCAACTACTTCACTTGCATCAATGTGAACAGCTGCCGCCTGCTGGAGGATCTGAACACGAAGCACGATACAATCCTGACCTGCTTTTCTTATGAATTGCCCTCTTATTCCGGTGAGCGGACCCCGCACAACTTCGACCCATGTCCCCTCATTCAGATAGTCGTGCGAATCGCAGGCGCGTTGACTGTTGGAAACGGTTTTCAACGCGTTTAGTTCTTTTTCAGGAATCGGTTCGGGTCCCTCGATTCCCACGATGTTGATGATGCCCGGAATCCGCAGAACGTCCAAGCGTGAGTGCAACGCAAACCGGGCGAAACAATAACCGGAAAACAGAGGGAATTCCGTCCATGTATTGCGATCCGACCATCGCCTCAGCGTTCTTGTGAGGGGGAGAAACTGCTCGAACCCACTTCCTTCAAGACGATCTCGCACGACCTTTTCGTGCCGTGAACGAGTGCGTAGCGCGAACCAGTAAGGCAATGAAGTGTTCACCTTATGCGACATTGCCGCACTCCTCCTTGCCATAATGGTTTCAAAGTGAAAAGGTTCAAAGGAAAGATATAGCTTCGCCGTCTCAGTCCCATGTGAGTACATCGAGCGCGGGGAAACCTATACAAGCGCGGAGAAACTTATACATAGGAAAGGCAAGTTCTACATCGGAGCTTTATGCTTTTTTCCCGGGTTCGGAAAGCGAACTACGTAGGAGAATCCTGCCGGTGGGAACCGGCCCAAGCACAGACCGGTAACAAACGTAACTCTCTCGCAACGCAGGAGTGACACGTTGTGAGTAGCACTCAGTACAGCAGGAATCTGCGTGAAGGCATAGTGGCAATAATTGGTGAAACTAGGGTTACCATCAGGGCGAAAAATGAGGCCTGCACAATAATAATCAGCCTGTGCGATTTCTTGGACCGTCCGCCTGTAAAAGGTGGCTCCACTTGCGAATTCTGGAGGACGCACTACGTAGGAGAACGCTGTCGGTGGGAACCGGACCAAGCACGGACCAGGAGCATGCTTGGCTACACAATAATGGAGATAAACTGGCCTTCCTAAGTGCGGCATATTCCTGAAAAGCCACATTTCAACAGGCTTTATCGCCCCCTTCTTACGTAGGGGGTCATTGTGTAGCATTCGTCCCCTGTGCAAAACTCTCGTCGTCTATTGGAGTGCATCTGCATAATTACCTAGGCCATCAGTCATACGTTATTTAATGCGGGGTATTTGTTATGACGTTAGAGCAGAGAATTCCTGTTCTCAAAGTTGCAATCGTGAGCAACAACATTTTACTGCTCCTGGGATTGCGCCGACTTTTTGAAGAACATGTCGGTATTGTGGTGGTCGGAGAGTCCTCTGGGGGCAGCTCTGCATGCAATCTAATAGCGCAGCAACGACCGGATGTGATTCTTGTGGATATTGAGTCGGATCTAAAATCTGTGGAAGCGATCAATGCCCTTCGGCAAAAAGACCCGCTATGTCGGATTATCGTACTGAGCGGGTGGGATGAAATGGATCGTGCCCGTCAAGCGCTGGCTGCCGGGGCCGACGAAATCGTCATGAAATGTCAACAGCCCGGAGTGCTTTTGGCTACTGTTGAGTGTGTGGGGAAGGGTCTGGCCGTCGCGCTGAGAGCTACATCGAACCAACCCCCTATCACCAACAAAGTCGACAAGCGTAAAGCCGTGGCTGATCCAACGCGATGCACTGATGCATTGACGGACCGGGAGCGAGAAGTGATTGGCCTGATTGGGAAAGGATTGTCGAACCGCGATATCGCCAACAGTCTGTGTATTTCGGAAACGACTGTGCGCCACCACCTTACCAGCATTTTCGACAAACTGGGCGTCTCCAATCGGCAGAAACTGCTCATCTGCGCACACCAGTATGGCCTGGTGGAACTGACAGCGTCGGCGTGAGAAGCCACGGTATCGGCCAATCTACCTGGACTGGACGTGCGTCTTGAGTTAGTTCGTGACATTCCGCGGACGAAAGCCAATAAATGGCGCCCGGTTCTCACAGAGGTCAGGATAGAGAATTTCCGCCACTGCCCCGCGCTGCCTAGGGCTAGTCATCTTTCTGCCCACCTGTGCGAACGTGATCGTCGAAACCGAGGGAAATCCGTAAAGTGGCTCCTGGTGCCAGTTCTCCCTAGTAGCTCCATCATTTCAGTTTACAACTAAAACGTAGATTTACTAAGACCACGTGGACTAGTTGGACTTTCCTAGCTGACAACGGTCATACGTTAAACAGCCCAAGTATCAATTGAGAGGCGCCGTACCCAAGAGGCTAAGGGCGCAGTTTGCAACACTGCGGTCAGCTGTTCAATTCCGTTCGGCGCCTCCACATCAGCCTTCCCTCCGACTCCCCTCGCGCCCTCTAGTCTCTGAAGCTGGAGCGTTTTCAAATCTCGCCCCCAATAATCTGGCTAGTCGTTGGAGTCCTCATCCGGCCACCCCCTGCCTGAACGTTGGCGCGGTTGTCCGTGTTCTGTCCGTTTACTGAGAGAATCTGAGAGCAACTGGCAACTATTCAAAGGGGCTGCTCTCTCGTCTAACTGCGAATTGCCCTCATAACCCAAAGGTCAGAGGTACAAATCTCCTCCCTGCTCGTCATGTACCCGGACAACCTTGGCTCTGCCATAAGCTACGAAGAACTCCCCAATCTGCGTTAAACTTAATCCATACTGACATGATAGGACTCACCAGGAATTGTGCCAAAATCCGAACTTGGCATATTATTGCCTCCAAGTTAGAAGGGTCCTTGTCAACCAATGAATTGCGCTAGCACTAAGCATAGCTCCCCATTTTCAAGTGAGAATATTCAGCAGTTACTTCGTTCCAGACGAGTTGCCGTCATCGGAAATCAGGGCGCTGGGAAAACGACCCTTGCGAACAAGTTGGCGAAGCTCATAGGCATCGATTATGTTGATGTGTATTTGTCGAGGGGAATGACCACACCAGAAAAAGAGGAGATTATTAAACGGCAAATGGCGATGCGCGAGAACTGGATCGTGGACGTTGGCTTCTTGCTGGACATTGTCGAAATCGTCATCCATCTTGATTTTCCGCTCTCTGTTTGTCTCTGGCGGGCCTGTACGCGTAGCATCAAGTGGTTTATGAGGTGGGACTTCAGGTCGACGAAAGTATTTGCGGCAATTCCAGGACATTTTATTGTGCTTCTTCGTCTTCTCATGGAAATTTACCGGTATCCGTCCAAGGAAGGATCTAAGCCCCCGCCGCAGCCTTCATCGGGATCATGTAAGACCCTAATTACTCTGAAATCGCCCAAAGAACTGGATCTTTTTCTGTCAGCGATAAAGAGGCATTTAATGGAGACGGGAAGCGAGATAGGAAATGGCGGCGCCGACCGCGGACGCTACCTGGAAGCAGTGCTAAAGGAGCGGTTTGAGGACCTGATTTAATCGACGACGGGTGGCGGATTTGACCTGTTTAAGTGAACAGGGAAGCGGCTTGGCATGGTAGTGTCCGTTTCCGGGGTCCATAGTGACGAGCGGTATCGCCCAACGCTAATAAGATCGGCAGCGGGAGAGAACCAGCCGAATCACAACAGCGAAAATGCGAGCTGTCATAAAGCCTCCTGTTTCAGGACTCAGGCTTTTCACCCTCGTCGGCCACGCTTACCTTACGGTCCATTCCGACCTCAAGAAATGGCATCTATCGGTAAGTTGGAGCGTATGAAGGGCCGTATGCTGCATCACAACGTGGTGAGGAAAGTCTTTCATGCCCTCTTGAAAGCCGCAGGAGTACGGCGGGCCCGCTTACATGATCTCCGCCATACCTTCGCCTCGCTGCTCCTTCAGAATGGAGAGAGCCCGGCTACGTCAAAGAACAGATGGGCCACAGGTCCATTCAGGTGACGGTGGATCTTTACGGCCGCTGAGGCCTGGGGGCAACAAACAAGCGGTCGGCATGACGGGTGGCCATAA
>CAWBGA010000010.1:0-14996 GCA_963788195.1 Nitrospirota bacterium
CACGGAGCGCGTCCTGTTTGCCTCCCCACCATTGCCCTTTCACCAATACATTGCCTTTGGGAAGATCCTGCTGAAACGTCAACACGTACTCCCTTGTAAAGTACCACCCATGCTCTTGTTTCTCCCGGCCCTCCGGCTGGATGACTTCTGAGTTTATTGCTGAAAGCCGCGAGCGTACGAGTGGCGTCAACGCAACGTTCTGCTGTCCGTGCTCAGCCAGTAGCCTGGCAAAGGCGTGATGCTGATCCGGTTGGATATCAATGAAGAAGTAGGACGGGGCATCCTTCGGGACGTTCTCTCCAATCTCCCATAACAGGTTTCGTTCGACGAGATGCAGCGCGAGGATGACCATTACCCCGACACCGAGGGACACGATAACGGTCCTGGCCTGACTTGCCGGACGGTGCAGATTTGAGACAGCCTGGCGCCACATCAGGGATTGAAACCGGGGCAACCTGCGGGCTCCGCGAATCATCGCTGAAGCCGTCACATGCAGGACCCCAAACGCCACGGCCAGCGCGCCGATAAAAAGGCCTGCGGTCCTCCACGAGTCGGCTTCCCACAAAGCGAGGCCTACAAGGGCACACACCCCGACCCCGATGACGACCCACACGCCTAGTGCCGGAGACTGGCTCGAGACGGCAGCGACCTCCTTCCGAAAAATCAGATTCGGACGGAGTCGCCGCGCCTCCAGCAGCGGCCAAAGCGCGAACAACGTCGTGGTCAGCACTCCCATCATAATCCCTCGAGCCACCGGCATTGGCATGACATGAAACTCAAGCTCCATGGTCAGCCACTGTCGCAGGAGCGGCGGCAGTGCAAATTGGAGTCCTGCGCCCAACAGCGCACCCGCGCAACTCGCAAGGAATCCCAACAGCACGGTCTGGAGCAGATAGATCTGCAAGATGTTACGGGGGGTCGCCCCGAGGACTTTGAGCACGGCAATGGTCTCAAGCTTCTCCTTAAGAAATGCCCTGATATTAGTGGCCACCCCGATGCCGCCCACAAGCAGCACAATGATACCGACGAGTCCCAGATACGTCGTGAGCTGGCTCAGAAAGCGTCGCAGCATGGGCTGCGCATCTTGATAGTGCCGGACCCGCACCGCCTTGTCCGAAAAGCGTTGGGCGAGCTCGGCCTGAAGTACATCGGCAGCTACCGATGCGGGGAGCTTGAGCAGATAGCGATTTGTAATGCGGCTGCCGGGCTGGACAAGGCGGGTCGCCTTTAGCGCTTCTTGTGATATGATCGCCCGCGGCCCCAAGCTGAAGGCCCCCGCCGCTCGGTCAGGCTCTTTCCTAAGGATTCCTGCGATTCTGAGTTCGGTTTGGCCGATCTTCACGGTCTCACCGATTTTTTTATTGAGCCGGATCAGGAGGGTCTCTTCAACCAGGACGTTCGGGCCCGCGAAGAGCAGCGCCAACGCGCCGTCCGGCTCGGTGCGTAGATTTCCATAGAACGGATATCCCGGCTCGACCGCTTTGAGTTCGACCAGCTGCGTGCGTCCACCGGCCGCCGTCATTGCGATCAACTCGCTCACATGCACCTGCTTGATTCCCTTTGGCTTCAATTCCTCCAGGACAGCGAGACCTTCCGTCGTTAGGGCCCGGCTCGTGCGCACTTCGATGTCGGCGGCCATTAAATTCCGCGCTTCCCGTTGGATGGCGCCCTGCAGATTCGAGGCAAACAATGAGACCGATACCAGAGCTGACACACCGAGCGCGATCGAGATAAAGAAAAAGACGAAGTGACGCCAGGCTCCTCGCGTCTCTCTCCACGCCATCTGGTAAGGAAATCGTCTCACGGCACAGGATCCGGGTCGAGACTCCGGAGGTCATCTGCTGCCACCCGGCCATCCTGGAGCATGACAATGCGATCGGCGCGGGCCGCGAGGTCGGGGTCGTGAGTGACAAGGACGAGTGTGCTCCCGTAATCGCGATTGAGTCCTATAAGTAACTCGATGATCTGGCGTCCGGTGGCAGAGTCGAGATTGCCTGTCGGCTCGTCAGCGAGGAGGACGGATGGTTTCTTGGCGAAGGCTCTCGCCAGTGCCACCCGCTGTTGTTCACCCCCGGAAAGTTGCACTGGGTAATGCCCGGTGCGTTCGGACAGACCCACCATGCCAAGCAATTCGGCAGCGCGGCTTTGAGCGTCCGAATCTCCGGCAAGCTCTAACGGTACTGCCACGTTCTCCAGCGCCGTGAGCGTCGGAATCAGGTGGAAAGACTGGAACACGTACCCGATATGTTCAAGCCGAAAAGCAGCCGCCTCATCTTCGGGTAACAGTGTGATGTCTACATTCCGGATGCGGATCTCGCCCGTCGTCGGGGTGTCAAGCCCGGCCATCAATCCCAACAGGGTGGACTTGCCGCTCCCCGAGGGGCCCATGATCGCCAGGAACTGCTTGGCGGGTATCTCCAGCGTGATGTCCTCCAGGACGAGGAGCGCCCGGCTGCCGCTGCTGAGCCGCATGGAGAGGTTGCGGATTTGAATCATGCACCATATTATACTGGACATGAGGCGGCTCCTAAGCATCTCGATACTTTTCCTGGCTGCCGCAGTCTTTGGCTGCGACGAACATCTTGGCTCACCCCCGCCAAAGGTTCAGGGAACCAGTGTCGACGCGCGTCCCGGTGCGGCAGCGCCGCCGCCCTCAAACGCAGCATTCCGGCCTGAAGAACGGATTCTCGTCGCCTTCGGGAACAGCCTCACGGCGGGGCTTGGCGTCGCTTCCGCGGAAACCTACCCTGCGCGGCTTCAGGAAAAATTGTCGTTGGCAGGTTACCGGTACCGTGTGGTCAATGCGGGCGTCAGCGGTGATACGACGGCAGGGGCCTTGCGACGCCTCGAATGGGTTCTTAAAAGTAAACCTGACATTGTGATTCTCGAACTGGGCGCCAATGATGGCTTGCGCGGCTTAGACCTCAAAAACACACGCGCGAACTTGACCCTGCTCATTCAGCGAATCCAAGCTACCGGGGCAAAACTGGTCCTCGCTGGGATGAAACTTCCTCCGAACTATGGACCTGCGTACACAGGATCCTTCCAGGGAATGTATGTCGACCTCGCCAAACACTATGACCTTCCGTTAATCCCCTTTTTTCTAGAGGGTGTCGCGACCAAGACCGATCTGAATCAGGCAGACGGCATCCATCCGACGGGTTCGGGATATGCCGTGGTCGTTGATACGCTTTGGCCCACTCTCTTGCCTCTGCTCAAAAAGTAAAATCTCAAGTTTTCTAAAGCATTGACACGCCCCATACCCGATGCTATATTTCCGACCCCGGGGCCATACATGACCTGCCCAATGACTGCCGCTGGCTCCAATCAACAGGCCGGGGCACACCGAATCATATCAGTGTGAGTGGAAGGGAACCTCATGGGTGAAGTGAATACAGGCGGCGCGCCAAACCCGGATCCCACCAAGGGCCAGGAGGACCTTATCCCGACCGTTAAGCACACCGTTGCCATCAGTAGCGGCAAGGGGGGCGTGGGAAAATCCACCGTCGCGGTGAACTTGGCCGTAGCACTCGCGCAGCAGGGCGCTAAGGTCGGCCTCATGGATGCCGACATGTACGGGCCCAATGTGCCTATGATGATGGGAATTCGAAAGCAGCCGGAGCAGCAGGACGGCAAATTGCTTCCGGCTGAAAGCCATGGAGTAAAGCTGATCTCAATGGGATTTTTCGTTCCGGAGGAGACCCCATTGACGTGGCGCGGACCAATGATTCACACCGCCATTCAACAGTTTTTCCGTGATGTTCTTTGGGGTGAGTTGGACTATCTTTTAATCGATCTTCCGCCTGGGACGGGAGACGCGCAACTCAGCATCTCCCAGCTGGTTCCTCTCTCGGGCGCAGTGATCGTGACAACGCCGCAAGAAGTCGCTCTCCACGACTCCCGAAAAGGCTTGGTCATGTTCCAAAAAGTTAACGTGCCCCTGCTGGGCATCATCGAGAACATGAGCCATTTTATATGCGGAAAGTGCGGGGAGCGTACCGAGATTTTCTCCTATGGCGGTGGAGAACGAGCCGCTGAAAAACTCGGGATTCCGTTTCTTGGACGCATCCCCATTGATCCCGCGATTCGAGCAGGCGGGGACGCCGGGATGCCCATCGTCGTCGCTAATCCAAATTCACCCCAGGCAAAAGCCTTTATGGAAATTGCTTCAGCCCTCATCGCACGCCTCGGCACTAACGTCTGTGAACCTGATGCTCCCAAACCCATCGAGACTCTGTTGCAGAAGCTCAAGCGCCCTCCGACTGGTTCCTCCTCTCACTAGACCGGATGCTGGCTTTCGCTACCTATTTCAGTTTTATCGCCGGAAAGCTTGGTATCGGCGTAAGACACCCCGGACAGGACAGGAAAAAGCGACCCGCAAATAGCGTGTTCCGGTCTCCGCTGCCCCTGGCAGGGGTACTCCTTTGGCTATTGAGTATCATGGCCGCCCCTCCCTCCCTCGCCGTAGAACCACGAGCGGGGCTGTGGTCGGCGGGCGTCGGACTAGGGGTCCTCGGTGATACCCCTCAAGGCACCGGTAGCTCAAGCGACACCGCTTTCGCCCTCAATCTTTATGCTGATCGGTTTATTGATCCCAATGTCTCCCTCGGGCCTTTGTTACAAGTAGCTGATTTCTCTCAAGTCGCCCTTTCTCTCCAGCCCAAGTACTGGCTGGATGTGGCTCTGCCCAACCCTGGCGCGAAAATGAATTTTCAGGGCGGTCTCGGATTCTTCCATGCCGAAGGGGAAACTTCGTTTGTCGTACCGATCGGCATAGGAGTGGATTATCCCATCAACCGCACCTTCAGCTTCGCCATGACCATACTTCTCAACTTTACGGGTATTGATGCGGGACTGGGTTCTGGCGTACATTTGATGCCTGGGCTTACCATGGGAGTCCGCTTCTGATGAATACGCAGACGCCCCTAAAGCATCATAAAAGCAACTTATGGTCGGTTGACCGACAGGCGCAGTCATCGCCATCATCCGGAGCTTATCGCTGCGGCGTCAAAGAAGATTTACTGAAGGGGAGATTCTCATGCCTATAGTTGCTCATATCGTTTGCGACGGCTGCGAGGCCGTGAAAAAGGAGACCAACCATTGGTACTCCGTCTCCCATGAAAACAATAGTTTATGCATCAAGCCGCTTTCGCTCCCGCCGGACTGGGCCACCAAAACCCTCCCGGATTCGTCGATCGAATACTATTGCGGACGATTCTGCGCGGTAGAAGCATTGACCCGGTGGATGAACAAGTTATCCGATGAAACCCCGCTATTCCCTATCAATGGAAGAGATGCTGCCATAGGCCGCGCAATCTCTGCAGCAGATTCCGAGGAGACCCGGGCTCCTCTTCCGGATCGGGATATTCGATCCATGCTTCAAGGCTGCCGAAATACGTCCCTCCTCGAAAGCTAAGACGGGTTCTTAATTGCCGATATCCCCGGCAGTGCAACTCTTGAATAGCCCACAGTAGAGCTGCCTCCTTCGTTGCGAACTCTGCGCTTGTAAGACAAAGTTTCTCGTACTGAAGGGTTGAGCAGTAGCCGCCTTCGATCCAGCTGATCTCCAGTTGACGTGAAAATCCACGCCGTCGGTCGTCTAACCCGCTTAGAAGATGCTTCTCCCCCTCTCCAGGCGCCACGTCACATCGATATCATAACCTTTGCTCGCGGGGGAAGTGCGGAACCAGTCAGAAGACATGGAAGCAGGCCTTGTCCTTGCGCCGCCGACATAGCCTCGTTATAATTCTCGGTTCGTCGCATCGGCCCTGTTTGGCACACTCCCGCCATATGAGGAACGAGCTCGCCTGGGGTAAAGGAGTTTGTCCCACGGGAGACGAGCCTGCTTCAGGCTCGGGGTGGTTGAGTGAAATGAAGCTCCAGGGCTGGGTGGGTGCCACGGGAAAGGCGCCCGTCTTGGCGGGCGCGGGGCGGGCGGGTGCAATGAGGGTGTAATGGCAGACTCCACTCGTCGTGCGTCTCTTCATACTCTCGGATGCCGGCTGAATCAATCTGAGACGGCTATCTTGACTGATCAACTCCGGAATCAAGGCTACCGCGTGGTCGAGTTTGGACAACCCTGCGATGTGGCGATTCTTAATACCTGCGCAGTAACCGCAAATGCAGAAGCTGAGTGCCGACATCTGGTGCGGAAACTTCGACGCGCTTCACCGACCGTCTTCGTGGCGGTCACCGGCTGCTATGCTCAGACTGGAATCGAAATCCTCCAGAAGATGGACGAGATCGACCTGATTGTAGGAACGCAGCACAAAATGGATTTGCCACGATACCTGACCTCACTCGAGCGACGGCCAAAGCCTGAGGTTCTCCATACACGCACAATCGCTCGAGATGATTTTACGCTTGAGGGGATCGGCGAGTTCGAAGAGACTCGCGCGAATCTTAAAGTGCAGGACGGCTGCAACTTCATGTGCTCATTCTGCATCATCCCGTTTTCTCGCGGGCACGAACGCAGCCGGCATTTGGATGATCTCGTGCGCGAGGCCGAGGGTTTGGTGGCCCGAGGGCATCGGGAAATCGTGATTACCGGGGTCAATATCGGCCGCTACAACCATGGGGGCCACTCCCTGATGGACGCTATCCGTTCACTGGAGCGACTCTCTGGTCTTACTCGAATCCGCATCTCCTCCATCGAGCCGACCACGATCTCGGATGAGCTCCTGGAACGGATGGCGGGTCCCTCTAAAGTCTGTCCGTACCTCCATGTGCCGCTGCAAAGCGGCGACGATGTGATCCTAAAGGCGATGAATCGACGCTACAGCGCGCAGGAGTACGCGGCTTTTATCGACCATGCTATGAAACGGGTCCCCAAGCTAGGGCTCGGCACCGACGTCATGGTGGGCTTCCCCGGCGAGACCGATGAGGCTTTCGGGCGCACATGTTCCCTTCTTATGGATTTGCCGTTCGCGTATTTTCATGTCTTCAGTTATTCCGCACGGCCGCGCACTGCGTCACTGAAGCTGAACGGCACCGTACCCGTTGGCACCATCAAATCCCGAAGCCACGCTTTGTGCTCGCTCTCCCGAGGCAAGCGCATGGACTTCTATCTCCGCCACGTCGGGCAGACCGTCTCGGTGCTGTTTGAGTCCCAAAATAAACACGGGCTTTTTACCGGTCTCACCCCCGACTATCTGAGGGTTGGTGTTTCCGCTGAGGAGGATTTGACGAATCAAATCCGCCCGGTCGAGGTGCACGGTGCCATGGATGGCCTGGCACTCGGCACAGTCGTCGATTTATAGGAGTTCTTACCATGGCAGTTCCTCTCAAAATCTTCATAGCGGGCGCCACTGGTTTTATTGGGCGCCATCTGATCAAGGCTTTTCAGGCGCAGGGGCATGAGGTCTATGGGCTCGCCAGGGATAGCGCTCGCGCCAAAATTATTGAGGACCTGGGGTGCGCCCCCATCATCGGAAACTTATTAACAAACGGACCGTGGGAGCGGGCAATAGAAAATTTTGACGTCGCAATTGGTTGCACCAAGCCGGGTAAACGAGGGCAGACTCCTACGCTAGCCCAGGTTCCTGAGCTATTGAAGTCCCATACGGATGCCTGCGCTCACCTGATTCACGCCGTCCACGATGCCAAGCTCCGAGGCCTCATTCTGACGTTCTCAGCGCTCGCTTACGGCGACCACGGGGAGGAATGGGTCAGTGAAGAGACCGAGTTTCAACCCATCGGCTATGCCCGTTTTACCGGGCCCGCGAGAGCATCCCTGGCTCACCTGGCCGAATCGAGGCGGATCGTGGCCACGTTTTTGATGCCCGGCTGGGTGTACGGCAACGGCAGCTGGTTCAAAGAACAGCTTCTTCCCTCTGTCATGGAAGGGCAGGCCAAGATCGTCGGCACCGGCGAAAATTTTATGAGCTTTATCCATGCGGAAGATCTCGCACAAGCCTACGTCCTGGCGGCGGAGAAGATCGGCTATGCGCCGCCCGCGGATGAGCGGCCGCGGACCCAGATCCTGAACCTCGTGGATGACGAGCCCACCATGCAGAAAGACTGGCTGGCGAAAGTGGCGGGGGCCGTCGGCAAATCGGTACCTGGAACGGTGTCTCTCGAAGAGTCCGCCAAGACGGCCGGGCCCCTGTGGACCGAGTCCATCACCTGTTCGACGCGCGTGAAGAACCAGCTTGCCAAGGATACCCTCGGCTGGAAACCGCAGTTTCCAACCGTGACGGAAGGGCTGCCGCCGGCTGTCACTGCGGTCTCGAGCGGGAAATAGACGATGCAGTCTCCAGCGGTGTACATCGAAACCTTCGGCTGCCAGATGAATGAATACGACACGCAACTGGTACGCTCGATCCTCAAAAGCGGCGGGTACCGATTTACGGATTGCTCCGACACAGCGGACATTGTTCTGCTGAACACTTGCGCGATTCGGGAGAATGCCCATAACAAGGTTTATGGCCACCTCGGTGAACTCAAGCATCTCAAGCGTCAAAAGGGAGTGATCATAGGAGTCTTGGGCTGCATGGCCCAGAATCTCAAAAAAGACTTGCTTGCGGCCGATTCTATTATCGATGTCCTGGCCGGTCCGGACAGCTATCGCTCGCTACCCGAGCTACTTCGAGACGCCGGGAAGGGTCAAAAGCAGTTGGCCGTCGACCTCTCGGAGTATGAGACCTATAGCGACATTGCCCCAGACAAGGTTCCCGGCATCACGGCCTGGATTGCGGTTATGCGCGGCTGCGATAACTTCTGCACGTTCTGCGTGGTGCCGTACACACGTGGCCGTGAACGAAGCCGCCAGTTCACTGACGTGGTCAGCGAAGCCGAGGCCTTGGCAGCGAGCGGCTGCAAGCAGATCACACTGCTCGGGCAAAACGTCAACTCGTACTGTGACGATAAGCATGATTTTGCAGATCTCTTGCGGGCAGTCGCCGACGTGCGGGGAATCGAACGGGTCCGCTTCATGTCGCCGCACCCCAAGGACTTTCCAGAGAAACTCTTGGAAATGGTCTGTGGTCACCCTCGGATCTCCAAACACATCCACCTGCCGCTTCAATCGGGCAGCGACCGCATTCTGGAGCTGATGGGTCGATCGTATACACAAAAGGAGTATCGGGCGCTCGTGACCCGCATCCGCGCCCTCTGCCCGGACATTACGCTTACGACCGATATCATTGCCGGCTTCTGCTCGGAGACTCAGGCTGAATACCAGGAGACCTACGATCTTTACCGAGAGATGGAATATCACCTGGCATACATTTTTAAGTATTCCGAGCGTAAGCACACGATCGCGGCCCGAAAGCTCAAGGACGACGTTCCGGAGGAAGTGAAGTCGGAACGCGTCACTGCGCTGATTGAGCTACAACGAGACGTCTCGCTCAAGAAAAATCAGGCCATGATCGGCAGGACTCTGCAGGTCCTGATTGAAGGCGACGGCAAACGGTCATCCCAACAATGGCTGGGGCGGACAGACGGCGGCCTGGTGACCATCTTTCCTAAAACTGATCCCAGTCTCAAGCCCGGTTGCCTCGCGTCTGTGCTGATCACCGACGCCACCGTAACTACTCTCTACGCCGAATCCCCCTAGCAACCGTTATCTGCTTCCGGAATCCTGCGCACTACACTGGGGGAATGTCGTTGGCATGCGGGTCGGGCAAGTGGCCCAGGGCGATCAGCTTATCCATCCAGGTCAGCGGAGGGGTCGTCCGTAATCCGGCCGTCGCCGTGAGCACCTGGTAGCGCAGCCTCGCATTCTTGTCGATGCCTCTGAAGACTCGATTCCGCACATAACAACGCAAGGGGTCTGACGCATTCCAAAACGTAGTGCGTTCATCAGCGAGCCGCTGAAGCATTGTGACCTGAGGCCGTCTGGCGGTTTCATACGCTGACAGCGCCTTCGCCGACCAATCATCCGTGGTCCGGCACTTCATGATCACATCGGAGAGGACCATGGCGTCGGTCATAGCCTGCATCCGCCCCTGAGAGGCATGCGGATTCATCGCGTGGGCGGCATCACCGATCAGGACTGCCCCGTCGGTGACCCATCGGTCCGCCCGCACTCTGAAGCAGGGTAGATAGCCTACCTGGTCCCAGGTGCTTAAGGCCTGAAGGGACTCGCACATCGCGGAATCGATTGCAATGAGCCTTTCTTTGAAGGCCTCGAGCCTCTGCGCTTTAATCGTATTGATGTCCGAACCTTTTACCATATACAGGGCGATAACCCGGTTTTCCGGGGCCGGAAACATTCCCAGAAGTTCTCCTCGCCCGACATAGTACCGCGCCTCACCGTTCATACCTGTAGGCCGTGGAAGGAGCGCGAGCAGATAGCCATGCTGATAACGATGCACTGCCGCCTTAACCCCAAGAGCCTGACGCACGCGCGAGCCGGCTCCATCCGCGCCGACGACGAGAGAAGCTTCAATCTCGATTGCGTGTTTTTGATCCGCGTGGTGGGCCACTACGCCCCGGACCACCCCCTCGTTCCGTATGACGCCTCGGAACTCGAGACCCGTTTGTAGATGCGCCGTCGGCTCTGCGCGCAGACGGGACAAGATCAGCTCATGAACCCTGGTTGATTGTGTAACGAGCGCCCGGTTCCATGGTGACGGGAGCATCCCGTAATCCACGGTGCACAGGCGCGGTCCGCCGATGCGGATAAAGTGAAACCGCTGGACTGACTGCACAGCGTCGGCGCCCAGTGCGTCCAGTAGACCAAGCCGATGCAGGATCTGCTGACCATTGGGCTGAATGGTCTCGGCTCGCTGCAGAGTCGGCAGGGCCTGCTGCCTCTCGATGACGCAGACCCGGACCCCCCGCGACGCGAGCGCTATGCCTAGGATCGCCCCCCCGCCACCGGCGCCGATGACGATGACTTCATACCTCACCGCCAATCGGCGAAGCGGCTGCGATCCGCCCACATCTTCAGGAATTTGTCATGAGCTCGCCGGGTGCTGATGGCATCATGCAGGATGTCCAACCGCTCATCGTTGTAGCGGGCGCCGCTCGTCGTTTGGTTCAGGGATCCGGAGGTATTGATGCGCTCGTCGATAATTGCTTGCTTGATATGCATCAAGCCGTCATGAGTATTCACCTTGATCGGGATACCCGCCAGGCGTAATGTTTCCAGCCCCAGACGCTGGTTCCTGTCCTCTAACTTCTGGCGGTCCGTGATCAGCCGTACATCCACGCCCCGCTTGTGTGCGGCGACCAAAGCTTTGATGATCGGCGGATAGGTGATCCCATAGATTGTAAGATAAATCGACTTTTGAGCGGCCCCGTAGAGGGCAACCAAGACGGTCAGCAGGACGGTCTTCGGGGGAATACAAGATTTCCGGTGAAGGCGTCTGGCCCTCTACGCCGGAAGAGTTTTCTCGTGCAAACGCCGAGCCTACGCATAAGGTCAGCAGGCATAGCCCCGCCAGCAAGTTGCGGACACTTCGACGCCTCAAACCCCTACCCTCCTGGCTGGTGACTCAGATGGTCAGAAATGCGCCGGATGCGAGGCGGAGTATAGGGACTGGTCGTATAGTTTTCAACGTGCGGACAAATGCTCCATTCAGCTCCTTTACCTCAAGACAGCCGGCCTTCGTATGGCAACCCGAGGAGCGCCAGACAACCCATTACAGGTGTCGGCTGCCCGAAACCCGGCGACCTTCAACCGGCTGCTACCTAGCGCAGGCGGTAGCATCATTTAATTTGTGTAAAATCAACAAGATACGAAGCATTAGAAAAGGATGGTGCTGGCACAAGAGCTGCTAGATATTTATGGCAAACCGTACAACATTATCCGGTCATGCACACACGCTGACATGGAGGGGAGGGGGTGAATTTTACAATGAAGACGATACTCGCAGCTGCATTCGCGGTCATGATCGGTCTGAGCTTTGCCGGGTCAACCTTCGCAGACGAGAAAAAGATGGACGCGCCTGCCGGCGCTCCCGCTGGTGACACGATGAAGGAAACCAAGTCAGAGAAGACCGAAACAACAAAGTCAGAAAATAAGAACGGTAAGAAGCACAAGAAGACCAAGAAGACCACGAAGACGACGACCGAAGAGAAAGCTCAGTAAATAACTGTTCTCTTGTTAAATGGAGGCTTGACACATGAAGACGATTCTTTCCGTAATGTTCGCCGTGATGATCGGTCTGACCTTTGCCGGTTCCACGTTCGCAGACGAGAAGAAGAAGATGGATGCCCCTGCCGGTACCACGGGCGCACCACCCGCTGGTGGTGAGGTAAAGTCGGGCGATACCACGAAGAAGGCAGATGAAGGTAAGCCTGCGGACAAGGACAAGAAAAAGAAGGAAGCCGGGGACAAAGAGAAGCACTAATTCTGTCCTTCCGCTTCATTGACACAAAAAGGCCGGTGGCGATCTGTCACCGGCCTTTTGCTTCTCGGTCAGTCCTCCTCGAAAATCACTTTCAGCGAGTCCTCGGTTGCCTCCCAGGCCTCGGGCGACGTCTTCATTAACCAGTCCTTGATCCAGGCTTTTTGTCCTGACGACAGTAGAGCCTTGAGCTGATGCGACCGTCCTTGGTACGGCTGAAGCAGACCGGCTTGGCGGTCGCAGTCCAGAATCGCTGTTCGCGCGTACACGTTCGTATACATCATCGGCTTTCCATTGTCCTCATCTCCCTGCACCCACACGGAAATATACCGCTCCCCCCTGAGACCCGTGCTATCCAATGTGGGCTGGATCGCTTGAAATAACTCGTTCTCGGTCTTGTCCAGCGGCGTCACACCATTCTCTTTGAACATAAAATTCTGATTCCACATCGGAGGCTCCTTGCTATTCCAACGCTCGAGATCCGCTATTCGTAGCGTAATGCGTCGATTGGATTCAACCGGGAGGCCTTGTTCGCAGGGTAGAGATTCCTTTGGCCTCGCCGTTTACTCTAGCCGTAAGCCACTCTCAAAGTGCATTATGAGGTCGTACGCTTGCTGATTTATTGCATCACGCCCAATTGCAGGATGTCGCAGAATATATCGCAATGTATGTGAGTGGGCTAGCGCGGAGACGGGCACGTAATGCCCACCGGCCCATTGGCCTGCGCCAGCTTTAAGGAGGTTTCCATATAGCTCGATCAAGATCCCCCGCGATGCGTTGAACTCGGCCATTACGATTCGTGTATCAGGGTTAGTCTCGCAGTAATCTAGTAGAGCCTCTAGAGCCTTTTGAGATCTATCGCTCCCTGAAACAAGCTCGTGCGCGATGCTTTCGGGACCAGGCTGTCGACCAAGCTCGCGACTGAAACGCTGAACGGCCGCAGGCGGAAGATCAACGTGGCGAGAGCCAGGACCTCCTATTATGCGTGCAGCAAGCCGAGCTGCCAATGAACGAAATGCGATAGCATAGATAAAGCTCATACCACCTGAGAGTAACCCTGCCTTCCATCCAAACGCCACGAATGAAACGCCTAAGAGCGTAACCCATAGAATACTCAGGAAGGCGTCAATTTGCGTCTTCTTCACACCGCGGAGAAATCCGTTAAGAACCACCAGGAAGGCAGTCAGCGCTAGGAAGGCGTGCAGGAGGTAAACCATGGTTTTGTCCAAAACGTGATGAGTCGCGGAAACTAGGCTGTCTCCGGCGTCTGCTCCACGCGGTGGTTATGTATTTGCGTCACCTTCATTCATTCCTTCGGAAAGGCTGCGTTCGGCTTTAAAGAGGGAATCTCGAACCTCGGGGATGGATCGACAACTGAGTAGGCGGTCGCGCAGGATATCTAAAGGGTGTTTCGGTTCTGAAGTCAAAGGATCTTGAAACATCTTCATCATCTTTTGAACATACGAGTCGTAACCACCGGCCATCATGGGATTGTACTCCCAGATTGTTTGGACTGGTACGAGCCCCAACAAACCTAGCTTTATGAGCTTCACACTTGGCGTCGGGACACTTGCTATCGAAATGAGCACTCTCTCACCATTCTCAAGCTTGATCTGGCAGAAGCACTGGTACTTGTTATTTCGGTAGTTGACTATCTTACCCATATGGCTCTCCTATAAGGAGGTGGTTCATTGAGAAACCGGTTAACCTTTATGGCTTTGCCTTCTTCCTCGGTGGAACACGCACCTTGAGCTTTTTGACCTTCGCCTCATGAAGGTAGACGGTCTCAACGACGTGCTCCACGATGTCGACGAGGGTGATTACATCCTGCGTGCTCGGGATGAAGGTTCGGTGAATCTGCATGCCCAGCATCAAGAACCGTCTCCAAGCGCTGACGCTGAATTCGTGAGACGTATCCAAGGCTTTCGAAGTTAGCAATGTTCTTGGCGAAGCTGCCGTTGTCACCTGTCTTGGAGATCATGACCTTATCGATCAATGATCTGACGCCCATTGCAGCCAAACTTGGAAGATTGTTCTGCAGCGCTACGTAGATCTCTTTCAGTAGCTTTTCAACAAAGTCATCGCTAGATGGGAGTTCATCCGAAAGCTCAGAGAACCAGCGGGGAATCGGCCGAAAGATCGTCGGAGGGAAATACGTAATGGTAGGATCATCATCTTCGGAGAACCAGGATGTGTGTCGAAGCTTCACGTTGTCGCAGCCCATGCACTTGAGCATCTCGTAATCGTCTCGCCCAGATATGGCATTCTCCGAATCCGCCCACGGCGTTTTTTTGCAGTACAGCACGGCGCGATTACGATCACCTCCACATTCATTGCAATGTGCCTTGGTAGGATTCATTTCCTAACTGAGGGCCTAATTCAGATTCAAGGTGTACTTCTTTATAAGCTTTGCTTAATTGCTTCAATTAAGTTAATTACCTATTCAATAAAACATTCCCATAATTCTTGGGATACGTCAAGCGCGGTCAAGCGGACACTTGGGCGACGGATGCAAAGGAAGAAACGGGTTATTTGCTGGACAATGTTAAGTAGTCACCCGTAAAGGTGCTAAATAGCAGAAATCTAGCACAAGTAAGGCGCGCGCGAATGAGAGCGGCGCATTAACCTGGTAATTTGCCATAGAAAATAACTTTTAATCTAACAGGACTAGTGTTTTCAGCAAGGAGGCTCCTTGCTATT
>CAWBGA010000011.1:0-71364 GCA_963788195.1 Nitrospirota bacterium
GCGATAAATCCGATTTCTGCGTGCATCACTGCCCCTTCGCTTATCCACGGAGGCACTTCTTTTCCAACATGGGTGATAGTGGCCTCAGGAGACGGCTTTCTGTATGCCCTGGATAAAAATGATGGAAGGGTAGTCCTTTCCCCCCTTCAACTGGGTGGGCAGCCTACACGTGGAGCCCCGGCTATCGTTGAGGGCCGGATCTATGTGGCAATGCGGGATGGACTTGTTGCTGTAGGTAGCGTATTTCGTCCACATGTTCCCTCCGGTACCGCCTCGGGGACCCCACCCTCCATCCAGCTCCGAGGCCTCGAGGGTGGCCAGCCGGCCGAGCCATCCCCGGGAATATCGAGTCCCGCGGAGCAGTCGGGCGAAAAAAAACGTGAACAGGGCTCGTGAGAGTAACTGAGTGCCACCCAGTGATGACGCGTACCGCCCTTATCTGGGTTGCCTTGTGTGCTTTCCTGATGCTTGAGGGGCGCCTGCTCTGCATTCCCATCTCAGATGCTCAGGCGGGCACCACCTCTCGTGTGAGCGTTGGCATCGGGGGTATTCAAGTAGGCTTTGCAAGTAGCGAACCCGCCATCATCGCAGACGGACGCTATATCGCCTTCGCGTCAGACGCAAGGCAGCTTGTCCCGGGGGACTCTAACAATAAGTCGGACATTTTTGTCCATGATAGGCAGACCGGGCAAACCACGCGAGTGAGCATCGCTACCGGCGGCGGCCAGGCAGGGACGAATCCAGCCACGATCCCGCCATTAGTGCCAATGGCCGGTATGTCGCGTTCGCTTCCTATGCGACGAATCTTGTTCCACAGGATACCAACCAGCGGAACGATATCTTTGTGTGCACGATCGGCCGACGTTGCAGACTTCACGCGTCAGCGTAGTCACCGGTGGTGGCCAAGCGAGCAGATGAAGCTGATAGGCCGGCGATCAGGTCTAACAGGGCGGTATGTCGCCTTCAGGTCGACGCAGGGAATTTCGTCCCGGGCAACACCAACCAGAGGGAGCGGAATGGGGGGGTTGTGCACGACCAGCAGAGTGGACAGACGACCCGAGTCAGCGAAGCTTTCGGCGGTGGTCCGCCGAACGGTTATAGTCGCGCTGCCGCTATCAGTGCGGACAGCAGGCCGGTATGTCGCCTTCCAGTCATCAGGCCTCGAATCCCGTTCCAGGAAACATCAACCAGGGCATTCGGAACGATATCTTTGTGCACGATCGGCAGACGGGACAGACGACCCGAGTCACCGAAGCCTTGGGCGGTGGCCAGCCAAACGGTGGCGACGCAGGATCCCACCATGAGTGCGGACAGCCGGTATGTCACGTTTGAGTGCAGGGGCGTCGAACCTTGCTCCCGGGGGACACCAATCAGCATCGGGATATCTTTGTGTTGGATCAGGCAGACCGGGCTCGCTACGCGCGTGAATATGGCCACCGGCGGTGCTCAGGCAAATGATCTCAGCATGACTCCGGTCATCAGTGCGGACGGCCGGTATGTCGCGTTTTTTTACTCCCGTGCCACAAATCTGGTTTTGGGAGACAGCAATCCAAAGGCGGAATATCTTTGTACACGATCGGCAGGCCGGACAAACAACCCGTGCTGATTGTCGCCACTGATCAGTTACAGGCGAATGGCGACGGTTTGGTTTCAGCCTGCCAGTGCGTGGAGATGGGCGGTATCCTCACATTCACTCAAACGCCTGGAATATTTCGTATGCGCACGAACACGAACAAATCAGATAAAGTACAAGCAAATGCCTTCGGGAAACCCTACCTGCCGCCGCAATTACACTGAAATCCGGCGGCCAAAGCCCGTGGGAGAAGGTGGTACGCGTCCAGCTCCACCTCCGCGATTGCCCCCGGCACTCAACCGCCAATCATGCAGCGTGGTACCGCAGTTGATCCACCTGAGCAGTCGGGCGGGACGAAACCCGAATAGGATCTGACGTAAAAGTTTAGCGACAGAGCGGTGGTTCCCGATCGCAGTCTCATCGCGACCCTACAAGCACGGTTTTAAGTAAGCGGTCGAAAGTATAAGGACCTCGGAAGAAGTATTAGGAGTGACAGCGCGCGAGTTGACGTTGCACTGGGGCAAGCATAGAATTCTTCGCTCGGGGAGCCATCGGGCCTGACTTCCTAAGGGAGTTTCCCATGGATCTCCGCGATTGAGAGGGGGCATTACCATGAAGACGATACGTAACGATTGGACCCTACCGCTCAAGATGGTTTGTCTGATCATGTTGCTGCTTCCGGGAACGGTTCCGGACTTTGTGGCCGAGGCTCAGATTCCGCGTCGAGTTGTCGCCGTGTATCAGTTCAATAGCGTCATTCCAGACATTTCAGGTCCCCTGGCACGGGAGTTGTTCATCGGCGCGCTGGTCCGCTCAGGCAAATTCGCAATCGCTCCGCCGAACGCAGCTGGGGCCGAGTACATCTTTGACGGGGCCATCAGCGAGAGTAAAGCTGCGAAGGGCAGTATGAAGGGCGTCCTAAAGGATCTCCTGGCAGGAGAGCAGGCAGCCATAAGTTTCGATGTCAGAATCGTTGAGGCTCGCAGCGGAGTGCTCCTTGATTACGTCAACGTCACGACCAGGGAGATGGTCGCCAGAAAACTAAAGTTGACGGACGTACTCGATGGAATGAAGTCGGGCAACCCATCGGTTCAAAACAAAGCGACCACCGACCTGTTGAGTCCCTATATCACAGAGGCGGTCAATCGAATCGCAGCGAAATATGGACCGGCGCAAGCCGCAGGCCTCAACAACTTCCCTCAACAAGGCGGATTTGCTCAGCCAGGCTATCCGAATCCATCCGATCCCTATCAGTCCGGGTATCCCTCAAATCCCATGTCAACACCAGGATACAATCCATCCGGGTATCCGTCCACCCAATACCCATCACAATTACCACCGGCGCAGGGCTACCCTCAGCAGGGGTATCCGTCGACCCAATATCCGCCAGCGCAACCCGGACAGGGTTACCCTCAGACGGGGTATCCGTCGACGCAGTATCCTTCTTCCCAGTATCCACCAATGGATCCCAATCAGCCCGGCTACCCTTCCTCCACGCAACCCGGCTATCCGTCGGCGCAAAATCCGTATGGAATCCCAGGGGCACCGGGATCACAGCCCGGCTATCCGCCGCCCCCATACCCTTCGCAGCCACAGGGATTGGGTGGCGCCGCTCCCGGCCAAGTTCAGCCCCGAGGAATTGACGACCCTCCTCCGTCCCCGATGGCGGACCTGCTGGCCAAATTTGACCCCGCTGAACATGAAGTGGCCGATGCGCGTGGGAAACCCGGACAACAGCTTCGTGATGGATCCAATCTGATCCATACCGACGCCTCAGGACACAAGCTGTTCGCGATTGTCGAGGGCGGGAACATCGTCGATTGGTCCGCTGCCGATGCCCTGGGCAATACTGTGCCTCTCATCCTCATGGGGAATGAATCAAGCTGCTGGGAGTGCGCGATGTCGCCTGGGTTGTGCTGGAAGGTGTCCTGCGCACTGGAGGACATTGACGCCCCGTCACCGACTCCCAAATGATTCTCTCCGCACGATGACGACATGAGGAGACAGCATCCTGACGGGTCTGCTCCCGATCCTGTGCTTCCTTCACGTAAGAGACTTTCTGAAGACCGGTCGGGCTTGCTGACCGGTAGCGCCCTTGTCTATGGCACGTGAAATTTCGAAGATGGCCAAGCAGCCGATGAATCGATGTCGTCTCATGACGTGGCACCGCCCTATTGGACATCCTGCCCTGGCTCTCCTCGTCGCCGTCTCCCTTGCAGCATGTGCGGCGATCCCGTTTGTCCTGCCGATGGCGCTTGAGTTTGCCAAAAGCCTGTTCAACGCGACGGCAAAAAACTATGCTCCCGCCTACAACGAAGACTTGATGGCGCTCCTGCATGTGCTCGTCCGGCCGTCCGGTTATTCCACAGGGTCAGCGGGGGACAGCCCCCCCTGGCCGGTATACGGCGCTGCTCCCGGACCGGGATACCCGCCCTCTGCGATGGGCGGTGGGTACCCGCCGGCAGCCGGCGCTCCACCTGGTTTCCCAAACAATCAAACGCCAGGGTTTCCTCCGGCTGCGACCTACCCACCGCCTTCACCGGAGTCCATATCCGGGCGGCCCTAACTATCCGGGCTCCGGCGGCTCTGTGTACTCCAATCCGCCGCCTCCGGGCGCAAACTATCCGTCGCAGAATTTTCCTTCCTCTCCCTATCCGAATAACCCACCTGCCGGCTATCCGCCGGAGTCGGTACTATCCCCCGGCCGGCGGAACCCCTGCCGTCCCTGTTCCAACGCCGAGCTCCCCGCCGGGCTCTGGCTATTCACAGCCGCGGCCGGTGGCCATCGCGTTAGACGTTGCTCTGCTGCGGAAGACTCCGACCGGGGTCCCTGTTCCAATCCAAGATGGGGATGTTCTTAAGGACGGCCGCGGTGACCCCCAGGCCGGAGACAAATTCAAAATTGTCTTTCGACCGACTGCCGATTGTTATGTCTACGTGATCGCCATTGATGGATCAGGATGGGCGCAAGGCCTGTTTCCGAGCAAACACTCGACTCTCACGAATCCTGTCCGAAAAGGTCAAGAGTACGTCCTGCCGGAAGGTCCCTATTGGTACAGCCTGGATCAGTACCGCGGCGTGGAAACGATTTATTTCGTGGCGTCCTATCAACAGCGAACCGACATCGAGCAGATTCTGACACGGATCGCAGGCCGTGAACGCTCCGCCACGGCAGTTCCGGCAAAGGTGGAACAAGCGCCGGTTCTTCCCAATGGGTTTGGCGCTGCCCAGCCTGGACCACCAGCAGTGGTCAAGACTGAATCGGGAGAGACACTGGTCACGCCGACCAGGTTTTTCCCCAATCAGGCCGGCGAAGACCTGCGTGTCACACGATGGTTCCGCCATGAATAGTTACGGCTGAGACGAATCAATCCTGCAGTCATCGTATCGGGAGTGCTCTGCTGCTGGGTGTTCAGTCACTCCCGCCGTCTCTTTTCTCAGTCAGGCCGCGGAGGACCTCCGCGTCACACGATGGAGGAAAACCCCATGAGACCCATCAACCAGTTTGTCGGAATTGGAATCTTCTGCACCATGACGATGTTCTCCTTGTCGGTATTTGCCGCGCCGAATACCGGTGGTGGTCCTGGCACTCACAATTGTGCGGGAGTTCCAAGGACCTGCGGCGCCTGGGGAGCTCAGGGTGCAAACACCTGCCGGACCTGCCAGCAGGCACAGTGCAAGACAGAAAATGGCAAGGATGTCATCGCCGGCAACGTAACGCAGACCGAATGCTATGAAGGCCACGGTTCGCCGCCAAGCAGGGGCGCGCCGGCTCCGGTGCCACGTCCCAGCCGCTAATGAAACCGGAAGGAGAAACACAATGCGACCGAATGAATGCCGGGTTATCGAGTTCGCAAGCGTTTTCGTGATGGTTGCCGGAGGCGGTAGAGCAGACATGGGTGCGCAAGAGGCGTGTGCAGACCAAAGTTCGTCGTGGTGGCGGCAGAGGAGAAGGAACAGGCTCCAGGGGGAGGTTCAAGAGCGCGCCGTGCCGCGGAAAGGGGCGCCGGGGAGCGTGGCGCCCAAGATGGAAGGGCTGATCATGGAGGGCAATCAAGTCAAGGCGATGCCCGGCTATGTGTTGGAAAAGGGACCGAACAATCAAGTGACCGCGCGCCGCGCCGGTGGAGGGAGTGGCGGTTTAGGAATCACTACGGTCATGTGCGTGTGTAAGTCGATAGAGCTAGGAGGCACATGCACAACAGATGTGATCGGCGGCGAGGCAAAGTGCTACAAGGGTAGTGGCAACTGTAGCGGTACATGTGCGTGGAGAATCATTACTACCGGCTCTAAAGACATTCGGCCCCAATAACCCTTTGATTCAAGGATCTGCTTACTATCCTGGTAGGATGACTCTCCGCCATGACTTGAAGGAGCAAAACACAGGGCTCAGACCCCTTAAATCCGGAAGGAGAAAGACGATGAGACGAATCAATTCCGTGATTATCGGGTTCGCAAGCGTTTTCGTAATGGTTGCCGGATCCGGTAGAGCAGAAATGGGTGCGCAACAGGCGTGTGCAGACCAAAGTTCTTTCGTGGTGGCGGCAGCAGAGAAGGAACAAGCTCCCTCGGGGGGTGTCGAGGAGCGCGCGGTGCCTCGCACAGGGCCAGGTAAGTCTGTCCCACCAAAACTGGAGGGCGCGGTCATCCAGGGTAAGGAACTCAAAGCATTGCCCGGGTTCGTCCTTCAGAAAGGTCCTAAGAACCAAGTGATGGCTCGACGAGCTGGTGGCGGGCCTGGCGGTCTCTTCGCAACCAACGTCACTTGCGAGTGTATGGGAGAAGGAACTTGTCGACTTATTGTTACGTCAGCATCCGCGTTCTGCGAGAAGGGAGCAGAAGGCACCTGTAATGGAGGTTGCGAATTCGTAACCACTACGACGGCACACGGCATCATAATGCAATAGTCGGACGCGGGGGTGAGCCATGAATGGAAGAATGATCTCGTTGTTCGGTTTGATGCTATGGAGCGTCCTTACTGTGGTCGGGATGCCGCAGGACGCGGCGTCTTCCACAATGGTCACATTGGACCGTCCCGTACATTTCGCGGCCGCGGCCGGAGGAGAGATCGTTGCCGCTCCAGGCGAGTACACAGTCCTGGCGGTTGAAAATTCCAGATTGCTCCTGATTCCGGAGAAAGGAACCGTCCCGTTGTTGATCCAGGCGCAAACGACAAGCCACGAGGAAAGTATTACGTCGCCTGTGGTCCGCTCCATCCCGGCAGAAGGTGATGAACATCATATCCTGGTACTTTTGCCGGGAGGACAGGGGCGCGATGCGATCGGCTTCTACAGCGCCGGGCGCACGAAAGCGTCCCCGACGGCCCCAGGACCAACTCTCGACAAAGCGACAAGCCTTCCGCCCCGAGCGGCGGTGCCGTCTGCTTTGCCAACCCCTGCTACGCCAGTGCCTGGTTCGCCGGGGAAACCGCCGGAGCTTCCAACCTCAGGCTCAGCGCCGATGCCTTCTCCAGAAGGGACCGCACCGATTCTTTCCTCGATGCACAATCTCAATGGCCGGCTTGCGTCGCTCGAGGTTCGACTGGACGAGATCGAGCGTCTGCTCTCAGCCATGGAATCAAAACTCGCCTCCCAACTTGATGCCTTGGATCGAAAGCTGGAAGGACTGAAAAAATGACCGGCCGGGCCCCCCTCTTCTTGAATGTGACCCTCTGGGCATTACTTGCCGTGGTCGCGCCATTGGCCGGCGCTCATACCCCGGCCCCCGCGGACCTGGCCACACGCCTACTCGCCGGTCATACCGGAGAGGTCTTTGCTGTCTCATACTCCCCCGATGGCCGGGTGCTTGCAACAGCCGGCGGCGATCAAACGATCCGTTTATGGGAACCGGCGACAGGGCGCGAGCTCAATATCTTTCGCGGCCACATGGGCACGGTGCGCGCACTTGCCTTCTCACCCGATGGCAGGCTTTTGGCGTCGGGAAGCGCCGATACCACGATCCGCCTTTGGGACATGACGTCGGGCAAGGAGCTCAAGTCCTTGACCTCGCGCTTTGGGGGCATCCAGGCGATCGTGTTTTCTCCTGACGGGGACACGCTCGCGAGCGGGGGAACCGACGGGACGGTTCGGCTCTGGGACTGGACAAACGGCAAAGAACTCAAATCCATGCGAAGCCGGTTCGGAATTATCTTTTCCATCGCGTTCTCGCCGGATGGCCGGACACTGGCGACAGGCAGCAGCGACCATCAGGTTCATCTGTGGGACCTGGCAACCGGGATGGAAAAGAGCGCGATGGCCGGCCATGAGGGTCACATCCATGCTGTCACCTTCTCGCCGGACGGCCGGTTTGTCGCCAGCGGATCGGAAGATCGAGCAGTCCGTCTGTGGGATGTCGACACGGGGAAAGAGCGGAACGTCTTCACCGGCCACACCGCCGAGATCAATACGCTGGCGTTCGCTCGCGACGGCCGAACGCTCGTGTCTGCGGACTCTGCCGGCGCGATCAAGGTGTGGGACGTGGCGACCGGAAACGAACGAGCCTCATTAAGCGGGCACGCAGGACCGGTATGGTCTCTTGCGGTCTCGCCGGACGGCAGCTTGGTCGCCACGGGGGGACGCGACCGAATCGTTCGTGTGCAGCCGCCCGCTTCGCCTGTCCTCAGTGCGACGATGGCGGAAAAAATTAAGAAACGGGGTAACGAGATCGGGCCAGCTCCCTCGCCTCCGCCGCTGCCGGAAGCCGATTTGTCCATTCGGCCCTTGGAGGCCAAGGCCGGCAGTACGATCACGCTCGCGCTCACGGTGAAAAATAAAGGAAAGGGTCCCCTCTATCAGTTCCAGGCAAAAACGAAAAGCGCGGATCCACTGTTGGATGGCCAGATTTTTTATCTGGGGAAAATCGAAGCAGGCCAAAAAGCAGAGGATACTGTCACGATCAAAGTTCCGCAAGATCGCGTGGACGGCGAACTGCCGCTACGTCTCGAATTTGAGGAACATAACGGCTTTACTCCCGACCCCGTCAAAGCCGTGATCGCCTTGAAGGGACTGCCCCGCCCTCGATTTGCCTATACTTATCAGATCATTGATGACGGCAGCGGGAAATCAGTCGGGAACAGCGACGGCCGGATCCAAAAAGGTGAGGCGGTGGATCTGCTCCTGACCGTGAAAAATGTGGGAACCGTGCCCGCCCAGCAGACCGTGGCTGAGATTACCAGCTCCCCTACCCAGGGCCTCCGCATCACGGAGGGCGCCATTGATTTCGGAGTGTTAAAGCCTCAAGAAACGAAGACCGCCAGGGTCAACGTCTTCATCGCGAAAGAGTTGACGGCCACTCAGATTCCTCTCAAGCTTTTTATTCGCGAGAAAAGTCTCAATATCATACTCGATGAACCGCTCACATTGGCGTTGGACCAACGCCCGGCTCCTCAGATCATCGTGACGAACAAGATGGCGGCGGTTGTACGACAGTCGGTCAAGATCCACAGCGGAGCGGGACCGGAGACCACCGTCATTGCCTCGGCCGGTAAGGATCAACCGCTCGCCGTGACGGGCGAGTTGGGCGACTGGTACCGCGTGCAGATCTCTGAAACTGAAAGCGGGTGGGTACAAAAGAGTGAGCTGAAGGAAGCAGCGATGTCCGCCAAAGGCGAGATGCCGATTCCTACCGTGACCGCGCCGCCAGTAGTCAAGGTGTTTCAGAATGCCCCACCGGTCATTGCCCTGGCCTCCCCGTCCAATGCTCAACAGTTGACGGCAGACCGGGTCCAGTTGATCGGGGCCGCCGCCAGTGAGAGAGGTATTGCGCGGGTCGAGGTCCGGCTCAATGGCCAGGTCCTTGCGCGGCGCGACACCCGAGGGGTTGCGGTTGTTCCAACAGAGGAGAAGACCGCCAATCTTCAGTTTTCCGAGCGAATACCATTGCGGGAAGGGAAAAATGAGATCGTCGTGACGGCAGTTGATCAGGAGAATTTATCATCGACGCATACCGTGTCGGTTACCCGCATCATCGACAAGGGCAAAATCTGGGCGGTCGTGATCGGCATTTCGAAGTATAAGGCGGTCCGTGCTCTGCAATACGCCGATAAGGACGCGCTGGCCTTTTACGACTATCTGGTGAACCATGTCGGAGTCGCGAAGGAGAACACTACCTTGCTCATCAATGAGCAGGCTACCTTGGTGGCTCTCAAGCGGACCCTCGGGACGGAACTCAAACGCAAGGCAGGCGAAAAGGACACCGTCATCATCTATTACGCGGGCCATGGCGCCCCGGAGAGTGAGGCCACCGCTTCGGACGACGACGGCCTCGAGAAATACATCGTGCCCCACGACGCCGATCCAAACGACCTTTACACAACGGGCTTGCCGATGCGCGAAGTGGAGACGATCTTCCAACGCCTCGCACCCGAGCGCGTCATCTTTATCACCGATTCGTGCTACAGCGGCGCGACCGCCGGCCGAACCTTCCAGACCGCCTCCCGACGTGCCGTGATTTCGGAAGCCTTTTTATCGCGGCTTTCCAAAGGCAAGGGCCGCATCGTTCTGACGGCCAGCCGCGCCAGTGAGGTGAGCGAAGAGCGAGAAAATCTGGGGCATGGTGTTTTCACCTATTTCCTCTTGGAAGGCCTCAGAGGCAAGGCCGATCTGGATGGGGACGGTGTCATTACCGTGGACGAGGTGTACATCTACGTCTCGAGCAAAGTGCCCGAGGCGACCGGCCAGAACCAGCATCCGGTGAAGAAAGGGGAAATGGAAGGCCAGCTCATCCTCGGCCGTGTGCGGTGACCACCACAAGAGACTGACGCCATAATTCTTTCCTAACTGTTTTTGATTAGCCTGAGCGAGGGTGGCGAAATGCCGGCTCCTAGTGCACCCGTCCCAGGCGGCCAAACGGCGCCGCCGCCGTAAGCCGCCGGTCATCTTCGCAGACGACTTCGCTGCATCGTGAGTTTTATCGTCTCGTGGGTTTTGCGACGCGCGAGCGCCTTGGTCTTCAGCAGCGAAGAAAGGACAAGTGATGACAACCAACAGCATGAGACACATTTTACTATTGAGATGGACGCTGACCATGTGTGTCAGTTTCTCCACATGGATTCTGCCGAGCAGCCTCGCCAATGCCAGAGATCTCGATCAACCTGCGCAGCAGACTACTCTTGAGGAACAGAAAAAGGACCAGAGTAGCTCGGACAAGGTGCAGGAGCGGGGCACTAAACGCACTGCGCCCATTCCACCCAAAGGTCCTCCGAGTGATCCGACGAAGACACCGTCACCAGGTGGCCCAGTGCCGATCCCGTACCCGTATACTCCAGAAGAACGAAAGTGACATGAAGAGTTGAGTTCCTGCCTTAGGATCAATGTCCTGGGACATGTACTTAAATTCAGTGTACTGAGAATTTGACTGGAATAAAAAAACTGTAGGTGCTAGCCTGCCGCTGCGCAAACAAACTAACGGAACTCAATCCCCACCTGCCCCATGGCATGAAGACGCAGGAGTGGTCTCCTGCAGCGCCTCAAGCCGGTGAAAAGGAAACAGCTCAGCCGGCTAGGGCATACGTGAGTCCTTGGACCCCTCATTGAAATAGTGAATCCCAACTCGGACATGGCACAATTTTTCAGGCTCAAGGAAGGACAGTACCCCATGGGGACTAAGATCCTGTTCGTGGTTTCGACGATCGTTGCGAACCTGCTCCTCGTCGGAGCGATAGATCTGGCATCGGCTCAAGACCTCGCTAGTGTCCAGATTGAACGCGGCGCGCATTTTCTCACGCCGGACGGAGCGGACACATTCGTGACACCGGGTCTGTACCAGATAGAGGGAGCAGATGCGACAGGATTGCGCCTCATGCAGCCTGATCAGCCACAGGAGATTAAGATCCAGGCATCCCACGTGACGCACCAAGAATCAGTCCCCGCCCCCGTCGCCATCACCATCATTGATGAAGACCAGCCGGACCAGGTCCACGTCGTGCTTCTGTTACCGGATGGCCGGGGGCTCGATGCGCGCGGCTCGTTCAGTGGTATAGGATCTCGTGCGGTCGCCTCCACCGTCAAATCTGCCCAGATTCAGAAAGCCATGCTTCCGGCGCAAGGCAGTCAGACGCGCGCCGCGTTTCTATATGGCATTTCGCCGGATGGAACGCTGAAGTGGTACCGCCACAATGGGGCACTGACCGGCGCCGGGCTGAATGTCGCCGGGTCCTGGGCCGGCCCCTTGAATGTTGGATCAGGGTGGCAGACCTTTCGGCAGGTGGTCCCGGGCGGCGCCGGCGTCCTCTATGCAATTGCCCCCGATGGCACGCTGAACTGGTACAGCCATGACGACTCTATTAACGGCACACCCGTCTGGCGTGGAGCCAAGCCCGTGGGCAGTGGCTGGCAGAACTTCAAACACGTGTTCTCCGTCTCCGAGGGCATCCTGTATGGGATCACCAACGACGGTGTCCTGAAGTGGTATCGGCATAGCGGCTACCAGGAGGGAAAAGGAGTGAACGAAGGCGGCTGGCTGGGCCCGCGCGATGTGGGAACCGGATGGCAGAACTTCAAGCAAGTCATCGGGGCCTGCGACGGCGTGATTTACGCCATCACCACCGATGGGACGCTGAAGTGGTACCGGCACACAGGGTATCGGGATGGCACGGTTGCCTGGGATGGCCCCAAGGATGTCGGGTCCGGCTGGCAAACGTTCACGCAGGTGTTCGCCGCGTGTGACGGGATTATGTACGCCGTGGCCGCAGACGGTGTCCTCAAATGGTACAAGCACACGGGCTATCGCGACGGCGCTCCGGCCTGGCAAGGGCCCAATGATGTGGGCTCCGGCTGGCAGAATTTCACGAAAGTCGTGTCGCTCCTGCCCATCCCGACACCGCAACCATCCTCACCGCCGGCCGAACAACAAGTCCAGGCTGGAAAATGGATTACCTGGAGCTATCTCGCCATGACGCATCCCGAGGTCGTGGGTCAAGCCTTGGCCGACGTCCAGGCGGGCAAACGGACTCCAGCATCCATGGCCGGATTCGCCGCTCCGGCGCAGCTGTCCGAGATGCTGAAGAAAAACTGGACGGCAGAAGTGTCGAAGTTGCAGTCGGCGCGTGTCGCCGCCCTCCAGCCGGCCGGCGTTACCACCCGGGGAGGCAGTCTCGCTCAAAGCGCTGTTTCATTCTCTACCGCCGACAAGATGGCGAGCACGCAGAACCAGTTATCGACTACAATTCAAGGTCCGCGGACGGTTCGGCTATCAGTCCCGCTGCCTGCCAAGAACATGGGCGACGCGTTTGCGGGTGAGCGCCGCACCGCCAAAGTGATGATCACCGCCCCGGAGGATGACGTGCTCACCGTCGAGTTCGATAAAGATGCCACGGACCGCCGCTTCCGGGTGGTGGGCCTCACAACCTATACCGGGAAGCTCACTTACACCATACAACACACGGGCGGCCATCTCGTAGAGGCGCAGAAAGTATCCGCCGCCGCCGCCGGCACCAGCACTATCGCATCGATCCCCGTGAGGGCCGGCCAACTAGTGAGCGTCGAAATCGCCTTCGAGCCCGGAGGGGATCTTTTCAACCTGATCCCGCGGGTGGGCCAACATGTAGTCACCCTCTACATCACAGGCAAGAAGGGATGGGGCTTCGACAAGCCAATCCGTGCCTATGCGAATGGCATCAACTTCGGAGTCCTGATGTACGCGAAGCAGGGCCATGAGGAGACAATCACCGGGCGTGAAGTGGGGATGCCTATCGTCCTCACGAATGCGACCGCGACACCCATCACCGGTACCCTGACCGCCCCGCAGTTGCCTTCCGGCGTCATGATGTCTCCTGTATCGGTGTCGCTCGGCCCGCAAAGCACCCAAGAGCAACTCCTGAAATTTATGGTGAACAAGGAGGCGGTCGATGGAACCAACCAGCCGATCGTCGTTGAGTTGAGATATGCTGGAGCAACACGTTCACTCAACTTGGACATGACCATCTTTCATCCGTGGGTATTCTGGTGTGTGGGGGTCGATTGCAAAGATCCGGGCCGAGAGTATGGCTTTTTTGACTCCGAGCCTCTGAACGCGCTCGCGCCGTTGAAAGGATGCGCAAGAGGTGATGTGGGTCTCAACCAGTTTATGGGGTGGATTAGAGAGGACGGCCAGTGGGCGTGGAAAATCACTGCCTATAACTCTAAGACGATTGACGTTGGGGGAAGCGATCTTCATGTGGATGCCATATCGCGTGCTAATCCGGTTGTGCGAGATAGGATCAACGTTCACATAGGCCCGGGTACACGGTCGCAGCTTTACGAGCGGACCAACGAGCACTTTTGGATCCGAGATAACTTCTTTGCTGCGGCTGAACTTGGATTCGCTGTGAGTTGCATATCAGAATGACACGCTTCGGGATAGACTCCGGCTTTGCCGACCGGCCACTCCCCCCGGCAGAACGTTAACCTTTTCTGATCGACTCCCTGGGAATGACTATGCGTGTGCGTACTCAAATAAGAGTCAACAGGAGACTGCGGAGCAGCCATCACGAAACGGTGAACACTTGTTTCATCACAATAAATGCAAAATAATTACACAATTGAAGGACTGCAATCAGCGCCTCGCAAATTCACCTGCTGACGGAATGCATCCCGTGAAGAAGGGCGAAGTCGAAGGACAACTCATCTTAGGGCGCGTGCGATAACAGCCGTTGTGCTAGTCAGCGCCCATCAGCCCCCGTGTGACAAGGCCTAAGCCATTGACCTTCAAGAAATTTAAAGAATACAATCTGCGTTCTCTCGGCAACAATAAGGGCCCTATGCTCGCACGAACTCTTTTGCTGACTATCATGGTGGTCTGTCCCCTGTTGGGAGCTTGTGCGGGAATCAAGGGTACGTCGCCCACCGTGCCGACGGTCCTGATCGACCGGCCCGTATACTTCACGAATCGGGATGATTCTGATACTGTGGCGGCCCCTGGTCTGTACGAGGTGATGCCCAGTGGCGAATCAGGCCTTCGGCTCATTCCGTCGCAAAGTCACGAAGGAGTCGTAATTCGAGCCACAGCGTTTACCTTTGAAGAGGAGTTGGCTTCGCCGGTCGCCCTGGCGGTCCCCGACAATGAGAGCGACTACCACGTGGTCCTTTTAACGCCGGGCGGAGCCGGCCTTGTCGCTTCGGGCTCGCTACACGAAGTTCGGCAGCGCGGCGTCGGCTCAGTGAGCCTCGCGAAATCGAAAATCATGAGCGCGCTGGCGCGCTATCGGGCGCGCGAACAGACCAAAGAGCAGTTGGCGGCCTTTCCCCGCTTACCAATTGGACAAGACGAGTGGCAGTATCAGATCGACGGGGTATGGATGACTGAGCAACAAGCGCTTGAGCGTCTCACTCAAATGCAAAAATAGAGCTCTCCAGACCTGCACCTGTAAACGGGCTCTTTCGGATGCCTAGGCTATCTCATGATTCAGAGCAAAGGAGCAACCACATGACGTATGGAAGAGCCTCGATCCTCCTCGGTGTCTGTCTGGGAATGACTGTGCCGGGTTGTGCTGAAATGATGGGGTCGAAAACAACGGCGCCCCCCGCTCCCCGAATTTATGTCGCCAACGAGAGCTCGAACTCCGTGAGCGTGATTGATGGACAGAAATTTGAGGTGATCGGAACGGTGGAAGCCAGAAGTCATTCGACACATGATCTCGCGCTAACCCGGGATGGTAAGCGGTTGTTTGCGACGAATCTGGCATCGGGCAGATTGTCGGTGATCGATACGGACAAGCTGGAGACCATTGCCTCGATCTTCACAGGGACCCGCTCGCACGTCGTCACCTTGACGAACGACAACCGACAGGCATGGGTCGCCAATATCGGTGAGGACAATATCTCGATCGTCGATACCGCCACATACCGTATCCTGGGGACCATCGCGGTGGGGAAAGGACCGACCGGTCTTGACGTTCTCTCAGGATGGACGCTTTGCCTATGTGAGCAACCAAGGCGACAAAAGCGTGAATGTGATTGATACGATGACGCATCAGATCATCAAGTCCATCCCGGTAGGCGCCAACCCGCACTTTCTGGTCTTCAGCCCTGATGGAAAGATCTGGGGCACCAATACCGGCGGCAATGACATTTACGTGATTGATCCGACCACACAAGAAAAGGTGGCGACCTTTGAAGTGGGTGCGCAACCGCAGCAAATCGCATTCGCCTATAAGGGCATGCAGGGACCGAATGCGTATGTCACGGTGGGTAGCCTCAACAAGGTCATCGCTGTAAGCTCTGATCCAAACCACTTGAAAATTGTCGACCAGATCGCCGTCGGTGACGCTCCAAATGGGATCTGGGCCAATGCGGAAGGCACCCGGTTATTCGTCGGGAATCAAACATCCAATGATGTGCGTGTGATCGATACCGGAACAAGCCAGGTGATTGCTACGATACCGGTCGGTCGTAAACCGATCCGCGTCGTGGTGTCCCGATGACCGCTCAAGTATTCGCATCATTCAGTCCACAACCTCGGGGAGGCACCGAATGAATACCTTTGGCCTGGCATTTGCCAGAATCATGGCGATTCTGCCCTTTATCGCCGCACCGATTGCCTTTGCGCAGAGTGTCCAGGTGGCGACCGCTCAGAATGCAATTGGGAATCTGGTTGTGGTACGACCGGATGGGATTCAAGAGAAATTATCAGGGAAAGGGCCGCTGCCGCTCTATGAGGGAGATATTGTGAAAGCAGAGGCCGGCAGTCAGGCTTTGATTCTATTTAATGAGGGCATTCAGGTTGCCTTGAATGAGAATACGACCTTTAAGATACTGTCGCGCTGGGAAAAGGGGAAGCCGGCCACCCGTATTATCCGCCTGAAGCAGGGGGAAGTCTGGGTCAAGACCGGCGATGGGCCCAAAGCATTTGAAGTCGAGACGCCCGTGGCCACAGCCGCGGTCCGTGAGACAGAATTTAACATGAAGGTACAACCAGACGGCCAGTCGATCTTGACCGTGATTCAGGGGATAGTGGAGTTCGGTACGGCTTTTGGGACATGTCCCATTCGCACATCCACCATTAGCTACGGTGTGCGCGGAAAGAAATGTACCAAGCCCGCGCCTACCGATGTAGCGACGGCTGTGAACTGGACCAAATCCGTCCTATCCTCGCCGTAGGGGATAGGAAGTAGAGCGTGTCTTGAAGTTCAATCTGGTGCGGAATAGAATCGACCATGCCGAATTTCATTCACGTGGCGACTATTTCTGAAATTCCTCCCGGCACACAGCAAAGGTGGTGCAGGTTCAGAGTATCGAGGTGGCGCCCTTTGTTCCAGCGGCTCGGGAAAGTGCTCCGATGAAGATACGTGGCTTACCCATATTGCGTCCTTAGAATTGGCTGCTCAGGCGCCTACTCAACTTGCTTCACGCACAACCATTCTAGCGCTGCTCGCGCACCTTGCCACAAAGACAATTTCCAACGCCGTTTAGACAAGTTGTCGTTCATAAGTAATACTGCCGTCTTATCTCCTTTAACGAGACAAACGTCGCATCGAGTCAACAGGCGAGGACCAAACGATCTCGTCTACCACAAACCATACTTCCCAATTTCGCTTTCGTAGGCTCTTGGCGCCGTATCACGGTAATGTCCTGGTGACAGCAGGACAAATAGCGAAGCATTTCCATACCAGTCCCTGTACTTCAACCTGATTCACCCCTTATTGCGTGCCCGGATTCGGCAATGCCGGCTCATGTATACTTCCGGATTTTGGAACAATAAAACCCACGTCGACGTCGGGGAATAAGCTGAGCTTCACACGTACCTCTATCCCTTCGACGATAAGTCCACCAATGAACTTTTTAATATTCGCGGCTGTCTCCAACGCTCTCAGAATCGAACTCAGGACCTTGTTATCAGTGGCACCTTCTTTGAGATGTCTGATTTTTGTTGAATCCATATCGTTAAACGATCCTTGTAGTGTGGCAATCACGGCAGGCAACAAAGCCATCCTCACGTGAAAATCTGTGACAGACAGACCAACGGCCTTTAATGCAGGTAGCGCTCTGTTAAAGTCATCTACCGTTTTTTCCATCTGTTTCCTGGCATTCGCTAAGATTGATAAGAATTGCATGGCTTCCCTCCTTGTCAAACCGTTGTAGGACTACGAATCGCTCCTTGAATAGCTGTTTCTGGCAATTGCCGATGATTCAATATCCCCTCCTGTTTGAGCTTGTAGGTGTAGTGGAGCGCATACGTTGAGAACGCACAGCTGAGGATTCCCCCGCTGTCCGTAACCAAGAAAGCGAGATCCTGAATAGATGATATTGAGGACACAACCGATGAAGAAATAATGAAGGGCCTGTGCCTTGAGCTGGTATAGCGCTACCGCTGCGGCGATGTTCACCATCGCACCGATAGCTCCCAGAGCAGAGCGCGAACGAAGCCAAGTTATTCAACCCTCGGCCGTTAATGAGCTGGATCTCAGCGAGCCAGAATGGAGTCCCAACCAGAAGATAATATATTCCAGACAGCAGATATAAATGCGGAAATCTCCAATAAGAGCCTCGCGCCTCCTTGCGGTCTCCAGATTTACATCGTACTGGAGCGCGTGCATCAACTTGAGAAATGCCTCCTCGTAAGTCGGCTCGATAAAGTCGATCCATTGCAAGCTGCTCAGTGCCAATTCGATATCCGGGGGCATGCGACACGTTTTGTAATACAGTGGCAAAGATACGCCGGTGGTGCGATTCGGCAAGCCACAATTCCCTTTTGACATTTTCAGATTCTACTGAGTCGGGGGACAGCACGATCAAGAATGCATCGCATCGACTAATGGCTTCGCTGATTTCTTTTCGCCAAGCTATTCCGCCGTCGATATCACGGACGGTCAAGCCAGCAGGTAAAGCCCCTCTTTTCCAGGTCATTCACCAAATCGTCCACAAATCCACGGTCCTTTCGCGAATAGCTGATAAAGATATTTCTCATAAATAACCTACGACAATCGACTTGCTTGCCTAAGTCCCTATCCGAGTCGGGAGCCATATTAAGGTCTATTTTGTTTTGCGGACATAATCGACTATCGAAGGTTTCAGCATAAATAGTGCCATTCTGCAGCTGTTCTATGACTATGGAAAAATTCAATCGAGGCTGGGATGAATATCTAAATGGATACCTGGGCGTATGAAAAAGGATATATGCTGGGATACTGTTCAGAACTTGAGCCAAGCTTAATACGAAGATATACGATGACGAGCAAGAGCCTTGAAGTTCCACCCGGTGCGGAATAGAATCGATCCATGCCGAATTTCATCAAGGTTGCAGAGGTTTCGGACATTCCTCCCGGCACAGCAAAGGTGGTGCAGGTTCAGAGTATCGAGGTGGCCCTCTTCAACCTGGAGGGCCAAATCTATGCCATTGATAACATGTGTCAGCATGCCGGAGGCCCCCTGGGGGAAGGAAAGATCAAGGATGACGTCGTCATTTGTCCCTGGCATGGGTACCGCTACCATATCAAGACCGGCCGATTGCTCAAGAATCCGGACATGAGTGTGGCCTGTTATCCCGTACAGGTAGAAGACGGCAAAATCGCCGTGTCTGTCACGTCATGAAGTCGTTCCTTCTGTCGCTTGCTGCCGCCGCTCTTGCTGTGTCCGTTGTCTGGGCTGCCACGCCTGCCACGACGACGCCAGGCGACAAGCCAGGACAAGAATTTCCCAGTCAAGGCAACGCACACATTCAACGCCTAGGTGAAGCTCATGTCGCGTATAACAGCGATCCTCCGACCTCAGGACCGCATATGCCGGGAATCGCGCCCTGGGGTATGTACAACCAGCCAATCCCCAAAGAATTCCAGGTACATAACCTGGAGGACGGCGGTGTCTTGATACAATACGCCTGCCCGAAGGGCTGTCCGGAGATCACCAAGAAGCTGGAAACGTTATTTCAAAAATACAAGAAGCGCGCGGAGACCGAACCCAAATACAAGCATTTGATTATTGCGCCCTATCCGCAGATGGACAGCCGGCTCGCGCTGTCTGCCTGGACTCGCTTAGATAAGCTCAATGACTTTGATGAGTCCCGCATAGACCGCTTCGTTGACGCCTACATCGGTATCGACCATCATAAAAAATGAGGGATAATTGGGGTCAGAGTCCGCTCCTCGCGCGTGGGGATGAAGCTGATGTCCGCGACCCAGACGCGATCCGGCGCGGCCACGTGGAAGTGCCGCTCCAACAGATTCGCAGCGGGCGGGGCGCTCTGGCGCGCGGCGTACGCCATGCGAAAGCGCCGCATCCGCCGGGTCTCGATGCCGTGCACGCGGCGCAGGCGAGCGACCCGGTTGTGCCCACAGCGCAGCCCTTCGGCATTGAGCGCACGCCAGGTCAGATAATGCCATAGGCCTCGCGGGCGTGCGCATGCAGGGCGCGGATGCGCCCGAGCAACTGCCGATTCGCCTGCGCGCGACCGCTCTCGGGTCGGCGCGTCCAGCCGTAGAAGCCACTCCCGACACCTGCAGCACCCGGCAAAGCGCGCCGATCCGGTGCTCGCGCGTGTGGTCGGCGATGAACTGGTACCTCACGCAGACTCCCTCGCGAAGTACCGCGCGGCTTTTTTTAAAATCGTACTCTCCTCCAGCAACCGGGCATTCTCGCGCGATTTTCGAATATGTCACAGCTGTTATCGAGGCCTTGAAATGAAAATCGACTCTGACCCCGTTTATGGCATGACTTCGGCGGCCGGGCGCGATAACGCAGTCACGGACTCAGGGGTAAGTCCTACCAGCCAAAGGTATTCCCATTCTATCCAGCGGTGCGATTGATCCCCCGGCAAGCGCACTTCCACCCGCACAAGATACCCCTCTCGGTCCTGCGTACGGTTATTTGGTTGCACAGTCCAGTCACTCATGGAAGCGGAACGCCCCGGTTTCGCATTCTCACGCATGATGGCATCAATCGCCTGGCGAATCGTCGGCGCGGCTCGAGCCTGGTGGGTTTGTACCAATGCTAGAGCTCGCGCGGCTTTTGGATCGGCCATGGGATTCAGCGGCTTCCAGAGGAGATAGCCGGCCGCGCCCCCCACAATGACCACGACCAGGCCCCATTCGATCACGCGGATCCATAATGGCCGGCTCCCGGTATCCTTGCTGTCCGCACTCATGGGGGCACCGCGGCGCTAGGTACCCTTATCGCCATCTTGACAACCCCGAAGACCATTCGGTACAAGTAATCCCTGTGAAGTACTTCATCTATAATGAGAATTTACATCCTAATCAACTCAAGGAACGAGCCCCCGAGCACTCGTTTTTGTACCGGGGATACCTCCCGGACCATACGCTGGCTTTTCCTAGATGGTCAACGGTGTGGCGATGCGGGCTTGCCAGTGTCGTGCCTTCCGTCGGCGACCGCGTCTGGGGTGTCGTGTTCGAGATCACTCCCGAGGACTTGAAAATCTTGGATCAATACGGGGATGAAGTGCCACACGGCTCTTTTCGGCATTCGACTATAAATGTCTGCCCCGAACACGAGCAGGATCAGCCCGCGCGCAAAGAGATGGTGACCACCCACATTGCCAAACCAGCGGGGAAATTTAAGCCCAAGGACCATTATATAGATTTTGTGCTGGCCGGCTTAAAGCACTGGAAGCTTCCTGAGGAGTGTTTAGAATGGTGGGAGGCCCAACGCCCTCCCGCGTAGGAGATTCCAGATGCCTATTTATGAATATGCCTGCCCGTCGTGCCGGAAACAATTTGCGTTGCGACAATCCGTCCATGTCCAACCACATGAAACGGTCTGCCCGTCGTGCAATTCTCAAGCCGTCGAGCGGTTGATTTCCCGCTTCGCCGCCAAGACCTACGGAGCTGGTGATTCTGATCCTTCCGGCGGAACCAGTTGCTCTCACGGTGGCGGTGGGCGATAGTCGCTCGCTGCTTTTCTTCACACCCCTTTACCAAGGAGCGCTATATGGCTAAGCCCAAATATCATATCCTCGTCTGCAAGAACACCCGTCCTCCGGGGCACCCGAAAGGGTCATGCGGCGAGCGCGGAGCCATGGGCATTCTTAATCAGTTCAACTTTGGCGTTATGGAACGTAGCCTGATCGGCCAGGTTATCGTCACGCCGACCGATTGTCTGGGCCCCTGCCAGTTCGGCCCGACGGTCGTCGTGTATCCGGATGGGGTCTGGTATAAGAGCCTGACTGACGCCGATGTGGCGGTCATTCTCGATGAGCACATCGGCAAAGGTAAGCCCGTGGAGCGACTGAGAATGCCGGACGAAGTCTGGGGCTAACTCGTTGGGACCTCACGAGGGACATACGTCCGGCGCCCCGAGCTCTATCGGTTGCATGGTGATCACATGCAGTGATACGCGCACTCGCGAGACCGATACAAGCGGCGCCGCCATTATGGAGCTGTTGAAGGCGCGCGGCCACCAGGTGGCTGCGTATCACCTGGTGAAGGATGAGCCCGGCGTGATTACCGAGCTTATCAAACAAGGGGCCAAGGACCCGTCGGTCCAGGCGATCATCATCAACGGCGGGACAGGGATCTCCCGTCGTGATTCGACTTTCGAGGCAGTGGATAGATTACTGGAAAAACGTCTGGACGGCTTTGGCGAGATCTTTCGCTACCTGAGTTTTAAGGACATTGGCTCGGCGGCGATCATGAGCCGCGCCACCGCGGGCCTCTATCAAGGCACAATCCTCATCTCGCTGCCCGGATCTGAAAACGCCGTGCGACTCGCCATGGAACAGCTCGTTTTGGCCGAACTTGGTCATATGGTCCGCGAAATGACCAAGTAAAACGGGAACGATCTTTCCTTCCGCTAAAGGATTGCCAGTTTAGTCCTGCGTAATCCGCGGCTCCGAAACACTTTTAAAATAGAGCAAGAGATCGCGGACAGACAGCAACCCGACGATCGTGCCCGTGTCCGTCACCGCCAGATGACGAACGCTGAGGTCTCCCATCATGTCGTGGGCATCCTGAGGCGTACGCTGAATCTCGATTGACGCGACCGGCGCCGACATGATGGCCTCAATCTTCTCCTTGCCGAGATCAGCCCCCCGCGCCGAGGCCTTGCGCACAATATCGGTCTCGGTCAAGATAGCCACGATCTTGCCATCGCGCTCCACAAGGAGTGAGCCAACGCGCTCATCACGCATCCGCCGCGCCGCTTCCTGGATGGTCGCATCGTATTGAATCGTTTTCAGTTTGGGGGTCATTATATTCCGCAGTGTGTTCATGGTCGCCTCTTGGTTACGGAGTCAGCACGATCTTGCCAAAGAGCTTGCGGTCAGTCATTCGTTCCTCGGCGGCGCGGGCTTCTTTTAACGGCATGATGGAATCAATCGTCGACTGAATACGGCCCGACGCCATCCATTTTGCCACATTCAATAACTCCGCGCGAGTACCCATCATCGACCCGTTAATCGTGGCCTGTCGCATGTAGACCTGACGAAGGTCCATCGTGACGGTGGGACCAGTCGTGGCGCCGCATGTGATAAGCCGTCCACCCTTCGCGAGCGACAGCATGCTCTGATCCCACGTGGCCGGCCCGATATGCTCGATGATCATATCCACGCCGCGCCCTGCTGTGAAACTCTTGACGCGGTCGGCGACGTTTTCCTTTGCGTGGTCAATGACCTCATCCGCGCCGAGAGCTTTCGCCCGCTCGACCTTGTCCTCCGATCCCACCGTCGTAAACACGCGGGCCCCGGCCGCACGCGCCATCTGTATCGCCGCACTCCCCACGCCGCTACCAGCGCCCAGTACCAGTACATCCTCCGCCGGCTGAAGCTTGCCAAGCCCAAACAGCATGTGCCATGCGGTCAATGCCGTCAGTGGGAACGCGGCGGCCTGCTCAAAGGTTAAGCTTCCGGGAATGGGAAGTACATTGACCGCCGGCACAGTGACCAACTCAGCCATACCGCCGTTGACCTGTGCTCCAAGTATCCGATACGAGACACACAGGTTATCTCTGCCTGAGAGACAGAAGTCACAACGCCAGCACGAGATTCCCGGGGCTACAAAGACCCGATCGCCGGGTGTGTTCCCGACGACGTCCGGGCCGGCCCGCTCAACAATTCCTGACACATCGCAGCCACCAATATGAGGTAGCGGCACCGAAAACGCCGGTATCCCCTGGCGGATCCAGATATCGAGGCGATTGAGCGCGCAGGCCTTGACCCGAATTCGCACCTGCCCCGGTCCCACGGCAGGATCGATGGTATCCTCGTATCGGAGAACCTCAGGCCCACCGTGTTGATGGAAGACGGCGGCTTTCATCTATAGCGACAGGACACCTTCGATGACGACAACCGCCTGGCCTCCCACATGTACCGACTCAATCTCATCATCGTCGGAGTGCACATGCACCATCAACCGTGAAGGCCGGTCGATCTCATAGCCTTGTTCACAGATGATTTCGGTGGTGGGGCCTACATCAACCACACCGTTTTTTACCAGATATGCGCCCAATGCCCCTGTCGCCGAGCCCGTCGCAGGATCTTCCACGACACCCACAGGAGATGCGAACATCCGGGTGTGAACCGTAGACTCTTCTTCCACCGTCACAGTTGAAAATACCATAATACCTTGAGCCTTATGCTGTTCACATACACTATTGATCAAGGAAATATTGGGGCAGGCGGCCGAAACAGCTGTCAACGTCCGTACCGGCACCACCATGACAGGAAAACCCGTGGAGACGACCTCCACGGGAAGCCCGGTCCCCGTAATTTTCGTCTTTGGGATGCCGATGGCTTTCGCAACTTCAAAGAGATCCCGCAAAGGTTCGATGACCCCAAGAAATTCCGGTTTGGGCTGAACCATGAAAATATTGCGAATGCATCCTTCACGCACAAACAATTCAACAGGGTAGACTCCCACATGAGTCTCCTGGTGGTAACGGGTAACCGGCTCCGTGAGCGTGATGACACCAATATGGGCAAGGATATAGAAGGCCCCAAGCACAGGATGCCCGGCGAAAGGGATTTCCCGTAAAGGCGTGAAAAAGCGTAAGCGCACATCGGCGCCCGGGACGGAGGCCGGAAGCACAAAGACCGTCTCCGAGAGATTCATCTCTCTGGCGATCTTTTGCATTTCCCAGTCGGCAAGGCCGGCTGCATCGGGAACAACGGCTACGGGATTACCGCCGAAGACCGTGCTCGTAAAGACATCGGCCTGATAGAACTTGACGTCCCGCCGACTGGACATCGTCACACCTCACGGGCGGTACTCTATTCGATGGCCTGTGAATTGTCAACGCAAGTGCTGGTCTCCATTGACAGGTTTCTGTGGGGTCCGTAAAATGATGTGTCAATGACAGCGACGCTCTTCAGATAGGTCATGGCCGAGGCAGAGGCAGACACTTCCCCACCCGGGGTCAACCCTGACAACCCGGAATTCGTTGAGCCAGCGATAGCGTCCCCCCTTCCGCTCGCTCCCTCGGAGCTTGATCAGGTCACGGCAAAGGCTCTGCGTCACATCAAGGCCAAGCGCGGCGGAGATCTGGCCGCTGTCCTGCTTGTCGGGTCGGCCACGGGGGAACCTCTGTTGCCCCACAGCGACGTCAATTTTATCGTATTGGTGAAAGGTACTGAGAACCGGCATGAGCTCGTTCGGATACAAACGCGTATCGTCGAAATCCGCTACATGGGTTTGGTTTCGGCGGAGGAGCAGCTCAAGCAGTCCTTACGACTGCCGGCTACCTTGCGAAAGGCGCGCGTCCTTTATGAGATCGAAGCCGATGGCTGCCGCTTCCTCGAACAGGCGCACGCGCGGTTCCGGCAAGGGACCCCGGCCTTGACGCTGCACGAGAAGATTCGCCTGCGCGCCGATGCCTTGCATTGGCTCGGAAAGGCTGAGGACCACGTCGACCAGCCTGCCTTGGCTCATTACCTGCTGTCCATTTACCTCGACGAGTGCATTAACGCCTTCCACCATCTACGCGGTCTATGGCTTACGTCGGCCAAGGACAGTCTACGGTTCATTGGCCAACGAGACCCTCCCCTCGGAGATCTGCTGCAGCAGGCATTCGCCGCAGCGGAGCTGTCGCAACGATTTGAGCTTGGCCGGCGGGTCGCGGAATATCTGTTCAAGGACATCCCGTCCCCCGCACGAATCGATTAGAAAACCCCCCGCCTCATAACCCCTTCGTTGGGCTCAACGCGGCAAACTCTTGTCCAAGATCTGTGTGTACAGGAGGTCGGCGAGCAGGCGGTAACCGGCCACAGTCAGATGCAGGCCGTCATTTGAATACGCCCTGGCGAGCCGATAGGTTCCGGGCTCCGCGGTGGCAGTGAAAAGATCCACGCACGAAAGCGAATGCTTTGTGCAATGGCCGACGAGCAAGGCATTCAACTCTTGACGTTCAGGGATATATTCGTCCGCCCCCCGAATCGAAGGAACCGTGACAGCCGTGACCTGAATGCCGCTCTCGGCTGCCTGCGAATACATGGCCTGCAGATTCCGGAAGATTTCTTGTGGAGCGATACGCCATCCGAGATCGTTGGTGCCCCCAAGAATGACGGTGAGCCAGGGGCCGGGCGCGACCACGTCACGCGCAAATCGCTCCACCATCTCCGCGGTCCGCTCTCCGCATACACCACTAATCTTGACAGCCGCCCGACCCACGAGACGACCCTGCAAGAAGCCACCGTACGGCGCATCCCCGGAAATGGGATCGTCGGCGGTCGGAATACGAAACCCCGCCGTCAGGCTGTCACCAAAGCAAATGATCAAAGGCAGGGAAGGCGGCATGAACGATTTGAAAAGGGGTCCACCCTCAACGCAGCTGCTGAGGTACCTCTTGTCCGAGAGCTCCGACTTGGGCTGTCACGATGCCCGCATAGTTCAGGGTGAGGACCATGCGATAACCGGTCAGCGGGGTCAACACACCTACGTGACGGTCGATTGCTTCGGATCCGTAGCGAAACCGCACCACGACATCCGTCTCTTCTCCCGACCGCCGCGCTTTGAGTTCCCGGGACTTGCCTTTAGGAATCATCCCGATCGGATGCGGCAGGGACCAGACGACGACGACGACGTTCTGGATGTCCTGATCGGAATTGTTCTGGAGCACAATAGCCGTTTCCGATTTCTTCCAGAACTGGTATTCAAGCGGGATCAGGTCTTGATTCGACCAGGCCAGCAGACCGACTAACGCCAGGATTACAAAAGCCTTCATGAAAACCTCGTCAAGCTCGACCCCCGCAACAGTGTTTCACCATCTTATAGGTTGTTCGGCTAGTTAACAAGATTTATTTAGGGTAAATTACGTTGTTGGCATGAAACAGTATGACAATCTGTCGTTTTAGTCCCACAGAAGCTAGTATTTATCGTACGTCCGAATCTGCCCGTTGCCGCAATCGATCTCCATCACCACATCGTCTCGCACATTCACCACGGCTCGAATTGACCGAGAGCTAAAGACCGGACCCCCGAAAAATAGCACAAGACGCGTTCTCGCCGGGTTGAGTTCGCGAGCTGTCGGCGAGCCGAGTTTTTGCACTAGTTCGGCTCGTCCCCCGCCGGGTTGTATCTCACCACAGCTGCGCAGATTGGCCTGGCCTTGCCGGTGCAGACGAAAAACCCAGATGCTCACTATCAACACCAGGACGAGACTGACGGACACGACCAAAACTCGAGTGCGGCCGGGGTGTAGGGATATCATGGTGTGCTCGCTGGTTTGGTTGCATTGCGATACAGCCAGACGCCCACGCCTGTCAGGATCACCAAACCGGGCCAACCTCCCATGGGAGGAGCCTCGAAAATCATGACTGGGTCCGGGCTGAGGGAGGGCCACACCCCGCTCAGGGCAATCGGGATCGCAAGCGCTATCCCTGTCAAGGCTTCACCGGTCACCAACCCTGCGGCACAGAGCAGGCCCTGCTGGCCCACCGTCCTCTCATCCGCCTCCCCGCGTCTTTTTACAAGACCGGCGAGCAGGCCTCCGAGCAAAATCGCCGTGCTCAGCTTGAAAGGCAGGTAGATTCCAAGAGCAAAGGCCAGGATCGGCACTCGGGAGGACTTTCCGCCTTGCTGTTGACGTTGATCCCACACGATCACCAACGCCGCGATCATGGCACCCAGGGCGACCATCCCCCAGGGAAGGTCGCCTCCGAAGACTCCTCTTGCAAGACTGGCCATTAAAGTAGCCTGCGGCGCGCTCAACGGGTGGGGATGGTGTGTTGTCACCTCACCCAAGCCATACTTCCCGTGCAGCAGCGTCAGCACTGGAGCGATGACGACGGCCCCCGTTGCGACGCCAACGACCTGCATCACTTGCTGTTTCCACGGGGTGGCGCCGACGATGTAGCCGGTCTTGAGATCCTGTAGATTGTCGCCCGCCATGGCAGCTGCACAGCAGACGACTGCTCCGATCATGAGAGCGGCGGCAGGGCCGGCGCTATCATGAGCTCCCATCACGAGCATCAACAGAACCGCCGATAACGCCACAGTCGCGATCGTGACGCCCGACACGGGATTGCTCGAACTGCCGACAATGCCGGCCATGTAGCCAGCCACAGCTGAAAACAAAAACCCGGTGGCTGGCCATGATCAGAGTCATCATGACGGCAATACCGAACTGCCCGATAGCCCGACTATAGAGCCATACCATCACAATGAGGGTCAGTAAGAAAGGGACAATGACCCACCCCAGCGGTGCATCGCGTTCCGTCCTTGGCAACGCGTGTCTCGCCCGTGGCCTTGTCAACGCTCCGGCCAAGGGAAGGTTTGTGGAGAGGCCAAGCCCTCGTAGGATTGTTCCCCGCAATTGAATCAGTGTCCAGAGCCCGCCGACAAGCATGGCTCCAATACCGACAAACCGTATGTGTCCGCTCCACAGACCTTTGGCGGCCTCCAAGGCCGACACGTTCTCGGGAGTCCCCAGCATTGCTCCATACATTGGGATCAACACAAACGCTGCCAGCGCGCCGCCGCAAAAAACAACGACCGCAGACTTTGGACCGATGATAAATCCTACTGCGATGAGCGCGGGAGAAAGATTGACGCCTCCATAGAGAACGGAGCGGCCCACCCGCATGCCACCCTCCAGCGCTTCCGACCAAAGTCGCAGCCCACTCTCCCCAAACTTGACGGCGCCTCCCAGGAGCGCTGCTTTCAAAAGAAGTCTCACACCACGCGACGGATCTCTCAGCGCCGGAGCGTCGGTGAATTGTGCCGGGAAACCCAATTTCAGCACCTCTGCAGTTGCAACGCCTTCCGGATAGCGAAGTTTCGCTTCAACGATCAGAGCGCGACGCAATGGAATCGTGAACAGAACACCCAGCAGTCCTCCCACCATACTGATCGCAACGGTTTGCCAGTAGTCGAACGCACTCCAATAGCCAATCAGCAGCAAGGCGGGAATGGTAAAGATCACACCGGCCGCCACAGCCTCACCAGACGAAGCGGCGGTTTGTACAATGTTGTTTTCCAAAATGTTCGCGTGCGCAAACCATCGAAGGACCGCCATCGAGACGACAGCGGCCGGAATGGAGGCGGAGACGGTCATGCCGGCGAAGAGACCTAAATAAGCATTTGCGGCAGCAAGCACTGCCGCAAGAATAATAGACAGAACGACGGCCCGGACGGTGATCTCCGGCAGTTCGACCTCGGGAGGGATGACGGGCGTGTCATGGACCGGGAGACCTTTCTCGCGGTCCGAGGTGGCAGTTCCTGTCGTGGTCACAGCCTGAGTTGAGCAAACAACGTAGAATCGTTCACGCTGGCGCGGACCCGATGGGATAGTCCGCTGCGCGCCACGCCTTCATACCCCCAGCCATAGAGCTGACGTTTGTATATCCCATCCTGGCGAGGCTCTCGGCAGCTAGCGCCGAGCGAAAGCCGCCTCCGCAGTATAGAATGATCTCAGCGCCTTTTTGTGGAATTAGAGTTTCGATGTCCCTTTCCAAGATTCCACGGCCCACGTGAATGGCTCCTTGCGCATTGTCCTTGGCGAATTCGTGATCCTCCCGCACGTCAATGAAGTGAAACTGTTCTTTCGCATCAAGCTTTCTCTTCACGTCGCCAACTGACACTTCACGAACCTGTTCTTTTGCCTTTTCGACAAGCTTCAAAAATGCTGGATTGTGCTCCATCGCTACGCTCCCAAGGCCCCTGACATCGGCGACGGCCAAGCTTACTCGAACCCTATACTGAAACGCAAAAGGAGCCCGGCTGTGGGTGTAATGGCGGGGGCTAAAATCAATCTAGAGCAAATAAACTACCCCGGTGGCCCTAAATAATCATCGGCAGCGTCCTGGAGTCGGGGTGGCGGTAAAGATGGGGATGTATTGTCCGGGGTACCCCTTACCTTCACTTGCAAGGGGTCGAAATGACTCTAGAATGGGTGGGTGAATGGCGGGGCGCTCATGGAAGATACAACCAAAAGTACGGAGACAGTACCCCGGTGGCCTTAAATAATCATCAGGCCTTCGGGTCGAGCAAGCTCGGCTTGGCGGGCGGGTGCCACGGGAGAAAGAGCTCGTCAGGGGAAAAAGGAGGCTGTCCCGGCAGACTCCAGGGTAGGGCGGGTGAGATGGCGAGCTCGGGGCGGGCTGGGTGCAACGGGAGGAAGAGCTCGTCTTGGCGAGCTCGGGGCGGGCTGGGTGGAATGGTGAGTGTAATGACTTGTCAACAAGGTAAAGCTTCAGGTAGACTGGGGCGCGTTTTCAGGAGGAGACTATGGCGGACGCTGCAGCCCACACTCATACCATCACGATTACTCGATACGGCATCGCAGAGGTGCTGAAATGGTGCGTTGACAAAAATCATAAACAGATACCCGGCACCGATACGCCGGGATTCGCCCACATGAAGAAAGAGCTGGAGACTCGGCCAGCTTCTTCGGATTACTTTGTGCTGGATCAATACTGGAGAAAGCCGATCACGATTGAGTTCACCGATGAAGAGATCCGTACGGTCGATCGGTGCCTATACGAAAATCCAAATCACGAAAGCAACCAGAACCCTCCCATTCGCTACCGCTTCTGGGTAGACTGTGCCAACGACAAAGCTTCCGATGGAAAGGCCAAGGAACACGCGTGATCCTGTTAGGAGCTTTGCTCCTGTGTTTGTTCCCCTGGCTTTCGGCGGCAGCAACACCGGTTCCCAAACCCCCGCCGGCTCTCATGAATGGTGAGACTCTTTTCAATACCCATTGCGCCCGCTGTCATGGAGCTCGGGGCGCGCGGTACATCCGTCGGCCCATCATTTCTGGATAAAATCTATGAGCCCAATCATCATGCCGATATCGCATTTTACCGTGCGCCGGAACTCGGAGTGCGCGCCCATCACTGGAAATTCGGCGACATGCCGAAGGTTCCCGGCGTGAGCCGAGATGATCTGACGCAGGTTATTGCTTATATCAGGTGGCTACAGAAGGAGGCCGGGGTTTTCTAGGCCGGCTTCGAGTGCTTTCCCCGCGAGTCATCCCTCCCCGCTCTGCCTTCACGACAAAAGAATGGGCCGTCGTGCAACGGCCACAGGACTCCTCTCCAGGTTCAACGCTTCTTGAATGGCTTGCGGTATAATCGCGAACAGCGAAGGGAAACGCTTCGGTCTTTTCGGCGGGTGATCGCAACGCGAACCGCTCATTGCCTGGAAGCCGCGATCACGGCGGCCGCAATTCTTGAGCATCAGGGGTACCCTCCGCTCTTGCTGAGTCTGGAATCGGTCGATCTTCTTGATCACGTGTTATTCCTGTTTCAAGAGGACGGCAGATGGGGGACCGTGGCGCGCTCCCGCGACGCGGGACTGCATGGCCGTAAACCGGTGTTTCGGTCACTGCGGGATCTGGTGATGAGCTATGCTGAACCCTATGTGGATTTTACCGGTCGCGCTTAAAGGTTACGGAGTCGGAAATCTTTACGAGCTTGGCAACTACGACTGGCGGTTTTCCCAAAAGAACGTGTGGAAAGTCGAACGCTATTTACTCGCGCTGACACATAAAAAATATCGCATGGCCGAGCAGCATTATTCGACGGCCCTGCTCCGCTATCAGAAGTATCGCGCCAAACATCCTACCGGCCCGGTCAGGTACTATGACAGCAGACCGCTCTGGCTGGAATGATCATAGTAGCCTGCCCGCCTCTTCATCCAGAAGCCAAAGGACCCGACCTGCGCCCGGTTGAACGAGCTTGGCGGGATAGTGCTCCGCTGGCGCACTGCCCCGGAGCACTTCTTGCACAGCCTGCGCTTTGTCTGCTCCAGCGACCAGAAAGATCACCTGCCTGGCGTTATTGAAGACCGGGACCGTGAGGGTGAGCCGACGACAGGGAGGCTTGGGAGCGTCCAGGATCGAGACGACCCATCGGACGCGCTCGTGCAGCGCCGGGTTGTTCGGAAACAAGGAGGCCGTGTGGCCGTCAGGTCCCAGGCCGAGCAAGACCAGATCAAATCGGGGCAGCCCCTCATCCACGACGGCCGTAAGCTCGGTGGCATACAGGTCCGCGGCGGCACTGAGGTCTTCCATCTCACCTCTCATTCTGTGGACCTGTCCAGAAGCGATACCGTTAGGACGAAAGAGCGAGTCGCTGGCCAGACGATAGTTGCTGTCCGGATGATCAGGAGGGACTCCCCGCTCGTCTCCAAAGTAAAAGTCGATCTGCGACCAGTCCACCTGCGCGCGGTACGGTGCCGAGGCAAGCAGCGTGTAGAGAGCGCGAGGCGTGGTTCCGCCTGACAAGACCACGGTAGTCCTGCTATGCCCTCCCGCCCTGGAGTCATATACCGCCCGCCCCTCCCCGCCCCGAAGATCTTTCCGGCCGCGCTGTTAACGACAGCGCGACGAACCGCTTCGCCGCCTCCTCAGCCAGCGCCGTTGTATCCCTGAGAATTTTCACCTCGCACTCCAGATTGCACCTCCATTTCACCCAGCCCACCCTGGCGCTGCCAAGACAGCGCCTTGGCCCCTGGCAGCTTGCTCGACCCCAAGGCCTGATGATTATTTAAGGCCGCGGGGACAGTTTATCTGCTCTTAAATGATCTCTTCCCCCCGCACACCCCGGCCCCCGCCAAGGCCGGGTTGCTGTCCGTGGCCTGGAGTACTCGACCCGTTGCAAAGGAAGGCAACGGGTACCCCGGACAAACTCCTTTAGCCCCTGACGAGTTCATCTCTCCCATTACACCCAGCCCACCCCCGAACTCGCCAAGACGAGTTCGTCGCTCCCATGGGCCTGATGATTATTTAAGGCCGTGGGGGTAGTTTATCTCTCTTTGTTTGGGTTTCAGCCCGTCCGCCACCGCGTCGCCCGTTGCACCCAACCCACGCCCAAGCTCGCCAAGACACGCCTTTTCCCCTGGGTGGATCAGGCGGTGCGCGACTGGTTGTTCCGGCTGCGGTCGGCCTCGGCCATGCCCACCGCGGTCAAGAGGGCGTCACATTCGGATTCGGGCAAGGTGACGCCAATTGCCGACGGCCAAGTTCCCCAGCTCGATGTGCATGATACGGATGCGAACCAGCCGCACGACCCGGAAGCCCAGCACCGAACACATCCGGCGGATCTGCCGATTGCGCCCTTCGGTCAAGATAATGCGAAAGGACACGTCGTCGACCTTGATGGCCCGGCACGGAGCTGTGATCTTACCGAGGACAAGTACCCCGCGCTGCAGTCGATCCAGGAACGTCGCGGGGTATGAATGATTGACGGTCACAAGATACTCACGTTCGTGCCCGAACTCAGCGCGCAGAATTCGGTTCACGATATCGCCGTCGTTCGTCAGTAGGATCAAGCCGGAGGAGTCTTTGTCAAGGCGTCCTATCGGGAAGATCCGCTCCGGGTAATCGATCGCCTGGACGATGTTTCCTGGTACGTCAAGTTCGGTGGTACGAGATGACTCCTACAGGTTTGTGATAAGCCAAATAGACTGTTTCGGTGGCTCGCTCCAGAAGCCGACCATCAACGCTGACCACATCGTCATCCGCCACATGGTCTCCGAGCACTGCTTTCCGACCATTCACTAAGACCCGCCCCTCTTCGATCAGGCGGTCCGCGGCCCGCCGCGAGCAATATCCCCGCTCCGTGAAGAACTTATTGATACGCACTGACTTCATTCCGTAGCTCACCTTGACAGGTCAATCAGACGCGGTTCGACAAGCGCCCGACTCAGCCGGCTCATCGTTGAGTTCTTCATGAACTCCACGCAGCGCTTGGGCTTCTCGTGCAGCCTCCTCACATAAATCCGGTGCCCGCTCGCGAATGAATTCGATCCACCGGTCGAGCTTAATATAAAAGAAGTCATAGGCTTCCTGAGCAGCGCAAGTCCCGCGAAACCAGAATTCGACAAAGTCATCGTGACTGATTCCTCGATCCTTCAATGCGCCGCAAATCTTTGGGAAGAGCTCTTCAAGGTCGCCTCCCCAGTGCAGCAGTTCGTTCGGGAGGTACTCTTCGATGTACTGTCCTAGTCCCTCGCGGTCCAGTTGCGCAGACAACGGTTCAAGCAGGCTCTCCTGCACAGCCTCTTGTCCCGTGAGCACCCGGGCATATGTTCCGTACAGAGCGCATAACTGTTCAGGGGGCGCCGGCACCGTTGTGCGAAGCGCCCGAATCGTGGGCTCCGGATGGGTACCTCCTACAGACGCCGGCAGTTTAAAATCCTGTTGGAGGCGACCGAATTCTTCCACAATCAAGGGGATGGCCTTAGTATCGACCTCGAGGGCGATGCCTTTTAGCGAGCTCAGTCCCGGATGATCCAACACGCGACGCAGCAGCTCCCAAAGAACACCTGGAACCGGCGCGCTGTGCGCATCAATCCAACAGGCTCTGGATCCGCACTGCGGCCATGTCGTCCGAGCCCAGGCCGGCCAAATGAATTTGGATCACGCGATGCAGAGGGAACTCGTCCAGAAACGCGTCCGTAAAGGATTCGATGCTGTCAAAACGACTGTGCTCGCGATACCGCCATACCGTCCACAGATGTCCTATATCGAGGACAAATCCGCACGGCGCCGCCTCGGCAATGTACGCAAAAAATGCGGCGGGCGACAAGTCCCCGAAAGCTACATAGGTGAGCGGCGGGAGCTCAAGCAGCAGCAGCGGAGCGTCGTCAAACCCTGGCCTGCCTGTGGATTGTTGCAAGACCTCCTGGCACGCCGCCGCATTCGCGGCCGTCGCTTCGGCAGCCGCAATCGTGAAGAGCGGCGGCAGATAGGTTCCAAACGAGTATCCTGCGAACTGTTTGCTGGCGCATTCATGATTCACCCACGCGGCACCGATGATCTGTGCATGCCGCGCCATGCGGCGAGTTTGCTCAATCCACGGATAGCGCGTCCGCATTTCTGGATCGATGAGCCACACGCCTTCCGCATGATAGGCCATGGCGGCTTCTGGAAGGGCTCGACGAATACGAGCCAGCTCGGTGGACGGCGCCTTGAAGATTTCCAGATATTCTGGTGTGAGACCCGCGTGCCCCAGAACGCCGCACAGCTCCACCAGGTCAGGGCTGTAGACATCGACGGAAAGACCGATACCATGCACTGGAACGCGCGCGGCCCGGGCGTAAAACTGGCGATCCCGCTGTTGCATGGATGATTAGGTGAAGAGCAGCTCGCTGAACTCCGACATAAAACCGTAATACAGGGGCGCAAACACTTTCAGGCTCTCGGGACTCGTCTCCTTAAGCTTCTTGAAGAACGTCACCTGTTGGCGCGGATCCAGCTGCTCCAGGAGCTTTGACAGATTAGCCATGGAGTAACGCGCCTGAAGGAATGCTCAAAACGTAATGCACCAAGCGTTCAGTGAACTGTTCAGCCACGTAGGGACTGCTGATGAGGCCCTCGGGGATTTTTCCCGAGGCCAACATTTCATGAAAAGGAATCGCTTGAGCTGCAAATGGAGTGGAGGCGAGATGCGAGTCCGACATGCTGTTTTTGGATTGGATCGAGAGGCCTCCTTCCGTAATCTACAAGAGGGGTCGTCTACAGTCAAGGATTCAGTCGCGCCTTCACGTGCCGCAATAGCAGCCCCGATGACGCCGGCATTGCCGCCAAGGCCGGCAAGCGCAATACGGATAGGCGCGAGCTCAGTCGTATAGACGTATTCATTGGCGGCCGCTTCCACCAATTTCAAATACGGCTTGCCCAGCGATTCCGAGACACCTCCCCCGAGCACAAAAAGCTCGGGGCTGAGAATATTAAAGAGATTGGCGACCGCGATGCCGAGGTACCAGGCGGAATGTCGCACGGCCTTGATGGCTAGCTTGTCACCGCTGCTCAAAGGCCTTGGCAAGATCTGAGCTGTTCAGACGTTGGATATTTCCGCCGCGGCTCTTCTGCAAAGACGTTTTATGTCCTTCCTTTGTCCATTTTGCAAGAAGACGTTGGATAGCCGTTTTGCTCGCCTCTAATTCCAATGTGCCGCGGCGGGGGCGCTTTTCCCGAATCGTCGCATCGAGAATAATATGGCCTATCTCACCGGCATTGCGATTAGCGCCGATCACGACTTTGCCATCCACGATCACACACCCACCGATACCTGTGCCGACCCACAGGCCGATGACGCTCTGGGCGCGCTGGGCCGCACCGGCCTTGAACTCCCCGAAGCAGGCCATGTGCACATCATTATCGACCAGCACCGGCACCCGGTAAGCAGCCTTCAGAATAGAACCCAACGGGTAATTTTTGACGGCGAGATTGGCTGTCCGCAGGAGAACCCCTGCGGATGGATCCAAAGGACCAGGGGCGCCCACCCCGATAGCCTTGAGGGCAGATTCAGGAATTCCGGCCTCGGCTATCGCCTCCTTGGTGGTCGCCAAAAGCTCCTCGGTCAGCCGGGCATGGCCCGCCTTGAAGGGCGTCGGCCGTTTGCCATGGCCGATGACATTGTTTTTCGCATCCACGACAGCTGAGAGGATCTTCGTTCCTCCGATGTCGATGCCCAAAACCAGCGGTCCCTGATAGCCGTGCGCCATGCGGGTGTCCTTGAAATCGAATGTGGCTCTGACGATAGCACAGCCAGTACGAGCCATCAAACCATTGGCATTCGCGTTATTCGTTGTGTAAAATGCCGCGGCCGTTGTCCCGGACACAAAATTTCGATGGGAGAACTATGGACGGTTGTGTATTGAAGGTGCTGCTGCTGGTTCTCGCTTTGCTCAGTCCTGCCGCCGCACATGCCGCGGACTCACCGATCGCGGCGGATAATGTGGTCCTGATCGTCGTGGACGGCTTCAGGCCTGACGCGATCAGGCAGGCAAAGCTTCCGAACATCCAGGGTTTCATCAAAAGCGGCTGCTCGACGATGAAAGCGCAAACCGTCGTGCCCAGTCTCACTCTCCCCGCTGTCACCTCCATGTTGACGGGGCTTCCGGTCGAGCAGCACGGCATCACTTGGAATGAGTACGAACCGATGCGAGGCTTTCTCAAGGCCCCCACTGTCTTTGAAATCGCATCATTTGCTGTTGGAAAATTGGGGGCTGTGTTTCTCAACAAGGAAAAGCTGCTGCACGTGGCAAAGCCCGACCGCGGGCTGCTGGTGCAGGTCTGCAGCGTCACTGATCCCGCATGTAACGCTCAGAAGATCGCAGGCGATGTGATTACGGCGTACAAGACATCGACCGAAGGAAAGCCATCCATGTTTCTCATCCATCTCGCTGATCCAGACTCGGCAGGTCATGAGAAAGGTTGGATGAGCCGATCGTATCTGCAGGCGCTTGAATCCACCGACCGAGCGATCGGGACGATTGTGAAAGGCTTCCACGAGCTTGGTCTCTACAAGCGGACAGCTTTCATTATCACCTCCGACCACGGCGGCCACGATAAGACCCACGGGACCACAAGTCATGAGGACATGACGATTCCGTGGATCGCCGCCGGACCCGGCATCAAGAGCGGCTGCGAGATAAAAAGCGCCGTGTCTCTCATGGACACAGCGGCCACGGTCATGCGCGTGCTCGGCGTGAAGGAATATTATGTGGAATGGAGCAGTCGACCTATCGCGGAGATCTTTACGGACTGATGCAGCGGAAGGATTTAGTCGATGATGAACTTGAGAGGGTCCATGCCGGCGCCGCGATGTTCGACTTCATAATGGAGATGCGGACCGGTAGACAGACCGGTGCTACCAACCCAGCCGATCACATCACCACGTTTGACCGTTTGCCCGTCCTTCACCTTCAACTTCGCCAGATGACCGTAGGTCGTTTTGATGCCGTATCCGTGGGACACAATGATGGCATTTCCGAGCCCCGCTTCAAACTGAGCGAGGACCACAGTGCCGGCAGCGGAGGCTATAACCGGTGTGTGCATCGGGGCTGAGATATCGATGCCGCCGTGCATCGTGTCCCTGCCGGTAAATGGAGAGATCCTGCGACCAAACCTCGAGGAAATCCAGCCGTGAACAGGCCAGATCGAAGGCGTGGCGGCCCACTGGGCCCGCCGGGTGTCGACAATCCCGGATAATTCCTGCATGTTCCGTTCTTGATCAACCGCCTCCAGACTGAGCCATGCAAGTTTCTCGAGTTGCCGGTCCTCCTCCTTGACAACTGCCTCGCCCTGCGGTGCAGACGAAGGGTCCGCGGCTTGCGATTCTTCTTTTCCGCCGAGTCCAGGGGGCAAGTGCCCGGATTTCGGGGGATCAAGACCCAACATCATACGGAGGCGGACATTGATTTCCTGCATCGACGAAAGCTTCTTATGAATATCCTCCATGCCGTTAGACAACGCCGTCGCCTGCGCGCGGTGTTCAATCGCTTCGGCCCGAAGGCTTTGCAACTCCCACAGCTCCGTACTACGAATGACGTACTGTACAAGGAAGCCCAATTCCAGAACAGCAGCGACGAGGCTCGAAAGCAACAAGATCGTGACCGTCCGGCGCTTGATGGAAAAACGCCGCGGCGCTGGAGCTGACGCTCGGGAAGACGACAATATGATATTCGGGTTGGTTCATGGGGAGGATACCGTCATTAGGAAAGTTACTACAGTATCGGACTTGATGTCAATAATGTTTAGGTGAAATACACTAACACATTGAGAAGTCTGATGATAAGAGGCTCATAAACTCGTAGACTCTTCGATCCATTGAATATAGCTTGCGGAGCCTTCGACAATAGGAAGGGCGATGATCTCCGGCACGCTGTAACTGTGCAGGGCCTTCACTCGGAGAGCCAGGGCGCCAAACCTTGACCGCCGGGTCTTCACAATCAAAAGAACCTCCTCCTCTTCGGAAACTTTGTTCTCCCACCAGAACAAAGAACGCACCTGCGGCACGATGTTGACACAGGCCGCCAGTCGGTCTTCAACCAGCTTACGCGCAATCTCATCCGCCTCCTCCCGCGACGCGCTGGTGATGAGCACGAGAAGAGCTTCTCCCCCGCTGCCGACGCCTGCTTGCTCTTTCGCTGGAAACTCGTTCGGCTCCACCTAATCCCCCACCTGTTTTTCACGCCGTTGACAGCCCGAAGAAAGCGGGCTTACTATGGTATGAGAAGGAGGCACGCTGGTTATGGGCTTTACAATCACTGTCCAGGAATTAAAACAGAAATTGGATCGAAGCGAAACGCTGACTCTGATCGATGTCCGTGAGCCATGGGAGTATAACATCGCCAAGATCGACAGCTCTCAGCTTATTCCGCTCGGTAGTTTAGGGACAGAATACAAGAAGCTGGATCCGAACGCAGAGATCGTGGTCCTCTGCCACATGGGAATGCGCAGTATGGACGCCACGCAGTTTCTGCATCAGCAAGGTTTTAAGAATGTCAAGAACCTCACCGGCGGCATCAATGCCTGGTCCATGTTGATTGACCCATCGGTGCCGAAGTATTGACTCCTTAAAGGGCCTCGGTTTTCTGGCGGTAATACTCTACCGTCCGCGCTAATCCGTCTTCGCAGCGAAACCTTGCTCTCCCAGTCAAATTCTCGATGAAGCCGGCTGGAATCCAGAGCAATCCGTAATTGTTCCCCTTTTTTTGCCGGTCCATGAACTTCCCGCACTTTGGGGTTGATCATTTTCGCAAGTATGCGGAAAAGCTCGTTGACGCTTGTCTCCTGGCCTGTCCCAACGTTGTAGATCCCGCGGGCGGTTTTGGTGAGGGCTGCCAAGTTGGCCTCTACCACGTCATCAACGTTCACAAAATCGCGCGTCTGCCGTCCGTTGCCATTGATAATTGGCTGATCGCCGGTCAGCATCTTCTGCGTAAAGATGCCAACCACGCCTGCCTCGCCGTTTGGATCCTGGCGCGGGCCGTACACATTCGCATACCGAAGACTCACATACTGCAGGCCGGCCGAGCTCGAAAAATAGCGTAAGTACTCATCGCCTACCGCCTTAGTAATGCCGTAGGGGGAGGTCGGCTTGAGCGGATGCGATTCCGCAACCGGTATCTTTTCCGGTTCGCCGTAGACAGCTCCTCCTGAAGAGGCAAAAATCACTTTACGGACCCCATATTTCACAGAGTTTTGCAGGACGTTGAGCATGCCCAGGATGTTGATCTCGGCATCAACCATGGGGTCAGTCACCGAGCGGCGAACATTGATCTGCGCGGCGTGGTGACTGACGAGCGCGGGTCGCTCACGGCGAAACACGCGCTCGAGCCAGCGCCCACGAATGTCGGCCTTGTAGAATCGCGCCCCTCGGTTCAGATTCTTGCGGCTCCCCGTAGACAAGTCATCGACGACGATCACCTCATAGCCTTCTAACAATAGACGATCAACGATATGCGATCCGATAAAACCGGCGCCCCCGGTCACGAGAATTTTCATAGCGAGTGGTTTCCTATGGGAAGCGCTCGGCGTAGCCTGATAAAATATTCAATATTCCCTTTCTGCCCCGCGATCGGCGACGTCATCTCCTCCAGCCACAGCCATCCCTGCGCTTCAAGATCCCGCCGGACCCGCGCCACGGTGTCCAACCGGACCTGCTGATCTCGAATGACCCCTCCTCTGCCGAGTTTTCCTTTGCCGATTTCGAATTGCGGCTTGAGAAGGGCAAGCACAAACCCGGCCCCATCCAAGACTCGAGCCACGGCGGGGAGAATTAGAGCCAGCGAGATAAATGAGACATCGATCGTCGCTATGTCTACCTTCTCGGGAACCATCGTTCGGTCCAGGTATCGGGCATTGCAGCGTTCGATAACGACCACCCGAGGGTCCTGGCGAAGCCGCCAGGCAAGTTGCCCATAGCCCACATCCACGGCGTACACCTTGGCCGCTCCGCCCTGGATCAAGCAATCGGTAAATCCGCCGGTGGACGCCCCGATGTCCAGGGCCGTCAGGCCAGCCGGGGCAATTGAAAACCGTTCCAGGGCTGCGGCGAGTTTGAGGCCACCACGACCCACGAAAGGATGCGCGGGGCCGCGAACAGAGATTTCAGTGTCATGAGCAATGCGATGCGAGTTGTGAGCCACGGGTACGCCCGAGACTGCGACCAAACCCGCGAGAATCATTCCCTGCGCGCGCTCCCGGCTCTCCGCAAGGCCACGCCGGACCATTGCGACATCAAGACGCTCTTCCTGGATCATCTCTTTGGTCACGTTGTCGGGGGGCTTTCAGTATCCAAATCATTCCTGTCGCCGTTGTCCACCTCGGACCCGGGTATCATCTCCAGCTCAAATGGTCGGGTTCGTTTGCTGCCATCCTTATCCTTAAGAAGAATTTCAACCTTGCGCTCTGCATCCTCGAGCATTTTAAGGCAGGTCTTTGACAGCTTCATGCCTTCCTCAAAGATCCGCATCGAATCGTCAAGGGGAAGCTGGCCACGCTCAAGCTCGTTCACGATCGCCTCGAGTCGTGCGAGCGCCTCTTCAAATTTTACGGTCGCCACAACACCCTCTCAGTTATTGACACCCATTCCACCCGCCCGCCCCGCGCTGCCAAGACAGCCGCTTTTCCCGTGGCACCCGCCAACAAGCTTCCATTACACCCAGCCCCCCCGAGCTGCCAAGACGAGCTCCTTATCCGTGGTCCTTTATTTAACCACCGGGATGGTTTATCCGCTCCAGTAGGATTCCCCGGCTGCAATTCCTCGCCGAGTTGCCTGACTTCACAGACGATGTCACCGGAGGCCAATCGGATATGCACGGCATCGCCAGGCGCCACATCATCGGCCTTTCGTAAGAGCTGCATCTGCGGCCAACGACGCGTGATACTGTAGCCGCGCGCGAGAATAGCTAATGGACTCAGCGCATGAAGCGCTCCAGCGTTTTGCTGCAAGGACTGTCCCCAGCCCGTCAGGATCGCGCGTACCCGCTGTTCAAGCCGCGTTCGGAGCTGCGGTATCATCGCCAGCCCTTGTTCAACCCGGCGGATAGGGCTTCTGAAGAAGGAGTTCCTGGCGTAGGCTGTCAATCACGCGGCGCGCCCGTAGCATTCGACTGCTCTCAGCCAGGCAGAGACGCATTTCCAATTCATCGCGGCGTTGCATGTTCCGTTGCACCATGGCCGCCGGATCCAGCAGCGCGCGGCGTTCGGTATCTACGCACGCCCGCCTGTCGCGCAACCCACTCCGGGTCGCTTGGACCACCCGCTGCCCATAGCTCGTCAGTCGCTTCGTGATCTCCAATTGGTCAGGCAAAATCAGCTCCACAGCCGCAGAAGGAGTCGGCGCACGCAAATCCGCAACAAAGTCGACGATGGTGTAATCGATCTCATGGCCCACGGCCGAAACGACGGGAATGCGGGAGGCGGCAATCGCCCGCACGACAACCTCTTCGTTGAAGGCCCACAGGTCCTCAAGGGAGCCGCCACCGCGTCCCACGATGAGAACATCGAGCCCGCCAAGTTCGTTCATTTCCCCGATGGCCTGGGCGATCTCGACAGCAGCGCCGATCCCCTGTACGCCGACGGGATTCAGCACCAGCTCGATGTTTGGCCAGCGCCGATGGGCGACCTGGATCATGTCTCGGATCGCCGCACCGGTCGGTGACGTGACGATTCCGATCCGCCTGGGAAACACTGGCAGCGGTCGCTTACGGCCCGCATCGAACAGGCCTTCAGCGGCCAGCCGCTGTTTCAGCTGCTCGAACGCAACCTGAAGAGCGCCGATTCCTTTGGGCTCGGCGTAGTCGACCAGCATCTGGTAATCGCCTTTTGGCTCATACACTGTCAGGCGTCCTCGGCAGATGACGCACATTCCGTCCTTGAGTTGAAATCGCATGAAACGCCCCACCGACCGGAACATGACCGCCCGCATCTGACTTGAGGCATCTTTCAGCGTGAAGTATGCGTGACCGGAGGACGGCATGCGCAGATTGGAGATCTCACCTTCGAGCCAGACATCCGCGAATCCCGCTTCCACATGGGTGCGCAGCAGAGCGGTCAGCGCCGAGACTGAGAGAATAACACGAGGAATCTGCGGCAATCGCATCTCGATCAGTCCTGCAGACGAATCCGCTCGATCGACACGGCTTTTCCGAGAGCGACATCGACTTCAAAGAGTACTGCGGAGAAAATACACGGGCCGGCCGCCACCTCGAAACGTCGCGGCATCTGGGTCAGAAATTTCTCAATCGCGAGTTCTTTCTTTACTCCTATCACAGATTCGGATGGCCCCGTCATACCGGTTTCCGTCAAATACGCGGTCCCCTTCGGCAGGATTCGTTCGTCCGCGGTCTGGACATGTGTGTGCGTCCCGAACACGCCGCTGACGGTCCCGTCCAAATACCAGCCCATCGCCATCTTCTCAGAGGTGGCTTCTGCGTGCATATCGACGACAATGCAGGAGACCTCTCTGCGGAGCCGATCCACCTCTTCACGGCCGACCCGGAACGGACAATCCAAAGTCGGCATCGACACGCGGCCCATCAATTGCAGAACCCCGATCTTTTCGCCGCTGGACGTCATCGTGACGACGCTGCCGCACCCTGGGACCCCCTTCGGATAGTTCGCAGGCCGGAGCAATCTAGGCTCATCGTCTATGTATTCAATGATCTCTTTTTTGTCCCAGATGTGGTTTCCGCTCGTAATGACATGGACTCCAGCCTTGAATAATTCCTTGGCAATATCGGGAGTGATCCCGAACCCTCCCGCGGCGTTCTCCCCGTTGGCGATGACGAAGTCGACTCCCCGCTCGCCGACAAACCTCGGCACCTGCCGGGCAACCGTTTTACGGCCCGGCTCCCCGAAGATATCGCCAATGAATAGAATTCTCCGCATCTTTGCCGTCACTTCGCGACGTCCACGTACCGGCTTTCTCGAATCACCGTCACCTTGATCTGGCCGGGGTAAGTCAGTTCCTGCTCGATCTTGCGCGCCAGGTCACGGGATAACTGGGCGCACTCGGCATCGGCGATGGAATCCTGTTTGACAATGACCCGGATTTCTCGCCCGGCTTGAATGGCGTAGGCTTTGTCCACCCCTTTGTAATCGACGGCGAGCTTTTCCAGTTTTTCAAGCCGCTTAATGTACGCCTCCACGGTTTCTCTTCGAGCGCCCGGGCGAGCGGCGGATAGCGATTCCGCGGCCGCGACGAGGACGGTTTCGGCGCAGATCGGGTCGACTTGCTCATGATGGGCAGCGATCGCATTGACGACTCTGGGTTCTTCCCCGTATTTCTTTGCAAAATCGCCTCCAATGATCGCGTGGGGACCTTCCTCTTCCTGACTCAGAGCCTTGCCCATATCATGCATGAGCGCCCCGCGGCGGGCCAATCGAATATCCAGTTCCAACTCGGCCGCCATGATGCCGCAGATAAAAGCCGCCTCCCGAGCATGGTACAGATTATTTTGACCGTAGCTTGTGCGGAACTTCAAACGACCGAGGAGCTTGACAATTTCGGAATGCACGCCCGGAATGCCGAGTTCGAAAAGGATTTTCTCTGCCTCCTCAATCATCAGCTTATCGATGTCTTTTTTGACCCGCTCCACCACTTCCTCTATCCGAGTCGGATGGATCCTGCCATCGGCCATCAAGCGCTCCAGAGACACCTTGGCAATTTCCCGGCGAAGTGGATCAAATCCGGATATCATCACCGCCTCGGGTGTCTCGTCCACGACAAGGTCCACCCCCGTCGCCGCCTCTAACGCGCGAATATTGCGGCCTTCCCGGCCAATGATCCGGCCTTTCATGCCGTCATTCGGAATCGCCACCACTGAGATCGTTGATTCCGCGACATAATCACGGGTGATCCGCTGAATCGATCGGGTGATGATCTCCTTCGCCTCCCGGTCGGCTGTTTCTTTAGCTTCGTCTTGAATACGCTTGACCATTTTGGCCGCATCGAATTTTGCTTCTTTTTCAATCTCAAGCATGATCGCCGTCTTGGCCTGATCGGCCGTCATTCCCGACGCATGCTCAAGAGCTGCGATACGTTCGCGCGTTAAACCCTCAACCGCGATTTCCTTATCCTGGACGGCTTTTTCGCGAAGCCCCACCGCTCGCTCTTTAGCCTGAAGGTCCTCTTCCCGTCGCTCATATTGCGAAGCCTTGCGGTCAAGAGTCTCTTCCTTCTGAAGCAAACGCTTCTCAAGGGCGAGGATTTCGGCCCGGTGTGTCTGGATCTCCTTCTCCAGATCGGTCTTCGCCTGGACGATAAGATCCTTGGCCTCGAGCTTGGCCTCTCGCGCTCGTGTGTCAGCATCTTTCTCGGCAGCACGAATAATTTGCGCGGCGCGATCCTCTGCAAGTCTAAACCGGGACGATACGACCCACCCCTGGATGATCCAGAACATCCCGGCCCCGACCGCGGTCCCCCCCGCGACTGCCACAATGATCATCGCTATATCTGTAATGGTAGCCTCCCCACTATTTAGCAAGGCCAGGGCGGCCTCACTCGGCTGCGTCGCCGAATTTTCAGTGGAAGAGAGCGAACGTGAAGGAGCTAGACAGGAACGTTGACCAGCGAGATCACACCCATGGGCCGCGCTGAGTTAAACCTTGCAGAACTTCCATCAAAAGCGCCGCGGTCGCCTCGATGGATAGAGAGAGCTTTCATTCTTCCCGAACCGCTTACCTCTCCGGCGCTGCTGATGCGCCGGTTCAACCCGCTCTTCTTTGGGGTGTGATGGCATGGCACTGAGTTCCGACTGTGAAAATTTATGATCCTTCAGTTTCGCGCCCCGCGGCAACCGGGCATAAACCCGTCCGCGAACTTCTCCCAACTGGTGTTTTATTGTAGCAAGGTTCCCCCAAACCATCAATAAAAAAAGTCTATTTGCTGCCTCCCATAGTCTCTTGAATTGACTCGATCAGACCCGTCGCTCGACGATCCAGTTCATCTGCATGCGCCTGTTGCTGCTTAATGGCTTGGTACAGCTCATCGGCCAGATTAATGGCTGTCAAGACCGCCAATTGCATGGGCGTGGCATTCCTCATCTTGGTCGCCAGCGTGTGCATCTGCTTATCAACCTGCCGGCCGAGCTCCCGGACATAGCTTTCTTCCGCATCGCCACGAATCGTGTACCGGCACCCGTACACCTCAATCTCGAAGGCTTGGCTCACTAAATTCAATGGCCTCCAAGTCTCCCAAAACATTGCCTAACTTTGCGCGTAACCAGCCTCGTTCCTTTTCCCACCGTCTGAGCGTCGCATTCTGGGAGGTCAGTCTTCCATCAATCTCGCGGAGACGCTCTTCCAAATGCGCGTTGCGCCCTTTTAGTTCCTGGAGGTGGGTGATCAAGTTCTTTACCTGCGCTTCCAGGTCCGCAAGTTTATTCGACGAGATCCCCGCCACGGCAGCGAACTATACCTCGCTCGCTTAACCTTGTCAATGTCGACGGATCGGCTTGGGGCGGATAGATTCTTTTGTATTCGCCGTAACTTCGGAGCACTTTCTTCACGTAATTTCTTGTTTCTGTGTAAGGAATCGACTCTATGAATTCGTCTTGCTCTTTATCCCCTCTTAGTTGCACCCATTTCGAAACGACCTCCGGTCCGGCATTGTATGCGGCAATGACGTAGACCAAATTATTGGGGAACTTTTCAGCGAGATGCCGGAGGTACCAACTCCCGAGGCGGATGTTGTAGCAGGGTTCAAACAATCGATCTCGGCGAAAAAGTTGCTGCGAGTCCAATTGCTCTGCAATTTTCTGCCCGGTTTGCGGCATGACCTGCATCAAACCTAGCGCACCGGCGGAAGAGATGGCACTGGGATTGTACGCGCTCTCCTCTCGAATGATCGCGGTGATTAAATGGGTATCGACTCGCTGGGTCTCGGGGAGCGCCCGGATAATCGAAAAGTATCCACCGGGATAGGCTAGTTCCCAAAACGTTTTGCCGATACCCGGCCCACCGCGTTCGACAGCCTCCGCGAAAAATGTCCGAACTAACGAAAGCGCGCGGTGATATTCGCCGGCGGAGCCTAAAAGACTTGCGAGCCAAAGTGCGGTCCCTCGGTCTTGGCCGAGCCGGGGAGTCAGGGTCAACAACTCTTCGGCAGCCTCGCGCTGCCATCCAAGAAGCTGAAGCTCTTCGGCGCGTTGGTAATGGGCGTCCGTCATGAGATTATTGGCCTGCGAAGCGGACGCGTCAGGCAATGTTATCTGGCTGCCGCTGGTGAGCTCCCCGCTGCCTTGGTCTACACGCCCGTTGCGCGCCTGTCCTATTTGACAATAATAGGAACGAGGTGCCTCAGTACAAACCAATTGAATCGTATCGAATGCCTTCTGACGGTCCCCGAGTTTTTCAAGAGTTCGCGCTTTCCAGTAGAGCGCCTGAGCGGCACTCGATCCTGAGGCCTGTGCGGCTCGGGTTTCTTCAAAAGCAAGAAGGCTTTGGGCATAACGCTTTTCGTTATAATGCAGCCATCCGATCTGCCACAGCGCTTCTGCGGCAGTGGGAGTTGTTGCCGCGGCATCCGCCGCCTGACGGTAGGTGCTGATGGCCTCCTCGGGCCGGCCGCGATCCAGATACCCTGCAGCCAGCAGTAAGAGAAATTTCGCCTTCAATTCTCCTGAGAGCAGACCTGTATTCACGTCCCGAGCCAGAGCATCGAACGGCTCGTCCGCGCGTTGCCGCAAGTACACTCGGGCCAACCAGAGCACCGCCTCCTGTGAGACCGCGCCAGCACGAGTCCGGATGAGCTCCGCGAAGATCGGCCGGGCTTCAATGTATTGTTTTAGCCGGAACCTGGCGATGCCCAGAGTCAGGAGAGCTTGGGGGCGATCCGGCAGAGTGGGACCTTTGAGAGCTTCTTGCAGGACTGGCACCGCAAAGACGTATTGTCCAGCGTCAAAAAACCCCTTTGCCCGCATCCACAGATCCTTAGAACTGACCTCGGGAATCGTGACGCCTTTGTCCTTCATGGCTTGCAGCCGAAACGCCGCCTCCCCCCCTGCAGTGTCGGAGCTGAATGAATCCAAATCCTGCGATAAGTGGCGATCGCTGTCGCTTTATCTCCGGCTTTTTGATAGCAGTCGCCCTGTCTCAACAGAATTGCTGGCGCCAAAGCATGCCTTGGATAGGCCGACAGGAATGCTGCGTGCCGCTCGTTGGCTCTTCGGCAGTCCTCTGCCTGAAACCAGGCTTCTGCGGACCGATAGAGCGCCTGAGGCCGTAAGAGGCTGTCGGGATATCGGGCGCTGAGTAGATCAAAGGCGCTGGCCGAACCATTCCATTGTGAAAACCCAAAGAGCGCTTCGCCTAGATAATAATAACCGTAGTCGCCTAGGAGCGGGAGCTGCCGCTGTGCGGCCAGAAGATACACGACTGCCTGGGGATCACGTTTCTCTTGATAGTAGCGCCCGAGCACCAAAGATGCCCGACCCGACCAGACGCTGTTCGGGAAGTCCTGGATGATCTGGAGGAGCAGTGCGTGTGCAGACGGGACTGCGCCTCGATCCAGGGCGCGCATGGCCTCGGTAAAACATTCAGCCTCAACTGCGCAGCGAAGGGCCGATGAGTCCCCGCGCACATCGTCGCTGCCGATGGTTGTGACAAGCGCCGCCATCGTAAGTAGGAGGCATAATTTCTTCATAGATGTTCTAATCTGCCAAGACAGATTTCTTTTTCCCCATTGCACCCGCCCGCCAAACAAAGCTTGCTCGACCCGAAGGCCTGATGATTATTTAAGGCCGCCGGGATAGTTTCTCTGCTCTTGATCTTTAGGAGATGCCATTTCACCCACCCACCCACCCCAAGCCTGCCGAGACAGGCTTTTGTCCCGTGGGACAAACTCCTTTTCCCCGGCGGCAGTATATCACGCAGTGACCTCTTTTTAGAGGGTTGCCGCGTATCTCATGCTATGTTACTCTCATGCCTGACATGCGTGAATCGGTCGATCTTCTGACTCTCTCCACTGCAGAACTTGAAGGCTTATTAAAGTCCTCTGGAGCCCCTCCGTACCGTACCGATCAGATATTACGCTGGCTCTATCAGAGACGGGTCACGGACGTGGAGTCCATGACCGACGTGCCGAAGCGGGAGCGAATGTGGCTTGCCGAGCGCGCTTCTATTTCCTTCCTCAAGATCGGCGGGATTCGTGAGGCGGTCGACGGTACACGAAAATTCGTGTTTTCGCTCGCCGACGGCCTGGCGGTTGAAAGCGTTGCGATCCCGGATGAGGGCCGCTTAACCTTGTGCCTTTCGACTCAGGTAGGCTGCACGCTCGATTGCGCTTTTTGTCTGACCGGCAGAATGGGATTGCTCCGCAATCTGAGATTTCATGAAATCATCGGGCAGGTCCTTGCGGTGCAACGGCAACTAGGCCGGCAAGCGCTGACGAACATCGTGCTCATGGGAATGGGAGAGCCCCTCGCTAATCTCGATGCGGTGGAAGAGGCCGTTAGTCGTCTGACGAATCGACGCTGGGGGCTTGGCTTTTCCCCGCGCCGCATCACACTCTCGACGGCTGGGCTTGCGCCGCGCCTCAAACGTGTCGCAGACATGGGTGTCAACCTTGCGGTTTCGTTGAACGCGAGCAGTGAGACTCAACGCAGTCGCCTGATGCCGGCCGCCAATCACACCTATTCTTTGAAGTCGCTCGTGGACGCCTGCAAGAAATATCCGTTAAAACCTCACCGCCGTCTCACGTTCGAATACGTCTTGCTGCGAGGCGAGAATGACAGCGTGGAAGACGCCGAGCGGGTTGCCGATCTTGTTCGGGGTATTCGCTGCAAAATCAATTTGATTCCATTTAATGAGTTCCCCGAAAGTCCATTCAGGCGTCCCTCCGACGCCTCAGTCTTGCGCTTTCAGAAAATCCTGACAGACCGTGGATTTGATGTCTTCATTCGCAAGAGCAAGGGAGAGGACGTGCTCGGGGCGTGCGGACAACTGGGCTCGCTCGAGCCCTCGCTTCTTGAACCACAGCGCAAGCGAGGCAAGCACGCTATGCCCCCACCTGCGCTTGTCTCCTCATAAGAATGCTGTCCAATAGCAACAGTACCATCGGTGCCAAGAGGCTTTGTCTGTTCGCGGCGATGATGTTCTTTCTTCTGTCATCGCTCGCCGCCGCCGAAGGTCCCCGGGTACAAGAACATATACTCGCGAACGGCATGAAAGTGTTGATCGTCGAGGAGCCGAAAGCGCCTGTCATTACCGTGCAGATCTGGTACAAAGTCGGATCGCGCAACGAGGTCATGGGCCGAGCCGGCTTGTCACATATGCTCGAGCACATGATGTTCAAGGGGACGAAGAAATACGGCAAAGGCGAATTCTCAAAGACCATCAAGAAAAACGGCGGTAACGACAACGCCTTCACAAGCCAGGACTATACGGCCTATTTCGAAAACCTTGCCGCCGACAAGCTGGCCCTCGCCCTGGAACTCGAATCCGACCGGCTACAAGGTCTGCTGCTCGACGACAAGGAGTTTCAGCTCGAGCGGGAAGTCGTCAAGGAAGAGCGCCGGCTTCGGACCGAAGACAATCCCCAGGCGTACATGGTGGAGCAGATGTTCGCCCAGGCCTTCATGGAGCATCCCTATCACTGGCCGATTATCGGCTGGTTTCCTGATTTGAACGCCATGACCCGCGAAGATCTTCAGCGACACTACGAGCAGTATTATGTTCCGAACAATGCCACGATAGTGATTGTGGGGGACGTAAAGGCAGAGACCGCCCTGCCCATCATCAAGCAATACTTCGAAGGACTTCCGAAAGGCAGTCCTCCGCCGTTACAACAAATTGTGGATCCACCCCAGACTGGGGAACGGCGCATTGTCGTCAAGCGTGAGGCGCAGTTGCCTTTTATCTACCTCGGCTACAAAGTCCCGAATTTCAAGAGTCCGGACGTGCATGCCCTGGCCGTGCTCGAAAATATTCTCTCTTCCGGCAAAAGTTCCCGGCTGCACGACGCGCTTGTCTATCGGAAGAAGCTCGCGCTGGGGGTGGGGACAAGCTATAGCGAACTATCAGCAGATCCTGAGCTGTATACCGTATACGCCGTGGTGAGACCGGGAGCAAAGATCGAAGAGGTCGAGAAAGCCCTCTTGACGGAGATCGAACGTTTCAAGAAACAGGGCCCTACCGCACAAGAGATGCAGAAAGCCAAAAATCAGGTAGAAGCCAGACATATCTTTGAGCAGGATTCCGTCTTCCGGCAAGCGATGCTGTTGGGTACGGCTGAAACGGTGGGCGCAGGGTGGCAGTACGTTGAGAACTATCTGGAGAATCTCCGCAAGGTGACCGAGCAGGATGTACTACGGGTCGCCCGGCAATATTTGGTTCCCGATGGGCTCACGACCGGCATTCTGGTGCCTACGGAACCCGCATCCCGATGATTTCACGCGAGGCTTGTAAAGCGGGTGCCGTTTACGTCTTCTCGGTTTTTATAGCAGTCTCCTCGGCACGGGCATCGCCAAGAACAGCGAGGCGGCAGAGATCAAGCCTTCGCGCACGCTCATGCCGAATGGCTTGACGGTCTTGATCCTGGACCAGCCCTTCCTCCCGATGGTGACGATCAACATCCTCGTAAAGGCGGGTGCCGTCAAGGACCCGGAGCGACTCGGGGGAGTGTCCTCGATGGTCGCAGAAATGCTGGACGAAGGCACAAAGACACGGAGTGCGACTGGGATTGCCCAGCAGATCGAGTTCATCGGAGGCGAGATGAGGTTTAGTGGGGGTGCCGATTTCAGCACCGGAACGCTCCGCGTCCTTAAGAAAGACATGGACCTGGGCATCACGCTTCTCGCGGATGCCCTTATGAATCCCGTGTTTCCCGAAAGGGAGGTGGAGCGCGTGCGCAGCGAGGTGTTAGGCGAGCTTCAAGGAGAAGGCGATCAGCCCGCTATCCTGGCCGACAAAGCCTTTGATGCGCTCGTGTTCGGGAGCCACCCCTACGCTCGGCCTGCGAATGGCACGCCGAAAAGCGTCTCTCAGATCACGCGAAAGCATCTCCTTGAATTCCACCGCACCCACTATCATCCCGACAACACGATTATTGCGGTCGTCGGCGACATCCGCGACACTGAAGCCCTGGATCTCATCAAGAAACATTTTGGCGCATGGGCCAAACGAAACTCTCCTCCCGACAAGGTCCCTCCGCCTCCGACATTGTCAAAGCCGGTGGTCAAGGTCATCGACAAAAACCTCACCCAGGCGAATATTGTCGTCGGCCATATAGGAATCGAGCGGGCAAACCCTGATTTTTATGCCGTGTCGGTCATGAATTATATTCTGGGGGGTGGCGGATTTTCCTCCCGTCTAGTTAACCGGATTCGGGATCAGCTGGGCCTGGCCTACGACGTAGACAGCGGATTTCAGGCAAACGTGATGCCCGGTCCGTTTACCGTGCGCCTCCAAACTCGGAACGTCACCGCCAAGCAGGCCATCAGGAGTGTGATCGAAGAGATCAAGCGCATCCGCACCGAACCTATCAGTGATCAAGAACTTGCCGACGCGAAAGCATATTTGATCGGCAGCTTCCCCTTACGGCTCGACACCACTGTGAAGCTCTCCGCTTTGCTCGCGTTGATCGAGCTTCACGGGCTTGGTCTGAGCTATTTTGAGGATTATCCCAAGGCTATCGCCGCCGTGACGATAGAGGACGTTCTTCGGGTGGCGCAGAAGTATCTGCATCCCGAAGGGGTCGTGGTGTTAGCCGTCGCCAGGCAGGCCGAGGCGCAGATCAGCCCAGAGATTGTCCAGTGAACTTCGCCGGCTCTCAGAATAATGACACACTGGGCCGGCTCAGGGGGATCATGTCCGATCTTGGCTCTGCCCTGATTGCTTTCTCTGGAGGCATTGACAGCACGGTGGTGTTAAAGCTGGCGCATGACGCCTTAGGAGACCGTGCCCTAGCCGTCACCGCTGTGTCCCCTACATATCCGGCATTGGAGCTCGACCTGGCAAGCCGACTCTGCCGGACCATCGGTGTGCGTCACGTGATTCACAACACGGACCAGTTACGCGATGCCGAATTCGTTCGAAACACGGCCTCCCGATGCTATCGATGCAAGACAGACCTGTATTCGGCGCTCGTACCCCTTGCCGAACGCATGGGGTTCGCACACGTCTGCGACGGTGCGCAGATGGATGATCTCGGAGATGATCGACCGGGAATGAAAGCCGCGCACGAGTACCGCGTGCGAAGCCCCTTACTCGAAGCCGGCCTCGGCAAGGAGGCCGTCCGGACTGCAGGGCGACTCCTTGGTTTGCCGAACTGGGACAAGCCCGCAGCCGCCTGTCTTTCTTCCCGCATTGCGCGCGGTGAGCTGATCACGCTCGATCGATTGAAACGCGTCGAAGAGGCTGAAGCCTATCTGCTTCACGAGGGGTTTCGTCAGGTCCGCGTGCGGGACTACTCCGGCAGGGCGCGCGTGGAGGTAGGCCAGGATGAGTTGGACCGGCTGTTCGAGCCCCTGCTGCGAAATCGCGTGATGGTCACGCTCGAGGTGCTTGGATTTATACAGGTGACCTTGGACCCCGCGGGTTACCGGCAGGGCGGCACAAACCCGACTGCCGGGACCTAGCGCCGGACATTTCATCTCGCCATGTATCCCGCTTCACCCTCTCTCTTAAGTCCAGTTGCAATTCCCCAAGGCGTCTAGATTAGAATACGTTCCAAAGCTTTTATGCGTAAACACGCCCGGGCCTCCCGGGCTTCTTAGAAAGAGGTGATCTATGCCCGTCTATGTAAGTCTGGTAAAGTTTACACGCGATGGCATTATGACCATGAAGGACCAAGGTGTATCACGGTCCGATGCCGTCAAGCACAATGCCGAGGAGCTCGGGGGCAAACTCTTAAATGCGTACTACTGCCTTGGGGAATATGACGTCGTGGCGATCTGGGAGTTTCCAGACAACAAAACGGCCATGAAGGCTGCGGTCAAGAACGCGGCGATTGGGCACATTCAGATCAGCACGATGCCGGCCGTTGCGCGCGATGAATGGGCCGGTCTCCTCGGCGAAGTCTTTGGAGGTCAAAAAAAGAAGTAAGGCTCAGGACTTGCCGTCATAGTCCCGGGCAACGGCGGAGAGCGCTTCTTCCGCCAGGCGCTTGTGGTCGGCATCCGTAAGGGTTCGCTCTACCAGCTTCTCTGCAACCCGAAGCGCGAGATCGGTGGCATAGCCACGCACGTCTTCAAGCGCGCGTCGCCGCTCCTGATCGATCTCGCGTGCCGTGCTCGTTCGGATTCGCTCCGCCTCCTGAGTGAGGCGTCGCTCATTTTCTTCCAAAAGATGCTGCGCCCGGTGTTTCGCCTGCTCGACCAGCGCCTCAGCTTCTTTGTGCGCCCCCTTCATTTTGATCTCATACTCGGCCAGCCGGCGCTCGGCTTCGGCCCTCTGCTGTTCGGCGGCCTCAATGCTGTCCCGGATTTTACGCTCACGCGCCTCGAGCGCCTCGAGGAGCGGCGGGAAGGCGTACTTAGCCAGGACGAATAACAGAATCGCGAAGGAGACGATCTCCCAGAAAATAAGCGAGGAAAAAAAGTGAGTTTCAAACTGCGGCATACATCGAGACCTTCCTTAAGCTTTACCTCGAAGACCCATGATGATAAACGCGATCACCAATCCGTAGAGCGCGATCGCCTCGACAAGCGCGAATCCGATCCACATGTACTTGGCCACCCGGGCCTCTGCCTCAGGCTGTCGCGCTACCGCCTCGATCATCTTGCCGAAAATATAACCGATCCCGACGCCCGCGCCCGCAAAGCCGGCGGCCGCCAGTCCCATCCCCAAAAACGCAGCAGCTACACTATCCATTCACAATTCTCCTTTCGAGGCCTTACCTAGTGCGCTTCTTCCGTATGACCATGTAGATTAATGGCATCTCCGAAGTACACACACGTCAAAATCGTAAAGATGTACGCCTGTATAAATGCAATACCGACTTCCAACACATAGATGGCTACCGTAAAGGCGAACGGCAGCCAGCCGAGCAGCAATGGCAAAGAGAGCGCCATCCCAAAGAGGACCGCGAGGATGGTATGGCCTGCTGTCATATTCGCAAAAAGGCGGACGGCCAGGGCGAAGGGGCGAGCTAGCTGGCTGATCAGTTCAATCGGCATCATCAACGGGAGCAACAGCGGCGGGGTTCCCGGGGGGATCAGGATCTGAAGGAACTTAATACCGTGGTAGGCGAAGCCGACCACAATACTCATCGCGTAGACAAAGAAGGCGAAGGCGGCGGTGACGACTATCTGGCTGGTGACAGTATAGGATCCCGGAACAAGGCCCAAAAGATTCGAAAAGAGGATGAAGATGAACAGACTCGCGATGAAGGGGAAAAAGACCATGCCGCGTTTGCCCATCGTATCGAGAATCATCCCTTGCAGAAACTCCACCAGCATCTCAGCAATACTCTGCATGTGGCCAGGAATCAGGCGCCGCTGCCGGCCGGCGGCGATCAGAAACCACGCTGCGAGCGCGATCACGATCCACATCATGATAACAGCCTTGTTTAGCGAGATATCCAGACCGAACAGTGAGATGGGTCCGTAGGAGTGGAGTTCAAACGTATGGAGCGGACTTTCCTGCATCAGAGACGCGACGCCATTCGGTAGATGTTCAGAAGACCCGCGGACATTCCGAGGAAGAGGCCAATGACGGTCAACCAGGGACTCATCCCGAAATACCAATCACCCAGGTATCCCAGGCCACCCCCGACAATCAAAGCCGCGACTAGCTCGACCCCAACCCGTGCGGCAAGTGAAAGGCCCTTCCGGAAATCATTTGGCTGCTCGTTCAGGGTACTGTTGTCCGAAAATCGCGCGACATTCAAACAGAATCGCCACGAGATGTCAAGATGACGGGCCTGGCGGTGTCTGCGTGTTCCCACTGTTGCCTGGCAGGGTTCCGTGCGTTAAGATGCGCTCACCGATGTCTCTCCTGTCCAAGGAGGCCTTTCTTGGGGCCCCTTCCCCGACGCCTTTGGCGACCGTCCTCACACTGCCCGCCTGTTCGACATATGACCTGTATGAGCGGCTCGTCGGAAACGACGCCTGTCCGGTCCTTTTGGAAAGCGGCGGTCGAGACCCTCAAGGATACTCGATCATCGCCTCATCGCCTTCGCGCATTTTTCGCGCAACCGGCTCCCGGCTCGAATACCTCGAGTCCTCCGGCCGGTCTTCCATCATTCAGCGCGATCCATTCGCGGCGCTGCGGGATCTTATCCTGGACATGGCACTGCCTCGTCCGTTGGGATTTCCACCATTTTTCGGCGGCGCCATCGGGTACTTCGGGTACGATTTCGTTCACTGGTTCGAGCGTCTTCCCCGATGTACTCCCGACGACCTCGGCCTGCCGGAGGTTGAACTTGCCTGTTTCGAGCTTGTGGCTGTCATCGATCATTCACAGGAGCGATTGTGGCTGATCTTTACGCCGTTCAAGGAGCGGTTTCTTAAAGAACCGCGGGACGCCTTGTACGAAGAAGGTCTCGCCCGCCTGAGCATGCTTCAATCGCGTCTGATCACTCCACCTCGGCAGTCGGCCCTGCGGGCACACGCGCCAGTTCCACGCATTACGGCCGGGCAAACCCAGGAAGAATATGCGTGCCGTGTGCGCCGTTGTCTCGACTATATCGGCGCCGGCGATATTTACCAGGCCAATCTCTCGCACCGATTCGAGCTGCAGCTGGGCCAGCGGGCTCCGCGGTCGATCTATCGCAGGTTGCGAGAGATTAACCCCTCCCCCTTCGCGGCCCTGTTGGAGTTCCCTGCTGTCACGCTCGTCGGCTGCTCACCGGAACGGCTCGTAAGACTGCAAGGCTCGGATGTTGACACACGGCCTATCGCCGGCACGCGACCGCGAGGCAAAACCGGCGAGGAGGATGAACGGCTGGCAGAGGATCTGCTGTTGAATGACAAGGAGCGGGCCGAGCATCTGATGCTCGTGGACCTTGAACGAAACGATCTGGGCCGTGTGTGCGCCTTCGGCAGCGTCCATGTCAATGACTTCATGACCCTGGAGCGCTATTCGCACGTCATTCATATTGTCTCGAATATTCGAGGTCGCTTGGCGTCCGGGCGCGATGCGATGGATCTCATCCAGGCGGTCTTCCCAGGCGGCACTGTCACAGGGGTGCCGAAGATTCGCTGCATGGAGATCTTGGACGAATTGGAGCCGGTGCGGCGGGGACCTTATACCGGGTCTGTCGGGTATATCAGTGCCAATGGCGATCTAGATCTCAATATTATCATCCGAACCTTAGTGATCAAAGAGGACCGCGGGTACCTGCATGTCGGAGCCGGCATTGTCGCTGATTCAGACCCGTCTCGCGAATACCAGGAAACGCTATTCAAGGCCGAAGCCTTGCTCGACGCCGTGCGACATACATGACGTGGATTTACCTGAACGACCGGTTTGTCCCGCACGAGGAGGCCGTGGTGTCCGTCTTCGATCACGGCTTTCTTTATGGAGACGGCGTCTTTGAGACTCTGCGTGCCTCTCGTGGTCGTATCCTCATGCTCGCCGAGCACCTTGCGCGTCTTGAGCGGTCGGCGTCCCGCCTTCACCTCAAACTGCCTATTTCGCTCGAGCAATTCGCCGATCTCATACAGGCATCTGTCGACCGAAACCAGCTACAGGAGGCGTACATCCGGGTCACGGTCTCACGCGGCACAGGGGAAATCGGACTGGATCCGGCTCTCTGTAAGACGCCAACGTTGGTCATCATTGCCAAGCCTTTTGTGCCGTATCCTGAATCGCTCTATTCGAATGGGATTGCCGTGGCGGTTGTCCGAACGCGCCGGAATCTTGCTCAAGCCCTACCCCCGGAGGTCAAATCGCTTAATTTCCTAAATAATATCCTCGCCAAAATCGACGCCCTTGCAGCGGGCGCGGATGAGGCCATCATGCTCAACTATCGCGGTGAACTCACGGAAGGCAGCACCAGCAATATATTTGTGGTCAACGCTGGGCAGTTGCGCACACCTGCCATGGCATGTGGGCTCCTCGATGGCGTCACACGGGGCGTCGTGCTGGAACTTGCAAAGGACCTCCCCATACCCTCCGAAGAGACAGTGCTTGGGACGGCGGACCTGTACGCAGCAGAGGAGTGTTTTTTGACCAATACAACACAGGAGGTGCTGCCGGTCACGAAAGTCGATGGGCGCATGGTGGGAGACGGCCGGCCTGGGCCGATCACGGCCCGGCTACGCGCCTCATATCGAGCCCGTCTTGAGCGGCTGCTTCAATGTCCGTGAGCGGTCATCGATTGGCTCGACCTTGACCTTCGCGACCCGCCGATCCCCAAGATCCACCACCGTAAACCGATACCCGTCGTGGGTAAACACTTCGCCGCCGCGGGGAATCCCTTGAAGCTGGTGCGTGATGAATCCACTCAACGTTTCGTAATCTGAGGTGACGGGAATCGGGAGTCCGTAACGCTCGACGAGATCACGCACGGGCGTTGACGCGTCAACAAGAAGACTTCCGTCCCTCAAGCGCTCGACCGGCTTTTCCTCAGTGTCATACTCATCTTGGATCTCGCCTACAATTTCCTCGATTAGATCTTCCAGCGCGACGAGCCCTTCGACACTGCCGTATTCATTGACGACGATCGCCATATGGATCCGGCGCCGTTGCATCTCTTTCAGCAACACGCTGACTTTCATAGATTCCGGCACAAAATAGACCGGATGCAACACCTCCAAGAGACTGAAGCTTCTGCCGGACGCGATACGGCTCAACAGATCCTTCTGATAGAGAATGCCTTTGACGTCGTTCAAGTCCTTCTTGTAAACCGGATAGCGTGAGAACTTGTGTTCATCGATTAACCGTATGACTTCCTTGATCGGCGTGTCGACTTCGAGGGCGCACATCTTGACACGGGGCACCATCACCTCTTTGACCGAGGTGTCCGTGAATTCAAAGACGCTTCGAATCAGTTCCTGTTCCGTTTTGTCGAAGACTCCGGTCTCCTGGCCCTCGGTCATCAACAGATTGATCTCTTCCGCCGTAATAAATACCTTTCCTTCCTCAACGGATTTGCCGAAAAGCCGAAGGACCGCCCGGCTCGATAAGGTGAGCGGCCGGACCCCCCAGGTTGCCACTTTTGAAAACCATTCAATCGGGCTGGCGACAAACAAGGCTAAGCGTTCGGGGTTTCGAAGCGCCAGGATCTTCGGGACCAACTCCCCAAATACTAACGCAAAGTAGGAGATGCCCAAGACCATGCAACCGACCGCCAGCGGTTCGGCAATCGAGGGCATGAAGGCAAAGGGAAGGGCGAAAAAAATCGGTTTGATGTATTCGACTGCGATGACCCCCCCAAGCGCAGCCGCAGAGGAGCCGGCCAAGGTAACCCCGATCTGAATCGTCGCCAGAAAGCGCTCTGAGTTTTCCTGAAACCCGAGCACTAACCCTGCTGCGTGATTTCCCTCCTCGGCCAGCTGTTTGACCCGGCTCCGGCGGGTATTGATAATGGCGAGTTCAGCACAGGCAAAAAATCCGTTTAAGAGGATCAGTCCTCCTACGGCCATCAATTCCAGCCACATTCTTGGCACAGTAGCATATTGCCCTGAACGGTGGCAATCTTATGCTTCGCAAGTCGTTGACATTATGCAGCTTTACCGGCAGGTCAATAAGGTGCATGACGATTCCTGAAAAATCCAGACATGAGGACCAGGCGTGTTGACAAGGACCGGACAGGGTTGCTACACTCGTGCCATGATAAATAAAAATGCCAAGATAAAATTACCTAAGAAGTCACGACATTTAATATCCGCTATGACGGCGGTATTACTGGGAATGTGTCTGACTGAAACGGGCGCCCGCGCCGAAAATCTCTACAGCTTTGTCGACGGCAAAGGCATTGTCCATTTCTCTAACGCCCCGACTGATCCCCGGTACAAGAAGATGAAAGTTCCTGCGCGACCCTTGTTACGCCTTACGCCAGTATCCGCCAAAGCCGTCCACCTGGCGATCCTTCGGAATTCCGAACAACACAGAGTGGACCCAGCGCTCGTTCGTGCCATCATCAGAGCTGAATCATCCTTCGACGCCGACGCAGTTTCTCGAAAAGGCGCCATGGGCCTGATGCAGCTCATGCCGAGAACCGCTCGTTCCCTCAAATTGTCGAATCCCTATGACCCCCAGCAGAATATCTCGGGTGGCGTGAGATACCTTCGGTACTTACTGGATCGGTTCGACGGGAACGTGCCGCTGGCTCTGGCAGCTTATAATGCCGGCGAATCCAGGGTCTCCCGGGAGAGCCGAATCCCAAGAATCAGTGAGACCCGGGAGTACGTACGCCGTGTTCTGCGTTATTATAAGGATTACCGGCAACAAGACTCGCGGAAACTTGCCGCAATTGACACCCGCCCCCGTCTAGCGCCTCTACAGTACGCCAGTTCGAACTAGTTTATTAGCTTGAAATCCTCGCCCGCTTTTTGCCACTGGCGGGTCGGGCAAGGGCTGTCTTTAGCGGTAAAAGAGCAGGAACTGCAGCCAACCGGATGTGTCGATTCTGCCCGTGTCTTTTGGCGCTGGCCTCATCGGAGCGATAATGTGCGCCGATGCTCTGCCTGCGCTGGACAGCCGCCGTGGCGACTAGCCGCCCAACCGTTACCATGTTCTGAATCTCCCAGTCGCGGCGGGTCCGGCCGTGATCCCGCAGGCTTTTCTCCCATCCCTTGATGCGGCGCAGCGCACAGCGCAAACCGTCGCCTTCCCGGACAATGCCGACTTTGTCCCACATCAGCCGTCTGAACGTGTTGAGGAGTTTATCCACGTCTGTACCCTCTCGAAATGATTGGTCCGAATGCCTGCTGGAGACCATTCGAGACTCAGCGTTCGGTGGGTGCCGGAGGCGTGCCGCATAAGACCCCGCGGCCTCGGCTGATCGGGCTCCGAACACCAGCCCCTCCAATAAGGAATTGCTCGCAAGACGGTTCGCACCATGGACCCCCGCACAAGCCACCTCCCCCGCTGCAAAGAGACCGGGGATCGATGTGGCGCCGTTGACGTCTGTTTTCACACCTCCCATCATGAAGTGGGCACTGGGACAGACCGGGATCATTTCTTCTGTGATATCGACGTCATAGCGCAGGCAGGTTGCATAGATGGTTGGAAATCGTTTTCGGATAAAGGCCGCCCCCAAATGCCTGACATCCAGATAGACGTGCCGAGCGCGCGTGGCAATCATTTCATTCCAGATCGCGCGAGATACTACATCGCGGGGGGCGAGCTCAGCCATATCGTGGTACCGCCTCATGAACGGTTTGTTCTTGGTGTTCCGCAGGATGCCACCCTCTCCTCGCATCGCCTCCGACAGAAGAAAAGGAGGGGTGCCAGGCAGATACAGGGCGGTGGGATGGAACTGCACAAACTCCATGTCTTCCACGACGGCTCCCGCGCGGTAGGCCATCGCAATGCCATCGCCCGTTGCGCTCGTTGGATTCGTCGTCCTCGCATACACTTGTCCAGCACCTCCCGTGGAAAGCACGACAGCGCGCGCACGAACGCAGCTGGGGATTCCCGTGGATTCGTCTATGACGACCGCCCCTGCGCATCGGCCTTTCTCATCCAGGACGAGGTTGGTGGTGAAGTGGTGATCTTGCCAAGCGATACGCGGAAGACTTCGCGCTCGTTTGAGCAAAGCTCGGACAATCTCAGTTCCAGTCGCGTCTCCGCCGGCTCGAAGTATCCGGGAGCGACTATGCGCCGCCTCGCGTGCCAGCGCGTATTGGCTGCCGACCTTGTCGAACTGCGCTCCCCATCCTATGAGCTCTTGAATCCTGGCGGGACCCTCTTCAACGAGAATCTGTACCGCCTCCTCGCGACACAGTCCCTTTCCGGCCCGCAACGTATCTTCTCGATGCACGGCAACATCATCCTCTTCCGGAGCGACGGCGACGCCGCCTTGTGCATAGATGGAACTGCCTTCGGCCGGACTGCCCTTCGTGAGAATCAATACGTGACCCCGAAGGCTCAGTCCGACCGCCGCTCGGAGGCCTGCGACGCCGCTGCCAATCACGAGGAAATCAGGCGATGCCCGAAGCGTCATGCTTCCTACCGCCCAGGAGGACGCTCGCCGCTTTGTCGCCTCGATGTCATACCGAAAGGCGCGTCGCCGTCGACGCCGCTCAAGGCAAGATTCTGATGACCGACTAGGCGAAGGATGGCATGTCCCCGCTCGCGGATGGAGGGATCGTTGCTCTTCCGATGCCATTGCCCCTGCCAGTGGAAATAAACTGCTACGTCCGTGCCTTCGATGAGGACCCGATCGATCCCTAGGTCCAGCTGTATGCGATCGTATATCGCAAAGTCCCGTTCAACCTCGAGCTCAAGCCGGCGCAAACTGTCAAGCGGCATGAGCAATGAATGGAACCCTGCCGCATCTTTGTTGATATAGGCTTGGCGCAAGCGCTCGACGGTCGCATCGATGCTCCGGACCTGCGCGGCATCTGCAGGGTCCACACGGTTGGGTTTCGTGCAAGCGAGTGCGGTCACACCCAGGAAGCTGACGAGGACGGACAAAAGGCATTTACCAAAGCATTTTCGAAAGCAGAGGATCATGCGCTGACAGATTATAGCATGCTATGGGTTCGCACGCAGTTCCCGGCAGGTTTCAGGAAAGTCCTTCGACTCCATCCCTCTCCCCGCGAGTCAATATTATCACCTATCCTGATGCCGGCAGGCTTTGCCGTGTGAAAAGACCGCGCGCGAGCCAGCACCGAGGCTTGACAAGCCGGTTCCGGATCGACTACTCTCACCCCGCTTCACACCTGCTTTCGAAACTTAGTCATCGCGCCCGGAGGGTTCATGTCGAGTGTCGTCAAGAAGCGTAAGAAGAAAATGCGGAAGCATAAGCACCGAAAACTTCGACGCCGCATGAAATTCGCCCGTCGCAAAGGCTGACAACGGTCCCGTAATTCAAACACCAGATCGGTCATCACCTCCCGCATTCGTCCTGTGAAGGCCCCCATGTCCCCGTTTCGTAGAGTCACAGTCTACCTACGGCCTTATGCTGGCCGGATGGCGGCTGCGATGTTTCTGGTGGTTGCGGTCGCAGGCATCAATCTGGGGATGCTCTGGGTCGTGCGCCGCCTGGTCGATACGGTGCTGGTCCAGCGGGATCCCTTGGCTCTCAATACGGCCGTCCTCCAGCTGAGCTTTCTCTTTCTCGCTCAGGGCCTCTTCGCCATGGGGCACAGCTATCTCACCGCGACAATCGGACTACAGGTCGTGAGCGACCTGCGAACGCAGCTCTTTGCGCATCTACAGACTCTGTCATTGCCATTCTTCGCTCGGCGTCGGACCGGTGAATTAATGTCCCGCCTTACGAACGACGTCTCAGCGCTGCAGCATGTCCTGACTGAAGCCCCGATTGATTCGGCCAAGCAAGTCGTCACACTTGTCGGTGGCGTGACCATTCTCCTTCTGATGAACTGGAGGCTGTGTTTACTGATTTTGGTCTTGCTGCCGCTCATTGTACTCGTAGCGCGGTTTTTCGGGCGGCGCCTCAAAGCCCTCTCCACAAATATACAAGATGAGACGGCGCACGTCTCGACGATTCTAGAAGAGGTCCTCTCGGCAATCCGCGTCGTGAAATCGTTTCTGCAAGAGCAGTACGAGCTCGCCCGCTTCACGGCGCAAGTCAAGCGAACCATGGACGTCGCGCTACGGCGAGCAGCGATCCTCGCAGTCTTCATCCCGACGATTACGTTCGTGACCTTCGCCGCCGCAGCAGGGGTGTTATGGTACGGCGGAACCCAGGTGATCCGCGGCGCGATGAGCCCGGGCGATCTTATTGCGTTTGTCCTGTACGCGGGTCTGCTGATTGGACCATTCGGTAGCTTCGCCCGTCTTTTCTCACAGGTCAAAGAGGCTCAGGGGTCACTCCAGCGCGTTTTTGAGATCCTTGATACCGCACCGGATATCTATGATAGCCCCACCGCACGCCCCCTTCCCCCTGTTCGCGGCGAAGTCGTGATGACCGGTGTGAGCTTCGCGTACGATCCCCGCACGCCGGTTCTCCTCGATGTTTCCTTTTCCGCGCAACCGGGCGAACTCGTGGCGATCGTCGGGCCGTCGGGTTCTGGCAAGACGACGTTGATCAATCTCGTGCATCGGTTCTATGACCCCGTGGCTGGGTGCATCACAATCGACGGTCACGATCTGCGAGCCGTGACCCTCACAAGTTTTTACCGGCAGATCGGGTTGGTGCCTCAGGAGACACATCTGTTCGGAGGGAGCATCCGGGATAACATTTTGTACGGCCGGCTCGATGCGACGCCGGATGAACTTCTGGCGGCTTCCATCGCCGCCAATGCGCACGATTTCATCATGGCGCTGCCCGATGGCTATGAGACTACGGTAGGTGAGAAAGGCGTCAACCTTTCCGGGGGACAGCGTCAGCGGATCGCGATCGCCCGGGCGATCCTGAAGAACCCGCGCCTCCTCATTCTCGATGAGGCGACCTCCGCGCTTGACAACGAGTCAGAGCTCCTCGTGCAGGAGGCGCTGGACCGGCTCATGACCGGTCGCACGACCTTCGTGATCGCTCACCGGCTAAGCACCATTCAAAAAGCGGCTCGAATTCTGGTTCTTGATAAAGGCCGGATCGTCGAAGAGGGAACCCACGCCAAACTTCTTGAGCAACGCGGACTGTATTATCACCTGTACACCTTACGTGTCGTCAGTCCTGAACAGTCATGACACCCCGCCCAGCCCTGGGGTACTCGACCCCTTGCACGGGAAGGCAAGGGGTGCCCCGGACAAACTCCTTTGCCTCATTGCACCCGCCCAGCCCTGGAGTACTCGACCCCTTGCACGGGAAGGCAAGGGGTGCCCCGGACAAACTCCTATGCCCCTGACAATTATTTAATTTGAGAAAAATCCACGTCCCAGCTCATCGCATCTCCGATCTTGGGATACAGCGTAACCTTTGCAGGGGCGTTTGGATCGAAGGCGGAATACGGAAACGAGGCGGTGATCTTCCCCCTGTAAGCCGGCCCTTCAGGATTCTTCCGGGCTTTGTCGGGCTTGGCCATTTCTCCCTTGATCATGCGCCCTTCCTGCTCCAACGTCGCCTGGGCATCTTCGGCGAAATCAGCTGTGTCACCGCAAAAATCGAAGGCTATTTTCATGACGTCCGATTGCAGCACTTTTTTGATCTGCTCATCAATCTGGGCTTTGTCCTCCTCTGCTTTTTGAGGATTAGCCGCCATGACCGCCCCCAGACGATTTAATGTCACGGTTTTGGTCCGAATTTCGCCGCCTCCTCCGCAGAGGTCCTTTGACAAATCCGCCCCAAACCTTGCGGTCGGCAGGTTTTTCACGTCTTTGATCTGCTTGCCTTCGTCGACGGCTTTCGCAATCGCGGCATCGGCAAGTTTCACATCGATAGCCGGTGCTGTCCCGGCCAAAAGACAATGTGAAATCCCGAACACGATCGCCGCTGTACTGGTCTTTAATCTCGACATATCACCTCCCAGGAGTGTCGTGTCGCGTTCTTTCTTGATATTCTAAGAAATGTATTCGCGTTTTGTAAACGCTTGCCTTCAGCTCAGGCACCCTGCTAGAGTGGGCCTCGAACCAAACCGCTGAGAGGACTCTGGTGGAAGACAAACTAATTTCAAGACTTAAAGATGTTCTTAAGGATTTCAAGGATATCTCCTTGGATTATATAGTGGAACAGGTGCGAGGCATTTTAAAAAACCGCAGCATGAAAGCATTTCATGTGAACCGTCATATCCCGAATGGATATGAGGACCAAGGCGCCTTTAACATGCTGATTGTCACCGCGGGCCACACGCTGTTCGATTGCGTTATCGGGGAAGAGTATTTTCGCTATGACGCCGTCGCGCTCAAGGACATCGAGAAATTTCAAGTCATCGATGGAATGTGGGAAAATAAGGAATCAAAAAAATCAGAGCCCTTTTTGAGTCTTCGTCTTTCCCATGGCGATGAAAGTCATATTGCGCTCGCGCTTGAAGATCATGAGCGTCCCAGCCTCAAAAGTCTTGCCGACGTGGTGCTCTCCGTTCGCAATCCCGACGCCTAGACGAACGCTCAGGCATCTGCAGTTCTCTCCCTTTCGCACCCGTCATTTCACCCGACCACCAAGCCGAGCTTGCTCGACCCGAAGGCCTGATGATTATTTAAGGCCGCCGGGGAACTTTCTCTGCTCCTTGTTTGATCTTCACTTCGCTCGGCCGGGAATCTCATTGCACCCTCCCACCCCGAACGCGCCAAGACGCGCTCTCAATCCCGTGGGGCAGATTCCTTTTCCCCTAGGCGACAGATGATCGCCCATTCATTCGGAGTGACAGGCTGAACGGACAGCCGGCTGCCCTTGCGGAGCAACACCATTTCTTCCAGGCCTATTGTCTTGCGCAACGTCTGCAGCGGCACTGGCGATGGGAACCCCCTGACGGCCCGCAAGTCGACCATCTCCCAAATCGGCTTCTCCCTTTTGGCCTTAGGGTCATAATGATCGTCCTTGGGATCAAATTGAGTATGGTCTGTGTACGCTTCTCGGGTCACTTCGGCGACCCCGACGATCGCCGGAGGGTCGCAACTGCTATGGTAGAAAAGAACCTTGTCCCCAGTTCGCATTGCGCGCATATGGTTACGGGCCTGATAGTTGCGGACGCCATCCCAATGGTTCGTCGAATCCTGGGAGCGCACGAGGTCCTGGAAACTAAAGCTGGTCGGCTCAGACTTCATCAGCCAATAACGCACGATGACTGCCCTGTTTCCATGCATTGCTTTAAACGTGCCAGATCCTCTTGCAACTGCTGCCCAGGCTCTTCCCCGAGTAGCTTTGCCATCGCGACACCCACGAGACCGGCCGGGGGGTCGTATTGAAGTACGACTCTGACTTCAGTCCCGCCCTCCGCCGCCCGCACAAAGCGCACCGAGCCGGCATTATCGACGTCACCGGGTCCCTCTGATCGCCATCCGATCAGTCTATTGGGAACCTCACTGATGATCTCCGCATCCCATTCAACCTTCATTCCGAGAGGCGCCTTGGCCACCCAATGGGAGTGCCGATCATCTTTCACAACAACTGACTCCACATGTTTCATAAATCGCGGGAAATTTTCGAAATTCCGCCAGAATCGATAGACCTCTTCGGCCGGCCGGTTAATGGTGATACTTTCTTCGATCTTAATCGCACGATCGGTGTTCACCTTGCGACGTCCAAGATCGCTCGTGTTGACTCCAAGCGCTTGGTACATCCCACAGTGGCCGGTTGCCCCTCGAGCAACGAGTGTTCCGCCGATGAGTGCGAGTACCAGACCGGGCCAATTGCGACGCATCAGCCCATAAGCGACCAGCGCCCCGCCGCCGATGGCTGAGACCCATCGCTCTTCTTCGTTGACGTTCGTCTCATTTGAGCCACCTGATTTGTGTTTGTTCCAGTCAGCGTCATCTCTATATGTGCGATATTTCTCTTTTCCGGTTACCGTCCCGCTCATGGATTATCTCCTGTGCATAAAGGGTTACTACGTTCCCGGGGTGCCCGAGTCTCTTGAATTCCTGGGATGGGAGGAATCGGCGAAGGGGGCGTCGGCTCCGGAGGTATGGGCCCTGGCCCCGGAGGGCTCGGAGTTGGTGGAGTCGGACCGGGAGGGAGCGGGCCCGGGTCCGGATGAGGAGGGACTGGGACCCGCTCAGATTGCATAGTGGTACGTTCGTTCAAATGAACCGGTGAATGCTACGCCGATTTCTGATACTTTGACCTGCCCGCGCTTTTCTTCGCGGCGGCTTTGCTTTTTCCCTCCCCGCGACCTTGAGTGGCATTGCGCGCCGTGCCTTTACGCTTGCCCCCGCCTTCTCCCTGCAACTCCGTTTTGCGTTCCGCCATCTCCTCTCCCAATTGCTCATGATCGAGTTCCATGTCTTCAGCTTTGGGTAGGATTTCGGATTCCTCTTCCTCGATATGATGCTTCACACTTTCTGCAAGCACCTTGAACTTTGCGTCGAAATGCTCATCGCCCGGCTCCATGTCCTGCAACTCCGCCATGATGAGTTTAGCCACATGATGCTCTTCGAGCGCTTCATCCATCTGGTCATCGTCTTCAATCAATTCTCTCACCGCCGGATAGAAAATTTCCTCCTCAATCGCGGCGTGTATTTTCAGCTCATTCAAGGCGGTGCGGACGATCCGTAGCTTTTCATCGTCTTCTTCGGCCTTCTCAAATTCTTCAAACAGGTCTTTCACCTTTTTATGATCTTCCCGCAGCATCTCCAAAGCTTCCGGCATGGTTACTCCTTTATAAAATAATTCTACAGAACGTCGTCTTGCGACGGCTCTTCCCACAAAGGGTTTCCGCGAATCCAGTCAACGACAGCCGGTTAAACTCGATTCCTCATGGTGTCGCTGCTTACTTCACGAACCGCGTCTTTGGCGGTGTCGAGCGTCTCCTTCCCACGCTGCTTCGCCGATTCGAAGGCCTCTTTACCGCGTTCCACGGCGGTGTTCAACGTCGCCTTGGCCTCCTCCGCACGCTCCATCAAATCCTGTTTAGCCCGCTCCGCGTAATCGCGCAGCATATCCCGGGTCTCAGCACCAGACTTCGGGGCCAGCAACAGCGCAATACCGGCACCGATTACCGCTCCTGCTAAAAACGCCCCCGTGCCCAAAGAATAGTGATTGCATTCCCTCATAAGGTCCTCCTCATTTGCGTTGCCGTGTGATAAACAAGAAGTGATAACGATTGTACTTCCCGAGTAGGCGTACCGTAAGACGGCGACCTAGTTTGTCATCCTTGTATATTGAATATAGTCACGAGGGGGCTCACCGACAATACCATCAAGGTAGCGGAACTTGATACGAAAGCGGACTTGATACGAGAGGGCGCGGGGAGTCTCAACGACACGGAAATTTTTCGCTGATTCGGGCTCTCAACCATTACATGACGGGCACTAAGCTTCTTTGTCGTCCACCAAAGGCACCACAAACACTACAATCGGGGAAAAGACAGAGAGCTACGAATTCCTTACATTCATCGCGGTATTTCACCTTCAAACTATGCAGGAGGATTTATGAGTTCAAAGATAGTGACAGCAATGATTGGACTGGCCTTAAGTGCCGGGCTCGCGACCGTGACGTTTGCCGCATCAGGCACAGCGCCTGGACAGGCCGGTGGCGCCGACACTGGAATGAGTTCGGGGGCCGGCGGCGGTTCGGGTTCGCAACCTGACGCGATGACGTCGAAGAAACCCAAAAAGTCCGGCGAGTCCAGTTTGGGCATGGAAGGTCAAGGGAGTGGAGACAGCGCACAAGGTCAGGGGGGCGCGGGTCTGGGCGGACAAAAAGATTCCCCCCTCAAAGGTCAGGAGAAATCTCCCGAGGGAAAGAGTCAGTTTGGTGAGAGCGGGTCGGGACAGGGTAGCGGCGGCGGCATCGGCAAGTAACCTCAAAGTGTGATGCGAAACGGACTGAGGGGACGTAACAGTTCCCTCAGTCTTGTGGTTTTTTTAGCTTCCCTCCTGTCGTGAAGGCTTATTCTTAGCCGTTATGCCACACCCGCGCAGCAAGCCCTACAACAGGGCAAGACAAACTGACATTCTTTCCGCCGAGCAAAGTTCTACCACTGCGGGTTAACAGGTGTTTGACTAGCACACCCAACCTAGATATCGTTAACGTGAGTGGCTGTAGAAAGTATACGATGAGTTGGCCAATATCGTTATCAAAGCCTAAAACTTAAGTATGTCCAAAATTGCAATCAAAACTCTCCACGCCCCTACTCCAGTAGCTAGATATTCACAAGGAATTGTTATTGATAGGACGGGGACACTTTACGTCCAGGGCGTTATCGCCCTCGACCCCCAGACAGGCAAACTTGTAGACGGTGATATTCAAATACAGTCAGAACGGGTATTTAAGAGCATCCGTGCTATTGTCGAAGCGGCGGGAATGACTGTTGCGGATATCGTAAAAGTCACGGCATTCCTTGACAAGCTATCGGATTACCAGGGCTTCAACCAAGTCTATGATACCTGCTTCTCAGTAGATCCACCTCCCGTGAGGACGACCGTGCAAGCTAAACTGCCCTTTGGCGCATTGGTGGAAGTCGAAGTGATAGCTGCTAAGGCCTGAGGTTTATCACTCGTGATTGTCCCACCTCCCTCCCTCGTATGAAAGCAATTGAATTAGCTAATGGATGGTTGTTGCGTCTCGACTCTGGTGACGAATTCATCGGCGGTCTGAAAGAATTTGCAAAGGGTAACGACATTAAATTTGCTGCCGTTATGTCCGGAGTGGGCATGATTGAGCGCGCCCAAATGGGGTTTTTTTGCATTCCCCAAAATGACTATGATGTGTTTAATCTAGACAACGGCCCGTATGATCTAAGTAATATATCCGGAAACTTGTCGCAGTTGGAAAATCAGATATACCCTCATATTCATATTGTCACGAATAAAATGGGGGGCGAAACATTCAGTGGACACTTATTAAGCGCGGTGTGCCACGTAACAGCGGAAATTTTCATCGTTCAATATTCCGATTTTCCAATCGTGCGAACGAAAACTATCGATATTCCAGCCACTAGGCTAGACAATGGCTAGTTCGGGTGGAAACATTAAGAGCGATACGCATCCGACGCTTATCAAGTGGATACTGATCCTCGCCATATTCTTACTTGGGTTTATCTTTGTATTGACAGGCAAATTATACGCGACCCAGGGAAGCATTCTCGCGCTTATCCTGGACTTGCTTGGAGGCTTTTTGGTGATTGCCGTTCCTCTCGAAATTCTACGTGAGCTCTTTTTCGAAAAAGATAACATAGCTTCTTTTGTCACTCAAGTGGAAGGGCTTTTTGATCGCAAGATCGATTTACAAATTCGAGCAAGACAATTTGGATTGATTCGGATTGAAGAATCTTTGCTCTTCGACAAAGTATTTGATTCTTTAAAACCAGGCGACACTCTTTGGTGGTTGGACACATTTAGTCCAGGACATAAAGGGTGGATCGACCATGTTGAGGCCGCAATTCGACACGGTGCATCAGTGAACATGTTAATACTGGATCCGGAATCGCCCTTGTGCGCGATGAGAGCGGAGGAAATCGGCGGTTACTACAAGCCAGAGCGTTTTCGCAATGAACTAGAAACGTTTATTGCAGATTTCAAAGAATGCCAAAAAACGGTTAACGAAGAAAACTCGAAAGGGGCACGGCTTACTATTTCGCTCTATCGTGATCTGCTCGGTGTTCCTTGCTACATAGTGGTAAGAAAAAACCAACCTATACTTGCTTATTCGAGTATGTATCTCACGAAACCGACAGGCGTAGACTTTCCTCATTTTTGCTGGAATCAAGGCCCCATGTGCGATATTTTGTATTCCTATGTAATGGGAAAGTACAATCGAAATCCACATTTATAGGCCCTTCGCTGGCGCCATCGGCGGACCCGAACCAACCTGTACACATCGTCGCTCCCGAACCTTGAAGGAGCGGCGATCTCGAGACAAGTTTAATCGCGCAAGGACTGACGGTTCCCCTAGGCCCAAGCCGAGGAGACAATCGGCCACGCGGGTTCGTGCTCAACTGAAAACAAGTCCTTCAAGAGTATCTGCACCGCTAGGAAATGCCGCGAGGCCATCACCACACAACAATCGAGCATCATGGTGAACATAGTGCTGCGGAATTCTGCCGGATGATTTTATTGAGCTGCAGGGCGTTCCTC
>CAWBGA010000012.1:0-94120 GCA_963788195.1 Nitrospirota bacterium
GCGACGTCGTCAGGCGTGCCGCCGGCAATGCCGGCGCAGCGTTTTCGGAGACGGCTATTCGACCCTGATCAAGCGCGCCGGCCAGGATGGCGTGCTGACGATCAGGCTCGGCCAGCGCGACGATCTGTCCGCCGCGCATCTGAAGGAGCTGCTCTCCGGCTCGATCGACGTCGTTCGCCGCCGCCTGTTCCAGGTGGTCAAGCCCGAACGGCAGGCCGCCATCCAGCAGGCGATGACTGCAATCACCGGGCCGCCGAGCGCGAGGAGCGGCGCGACTTCCTGCCGGCGCAGCGCACCGTGATGAAGCTCCACCGCGACGGCATGCTCGGCGAAGGCGCGCTGCTCAATTTTGCCAGGGCCTTCAAATACGAGGAGTCGGTCGCCGCGCTGTCGGCGATGACCGGCGTCAAGATCGAAACCCTCGACCGCCTGATCAGCGGCGACCGTTACGATCCGATCCTGATCGCCGGGAAAGCCATCGGTCTCGAATGGGCGACCGTGCGCGCGCTGATCCTGCTTCGGCTCGGGCCGAACCGGACGGCGTCCCCGGCCGACATCGAAAGCGCGCGGGTCAATTACGCGCGCCTGATGCCCGCGACCGCCCAGCGCGTCGTCGCGTTCTGGAAGACGCCGCTCGACGGTCTTAGGCTTCTCCGTCATTGCGAGCGAAGCGCAGCGCGCTATCGCTCCGCGCAAAGATCGCGTGCGCAGCAATGACGCGTGCCAAAGCATCTCCCCAACGCCGCAGGTCGCGCGCTATGCTTCGCGCCAAAGACGCGACACAGCGTCATCTCGGGGAGCGTAACATGCTGACGGACGCCGAGGTTCAAGCCCATGCCGACAGGATCCGCGACGACGGATTCACCGTGATCGAAGCGTGCGGCGCGCGCCGAACTGGTCGAGGGATTGATAACGGCGCTGCAGCGCATCGAGCGCGAGCACCATCTCGGTCCTGCCAAGACGTCGTTCGAAGGTTTCAAGACCGTCCGCATCAACAATCTCCTCACCTATGACGATCTGTTCTGGGAAGTGCCGCTGCACGACAACGTGCTGCCGGTGGTGGAGCGCGTGCTGGACAAGGAGTGCCTGCTGTCGTCGTTCTGCTCGCTGGTGCTGGGACCCGGGCAGGAGGCGCAGCCGATCCATGAGGATACGCAGTTGATCCCGCTGCCGCGTCCGCACATCCCGATCACCATCAATGCGATCTGGGCGCTGTCGGATTTTCGCGAGGACAATGGCGCGACGCGGATCGTGCCGGGCAGCCACAAATTGGATTCCTCGCCGGAATACGGCCGGGAATATGACGCGGTCACCGCGACGATGAAGGCGGGCAGCGTGATGCTGTTCGACAGCGCGCTGTGGCACGGCGGCGGCGCCAACAACTCCGATGAGCGGCGTTTTGCATTCTCCTGCGCCTATTGCTGGGGCTGGATGCGGCAGCAGGAGAATTTGCAGCTCGGCATTCCCCAGGAAACCGCAAAGCGCTTCCCGCGGCGCCTGCAGGAATTATGCGGCTACAGCGTCTACAAGGGACAGTTCGGCCACATCGACAATCACGACCCGATCGAACTGCTGGGCCGCGAGCGCGGCAAGCGCATGGTGTGGGAAGCGACGGATGCGAAGAAGGCGCGGATGGGCGAGGCGGCGAAGTCGTAGCCGCGCATCAACAGCCGGTGCGGTCAGCTGACACTGCCGGGCTCGCTGCCCCTGGCAAATGAAAATCCTTCATCGGCCCAGCCGGTCATGCCGCCGATCATCACTTTCACCCAGCGGCCGAAGCGTGCCGAGCCGCAGGGCGGCCCTGATCGGTGCCGTTGCAATGCGGGCCGGCGCAATAGACGACGAACAGCGTATCGGCGGGCCATTCCGCCATCTGCGTGCGCAGTCATCTTGCCATGCGGCAGGTTGATCGGCGCCGGGAACGTGCGACGCCTCGTAGAGTGTGGGCCCGCGCACATCGAGCAGGACGAAATCGATATTGCCGGTGCGCAAGGCGTCATGCACGTCCCAGCAATCGGTCTCGAAGGCAAGCCGGCGCGGAATAGTGCTGCGCGACATGCGGCCGGCGCGGCGGCGGCAATTTCGCTGACGGGGCTGCATGATCGGCTCCTTTGCTCGGTCGTAATGACGCCGGTTATGCGTGCGAAAGCCGGTTTGCCGCCCATTGGCCATAATGCCATTGTAGCGTCAAGATCATGCCAAACCACGTCACCAGCAGACCCAAGGGACCGCTGGTCGCCGTGCTCGCCTATGACGGGCTCTGCACCTTCGAGTTCGGCATCGCCTACGAGGTCTTCGGCCTGCCGCGCCCGGAGATGGGCAGCCGATTGGTATCGCTACGCCGTCTGCGGCGATCGAGCCGGGCCCGCTCCGCGCGGCGGGCGGCCTCGTCGTGTCGCGGCGACCGAGGCTCGAGCGTGCTGCGCAGGGCCGACCTGATCGTCGTGCCCGGCTGGCGCGGCATCGATGCGCCCGTGCCGCCGATCCTTGATCGCGCGCTTTGCGCAAAGCGCATGCGCGCGGCGCGCGCATCATGTCGCTGTGCTCGGGCATTGCGGTTCTTGCCGCGTGCGGGTCTGCTCGACGGCCGGCGCGCGACCACCCATTGGCGCTATGCGCACTCGATCGCGGCGCGCTATCCCGGCATCCGGCTTGAGCCGGACGTGCTCTATGTCGACGAAGGCGACGTGCTGACGGCGGCGGGCAGCGCCGCCGGCATCGATCTGTGCCTGCATGTGGTCCGCAAGCGATTTCGGCCCGGAGGCCGCGAACAGCGTCGCACGCCGGCTCGTCGTGCCGCCGCACCGCGAGGGCGGCCAGGCGCAATTCATTCATCGGCCGGTGTTGCCGAGCGCGAAGAATGCCCGCCTCGGGCCCGCTGATCGACTGGATGCGCGAGCGCCTCGACCAGCCTCATTCGATCAAGCGTGCTGGCCGACAAGAGCCGGCATGAGCCTGCGCACCTTCCAGCGGCGCTTCGAGGAGGCCACCGGCCTGCCGCCCGGCGAATGGCTGATTGCCGAGCGGGTGCGGCTTGCGCAGGAGCATCTGGAGACGCAGTCGGCGCGCGCCGCTCGACGATATCGCGGCCACCTGCGGCTTCGGCTCGCTGGCGACGATGCGCCATCATTTCCGCCGCCGGACGGGAACGACGCCAGCGGCCTATCGGGAGCGATTTTCACTCGCGCGATAGCGGCGTGATGCTTTTTATCCGGTCCGCCGAAACCGCAGATACGCCGCCACGCGTCCTTCGCGCTCGGCTTTCCGCCCATAGCGCGTCATCGTGTAGCCGCCCCACGGCTCGCGCCAGTCGGCGGCGCGCTCGGCCGGTCCAGAAAAAATCCGGCGAGCGCAACAAATGCGCCAGCGTCCAGGCGCAGTAATCGTCGATGTCGCTGACGAAGCGAAATTCGCCGTCCGGCTTGAGGATGCGCGCCATCGCGGCGACGGTGGCGTCCTGCACGAAGCGCCGCTTCCAGTGCCGCCGCTTCGGCCAGGGATCGGGATGGATCAGGTCGATCCGCGCCATCGATCGCGGCGGCGCCCAGGCCAGCAATTCGGCGGCGTCGCCGGCGTAAGAGGCGGATATTGCCGATGTTGTGGGCCTCGATCTGCGTCAGGATCTTCGCCATGCCGTTGACATAGGGCTCGCAGCCGATGAACCCGATGTTCGGGAAACGCCTGCGCTTCGGCGATCAGATGTTCGCCGCCGCCGAATCCGATTTCGAGCCTGACATCGTCGGGCTTCGACTCGAAGAGCTCGGCGAGATCGTCCGGCGCGGGCGCGCCGATATCGAGCGCCAGATGCGGCAGCAGATTATCGATCAGGTCGGCCTGATGGATGCGGAGCTTGTGGCCCTTGCGGCGGCCGAAGAACGAGCCGTGCGCATGCGCGACGCCGCCGTCGTCCGGCGGCGCGTCGCGATCGCCGATATCGCGCGGTGAAGCCGTCATCGCAGCGTCTGGTACAGCCGGTGCAGCAGCCGCGCGCGCGGCTCGATCGAGGAGATGTACATCTGCTCGTAATGGGTATGCGCGCCCTGGCCGTCGACGCCGAGGCCGTCGAGCGTTGCGGTGTGGGGTGCGGTGAAATTGCCGTCGGAGCCGCCGCCGGTAAAGGTGTCGATCAGCTCGAAGCCGATCTCGGCCGCCAGCGTTTTGGCGTGCTCGTACAAGCGCCGCGCCGGCATTGCCCTTCTCGTAAGGCGGGCGGTTCAGCTCGCCGGTGACCTTGACGCTGACGCCTTCGGTGCTCGATTTCATGCCGAGGATCTTTGGCGACCAGCTCTTCGGCATCGGCCATCGTCGGCACCCGCAGGTCGACCTCGGCATAGGCCTCTTCGGCGATCACGTTCGGCTTGCGTGCCGCCGCGGACGACGCCGACATTGACGCTGACGCCGCGCTTGAGGTCGTTCATCGCATCCAGCGCCTGGATGACGTTGCCGAGTTCGCGGATCGCGCTGCGGCCGTCCTCGGGCCGCGTGCCGGCATGCGCCGGCACGCCCTTGATGAAGACCTCGAAGCGCGCGACGCCCTTGCGCCCGGTGACGATCTTGCCGCCGTCGCGCGCGGGTTCGGTCACCAGCACATACTTCGCCTTGCGCCCCTCGGCCTCGATCAGCGCGCGCGAGGTCGGGCTGCCGATCTCTTCGTCGGAGACGTAACAGCTGGGTGATGCCGAGCGGCGATCGTGCGCTGTCGGCGCAGATCTGCCGGAACGCATGATAGGCGAGATAGGCGCCGCCCTTCATGTCGTAGATGCCGGGGCCGAAGGCGCTGTCGCCCTCGACCTTGAACGGCAGCCGCTCGATGAATCCCATCGGATGCACGGTATCGAGATGGCTCAGCACCAGGATGCCCGGCGCGTCCTGCCCCCATGACGAGCGCGCGACCAGATGATCGCCGCAGCCGTCCTTGCCGGCGATGCGCTCGACCGTCGCGGGCAGGCCGCGATAGCCGTCGGCGACGAGGTCGGCGAGCTTGTTGACCTGTTCGGGCGCCTCGGTCGGCGTCTCGATTTCGACCCAGCGGCGGATGCCGTCGAGGATCGCGCTGGAATCAAAGGGATTGGCGGTCGTCATCTGTCATCGGCGCAGCTTTGCCTTCTGGGGAATTCAGCGCCAATGTCATGCGCTCGCGCCGGCGGGCGCGTCAATCGGAACATCCGGTTGATGGCTGGCGGAAATCAGCGCTTGTCGGGGCCTTCGCGCGCGGCGATCTGCTCGACCAGTTCGACGATACTGCGGCGCATTTTGGCGTCGGTGATGCGCGTGAACGCGCGCGTCAGCGCCAGGCCTTCGGAGGTCGCGAGGAAATCGGAAACGTAGGCCGGCGAAGCCGCCTTCGCTGAAGCCGTCGGCATTGATCGCGCCGCTCGGTCCGCCGTCGAACAGAAACGACACCGGCACCTGCAGGATTTCCGAAATCTGCTGCAGGCGGCTGGCGCCGACCCGGTTGGTGCCCTTTTCGTATTTCTGAACCTGCTGGAATGTGAGGCCCAACGCTTCGCCAAGTTTCTCCTGGCTCATGCCCAGCATGATGCGACGCATGCGGACACGACTGCCGACATATTTGTCAACAGGGTTTGGCGCTTTGGTGGACATCTCCAACACTCCTGGGATTGCGCGCCGGGGAATGAGGCAAACGTCGAAGTATGCCTCAGGCGCCGGTACCGTCAAATCCTGCTCGGAGGATCGGGTCGAACTGCGGACAATTTGAGCAATGAACTGACTGGTTCTTGTTTTTGGTTGCGGAACCGCAGAATGCGAATTGCACGGTCGGTCTGTCAACTGGTTAGTGGATTCGCGCAGGTCGACATTTTCCCGACGACGGCAACAACCGGCAATATGCAGATCTCAGGCGTTTCGCCTTGCAAAGCGGCGCCGGATGACCAACAGCAACGCAGCGGCCAAAATGATGCCGGCTGGAATGTCTCTAAGACGGGCATAAATCGTCGGCGGCAAGGCGGACGGCAGGTTGGCATCCAGCACGCCTTCGATGCCGAGGCCGAGCCGTGCGACAATACGTCCCGACGGATCGATGACGGCTGAAATGCCGGTGTTGGCTGCGCGAACGATGGGCAGGCCTTCTTCGATGGCGCGCAGCCGCGCCTGCTGCAGATGCTGATAGGGGCCGGTCGAAATTCCGAACCAGCCGTCATTGGTCAGGTTGATGATCCAGCCCGGACGATCGTCGCGCGTCGTTATGTCGCCGGGAAATATCGCCTCGTAGCAGATCAGCGGCAGCACGCGCGGCGCGTTCGGGATTTCCATGGCGCGGCGGCGCGTGCCCGGGATGAATCCGCCCTGCACCTTGGTCAGCTGCACGAAGCCGAGCTTTTCCATCCAGTCCTGGAACGGCAGATATTCGCCGAACGGCACCAGATGCAGCTTGTCGTAGACCGACAGCACGCTGCCGTCATGGTCGATGACATAGATCGAGTTGTAGGCGCGGGTGATCCGGACGCCGGGCGGCAGATCGGGCGCGCGCACCGAGCCGGTGATCAGCATGGTGCCCTTGGGCAGCAGATCGGCGATCTGCGCCATCGCATCGGCTTCGCGCGTCAGGAAGAACGGAAACGCCGATTCCGGCCAGATCAGAATGTTGGCGTCGCGCACGCCGGTCGATTGCGGCCCGGACGCGCGGTCGGACAGCGCCAGATATTTCTGCATCACCTCCGCCTTGGCGCCGTAGTTGAATTTGACGTCCTGCTGCAGGTTGGGCTGCATGATGCGCAGCTTGACCTTGGTCGAGCAGCGGTCGGCTGCAGCGACAGCCGGACGGCGCCGAAGATCGCCCATGACAGCGAGCAGCGCCGAGCGCCGCCACCGGCGCGATCCAGGGCTTTCGCCCGCGCGAACTGCCGTCGATCAGCACCGCCGGGCTCGCGAAGATCGCGACGCTGAGGAACGTCATGCCCCACAGCCCGATCAGCGACGCCGTCTGCGCCAGCGCCAGCGGCTCGCGACAGCGCGTAGCCGAACGCATTCCACGGAAATCCCGACAGCAGGTGGCCGCGCAGCCATTCGCTGACGGTCAGGCTGATCGCGAGCGCGAGCAGGCGCGTGGCGTCGCGGGTCCAGATCAGGCGCGCCAGCGCGAATCCGAGCGCGGTGAACAGCGCCAGATAGGCCGGCAGGCCCAGCACGGCGAACGGCATCAGCCAGGCGAAGGTCGGTGCATCGACCAGGAACGCGTAGCCGATCCAGTAAAGTCCGGCCACGAAATAGCCGAGGCCGAACCAGAAGCCCGACATCGCCGCCGCCGGCACGCCGCGCCATCGCCCGGCGCCGGCGCCGTCGATCAGCCAGACCGCGATCGGAAACGTCAGGAACAGCACCGGCCATGCATTGAACGGCGCCATCGCCAGCGCCGACAGCGCGCCGGCCACCAGCGCGATGGCGGCGCGCTTCCATCCCCAGGCCAGGATGATCGCAAGACCGGCGGCGCGGAGTTTGTTGGTGGAGATCACTGCGAGCCGGCTCCATCGCTGGACGATGGCGGCGCATTGTCGTTGGCCTGCGGCGCGTTGGCATCGGGCGCGGCTTCGCGGCGGCGGCTTTCGCGCTGCGGTGCGCGGCGCGGGCCGTTCCTTGCGGACGGCGATGCGCAGCCGCTTGACCCGCCGCGGATCGGCGTCGAGCACTTCGATCTCGAAATTGCCGGGGCCCGAAATGACTTCGCCGCGCACCGGCAGGCGGCCGACCTGGGCCACCAGATAGCCGCCGAGGGTCGCGACCTCCTCGCCGGCCTCGCCGGTGATGAAATCCTCGCCGATCACCGAGCGGGCGTCCTCGAGGCTGGCGCGGGCGTCGGCGATGAACGAATTGTCCGCCTGCCGCACGATCGCCGGCGGCTCGTCGCTGTCATGCTCGTCGTCGATCTCGCCGACGATCTGTTCGACGATGTCCTCGATCGACACCAGCCCGTCGGTGCCGCCATATTCGTCGACCACCAGCGCCAGATGAATGCGCGAGGCCTGCATCTGCGCCAGCAGGTCGATCGCCCGCATCGACGGCGGCACGAACAGCAGCTTGCGGATGATGTTGGCGTCCGCCAGCGGCATCGCCAGATCGACCGCGCGCAGATCGAGGCCCGGCCGGGAACGGCTTCTTGCGCTTGGCCTTGCTGGTGTCGCCGACGCGCGCCCTCGCGGTCATGAACGCCAGCAGGTCGCGGATGTGCACGATGCCTTCGGGATCGTCGAGGGTCTCGTTGTAGACCACGAGGCGCGAATGCGCCGCGCTCTCGAACAGGCTCATCAATTCGCCGAGCGGAATGTCGCGCTTGACCGCGACGATGTCGGCGCGATGCACCATCACGTCGGCGATGCGCCGTTCGTGCAGGCCGAGGATGTTGCGCAGCATGGTGCGCTCGATGGCGGAAAAGCCGACTTCGTCGGGCGTCGAGGCATCGAGCACGACCTGCAGATCGGCGCGGACCGATCCCGGCTTCCAGCCGAACAGCGTGCGGATGGCGCGGGTCAGCCAGTTGTCGGCGGCCGGGCGCAGCACTTCGCCTTCCTGCACGACGGCCGGCAGGTTGCGCGTGTTGCGCGGATTGTCGTGGATAGGGTCGGAGTCCGGCATGTCAGTCCATCCGCTCCCGGTCCGCATACGGGATCGGGAATGCCGAGTTGCGCGAGGATCTGCTGTTCGAGACTCTCCATGGCTTCGGCGTCGTCGTCTTTTTCGTGATCGTAGCCGATCAGGTGCAGGAAGCCGTGCACCGCAAGATGGCTGAGATGATGATCGAACGGCTTTTGTTCGTCGTCGGCTTCCTTGCGCGTCGTCTGATAGGCGATGGCGATATCGCCGAGCATGCGCGGCGCGTCGTCGGGCGTTGCCGCGCCGGTCGGCTGCAGCGCCGGAAACGACAGCACGTTGGTCGGCTTGTCGATGCCGCGCCAGTTGCTGTTCAGCGTGCGAATGCCGGCATCGTCGGTCAGCATGACCGCCAGTTCGGCGTCGCCGACATCGGCATCGGCGATTTCGGCCGCGGCGTCGATGGCGCGATGGATCACCGCCTCGGCGTCGGGCTCGGTCTGCCAGCAATCGGCGACGACGAGGACTTCGGTTACGGGAAGAGCGGAAGACAATTTCGTTCCAGGGTTTTGCATAAGCGTCGGTTGCGGCCCGGGCCCGCCTGCTGCGGGCCCAAAGCCGAAGATCTGGCACTCAAGATTTGCCGGTTGCCGGTTTTTGCGGCAATCCCTCATAGGCGGCGACGATCCGCGCCACCAGTTCATGGCGGATGACGTCCTCGGCGGTGAATTTCACCTGCGCGATGCCCTCGACGCCGTCGAGCAGCTTGACGGCTTCCGCGAGCCCCGACGTCTGGCCGTTCGGCAGGTCGACCTGCGAGGGATCGCCGGTGATGATCATGCGGCTGTTCTCGCCAAGCCGGGTCAGGAACATCTTCATCTGCATCGACGTGGTGTTTTGCGCCTCGTCGAGGATGATGACGGCATTGGTCAGCGTGCGGCCGCGCATGAAGGCGAGCGGCGCGATCTCGATTTCGCCGCCCTGCAGCGCGCGCTCGACCACGCGCGCATCCATCAGATCGTACAGCGCATCATAGATCGGCCGCAGATAGGGATCGACTTTTTCGCGGAGGTCGCCGGGCAGGAAGCCGAGCCGCTCGCCGGCTTCGACCGCGGGCCGCGACAGGATGATGCGGTCGACTTCCTTGTAAAACAGCCGAGCTCGCCACCGCACCCGCCCTCCCTGGAGTTTGCCAAGACAAACTCCTTTTCCCCTGACGAGCTCGTTTCTCCCATGGCCCTGAAATCTTTTCGGAAGGCAACGGGTGCCCCGGGCAGATTTCTTTTCCCCTTTGCACCCGCCCAACCCTGAAATCTGCCAAGACAGATTTCTTTTCCCCTGTCCCAACGGTCGAGATCCGCTATTCGTAGCGTAATGCGTCGATTGGATTCAACCGGGAGGCCTTGTTCGCGGGGTAGAGACCGAAGAAGACACCGACCATGGCGGAGAAGATGAACGCCATAAACATGACCTCGGGGGCGACAATCGTCGGCCACCCGGCAAAGTGTGAAGCGAGCTTGGCGCCGGCTACGCCGATTGCCACCCCGATAAAGCCACCAAGAGAGCTGAGGACCACGGCCTCAACCAGGAATTGAAGCAGGATGTGCCAGCGTTTGGCACCCACAGCCATCCGGATGCCGATCTCCCGCGTGCGTTCCGTCACCGATACTAACAGTATGTTCATGATGCCAATACCGCCCACGAGCAGGGAGACAGAGGCGACCGCCAGGAGCATCAACGTCATGGTTTCTGTCGCGCCCTCTTGGACTTTGGCCATATCCACCTGGTTGCGAATCGTAAAGTCGTTTTCCTGGTCCGGACGCAATCTATGACGGAGTCGAAGGATTCCCGTGGCTTCCGCGGCCACCTGTTGCATGTGTTCCGTAGAGTCCGCGGACAAAAACCCGGAGCCGATCGAGCCTTGGAACTTGGTTCCCATGAGTTTTCGCTCAGCGGTGGTGAACGGGAGGAAGATGACATCATCCTGATCCGTGCCGCGGGTATCGAACCCTTTCGCGGCTAGAGTACCGACGACTTTGAACGGAATGTTTTTGAGACGAATCACGCTTCCGACAGGATCTTCTCCGGGGTCATAAAGATTGTCGACCACGGTCCGGCCCACCAGAACCACTTTGGCCGCGGTGTCCATATCTGCCTGGGTGAAGAAATCCCCCGTCATGACCGACCAATCCCGGATGATCAAGTAAGACGGCGTGACGCCGTTGACGGTCGTAAACCAGTTTTTATTCTCATGGACGGCTTGAAGAGCATCGCGCCGGGCCCAGCCGGTGTGCGTGACATTGGGAAGTTTGCCGAGTTCTTCCATGTCCGCGGCCGTCAACGTTACGGCGCCACCGTGGCCGCTACGCACTCCTCCGACCGTCATGGCCCCAGGGAGCACCATCACCACGTTGGTCCCGAATGTCGCAAGCTGCGCCTGCACCGCCGCTTTCGCGCCCTGGCCAATGCTCACCATCGCAATGACGGCGCCGACGCCGATGATGATCCCCAGCATGGTCAGCGCGGTTCGCATGCGGTTGCGAGAAAGTACGCGAAACGCGACCATGGCCGTCATGCCCAGAAGATTGATCATTTCACTTGGAGCGCAAAGCGCTCGGCAGGCACTCCGGACCGATCCGAGAGGATCACACCATCCTTCATTGTGATGATCCGACGGGCATAGCTCGCGATCTCGGACTCGTGGGTCACGAGTATGATGGTGATTTTCTCCTCGGCGTTGAGCTTCATCAAGATCTCCATGATTTCGCGGGAGGCTTCGCTGTCAAGATTACCGGTCGGCTCATCCGCGAGGATCAGGGCGGGGCTGGTCACCAGCGCGCGCGCGATTGCGACCCGCTGTTGTTGTCCCCCGGACAGCTGAGAGGGATGATGACGTTCACGTCCCATCAGGCCGACCCGCTCCAAGGCGCCCAGTGCAAGGGCCTGCTGCTCACGAGACGGCACACCGCGGTAGAACAGGGGCAGTTGCACATTCTCCCGCGCCGTAGTCCGCGGAATCAGATTGAAACTCTGAAACACAAAGCCGATTTTCTTGTTCCGGATCTCCGCCAGGCGATTGGCATTGAGGGTCGCGACATCGATGCCTTCGAGGAAATACGCCCCGGTCGTGGGCACGTCCAGGCACCCGAGGATATTCATCAGGGTGGACTTGCCTGATCCTGAGGCGCCCATGATAGCCGCGAAATCGCCCGCCTCTATCTTAAGCGTGATGCCCCGTAAGGCGTGAACGTCGGTCTCCCCAAACCGGTAAGTCTTCACGAGGTCCTGACAGAAAATCAGACTCATATCACACCCACCATTACACCCTCATATCACTCACCCACCCACCCCGCGGCTGCCAAGACAGCCGCCTTTCCCATGGCCACGAGCTCGCCAAGACAAGCTCTTTCTCCCGTGGCCTGGAATCTGCCAGGACAGATTTATTTTCCCCTACATGCCTCGTGGTCGCGAACCGAATCCCGGAGGTAAGTTCCCTCCAGGGCCGCCTTGCGCTCCTCGAGGCGCCTCGATCCCCACGATGACCTCATCGCCTTCTTTCAGCTCTCCGGCGACAACTTCAGTAAAGTTTCCGTCGCTCACGCCTGTTCTGATTTCCACCGGTCTCGGCCGGGTTTCATCAGGGATCCAAACAGTCGCCTTTGTCTTCGGTTCGCCCCCCGCTCCGGTTGGGCTCGCGGGAGGACCGGGTTTTGCCCCTTGCAGCCGCTCCGCCGCAGGTACAGGGGGGGCTGCCTGACGATCCTGGCGGACGAGGGTCGGTTTGAAACGCAATGCGGCATTGGGGACTTTGACGACATTATCCCGGCGATCCACGACGATCGAGACGTTCGCGGTCATTCCCGGTTTCAGGCGAAGATCGTTGTTTTCGACGCCGATGACAACGTTGTAGGTCACGACGTTCTGCACCGCGATTGGAGCGTTGCGGACCTGAATGACTTTTCCATTGAATGGCTGCTTGGGATAGGCATCTACCACCGAAATTGCTTCTTTCCCTTCGGTGATGCCGCCGATGTCGGACTCGCTGACATTCGTGTCTACCTGCATCTTGGTCAGGTCTTTGGCCACCAGAAACAGCACAGGCGTTTGAAATGAGGCGGCGACCGTCTGCCCGACCTCGACATTTCGAGAGATGACAGTTCCGTTGACCGGCGAATGGATCTGCGTGTAGTTGAGATCCAATCGGGCTTTTTTCAACGTTGCCTCGGCTTGCCGGACCTGGGCCTCCCCGATCTGGATCCCGGCCAGGGCGGTTTGATGGGCCGTCCGCGCGTTGTCGAGATCGGCTTTCGCGATAAGATTTTGCTCGTACAAAGCCTTGGCGCGATCCAAATCGAGTTTGCGCTGCGCAAGATCCGCCGCGGCCCGGGCAAGATTGCCCTTCATATTTTGGACATTTGCCTCCATTTCACTGACTCTGGTCTGAAATGGGGCCGGATCAATGCGCGCGACCAGTTGACCTTCCTTGACCTCCGAGTTGAAGTCCGCGTACAGGTTCCTAATGATGCCGGACACTTGGCTTCCAACCTGCACGGTCTGGAGTGGATTCACGGTGCCGGTCGCCGTCACCGCCTGCGTGATCGTGCCGCGTTCGATCTTCACCGTTTTATATTTCACCGCGTTTCTGAGCGTGCCGTTGAAATAGGCGTAGCCTGCGGCGCTTAATGCCACCGCCAGCAGCGCTCCACCGCCGATCCATTGCGTCCTCGTCATGAGCCTCCGCGTAGTGGCGCAATCGCGGTGCCCATTGCCCGCTCAAGCTGCGCTCTGGCCGCCTGATAGCCAGACATCGCCACGACATCATTGACCTGCGCATTCACGAGCGCCACTTCGGCGTCCGTCACCTCCACCGCGTTGGCCAGCCCCGCCCGGTACCGTCCTTCCGCCAGGGCCATCCGCTCCTTCGCCTGTGTGACGGTGGTCGCCGTGAAGCGCAGCCGCTCTTGGGTCGCCTCTAAGTTTAAGTAGGATTGACTGACTTCAGCGAGGACCGCCTGTTGGAGGGCCTCGCCATTGGCTTTGGTCCTGAGAAGATTCGCGCGCGCTTCCGCGACTTGCTGCTTCGTCAGGAATCCACTAAAAATCGGAATGTTCAGCGACCCTAAGATGTTCCAGTTCCAGATCAGTGGAAATTCCTGCCCGTTATATGAATACCCCGCCACGCCGGTGACGTTCGGAAAGAAATCGGCCTGGGCTGTCTTGATCGCCGACTCCGCCGCCTGCTCCAGCGCTCTCTGGGAAATAAGCTCGGGCCGTCCCCGCATCGCTCGCTCCAACGCGGCTTCCTGGGTAATGACATATTGCTCGAAAGCCTTTGGCTCTTCGACCCGGTATTGATCGGTCGTGACGATACCCATCGCATTATTCAACGTGACTCTCGCCAGCGACAGATTGTTTCTGGCGGTGATGAGATTCAGGCGCGCGTTTGAGAGATCGACTTCCGCGGTCGTCACATCGATCTTGGGCGCGACGCCGACCTTGAAACGGCCCTTGGCGAGATCCAGATGCTTTTGAAACTGTCCGAGCGCTTCTTCGCTCACGACCACTATACGCTGGGCCTGCTGAAGGGAATAGTACCCTTGTTGTACGTTGACGACCATGGTCTGGACCGCGGTTTCCGTGTCTGATCGCGCGGCCTGTAAGTTGAACTCCGCCGTGTTAACCTGCGAGCGTACCTTTCCAAAATCAAAGATCATTTGGTTCAGGTTTACGTTGTTCAGGTACGTCCCGAAGCTCTCGCCACTGGTCTGGCGTTGAACCGGCCCTCCCCCGAAGGCTGTCGCCACGTTTGCGGTCGCGCGTTGGTATGCCACTCGGCCGGTTACCTGAGGGAAGTAGCCGGAGCGTGCCTGCCCTACGCGGGCTTCACTGATCGCCTGATTGCCCGCCGCGATCCGGAGGCTCGGCTGGTTGTCGAGTGCCATGATTAGGGCGTTTTCCAGCGTCAACACCGGAGGGACCACTTTTTGAGGAATGGGCTCTGCAGCCAAACCGACCGCGGCCGACAATATTACTCCAACGCTCACCGTTCCCCATCCACGCTTTATCCCTTGCATCATTTCCTCCTTGAAGCCATTCTGCGTTCAGGATTTTTCAATTCCGGACAAAAACAATTCCTTGATGACACCGGTCTTTGCCACAAGAGAGCCCGGAGGATGATTTCCCAGGATCCAGTGAAAGATCGTTGAGTTCATCATTCCGTTGAGCGCGAACGCGGCTTCTTTCGGAGAGATGCCTTTGAATTCACCGGTCCGGGCGCCGTTCTCAATAATGTGCGCGATCATGTCCAGGTGTGTCAGCAGTTTTTTCCAAATGCGGTCCCCAAACGCGCTCTTGGCCGTCCATTCGGACCCACTCCACTCGGCCACGTAAATTCGGAAGAAGTTACGGTTGTGTTCAAAGAAATTTAATTTGGTGCGGATGAGGGCTTCGATCTTAGCGGCGCCGCCGCTGGCGGTGCTTGTCTGTGCCTCGACTTCGGCGAGGTACGCGGTGACCTTTTCGTCTACGAGCGAAAGATAAATCTCCTCTTTGCTCTTGAAGATCTGGTATAGCGTCCCAACTGCGAACTCTGCGGCCTCGGCGATCTCAGCCATTGTCGTCTTAAAAAAACCATTCTTTGCAAAGAGGACCTCCGCGGCCGTCAGTAGCTCGCGCCGACGCGTTTGCCCTTCGCGTATCTTTCTAGAAACCTTCAGGTTCGCCACCCGTGTGGAAAATTATGAATCATCATTCGTTATTTAGAACGACCATTCATTTTAATAAAGGATTGGGATTTATGTCAAGTTATCTACCCAAAGAAAAGGGTCATGCTGCCGTCGCAGGCATGACCCTGTCGGCGATGGCTCGGAGGGTGAGTTATGGCGTGATCGTGATCCGGTCCCTAATTCGATCGAAACTGCTCTTGGAAAGACCGGCCTTCGAGACGAGCTCCTCTTTACTCTTGTAAGGCCGATTTTTGATGAGCTTCTGAGAGTCATCTTTGCCGAGGCCTAACGTCAATACCAAATCCACCTCTGAGGACTTGTTGACATCAACCAAATTCGCGGGGGCGCCAGGTACGGCCGGAGCCTTTGGTGATTCTGGTTCGACCGGTTTCAAGGGCAGGGCGCCGGATGAGGCGGATGACGGTGGCGCCGGCTTCGCAGGCGCGGGGACGCTCGGGGAAGAAGAATCCCGATGGACTTCCGGCGCACCCGCAGGCGTCCCGGGGGCGGGCGTCGGCAAAAGCTCTGTTTGCTCTCGCTCTTTGAGCTCCTTTTGTTGACGCTTAATGGTCTTTTGGGCGCTTTCATACTTCTGTTTCTGAACCTCGAGCTCCTGGGCCACCATCCTTTTGGACGCAGTGAGATCCTTCACCTGCCGTTCAAGATCTTTGAATTTCGAGTCCACGGCTTGCCGGTCTTTTCCCGCCGACGCGGTGAGCGCTCCGAGCTCGCCACTGGCTCGATCCAAGTCGTCCCGCAACTTGATTTTCGCTTCCTGCAAAACTTTCACCTGCCTATTCAAGGCCTCATTTTGGACCCTCATGCGGTCGAGATCGCTTTTGGTGGCTTGAAGGTCCTGCAGGGTCTGCTCGTGCTTACTCTGACTGACGATACATCCCGTCATCAGTGTCATGATCACCAACAGGCCCACGGCGGTTCGCTTCATGCCTTCCTCCAATATGCGTTTCAACGTACGTGATTTCCTTTCTCATGTTTATTCGAATCGCCCCGTTTTGTCAACAAAAAGAAAAGCCGATCGCGGGATTAACCTTGACAAGCCTCGGGTGGTTTCCGGATGATGCCGGCCACGTGTATGACGGTATGGACTGTTATCATCCTCGGCATTGTCGAGGGCCTGACTGAATTTCTTCCCGTCTCCTCCACTGGTCATCTTATTCTCGTAGGCTATGCCTTGAACTTCACAGGGGAGGACGCAGCCAGTTTTGAAATCGTCATCCAACTCGGCGCCATCCTGTCCGTCGTAGTGTACTTCCGGCGCCTCCTGTGGGATCTAGCCCTCCGGCTTTCGGTAGACCGCGCGAGTCAACGCCTTGCGTTGGCCCTGATAATCGCCTTCGTCCCAGCCGCCATCATGGGATTTGCTCTCCATAAGTGGATTGAGCGGCATCTGTTCGGACCGGTCACCGTGGCTTGGGCCCTGATCCTTGGCGGGGTGGTGATCCTCCTTGTCGAACATAATATAGGAAAACGCCAGCCCCAGGGTTTAGATCAGATCACCTTACGACAGGCCTGGTGGGTCGGCATCGCGCAATGCTTCTCGCTTTTTCCAGGCGTCTCTCGATCCGGCGCAACAATCATCGGAGGGTTGTTGAGCGGGATGGATCGCACGACGGCAACCGAGTTCTCCTTTCTACTGTCAATCCCCACAATGCTCGCCGCAACGGGCTACAAAATCCTGAAGGACCACGACGTGCTCCTAGGGGGCGATCCACTCTTGTTGCCACTAGGCCTTGCCGTGTCGTTCGTGTCGGGGTTGGCCGTGGTGGCTGGTTTTCTCGCTTTTGTCCGCTCCCATACGTTTAAACCCTTCGCCTATTATCGCATTGTACTCGGGGTCATCATCCTGGCCGTGATGCAGTAGTCTCACCTGTCCTCCTGCACGAGATCATCACCCAGTTCGTCTGGATTGTCCCCTGGCCGTGCCGGAAAATGTACGGCCAACAATTCCCCGCACTGATTGATTGCTCGACACAGACCGTCCGTGGGGCGTCCTTCCTTCGTGGCTTGGACGAGTTGTTCAACCACGGCATCCCAGGTCTTCGGCGGGACCTTTTCATCGATGGCTCGATCAGCGAGGATCTGCACCCGATGTTCCAATTGCGAGATCATGATCAAAATGCCGCTGGCCTCGCGTGTCTTATGAAGCCCGTGCTCGTAAAACGCTGCTTCGGCGCGGCGACGGACTTGCAGATCCATGTGAGCATCGGGGGTCAGCCACCGAAGGATCACCGGGATGGAGCCCACGGCGTTACCAAGAATGTACGCCAGAACAACGGCGAGCAAGCGTCACGAGCCGGTGAAGACCTCGAAGCCCAACCCTCGCCCTCGAACATCAGAATTCCAGATAGAGTGAGCAACGCCAGGAGGGCGCCGAACAGATGGCGCGGCCTCATAACGTCCTGAAGCCGGCACCACCATCGGGACAATTTCACCGCGAGTCCGCTTTTCTGCCGCATCGACGGCCTCTCGGATTTTCTGTCGATCTTCCGCCGAAAACATCTGGCTTCTACCAGCGTCCCGAGGCCCCGCCGCCGCCGAAACCCCCGCCGCCGCCGCGAAATGAGTCTCCACCGGAGAAACCGCCGCCCCCACGTCCAAACAAACCCGTTCCGTAGTATCCACCGCCGGGCATGCCTCCTCCGCGAAACAAAAGCCCTAGCACAAGCCCTAGGATGAGCGCGAGAATCGCGGCTACGATCGCGGTGAACATTCCGGCCGAAAGTGTCAGCATGAAGGCAATGGCACCGCCACCGAAAAGGCCGGAGACCTTTTTCAGGCCGAGCAATATAGCTCCCACGAAGGCTCCGACCAGAACTGCCGGAAGAAAACCGCTCGACCCCCCCACCACCGGCGCCGCGCGCCTATCGTGATTGTTTGGTGCAGCCGAGTAGGTGCCTTCGATTGTTGCCATGATCGCTTTCGCACCCGCGGCAATTCCCTGGGCATAATCTCCCTTGCGAAAATGAGGTACCATTTCGTTTCGGATAATTCGGGACGTGGCGGCGTCGGTCAGCACGCCTTCAAGCCCATATCCCACTTCAATTCGCACCTGTCGGTCTTGTGGGGAGACTAACAGAAGGACCCCGTTATCGGTTCCTTTCTGCCCGAGCTTCCAGGTGGTCGCAACACGATGAGAGAATTCTTCCAGAGGTTCCCCCTGTAATCCCGGCAATGTGAGAATTGCCACTTGATTGCCGGTGCGCTGTTCATGACCGGCAAGTTCCCGGGTAAGGGACTCTGTCAGATCCGGAGGAAGCAGGTGTGCTGCATCGACGATCCGCCCGGTGAGAGGCGGTACATCTAACGCCAGAACGGATCCAGAAAAGACGAACCCTGCAAGGAAACCCAACAGTGCGATTCGCACCGACAATTAGAATTTCACCTCGGGCGGTTTCGTCACAGCCTTTTCATCCGCGACCGTAAAATTCGGTTTCACATCGAGATGCAACAGGTATCTTGCCGTCAGGTTCGTCGGGAAAAAGCGTACCGCCTTATTGAACTCCGCCACCTTATCGATATAACGCTTGCGCGCGACGGCGATCCGATTCTCGGTCCCTTCCAACTGGCTTTGAAGATCACGAAAATTCTCATTCGCCTTTAAATCGGGATACTTCTCGACCACCACCAGCAAACGCGATAGGGCGGAGGAGAGTTCTCCCTGCGCCTTCTGGAACTGCCGGAAAGCATCCGGATTCTTTAGTAGATCCGTGGAGGGTGTGACACTGGTCGCTTGGGCCCGAGCCATGGTGACCGCCTCCAACGTCTCGCGTTCGTGGGCGGCATAACCTTTGACAACATTGACCAGGTTGGGAATCAAATCCGCTCGGCGTTGGTATTGATTTAACACTTCGCTCCAAGTCGCATTCGTCTCCTCATCCAGAGCTTGGATCTCGTTGTACCCGCAGCCGGATGACAAGACAAGAGCGGCCAGGACAGGAAACGTAAACAAGATCCATCTACGTTGCATCAAATCACCTCCTGCTTACCGTAGTGTTTCATTATGGTAACTGTCTCGCCGCAAAAATTCCATCCCGCGAGAATCTGCTTGGGAGTACCTTGTCTCCTGCACTTCGACGGGATGTGGCCTTCTTTCAAAAGGTATCTCTAAGAAGAATATCTTATTGCGAAGCATCTAAATTAAGCCTCGTAATTGGCTCCTTCCTCCCCAATAGAGGAAGTGATTTTTACTGATGAAGCCGGTATGGTTCTTGACAGTACAAGAAGCAGAATTCGGCCATTCCTACCGCGATGGACGTTTAAAGATCTGCAATAGATAACAGCTCAGTAAACCCAGTATAGCGATAGTGTCATAGCTCTATTTTAAAGGAGGATTGTATGAAAAGAACTGTGGGTGTCATGACAGTTGCGGTGATGCTGTGTGCCCAGACGGGCGCGTATGCCGCTGACCAGATGAGCAAAGAAGGCGAGAGCAGTAAACAATCCGGCCAGTCAGGCCAAGATCGCGGCCAAGCAGGCCAGGATATGCAGCGGCAAGTCTGGACAGACCAGCCGGCATCAGGGCAGTCCGGCAAAGCAGGCCAGGACAGTACGGCAGCAGCAATCCGGGCAGTCCGGGAACTTCAGCGAGGAAATGCAGCGTCAAAACGCGCAAATCTGGCAGTCAGGCAAGCAGGCGCAGGGTCTGTGCCAGAAACCGGCGCAGGCCAAGCAGGCGTCCGCTCAACCAGATCAGGCCAAGCCGGCCTCGTCTCAACCAGCTCAGGCCGGCCAAGATCAACCCAAGCAGCAGGCCCAGGCTTCGAAGGATCAAAGCCAGCCCACGCCGGAACAGAGCAAGCAGCGAGGCTCAGGCTGGGCGATCAGGATAAGCAGTCTGCGCAGGATCAGGGCCGCGCAAGCGGCGCGACGCAGACGATCAACGGACAGTTCGTCCGTATGGAAAACGATTTTTATATCATTAAGGATCAAAGCGGAAAGGAAACGTGCATTCCTACAAGCTATGGCACGTTCGTTGATCAAACATTCAGCCCAGGCGACACTATTGCCGCTCGTTTAGGGCAGGATGGAACCGCACTCGTCATCGGTCGCCCTAGTGATCGGCAGCCAACATCATCCAGGGCGGACTTCGCTGCAAGCCAGCAAGGCTCGCAGAGCCCGGATTCCGGCGCGCGGGATCAGTCCATGAAGAGCGCGGACAAAGGCGTCTCGGGAAGCCAGCAAGCTGCTTCCGTCCTCAAAGGCGAACTGCTAAAGATCCAAGGTGAGTTTTATACGGTAAAAGATCAGTCGGGAAGTGAAGTGCGTCTACACGTTAATAAAGAGACGAAAATGGAAAGCGCCGTGAGCGTCGGCGATAAAATCGAAGCTGAGCGAACGACGTCGGATCATGCGATTTCTATAAAGAAAGCGCAGGACACGGGCGGCTCACGAAACCGTTAGTCTCCTCTCTGAGCCCCCGGGCGCCTGCCCGGGGGCTTCTCTCTGCCATCTTCCCTCGCAATAACCAGTAATTCTAGACCGCATCCGTATCTTGGCTAATCTCAGCCCCGATTTCTAGCCCCAGATTTAGGTATTTTAACGTAGTTCATTGGGGGTATTTATCTTAATACTTTGGAGGGGTATACTTATGGACTAGACTTCATATTGTTTGCCCGCCTACCCTCGGGGTGGTCATGAGACAAATGAACTATCCGGCGGTCTTGATCCTCCTCGGCGGTGTCCTCGGCCTTCAGTTGCTCATAACAGCCAAGCCTCTCTGCCCGGATTCGCGTCGTGTTACGTATCGCCGCACGAATCGGACACGGAGTCGCCGTACCTATCGGCCCATAAGAGCCGGGCGCCTAAGGCGCGCTTGGCCTTGTACCTCATCTTCCTAGACCTATGGGACCTGATAAAGACCAAAACATTTTTCGCCAGGTTTGGCAGGATTGCTGGAGGAGCCTCGTCCTGTTCGGGGGCCTTTTGGTCGGAGTCGTCTGGGTGGGGTCAATGGCGCGCTGGCTTGGTCTTGTGTTCTTTACTCTGTTTGCCCTCGTCACGTTCAAGGACATCCTGCGACTGCTTATGGCGGTGGGCATTGGAATTATCGTACTGCCCTTCACCATCATTGCCGCGATGAAACCCGTCTCCGTCCACGGGCCACGGGCCTACGCTGACGGGGTCTACCTCTTAAATGCCAATGCCATCGTCCTGATGCAGCTCTTTGTGCTCGTCGCGTACAATCTTTTCCTCTATGAGTACTTCTTTATGACCGGTAATACCTCTCTCCCCTAGGCCAAGGTCGCCCAGCACTTTACGACGAGCATCCTACTACCAGATTTTTGCTCCAATCGGGCGGAGCAGCTGCATAATGTTCCATCCCGGGTTGGTCCTCATAGGGGTTTCGCAAGAGCCTGCGAAGCTTGTCTACCTCTGAGTAGTCCCGCATTTCTGTCGCCATGGTGATAGCCGTATGAGCCAGATGGTTCCGCAGGATAAACCTAGGGTTCACTCCGTCCATTAGGGCTCGTCGCTCCCGGTCCTTACTGCCTTCACTCCGAAGCCGCTGCTGATACGTGTCTGCCCATGCGTCGAACGCCGACCGATCCATAAATAGGTCACGAAGCTGAGAATTCGAGTCAGCCCCTGCCGAAGGGAACGCACCCAGCCCCCGAAAAAAGGTGGTGTAATCGACATGGTTCGCCTGCAGGATTTCCAGTATGCCGCTGAGCAACGCTCCGTCTTCTTCTCTCCATTCCGTGAGACCGAGCTTGGCCCGGACTAGCTCTCTGTAGTGCGCCACCAAGATCGGCTCGTAAGAGGCGAGGGCCTCTTTTACTTCATCCTCGCTGATCAGGGATAGAAGCGCTTCGCCCAAGGCATGCAGGTTCCAGTTTGCGATGTTGGGTTGACGATGAAACGCGTAGCGTCCTCCACGATCTGAGTGATTGCAGATGAGGCCGGCGTCATAGTCGTCCAGGAAGCCAAAGGGCCCGTAGTCGAGCGTGAGGCCCAAGATCGACATGTTGTCGGTGTTCAAGACACCATGAGCAAACCCGACTGCTTGCCACTTGGCAACGAGCTCGGCGGTCCGCTGCACGACCTCGCCGAAAAAGCTGAAGTACCGATCGTTTGCACCCTGCAGGTGGGGAAAATGATGCTCAATGACGTAATCGGCCAGCTGCCTGAGATTATCCGTTTGACGACGGTGCGCGAAGACCTCAAACGAGCCGAACCGCACATGCGAGGGAGCCATTCGGATTAACATGGCCCCCGACTCGACCCCTTCTTCACGCAGGACTTCGTCCTCGCTTCCCACGAGACAGAGGGCTCGGGTTGTCGGTATCCCTAAACCGTGCATCGCCTCTCCGCCGAGGTATTCCCGAATAGAAGAACGGAGCACTGCACGCCCGTCTCCATGTCGAGAGAACGGCGTCTGTCCGGCGCCTTTCAAATGCAGGTCCCATTTTTCTCCGCGTTCGTTCCTGACTTCCCCCAATAGGATCGCCCGGCCGTCTCCCAATTGAGGAACGTAGTGGCCAAACTGGTGGCCCGCGTAAAGCATCGCCAGTGGTTCACTTCCGGGAAGCCTGCGGGCGCCGCTAAAATATTGGACGAACTCAGGGCGCTGAGCTTCTTCGGGATCAAGATCAATCAGCGTCGCGGCGTCCGGATTAAAACTGACCAGATAGGGACTGGACGTAAAGGGCGTGGGCTCTAGCCGAGCAGAAAATGCCCCAGGCAGGCGGGCGTAAGTATTGTCGAACCGCAAGTCCTCAAGTGTACGCAATCAGACCTTCTTGACTTCCGCTTCTTCCTTATCGGCAGCTGAATTTTTCACCGCGTCTTCCGCTTCCTTCATCGAGGATTGGAGGTCCTGCTCTATGGATTTCATCTCGGCTTGCATCAAATTGAGCTCCGGCTCCACGGACTTCCGAATGTCATCGGTCGCCTCCTTAAAACCCTTGACCGCTTTTCCCACCTGCCGGCCGATTTCCGGCAGCTGTTGAGGGCCAAAGAGCAAAAAGGCGATCACCAGGATCACCAGAACTTCAGTAACGCCGAGCCCAAACATAATTCTTATACGCCGGGAGGGCGATCACCCGCCGGCCTGGGTCCGACGGGAGGCGGCGGAGCCTCCACAGTCGACGTCATCGGCTGATCGGTCAGTTGCTGCGGCTCGGGCTCGAACACGGATTTCTTAAACCCCTTCACCGCTTTTCCCACGCCTTCGCCGATTTGCGGGAGTTTGCCGGCCCCGAAGACAATCAAGACAATCATTAGAATTAGGAGCAGTTCCATCCAGCCTAGACCAAACATGAGGCAACCTCACAAGTAATCGAAAATCCAAACTTTATCATATCACGGCCGCCATGCTTCTGCACAGACCCAATTAATTGCGAGTCCTACCGAAGACTTATCGAAGAGCACGGAAGGGGGGGATGGGTAAGCTTCAGCGCTATGGCTCACCATGACACCTGTCTTATACCCTCGGAGCATGCTAGAAGGGATCTCAGAGTTGCTGTTCGTCGTCGCGACTTTCTTGGTCTTCGGCCTCCTGGTGCTGGCCGGAATTATTTTTCAGACCACGTCACGATCCCGGCGAGATATCCCCTGACGTCCTCCTTAGAAACGCCAGATCCAGGCAGTGGATTTGTACATCAGCATGGCTGGCTCCCCGGGCAGGACTAATATTAAGTTCGTATTGATTCAAGTTTCCACAGATGAGCAAGCCGGTGAGTTATTAGAAAAAGTCGCGCAACTCAAGCGGGACGGAATTATCAGAACGGTTCCTCACATGGTTAATAATTCGCGCACGATTGCCCTACTGACAGACAAAGCAAAAAATTCTTTCGCTTCTTTAACAAAACCTACGTCCTGGCATATGCTTTTCAGTCTTTCGGGGCCGGAGGCGTTCGTGAGAGGACAAAAAAAAGTCATACGGCAGCAATTAAAAGGATTTCCTTGCCGCATTATTCCGTATAACTTATTCCATTTTCTTGACAAACTTATTTTAAAAAAGGTGTCATTTCGTTATGAATTGACTCCTTTGCGGGAGCTTTTTAATATTTATCGAGGTGAGGCAACTAATTATTTTCTCAGCGGCAGTCTTTTCGGCCATCCAGAGCATAGACGTTTTTTGGATAATTATAAAAGCATCGAATTTGAAAAACTTCATTTTAAAATGATCTGGATTTCCCCGGTTTTTCCTGCGCAAAAAGAACATTTATTAAATGTTTTGGCAATTTTTAAAAGACAGCAAGAAAAATATAAATTTCGCTTGGCTTTTACGGTTAGCATCATGGACAAGCGCAGCGCGTGCGTGGTGGCTAATTTTGGTGCCGATGATCGAGTGGAAGGCGACGTCGTCAGACTCAATGAAGTGCAAGAAATAGTTACCAAAGATCTTATTGCTCACGGTTATCCGCCTTACCGTTTGAGCGCACGGTTTTCGAATCATGTTATTGAGGACAGTGATTATTTAAGGGTGATGAGAAAAATAAAAGCTGCATTAGATGAAAAGAATATTATTGGCTCGGGGAAGTTTAATCTTTAAATTCTTTACAGGAGAAAAACATGTCGCAGATATTTATCAGCAGTCTCCCTTTTAGGACCGATGAAACATTTATCCGCAATTTATTTAGTCCTTATGGCCGTGTCGCATCCGTCGAGCTGCATGCCGATTGGGTCAACCCGACCTATGAGCCTTTTGCCTATGTTGATTTAGACGCGGCAGACCCCGGATCCGTGGTCGAAGCCTTGGACGGTAAGAAATTCGGCCAGAACCATATTCGTGTCCATCAGCGGGTGATTTTGCCGGCCCGTGCCAACAAGTCGGAGGACTCCCATGGCGCATGATATCGATCAGCAAATCCTGGATCACCAGCGCCAGTTTGATTTTGTTGCCCAAAAGATCTGGCCCAAGGTCGCAGCCTGTTTAAAGGCAGTGTCGCTCCCCGTTGCCGTCAATGTGTCATTTCCTCGCGCGTTTCCTATATCACTCTGACCGATGGCGTTTGCAATCTGTGCCACGAACACAACAAACTGCAAATCGAAGGCGATGAAACTGTCTGGCAAAAAAAATATATCGAACATCAGCGCAAGGCGTTAGACGAGCTCTTGAAAAGTCATCAAGGCAAAGGCCGCGCCCGTTATGACGCCCTCGTCCTTTTCAGCGGCGGCAAGGACAGTGTTTATACGCTCTCGCGTCTACGCAAAGAATATCCTGGCCTACGTATTCTTCTTATGACTTGGGACAACGGTTACTATTACAAACTGTCACTGCAACGCTGTAAAAAAGTGGCTAAAAAAATGGACTTGGATCATATCGTCTACAATCCCGTTTCGTCGGTTTACAAAACGTTATATTGTTATACGCTGCAGAATGTTGGACAGAAAGGCAGTTATCAGACGGTCGACGGTTGGACGGTACGCTCAACCAATTGTTGGGTTTTCATTTTGCCTATGAAATGGATATTCCGCTCGTGATTACCGGGGTTGATTTTGCGCAGGAACTGATCATGCAGTTTCATTCCTATTTTGTCATGCCATTTGAAGATATGTGCTCGCGGACGCTAACCGACCGTATGGAGCGCTGCTCGGGATTTAAGATTGCTAATATTTTTAACAAAGAAGACCAAAAATTATTCTGGGATGGCACGGGCAAGGACTCTGATCGTATCCCGCAATACGTGTTACCTTTCGTTGCTTGGCGTCAGGATAAAGCTGCTATTCTCGGAGAGCTTGAACGGGAAGGCCTTATGCCGGAAAGAGATTCTTCGCCGATCCTCACCAATAACCAGGTGCTTTTTATCATGACCGCCATTGATATGAGGACCATCGGCTATAGCAGTTTTGAACCGGAATTTGCGGAAATGATCAGCTTCCGCGAAAATGATCGGGTCTATTGGCGTAATACGTTTGAAATGGCAGAATTCAGTTCCAGCTACATGTTTTTATTGCATCCTGTGCTTTCGAAAGTATTAAAGAAGCTTGGTATGACTTACAAAGACGTTGGTCTCAAATTTTAAAAAACATCCGCTTTTGCCGCACTCTGTTTGATGATGCGCATGTCACAAAACCCGCATTTTGCGTCCCAAAAAAATAGTCAAAAAGGACACATTGAGCTATCCCTGATTTGACGGACGGTTAAATTCAGATTACTACCAATGCACAAAAAATGCTCATGGCGGTAAAGACGGCTTGTGAGATGAAGTACGTTCCGGCGGCAAGGATAGAAACAGGTCGTTCTAGGAAAGATTGAATCTCTGTCCGTTAATAAAGAATTCTTGGATCAAATCGTGGCAAAAGCCAATGAATCGCTGGATGGCCAATTTGAAGAAATGGTATCTACTAAAAAGGCCTATGAAAACAAACTCATTGGTGTTAAAGGCTCTGAAAGATAAATCGCTTGGGGAAAGATTAAATGCATTAGAAGAACAGCGTTCCCAGCTGGAAGATGCTATACACCGGATAGGGTTTGAAATAGATGATAAAAAACAAAAGATTTACAACGCCGAAGTCATGCACAATTCCCTGACAAAATTCAGCCAAATCTACGATAAAGCCACTCCAATGGAAATAAAAGAGCTTCTTCCCTACTTTGTTGAAGGCATTACCTTTACTCCGGAAGAAATTAAAATAGCCCTTTTCGATCAACCGACCGATAAAGGGCTATTTCTTGTTAACCGTTATAGCCAGAATTCGCTAGAGTTAACTGAATGGCTCCCCGGGCAGGACTCGAACCTGCGACCAGCCGGTTAACAGCCGGCTGCTCTACCAACTGAGCTACCGGGGAATTTGAACCGCAACAGTGCGTGAGATATATCACAGCGGATGTTAGAGAGCAATTCTTAGCAGCCTGACAGTTCCGGATGCTAATACCCGGAAATACGCCCCTCGTCCTCGTCAATGTCCTCGGTGGAGCCTTCGTCGCCGCCGATCCCCGCGTAATGCCGTGCCCATGACATGTATATATTCCCGCTGTCTTTGAGCGTATCGGCGTTTTTCGCCACTTGCTGGACCTCTGACGGATCCTTGGCCGAAAGCTGAAGCTGCTCCGTGTACTCTTTAAAAGCTTGATTCACGTGCGCCATCGCTTCGGCTACTTCCTGAACTGACTGCCTGATGTTGTCATTCATGAGTCACCTTCTCCGCCACCAATTAAAAAGCCCCACGACGGCGGCGCCATGGGGCTTTTTCCAAACACGCACGAGTAGGAGTTATCCGGCGTAGGCTTGGCCCAACCCGGCCGCCTCTCCTTTTTTCTGCAGGAGTTTTCCGTCTGCCCCCATGGCCAGCATCTCCACGGCTTGGTGCTTGGCGGCATCACAGACGACCTTGCAAAGTTCACAGCCTTTACAGACATCAGTGATCACCTTGGCCACCATCCTCTGGGTGTCGAGGAGGATGCAGTCCGCTTCGGGACAATACATGATGCACAGACGGCATCCCTTCTTTGCAACGCACTTTTCGTCTGTCACCACCGCTACGTTATACATCCGACGTCTTCTCCCTTAAACCATTGCTACGGTCAATTCGACGTTGTTTTTCTCCGCCCATTCGGCACCTATGTCATAGGCCTTTTTCACCACCGCCAGGTTCTTGGCCAGCAGCAGTTCCTTCTTCGCGAACTTTTTCGTGATGGCCTGGTCCAGGGTCGCGGTTCCACCGGACGCCACATATTTCTTGCCGAACCTATCTTGCAGCGCGAGATCCAGAGCTTCCATGGTGACGCATTTCGTAATGCCGGCCACCGACCCGATCATGCCCATATTCGTCGATAACTCTGTGCTCGCCACTTCGAGGGCGATCTCAGTGGCGTTCACATAGTACACCGCCACTTCCAGATCCGCCAGGCGCTGTTGATCCTCTTCGGTCAACAATTCCATGTTCGAATTAATGATCACCAGTCCGCCGCGCTTGATGCCGGAATAGAACGGCATGGTATAGCTCTTCCCCTGCGTGATCACCTGCGGATGAAAGACTTCGATCACCTCAGGATAAACCAACTCGCCGCGGTCATAGATCCGTTCGACGCCGATCCGGACATACGCCTCCGCAGGCGCCATTCGCTTTTCAGCTCCAAAGAAAGGATTGGAGATCGCCTGCCGGCCGTCCTTCGAGGCCGCCATTGCCATGACATGGGCAGAAGTCACTACCCCCTGGCCTCCGAGACCCGACATTCGAATGTTGATTCGTCGCTTAATCATGAACGCCTCCCTTGACGGGCATGTTCGTTTAGGCTTGCGCGAGAGCTTCCTTCGCGACCGACTTCTTCGCCTTGTCCTTTTCCGCTAAGTCGGCAAGGAACGCCTTCGCCTCGTCAGAGATGAACTCTTTATAGTTGAATCGCTCGCCGGGTTTCTCGGCATCGCGCATTTCCTGAAGACCTTCCATGCTGTTTTTGCCGATCTCCAAGATGCAAGGTGTATAGAGCTGAAGATACGTCGGCCCGATTTCACGGGCAATCAGCACCGCATTTCTAACCACCTTCTCAACGAGAGACGGCTTGCTGACCGTGCAGTTGACGACATACGCGCAACCCGATTCGCGCGCAATCTCAGGCAACCTGACCTTGTCGAACTTCTTGCCGACCGGGGCCATCTTGGCGACAAACCCCTTCTGCATCAATCCGCTCTCCTGGCCGCCTGTGTTCGCGTAGAGCTCATTGTCGAAGCAGATGGTGGTGAACTTTTCCTGGCGGAACCAGGATTGCAGCGTATAGTCCAGCCCGATGTCGACGGTGGCGCCATCACCGGCCAGAACGACGACGTCTTTCACCTGATTGGGGAAACGCAGCGCCAGGGCGCGCTTCAATCCCGAGGCTATTGCATTTTGGTTACCGAAAAGTGAATGGATGTTGTGTACGGCGACATGCGGGAACACCAGGCTTGTGCAGCCGGTGGACCCCACCATGACTGTGTCCTCGGGATTGGGCAGAGACGCCAGGATATAACGAAATGCCATCGATTCCGGGCAACCCGCGCAAAGCGAATGCTGTTCAATCAGTTCCTTGTTGATCCCGACGTCCTTCCATCCCCGGCCTTCTTTGCCCCAGGTGGCATTCGTGACGAGGTCGCGATACTCGATCGGCATGATATCGAAGAACTCTTCACAGATTTGAATGCGCTCTTTGCTCATAAAATGTCTCCTCCCCGCGCCCTAACAGGCTTCAAGTGTTCGGTTTGTCGAAGATCTCAACTTCCCCTGCCCGCCAGGGTTGCGACGGACTTGCCCAGCGACCGCTGGATGTGCTCCACAATCACTTCCGGAGGCATGGTCATCCCGCCGGCGACATGGGGCCCGGCGATGACACGATCAGAATCTGCAATTGTGGCCTTGATCTCGCGCGCCATCCAGCCCGCGACATTGAACTCAGGCACGAAGATATGTTTCGCGTACTTGGTCGCCTCGCGGATCTCATGATAGGGCCATGGCCGCAAGGACTTGACCTTCACTAAACCTACCCGCAATCCTTCATCTGCCAGCAAGCGAATCGCCTCACGCCCTTGCGATACCGCTGTCCCTGAGGAGACGATCAAGATCTCGGAATCGATATTCTCGGTCTCAATGAGACCGCCGATCAACGGGATGGTGTGCTTGCGCGAGCGCTCCACGGCCGCGCGCACTTCCTGCTGCCAGGAGGCGTGCGTGGCATAGCTGATGTAATTGCTCTTCATGACGAAGGGGTCCCGCATCATGCGGACCGGCGGGCACTCCATATCCATACACGGCACAGGAGAGCGATAGGGATCGTAGGGCGGCAGACACATATCCACAGGAGTCAGGTTCACGACATCCTTGGTGTGGGTGACGAAGAATCCATCGCAACAGATGGCGATCGGTAAATGGACGTCCGGCTCCTCCGCCACGATGAAGCCCATCAGAATCCAGTCATAGAAATCCTGCGCCGTCTCGGCATGCCAGACCAACATGCCGGTCTCCAGCAGGTAATAAATCTCGAGTGTGTCCGGTTGGATGCTCAACGGCGAATTGATCCCGCGGCAGGTCACGATCATTTCGATCGGCAATCGCGCGCCGGACCACATCGGGAAGTTCTCCATTGCCCGCATGGTGCCAGGGCCGGCTGTGGTCGTGAAGACGCGGGCGCCACCGAAAGATCCTCCGGCGCATTCAGACATCACACCGAACTCATTCTCGCCACGCATATAGTCGGTGACATAGCCTTCGGCATACAACTCTCCGATCAACGCAGCGGCTTCGCTTTGGGGCGTGATGGGATAGGCCACCATGAGGTCTACGCTGGCTCGCCGGATGGCTTCCTTGATGACCTCGCTCCCCGTATAGAAAGAAGGAATTCGAGGAGCTTCAAAGAAGAGATGTCGGGGATCAGTGTAGACCTGACCCTTCTTGTTCTTCGTCCCGATGACAGAATGGCTATCCATCGGTTGGCCTCCTATAGGTGGTGTTCGCGTTTTCTGACATTGCCGGACGCTGCTGCTCCATCAGTAACCTTTGGCACCGTTTGAATATTGAGCGATACTGTTGAACGGAACGGAGCCTTTGAGTTTTTTGACCCATTCGGCAAAATGCATAATCTTGTCGACACTCAAGTCTCGAAATGAGAGGCAGGCGTCTTCGTGTCCCGCTTGCGCGCACATCGCCATCGTGAAACAGTTCGTTCCACCGCGAATGATCTTCAGGGAGAGATTAGCCTGATGGCAATGCACGCCAACGAAAACGCATGCGTCGATCTTATTGTGCCAGATCGTAAGATTAGGATGATTTGGGTTAATCTCAACTTCAGGATTGATCTTCGGATACTTCGGTCGATAATCCGGCATGGGAATCAACATCGGCTTTGCGCCTTCGGGCGCGCATTCTTTCATTGTCTCGTACAGAAACCTGATTGCTGTCGCCTTCTTCTTTGCTTTTTCATTCCACGCCCACAGAACGAGCGGGCCAGGAAAAATGGTAGGGCACTTTGGCCGACATGAAGACTCGCGCCCCATACTCAAAGGCCTCTTCCTCAGGGACAATTCTTCCATTGATATGAGCTTGGCCAGGGTCGGGCAACGCATTGCCCATGGAGGCCGCTGCCGGCGGCAGAAACGCTTCAGGTCCGGGACGAACAAGGTACTGGCTCATGAAGGTCCTCAGTAAACTTTACGGTACGATAGACGAGACTTTAGGCTCAAATTATCTACCGTAGACCCTCTGAATGCAATCAAAAAGAAGACCTAGCGGTAGCCACAAAAAGAGTCATATTCCCCCAGCGTGTAGGCCTTTCGCCCCCAGTAGAAACAGCGCTTGCTGCAGGGAGCGGGAGCGCAGGGCGCTTTTATTGCTGTCGCCACATTAGTATCACTTGGTATCACCTTTACCTGTACCTCTTTTAACAGGATACCCCCCGATATAGTTATGTGTTTTTACTGTAAATGAACATGCAGCCCAAATCATCAGCAAATGTCAGGCCGAGCCGGGTCGCACGCAAACGGTCTCCGTTAAACTCTAGCCAGCGGAGATTCAACGCGGTCTCGATGGGCTTCTGAAACCGCTCCAGGACCATGACCCTGTAGCGGCGCTGTAGCCGTTTCCAATCCACCCCGCTCACAAGGCGTAGACCAAAGGCAAAGGCTTCCCGTAGTCGTAAATCCTCGTCAGCTTGATCTCGTTCAACAAGCGGGAACGCATCCCGAAGCAATGAAGCATGATACGCGTCCAGCGATTCGACGTTCGAAAAACGTTCCCCATTAAGGTACGAATGGGCCGCAGGCCCCAGACCCAGCCATTCCCGATCTATCCAATAGCCAAGATTGTGGCGACACATAAAGCCAGATCGCGCAAAATTCGATATCTCATATTGATGGTACCCTGCCGCCTCGAGAGCGTCGCTTCCCCTTTCGGACATCTTCGCCATCAGCTCATCAGTGGCCAGCATGACACGTCCAGCTTCTGCATCATGGGCGAGTCTGGTTCCTTCCTCAACCGTCAGACCGTAGAAGGAAATGTGGTCCGGTTCCAATGCGATCGCGGAGTTGACATTCGATTCGAGCCGTTCAAGCGATTGGCCAGGCAGGCCGTAGATCAGATCAAGATTTAGATTTGAGAAGCCGCCCTGCCGGGCGAAGCGGACAGTCCGTTCGATATCGATAGGGGTATGGGGCGATCCTATGGATTTCAACTCCTCGGTATCAAATGATTGCGCTCCCAGGCTCAAGCGGTTGCATCCGGCCTCCGTGAGCGCCTTATGCGTGGGTTCATCCAGCCCTGATGGATTTGCTTCGACGGTGATCTCAACAGCAGGATCCACCAGGAACGACCTCCGGCAGGCCTGCAAAATCTCACGTAACTGATCTGGAGTAAGGCTGGTTGGTGTCCCACCGCCCAGATATATCGACTCTATAACTCGGCCTCGTAAGGCCTGGCTACGTCCGTATAGGTGAATCTCGCAAAGCAGATCCTTTACAAAAGTCGCAGCCTGCGCCTCACGAAACCCGCGCGTAAAGAAGGAACAGAAGTGGCATCGCCGCTCGCAGAAAGGAACATGCACGTAAAGCCCGACACTGTCTTCACGAAGGCTTAGGGACATGTGACGACCATGTTATCTATGAGCCGCGTATCGCCGATCCAGACAGCCAGAAGCAGCACCACTCGCTCTTTCACCACCCGCAGTTCAACTAACGTGGCGGGATCCGCCACGGCAGCATAGTCCAGGCGGGCCAAGGATTCCCTCTTGATCCCACGAATCATCGCCTGGCGAACTTTCGTCCCCGAACGCTCTCCCTCTCGAACCAAGGCGCGCGCAGCGGTTAACGCGCCGAAGATGGCGCGGGCAGCCTTTCGTTCGGGACCTGAGAAGAGGCGGTTCCGCGAACTGAACGCCAATCCATCTAGTTCCCGAACCGTCGGGCAACGGACGATTTGGATCGGCAGGTCCAAGTCCCGTACCATCTGCTTTACCACCATCACCTGCTGGATAATCCTTCTGTCCGAAAAAGGCCCGATCCGGACCAATCAGGTGGAACAATTTTGTGACAACTGTCGTCACGCCTTCGAAGTGCCCCGGTCGCGACCGTCCCTCAAATTGCTCAGTGAGGTGGTTGACCTTCACCGCGGTCTGAAAACTTTCCGGGTAAAGTTCACCCACCTGCGGAAGAAAAACGACGTCGGCTCCTTCCCGTCGGCATAAACGAAGGTCCTCGGCCATTGAACGCGGATACCGATCCAAGTCCTGCCCCGGACCGAACTGTAGAGGATTCACAAAAATACTGACGGCAACGGCATCTGTCGCGCGTCTTGCGGCACGAATCAGGGACGCGTGACCTTCATGAAGCGCGCCCATCGTAGGGACGAAGCCAATGCTCTTACCAGATGCGCGGCGGGCGAGCGCCCACGCACGAATCGCTCTACGGGTCCGGATCGTCTGCATTAAGAAATCGGTAGCCCACAACGCTGTCCCTCCCGACTCCACGGCACTACAGGATCAGGCAAACGACGCACCTCATGTTGATCTCGAACTTCAGCCAGCAGCGTCGACATTGTCTGGGACAGTACCGGATGCCGGAGGTCCGGGGCCAGTTCGGCAAGAGGAGCCAGCACAAATCGTCGCAGGTGGAGCCGCGGATGGGGTACGATCAATCCGTTCGGCCCCGGCTCATTTATGACGTGATTCCCATAGAACAGAAGATCGAGGTCAAGCGTCCTCGGGCCGCTGCGATCCTGAAGATTTCGCCCGAGACCGCGTTCCGTCTCTAACAATATCTCCATGAGCCGATGAATTGGCAACTGCGTTTCCACCCGTGCCACGAGGTTGAGAAATGGCCCGCCGACATCGCCGACTGGTTCAGTTTCGTACGCCGAAGAATATCCGCTCAGCGCGCTTCGGGGGAGCATACCTAGCAGGCCCAGCGCGCGGGAGCAGAAGTCCCGCCGATCGCCGAGATTCGAGCCGATGCCGATATACGCGTCAACCTTTGGCATCCAGTCCTATCTTCTCAATACGCTCCACCGCCTCCGCCAGGCGTTCCTTTTGAAGTACACAGTGTCATTCGGATATAGCCTTCGCCCGCCTGGCCAAACCCATTGCCCGGCGTGGTCACGATGCCGCCCTTCTCCAGCAGATGCGCGGTGAATGCCGTTGACGTAAACCCCTTCGGTACGGTGATCCAGACATAAAACGCGGCGTGGAGCGGCTCAACCTCAAGGCCGATTCGCTTCAGGCCGGTCAAGAGCAGATCGCGCCGCTCCTGGTAGATGGAACGAATGCCGTCCACCAGGGCCTCCCCGGACTCTAACGCCGCGATTCCTGCCTCCTGCACCGCCTGAAATACTCCTGAGTCGAGGTTGCTCTTTACTTTGCCCAACGCCGCGAGGACTTGCGCGTTCCCGACGGCGAAGCCGATGCGCCAGCCGGTCATGTTGAAGGTCTTCGACAAGGAATGAAACTCCACCCCGACGTCTTTGGCACCCTCAGCTTCCAGGAAGCTCGCGGGACGGCGCCCGTCGTAATAAATCTCAGAATATGCGGCATCATGGCAGATGATGATCTTGTGTTCCTGCGCGAACTCCACCACGCGCCTGAAAAACTCTTTCCCCGCCGTCGCCGAAGTCGGATTGTTCGGATAGTTGAGGAACATAAGCTTCGCCTTGCGCGCGACCTCGGAAGGGATGGCCGCGAGGTCGGGGATGTAATGATTGGCCTTGGTCAGCGGCATCATGTAAGTGGTGGCTCCCGCAAAACCGGCGGCCACCGGGTAGACAGGGTAGCCGGGTGTCGGTACCAACACGACATCTCCTGGATTGACCAACGCAAGCGGGACGTGCCCAATCCCTTCCTTGGAACCGATGAGCGTGAGTACCTCGTTTGCAGCAGCCAGCGTGACCCCAAAACGACGTTGGTACCACTTCGCCACCGCTTCGCGAAACGTGAGCATCCCCTCATACGATGGATACTGATGGTGCTTGGGATTACCCACTTCCTGTCGCATCCGGTCGATGATCGGCGCCGGTGTCGGCAGGTCGGGATCGCCGATGCCCAGGTTGATGATGTCCATCCCCCGCGCAATGGCTTTTTTCTTCATCTCATCAATCGCCGCGAAGAGATACGGCGGAAGGGTCTGAATCCGATCAGCAGGTTCGATTGAAAAGCCGGCCATGTCAGTCTGCTCCTTATAAGAATGACTTACAGCGTACTGCAGCGGGCGTGGAAAAGAAACGGGTTTTTGACAGATACCAGATGCCATGTTAGCGTGCGCTATGGCGCGAAAGCGAATAGGTGCCTGGGTCTGTTTTGGGATACTTATACTTACGTGGGCGGCGGCCGGTTCCGCCGCTGAGCGTCAGGTCTCTTCTCTTCGTGTCCTCATCCTAGAGTATCTTGCAATCGAGGATGGCCTCAAGGCGGACGATTTGCTCCGGCAGATCGTAAGCCGCGACGATGCCACATTGACAACTGTGACGTCGATTCTCCGAGAGGGTAGAAGCTACATGTCAGCCCCTGTTGGATTGCAGCCGGGGCAGGAAATAGCGGTTGGTACCCGAGTCTTCGAATATGGTCTGTATGTCCCCAAGAACTACCGCCCCGAACAGGCATACCCGCTTGTGGTTTGCCTTCACGGAGCCGGCTTCACCGGGGATGCATATCTCGAACGGTGGCAGACGCGACTGGGAGACAGTTACATCCTGGCATGCCCCACGCTGATGCATGCCGACTGGTGGACCCGCACCGCGGAAGAACTGGTGTTGACGACCATTCGGGCCATCACCGCGACGTACCATGTGGACCCGGACCGCGTATTCCTCACCGGTATGTCGAACGGTGGAATCGGCGCCTATCTAATAGGAGCTCATCATGCCCATCGGTTTGCGGCGGTTCTGCCGATGGCCAGTGGTCTGGATAGCGTATTGATGCCCTTCCTTGAGAATTTTTACGCAACTCCGCTGTATATCATCCACGGCGCACAAGATCAGGTCATGCCCGTCGAACTCAGTCGCTCGATCGTCGATGTGCTTACAGCATTGAACTATACCTATGTCTACCGCGAGCACGATCAGGTCCATCCGATGGCCGGCGGTCATTTTTTTCCACGGGACGAGCTCGGTGATTTGGTAGCATGGCTGGGGCGGCAACATCGAGACCGTTACCCAAAGAGGCTCAGAGTTGTAGAGGACGCCTCACACCTTCAGCGTTTCGGCTGGTTACGGATCGATGCGACAGATCACATTGCTTCCTTTACGGAGGCACTGGTTGATCGCCAAGATCAGGCTATCAAGTCCCGTCTGTATGCCAGACTAGACGCCACGATCACCGACAATACCATTGTCGTGCAATCCCAGCGTGTTCGCCGCTGTACCCTGTTCCTCAATGAGAAACTCATCGACCTCACTCGGCCGATCACCGTCATCACTAACGGAACTGTCAGCGTGAATGCGGTGATCGTCCCTCAGGTTCAGACGCTCCTGAAGGAAGCCCGCGCGCGTCACGATCAGGGGACGCTGTATCCTGCCTCCGTCACTGTCGACGTATCGACCCCTGCGCAGTGATATTGGCTCAGCGTTTTTGGCCCGCGGCCCTCTAAACGCCAGGGTGCGGAGGTTGGACATTTCCGAAGGCGAAACGGACTCTTTGTACAGGGCCGGCGCTACATCTTAGGGTCATAATCAAGCTCACGACAGCAATTGAAATCGGCTCAGGTAGCATGCTCGTCCATATCATCGCGGACTATGGGATCGGCGATCTTGCGTTCGCTGAAGTCGTGCAGCGGATCGAGGTCCATCTTCCGGATGCAGAGTTTGTCCTCACCTCGGTTCCGCCTTTTGCGACTCTGGCCGCAGGATTCTGCATCGCACAGTTAGCCTTGAACCCAGCGCCCCCATACACCCTCGTCTACCATAACATCGCTCCCCGTCAGGATGACGAAGACCCTCGCAGAGGCAATTCCGGAGAGAGGTTGGCATTCGCGCGCCTTGCCACCGGGGTTCACGTCATCGGCGTCAATTCCGGATACACCTTCTCTTTTCTCCGCAACGCGGCCGAGGAATTGCGGTGGGCGGCGGTAGCGGCAGAGGGGTCGCAGTTCCGATCGCGGGATCTATTTCCGCAGGCCGCGGCAGCCATCATCCTTGGGAAAAGTGGCTCGCTCGGGGAGGCTATCAAGCAAGACGACATTCCCGAGGTCCCGGACAACCAGCTTGCGTACATCGATGGCTACGGAAACATGAAGACCACGGTAAGAGCTGACCAAAAACGCCCGCCGGCCAGGACAATCGTCACTGTCACAATAGGAAGCCGCACGGAGAAAGCGGTGTTTTCCGACGATTCCTTCGGAGTCCCGGTCGGTCAGCTGGCGTTTGCGCCCGGAAGCAGCGGGTGGACCATACGTGGCCGGGAGACCCGCTGGATGGAACTGTTCCTTCGCGGAGGCAGTGCGTGGGAAGCCTTCGGCCGGCCACCAGTTGGGTCAAGGATTCACTTGGAATGGATGATCTGAAAAGGCCTCCCCTTCAATGGCGGGAAGAGCCTTCACGGCAGTGAGGAGACTTCGCGACAGAATCCTTAACAGGCTTTGCGCAAACGCCGTCTCCAGGCAAAAAGGCCAGCCAAACCTGATCCCAAAAGGACGAGAGAAGCCGGCTCAGGGACACCGGTGGGGGTGGGTTCAAATCCGCCGTCTGTAATTTGGACATTGCCGGCCAAGGTGGTCGCCTGGTTGTTTGTATCCAAATCCACGGGGTTCAGCCCTCCTATCGCCCCGAACGAATTATGAGTGGGATCGTTAATGTCATCAAAGGTGAGACCAAGGGATGCGCCAAACGGTGTGACATTGAACGGAGGAGCAGGCGGAATCGACGACACAGTGACCGGAAGATAACTATAAAGGCTCGACGTGGGTCCAGTAATATTAGTCGTCAGGCAACTGCCACTGGCAGGGAAGCACTCAGCGAGAGCGAGCAATCCTTTGCCGCTGTTGACAAAAGCCGTAATATCAGCTTTACGTGCGATCAATCCATCGAGTTCTGCCTGGGTGAGCAATCCGCCAAACGATGAAGCGACGGCAATTGCAGTATAGTTGGAAAAATTAACGGTGGCCAGTTCTGCCGCATTCACGCGATCATAATTCGTACCTAACGTTAAACCAATTGCCGTCAGCCCTAGCTCCCCCGCTCGATAGCCTGAGGGAGGGGAAATCCTTGATTCTACCCACAAAAATTTTGAAGCCGCTCCGTCGTCAAAAGTGCCACCAGTGACGAAGTTAAGGCCTTGCTGCAGCAGATTTTCTGCGCCAGCCGAATCCTGGGCATGGAAGTCCGGATCATGACCCGTTAAGAAAATCGGACCGGCCCACGCAATGGCCGGCACCAAAAACAAAGTCATCGCCAGGGCGACCACATAACCTCTCGAGATTCTCATGACCCCTCCCAGTTTCCGGATGACCTTGCACATCATCAGAGTGGCAAGTATATAAACAGCATTTACTATAGCTACTATAGCAGCAATTACCGTGCCCTGACTTTCGAGGGGGCCCTAGGTCGTTTAGATAAGAAGAAGAATTTGAGAATCATCTTCCGTAAAACTAAGCAGGCACAAGGCACCCTGTCAGAAATCTCGACACTCGCCAACAATGACGAAGACCGATGAAACACCTGGACTTTGCCATAAGGCGCTGATATTAAAAGAAAAGTAGGGTGCGGGCTTGTACAGTCTTTTCAGCGCGAGAACTGTGAAAGTGACAACTTTTCTGACAGGATTGTTTATCCTAGGTTAATTTGCTGATCGATCAAAGTCTTTGAGTCTCACGGGGAGACGCTTGGCGCCCCACGTGCCGGGCGGACCATCGAAAACACCGGCACAAGAAGCTCCGCAATCGCGGCAGCGACCATCATCCGTGAGGTTCCATTCGGTCATCACATACCAGTCCCGGCCAATAGTCTTAGTACCGCAATCGTGACAGTACGTACTGCTGCCGGCTTCGTCGTGGATGTTGCCGGTATAGGGATAGCGGATCCCATTCTTCACAGCAATCCGGCGGGCGCGGGTCAGCGTGTCTGACGGTGTGGGAGGCTTTGCCAGCATCTTCCAATCAGGGTGAAACGCTGTAAAATGGACTGGCACGTCCGCACCCAAATGCTCCATCACCCATTGCGTCAGTTCTTCAATTTCCGCTTCCGAGTCATTTTCTCCGGGGATCAGCAGGGTCGTGATCTCAAACCAGACCTTCGTTTCCCGCTTTAGGTAGATCAACGTCTCCAGCACCGGCCCCAAATGCGACGCGGTGATCTCCTTGTAGAACTTCTCGGTAAAGGCTTTAAGATCCACGTTCGCCGCGTCCATGTAGCGGTAGAACTCCGCGCGAGGCTCGGGACAGACATACCCCGCCGTCACCGCGACAGTCAAAATACCAAGTTCATGGCAGGCCTGAGCGACGTCGATCGCGTACTCATGAAAGATGACGGGATCGTTGTACGTAAACGCGACGCTGCGGCATCCAAGTTCATGGGCAGCGCGGGCAATGGTCTCCGGGGACGCGGCATCGGCCAGAGTATCGATTTCCCGCGACTTGCTGATATCCCAATTTTGACAGAACTTGCAAGAAAGGTTGCACCCGGCCGTCCCGAAGGAGAGGACCGCCGTCCCCGGCAAGAAATGATTCAACGGCTTTTTCTCGATCGGATCGATGCAAAACCCGCTGGACCGGCCATAGGTGGTGAGCATCACTTCGCCACCTTCACAGGCGCGCACAAAGCACAGGCCCCGCTGGCCCTCTTGCAATTTACACAAGCGCGGGCAGAGGTCACACTGGACCCGCCCATCGTCCAGGCGATGCCAATATTTAGTGGGTACTATGGAGCTCATCCGCCCATCCCTAAGCGTCAATTATTATATCAAATTCGCTGAGGATAGGCTGTGTCACCAGTTACATCGATTGTTGAATTGTGCTTCGGCTGTGCGGGACGTGCAGATTAGAAACTAGGCTCAAGTTACTCAGCAGATCTGACCGGAGGCAGGGCCCCGAGATATTCGAAGGCGCCGCGCTGAACAAGCGGCGTATCGGCCCGCAGGCGGTAATCCCCCGCCGCGGGGTTGACAAAGTGAGGGTCGAGAGTTAGGTCCGTCTCATCCTTGAGATCCGGGGCAGGTTCCGGAGGACTTCCGGGACGGGCGTAGTCAGCGACTTCATTCCGGACCGCATTAAACGATAGTTTCGCGCGCGCCTGGGGATCGATCTGAATCCCCGACTTATTCGCACCGACGACGTTCCCCGTTAACACCGCCTCAGACTTGTCCAATACCAGTATGCCGGCGTCGTTCTTCACGATCGTGTTTCGAAGAAGCTCTGCCTTGGCTCCGCCCTGAAGTACCACCCCCGCGATCAGATTGTCCTGAATGAGATTGCCGATAAGCCGCACCGAGGATTTCCCGGTGATGGTGACACCGTGATCGTGGTTTCGGATGACGTTGCCGGTCAACTCGCCCTCGGCATCGGCGAACGACACTCCTGTTGTCTCACTGGTCATGATCACTGAGTATTCAATCCGCACCGCGGTGGCCTGCTGCACATAGAGAAGACCTAACACACGGACATTTGACAGCACGATTCGCGAGCCATTAAAGATGCCAACAGCCAGGCCGCCGTTTTCTGCAATCGTGAGATCGCGGACTTCAATGTCAGTCGCCCCATAGGGCCACTTGCCCACGCGAAGGGCGCCGACTCGTTTCAGGCCATGGATGGTGACGCGGTCTCGGCCTTCCCCAACCAGTCTCAGGCCGTTTTTGCTATGGACGACCACGTCTTCACGATAATTGCCCGCCTTGATAAGAATGGTGGCGCCCGGCTTGGCATCATCGATCGCTCGCTGGATTTCCCGATAGGCGCCTGATCCGTCCTGGGAGACTACAATGACCGAGGAGGGTAAGGTGGGCTCAACGGCGAGCGCGACGGTCGCCAGAAACCAGAGCGCCCCCTGCACACCGGCACCTAAGAGCGCAACGATTCGGCTCATCTGAAGAGAGGGGTCCCAATCTGACCAGCCTTTTCGGCCATGACCTTGAACCCTTTTCGGGAGGTTAGGGAATGCAGTTGACTCCACAGAAAACCGCCCTCCGGTGGAGTACCGGCGCTCTTCTTAAATTCCAGAACCAACTGATTCGTGTAGCGGTCATCGGTGTGGCTTTGCCCCCAACCCGTAAGCAGATAGGCTAAGGCGTCCCCCAACACGAGCGCCGATTGTTCGCTCAAGCCCAGGCGCCGGCTGGCATAGTACCCGATGGCGGCATAGACCTCGCTGTGATCGGCGTCTTGAAGCCGTAGCTCCACGGATTGGGCTTTCTCGACTTCCAAGAGCGTCGCATCCGTAGTCTGCTCCCCTCCTCGGATGCCGTGCCCACGAGGGCCGGATTTTTCCAGCTTGAGGAGCGCCTGCACCGCTACGACTGAGACCGCCGGGGGCACTCCCCTGCGGTCCCGCCCGGCCATGATGCGCCAGTCTTCCAAATTCATCGGTCCGATGTCGCCGGCCTGCGACAGTGCCTTTCTAAAGCGCTCCCACTCAAGCTTCAGCTGCGCCTTCATGGGCTCATCAAGAAGATCCTCATTCATTGTCAGCGCGATTGTACTGGTCTTTGTCGCATCCTTGCAATGTGCTATCTTTTGCAACAGCAAGATACGAAGAAGGGACAGAAACCACCCCGGCGGCCTTAAATAATCATCAGGCCCACGGGCGAGACGAACTCGTCAGGGGACAAGGAATCTGTCTTGGCAGATTCCAGGGCGGGTGGGTGTAATGGCGAGTTCTGGGGTGGGCTGGGTGTGGTGGCGAGCAAGCTTTGCTTGGCGGGCCGGTGAAATATCATGTTACGAGTCGGACTGACAGGGGGCATTGCCACGGGGAAGAGTACCGTATCCTCGATGTTCGTGGAGTATGGTGCTCATCACATTGATGCCGACACCTTAGCGCGTGATGCGGTGGCGCCAGGTCAGCCAGCGTTACGTGAGATCGTTGCCGCCTTTGGCCCTGGCATGCTCCGCGCGGACGGGACACTGAACCGTGACCGGCTCGCCGACATCGTATTCAAAGACCCAGGCAAGCGCGAGCGGCTGGAAGCGATTGTCCATCCCTACGTCTTTGCCGAAGAAGAACGCCGTTATAGCCAAATTGCCGAACAAAATCCCGCGGGCTGTAGTCCTGTTTAACGCCGCTTTGCTCATTGAGACCGGAGCCTACAAGATCGAAAGATCGGGTTATTGTAGTGACAACCGACGAGCCGACGCAGCTTGCGCGGTTGATGGCGCGCGATCATCTCACAGAGTCACAAGCTAGAGCACGGATTCGGGCGCAGATGCCACTCAGCGAGAAAATCAAAGTGGCGCACTACGTGATCGACGGTGGCCTACCCATCGAGCAGCTCAGAAAGGAAATCGCACAGATCTCTACGGAACTAAAGCAACTGGCCTGATCATGCTAGAGTCAGCAGGAGATTGTCCAGTCTCGACAGACTACGTGTAGGTTTCCGTACCGCGGTTAGGACAGATGGATATGGTTATTAGCTTACGTAAATTTTTAATTCCTGTACGTATCGTTGGCCTATTCCTATTCGTAGTGGGCAGCGTCGCGTTTGTTCCCTCTTCGTCTAACGTAAAGGCTGATCCTGTCAGAAATAAAGCCGTCAACGTCAGGGAGATGTCCGTTAAAGAACTATCCGACCTGGGGGAAGCACTGGTTTTCGGGGCGGTCGGGGCCAGCGGCACGCGAGGAGCGGTTGGGAAGGCTCAGTGCACTCTCTGCCATTCATTTCAAGAAGGAGTACTAAGTGATCGAGCCCCGAATTTATGGGGAATTCCGTTTAAAATACGGAACAAGGAAAACGCATTGGAATATCTGGCCGAATCACATGTCTGCCCAAGCTGCTATGTTGTCGGCGGATTTAGTCATGGTACCAGGGAGTCGGAGAGCTCAATGCCAGCAGTCCATAAACCTCCGATCAACCTAACTATTGATGAACTAATTGCAATCGATACCTGGATCTACCACAGGGAAGGCATAATCCCCCCGACGCCGCAAGAAATCGAACAAGCTTACAGAAAATTTATTCCAGAATCTGAATGGCTCAACGCGAGCAGGGACCCGAAAATTTATCCTGCCCAGCTCCGTGCTCCTTCATATAGCCCTCCAAAGCTGACCGGCCTTGAGCCTATCAACGAGATTTTCACTCATGTCTTGTGCTTTGCGTGCCACACAATACCAGGCATTCCGAACTCAAATGGGATAGTGGGTCCGGAGCTAGTCATGAAGACCAGTGCTCCCAAACGACTTATGGATCCAAAATATAAAGGGAAGGCAACGAACATCCGCGAATACGTCATTGAATCAATTCTCGAGCCGAGTATCTATGTGGGCGACGGCTACCCGGACAATGTGATGCCGACAGACTATAAAAGTAAACTTAACAATCTCACTCTTGATAAAATGGTCGATTACCTGTCGCAGTTGGAGGAAGGCAAAGAGCCGCCCCAAACCCAGTAGCAGCGCTGTCCAGCAACTTCCGTCATCCACCGTGCATTCTCACCGAGTGCTGTGTTAGATTTCCTGCATGCGCACCGTTGTGATCATGGGCTCAGGCCCCGCTGGATTGACGGCTGCGATCTATGCGGGCCGCGCTAATCTCTCTCCTCTGCTCATTGAAGGACATTTGGCGGGAGGCCAGTTGAGTCTCACCACGGAAGTTGAGAACTACCCGGGGTTTCGCCATGCGATCATGGGCCCGGAGCTTATGCAAGAAATGCGGGCCCAAGCCGAACGGTTCGGCGCCGAGCTCGTTCAGGGAAATGTGACCGACGTCCACTTAAAGGATTCGCCGTTGACGATCTCGGTCGAAGGCCAGCCGTCCATCGAAACCCGGACCCTCATTATTGCCTCGGGGGCCACTGCCAAGATGCTAGGGCTGGCGTCTGAGCGTCGGTTGTTGGGACATGGCGTGTCCACGTGCGCCACGTGCGACGGCTTCTTCTTTAAAGGCAAGGAATTAGCAGTCGTCGGAGGTGGCGATACCGCCTTGGAAGAGGCCATTTTCCTGACGAAATTCGCCAGCCATGTCACCGTCATACACAGACGGGATACACTGCGCGCCTCTAAAATCCTCCAGGACCGTGCCCTGCGGAACCCGAAGATCAGTTTTATCTGGAATGCTGTCGTTGACGAAATTTTCGGCGAGTCCGTTGGTGACCGGCGTCCAGGTCAAGGATATCGTGACAGGCAGTGTCGCCAGAAAACGAGCCGACGGCGTGTTCATCGCAATTGGCCACTCCCCGAATACGAAACTTTTTGAGGGTCAGCTGGATCTGGATCCTGCGGGATACATTAAGACTCACAGTGGGACCAAAACGAGCGTCCCGGGGGTTTTCGCCGCAGGCGATGTGCAGGATTCAGTGTATCGCCAGGCGATCACCGCGGCTGGGTCGGGATGCATGGCTGCGATCGACTGCGAGCGCTACCTGGAATCCTCGGGTCACTAATCCACCGCGATTCAGATTTCCGCAAAGAGAGGAGTTCAGAGTCCCTTCTCTTGGCGGAAGCGGGACAAAGGCAGCACCATGTACTACGTGATTGCCCATTATCACGAGCTTGCACTCAAGGGACGGAACCGGCCGTTTCTAGTGGACCGACTTGTGCGAAACATGCGTCACGCTCTCAAGGGACTGGGCGTGCTTCAGGTGGAAAGCATGGGCGGACGCATTCGAATGTCTCTAAAGGACATCTCGCAATGGCCCGCGATCAGATGCCGGCTGAACGAGACTCTAGGCCTGGCCAACTTCGCTCCGGCGCTGTGTATTCCCAGCGATATTGAGTCCTTGAGCGCGGCCGTGTGCGAGTCTGTAGAAGGCCTTTCGTTTCACAACTTTCGCATCACGACCAAGCGCGCCGAGAAGACCTACCCGCTGACGTCAACCGAGGTCAATCGCATCGTCGGAGCGGCCGTCGTGGAACGCACGGGCGCCGACGTCAGTCTTCGTGACCCTGAACTCAACATCTTCATTGAGATTGTCGGCGCTCAGGCCTACTTCTACCATGAGCGTTTTGCCGGAGCCGGAGGTCTTCCGGTCGGCATGTCGGGTCAAGTCGCCTGCCTCCTATCCGGGGGAATTGATTCGCCGGTCGCTGCATACCGCATGATGAAGCGCGGCTGCCGGATCGTCTTTATCCACTTTCACGGTCATCCGTTCGTCAGCCGTGCTTCTGCAGATAAAGCCGAAGAATTGGCGCGTCATCTCACCCGACACCAGTATTACTCCAGGTTGTATCTTGTTGCCTTCGGGGACATCCAGCGGCAAGTGGTTCTATCGGCGCCACCGCCTTTACGGGTCGTATTGTACCGGCGGCTGATGGTCAAGATTGCACAGGAGCTGGCATGGTCCAACAAATGCTGGGCGCTGCTCACCGGAGATAGCCTAGGCCAGGTTGCCTCTCAAACGGCAGGCAATATAAGTGTGGTGGATGAAGCCGCCACCCTTCCTTTCTTGCGCCCGCTGATTGGGATGGACAAGATCGAAATCACCAACCAGGCTCAGAAGATCGGAACGTATGAGACTTCCATTGAGCCGGATCAGGACTGCTGTAAACTATTTATGCCGACGAACCCTTCCACGCACGCCAATCTTGATCAGGTACGAAGGGCGGAGGCAGCACTCGACGTAGATACGTTGATAAAGCACGCCCTTGAAAAAACCGACCTTCGCGAGTTTCACTTCCCTTGAAATCTTGTCACGTGTCAATTTTCCATGAGCGCCCAAATCGGCCGCTTGGGGGAAGGAGGGAGGGGAGGGAATTTTGAATAGCCGACTCTGAAAAAAGCGATCGCTCTTTCCTTTTCACGAAGAGTGGGCCATTTTTCTTTAAAAAAATTGGTGATGCGTGCGACCTGTTTGATTTCTTCTGGTGAAAGTCCCTCACTCCCGCGCGCTTCAATTGTCATAAAATCCAGGGCCGCGAAGAGGGGCTGGAGTCGCGCATTTTGACTCTCAAGCGTGAGCCATATACGTTCAAATATTCTGCCACCGACCAGTGCGCTTTTTCTGCGGTCCGGATTGGATGGAGCCGTGAGCAAACACAAGGCGCCCGAAGAACGAATAACTTTTTGGGTATTCTGCGAAGCCGTCATCCCGAGCACGTGGTAGAGCACCGGGAACCGCTTGGCTAAGCCCAGGAGGAATACCAAAAATGGCGCTCGTGCGCCAAGTCCCAATGAATACAGCGGTAATCCGTCAGTTGAAGGAATACGCTTATCGACACGGAGCATAGAAACTAAATTATCGCGCAGGAGGGCGTTACTCCACAAAACTCGATCAACCGAACTTAAGTGTTGAGCCGCAACCTCAAGTTCTTTTTTTTCTTCGATAAAGTAAAGCATGTGACCGGCCTGTTTTGCCAGAGTCTCGAGGGAATTCTTCAGCACCGGGCTGAGCGGTCTTTTGTCGTAGCCGCGCCTGTCGGCCGCACGCTTGGAGATACTCTCATAGAGAGAATCAGAGGAAGGTAAAGACGAGGGTGTGAATGCCAGCGTCAGATGCAAGTCTCCGGAAAAGGATTCTTGTACCTCAGTAGAGAAACCCCAAAAAGAGGCGGCTTGGGCGATATTTTCCACACACATTCCCAATCCTATAAAGTCGAATTCACCATCGGTATTATAGAGGGCAGTGCGCGTGCTTCGTTCTACGTCATGTATGACGTCGATCTTTTTTTCTCGAACGCGTAGTTTCCACGGTTGGGAATTATCGGCAGAGGGCGAACAGCGGCCCGCTTCTAAAATCTTGTCCATGACGTCCATGTTGGTCATATTCTAAGCTAGTTCAGTTAAGGTATTTTAATTAGTTTACGTGTGAAACGCAAACCGATTCTCTCATGCGAATGAATCTTTGCCTCACGTTGTATTAAACAGCACGAAGGGACGAACGTGTCCTCTAGAGCGCCGGTTGCGGGCGCCGCGAACTCAAATAGGACGCCATGTCGTCGGCGGGGAGTGTATTAATGATATCCTCCGCGCATAATCCGCCTTTTCGCGCCACGTTCACTCCCAAAGGGACCGTCTTCAGTGCCTCGGTACTGTGGGCATCCGGGTTGATGCTGAACTTCACGCCTTTCTCCTTGGCGTATCGGCACAGCCGCCAGTCTAGTTCCAGCCGGTGGGGGCTTGCGTTGATCTCAATCACCTTGTCGTTTGCCGCCGCAGTGTCAATCACTTGTTTCATGTCCGCCCGGTACCCATCTCGAGAAAGCAGCAAGCGACCGGTGGCATGGCCGAGCATCGTGACATGGGGATTCGATAGCGCGCGGCAGATCCTGCGGGTCTGATCTTCTTCGGAGAGGTTGAAACGGCTATGGACCGAGGCGATGACGAAGTCGAAGGTTCCCAACACCTCGTCAGAATAATCCATGGCGCCGTCCGGAAGGATGTCGGCTTCAATGCCCTTAAAGATCCGGATTTCCGGCAGTTTTTTCTGAACGGCATCTATCTCCGCACGTTGCGCCAGAATCCGGTCCTCCTTGAGGCCTCGCGCATAGAAGGCCGCTTGGCTGTGATCGGAGATTCCGATATACCGATAACCAAGATCCCGCGCCGCCGCAGCCATGTCCGCTACCGTCGCCGCCCCGTCACTGTAGAGCGTGTGGGTGTGAAAGATGCCTTGCACCTGTGAAGCCTCCACCAGCGTCCCTAGTTGCCCTGACTGCGCCAGTTCGATTTCACCATGGCCTTCACGCAACTCGGGGGGAATGAAGGGAAGGCCTGCTGCGGCATAAATGGCTTCTTCTGCGAGAAATGCGGCGGGGGTAGCGATCCGATTCAGCACCGCCTGCACATGCGTGGACTGCCCGGTGGCACGGAAGAGCGCACCGCCGTAATCGGAAGGATCAGCCACGAGGATCTCCAGAGGCAGACCCTGGGGAGAAGAGGCCGTGATCAAAGCGCGGTCCTTTTGTGTTACCTGCGTTATGCCGGAAATGCCGGCAAGCAGCCGCGCCACGGAGACGGTCGAGGAGCAAGCCATCACCATGCACAGGTTCTGCAACACTTCAGTCTTCCGTCTCAGATCCCCAGCCAGATCGGCCTGTTTTACACCTGGCAGACTCCGTACGACCCCGAGCAGGTCCTCCGCCTCCGCAATAGCGACCGAAGTCAGTTGAAAGCCTTTATGCCGTTGGAATTGCCGGATTCCCGTCAAAATTCGCTCCTGTCCTTTGAGACCAAAGCCCGGTAGATCCACCAACCGATTTTCGATGCAGGCGTACTGTAGCTCCCCCAATGAGGTAACGCCGAGTTGTTCGTGGATCACCTTGAGCTTCTTGGGGCCAAGCCCGGAGATGGCCGCGAGCTCAAGGAGGCTCGCGGGAAACAAAGCAAGTAATTCCTCATGCAGACGACAGCGGCCGGTCGTAATGAGTTCCGAGATCGTGGCGGAGAGCGTGGGGCCGATGCCTTTCAGTTGACCTAAGCTCTCCGCGCGGACGAGGTCGGCAGGATCCTGAGGTAGTTTCTGCAGAATTTCCGCGGCGTGGCTGTAGGCTTTGGCCTTGAACGGATTTTCACCTCTGAGCTCGAGGAGAAACGCCATTTGTTCCAGTACACGGGCGATATCAAATTTGGTCATCATACTTGATCGGCCCATAACCCATAGATTGTCGAGTTTCAATATACAAGACATGGATATGATCAACAATAGCGATGCGGGGACTGGATCGCATCGTTGCGGCTGCTTTGAAAAAACTGCTAGCATGTTGGATGCCTCGACATTGGCTGGCATGGTATTTCATTGTAAGCATAACTTCGCTTTCGCTGAGTACGGATGCGCAGGGCCTGGGGCGGGATACGCAAACCTCCGCATCGTGTCAGATCGGAGGGATCAAGAAGGGGATCACGGGCAAGCAGTGTGATGTGCCGATTCCCCCCGCTTGCAAGGTCGCAACGAATGTTTCCACGCAGACCCGTTGGACCGATATCGAGAAGTCCGGCGGCATGTCCTGCCGATTTGATCCGAAGCTCACCGACTGGAAGACCCGCATCACGGGTTCTTGCTCAAAATGCTTGGCCAGGCAGTGCACGGCGAAGTTCACGGTGTACTTCGACTGTCCGCAATCGCCCAGTACTCCAAAGACGCCATGACCCTGACAGAACAGATTAGGCACGAAGCGAAGCGACTGGGCTTTGACGCTGTCGGAGTCAGTCGTGTGCCGTCAGACCCGCCTGAAAGAGCGCGCCTCAAGGAATGGCTCGCTCGCGGGCATCAGGGGGAAATGACCTGGATGGCCCGGACGGAGAGAAAACGAGCCAATCCCGCGCTCCTGCTTCCGGGTGTTCGATCGATCCTTTCCGTCGGGATGAACTATTACACCGGTCCAGACCCCGACAATTCCCCGGACCACGGCCGCATTGCCCGTTACGCGTGCGGCGACGACTACCATCGGGTGTTGGGCGAGCGCTTGGCATCCCTCGCCGAATTCATGGACCGGACCGCGCTGGATTCGAAGAACCGGGCGTATGTCGATACCGGTCCGGTCATGGAGAAGGCTTGGGCGCAACGGGCGGGTCTGGGCTGGATCGGAAAACATTCCAATCTCGTCTCGCGGCAGTATGGCTCCTGGCTGGTATTAGGTGAGGTCCTCACGACTGCGGCGCTTGATCCCGATGCACCCGGTAGTGATCTCTGCGGAAACTGCACGCTGTGTATCCGTGCCTGCCCCACAGGAGCCATTACGGAACCCTATGTCGTGGATGCCCGGCGCTGTATCTCGTACTGGACCATCGAGCAAAAAGGCATGCTTCCCGAAGAGCTTCATGCGGCTGCCGGTAATAAGATCTTTGGCTGCGACGATTGTCTGAATGTCTGTCCTTACAATCGGGAAGCGAACGCGACGAGCGAACCCAGATTCTCGAGTGCGGGGGCTACCGTTCATCTCAACTTACAAACGTTGGCGCAGCAGAGCGCCGAAGAGTTTCAGGCGGCCTTTCGAAAGAGCGCCGTGCGACGGGCAACGTACGAGGGACTCCAACGCAGTGTCACCGTGGCGATCAAGAACGCTGCCCTGCGCTCTGACGAAGCATGATGCCATCTTTTTCAAGCCATTTGGTGAACCCGCCTTTCGGTGATCCAGGCTTGTACACCGAGATTCGCTCGGCCCGCCGCGCGCTCCTGTTTGATCTTGGAGACAACCAGGCGCTGACTGCCTCGCGCCTGTTGCGAGCAAGTGATGTCTTCATCTCCCATACCCACATGGATCACTTCATCGGCTTTGACCGACTGCTGCGCATTGCGCTCGCGCGAAGCCAGGCCCTCAGGCTCTACGGACCACCCGGCTTGATCGAGAACGTCGCGGGTAAGTTGCGTGGATATACCTGGAATCTTGCCGACGACTATCCGCTCGAGATTGACGTACGTGAGTTTCATGACCGGCAGGTGCGGCACACACGCTTTCTCGCCCGGGAAAGGTTTCTTCCAATCGAAGGTCTTCCCGAAATCCACGACGCCCCGCTTCCGTTTCCGGTCATGCTAGACCCTATGTTCACTGTTTTTGCCACGTCGTTGAATCATCGGATTCCTTCCTTTGCCTACGCGCTGCAGGAAAAGTGTCACATCAATATCAACAGGGAGCGCTTACACGCCGCCGGGCTGCCTGTCGGCTCTTGGTTGAAGGATGTGAAGCAGCATCTTTGGGACGGCCGCCCCGATGCCTACCAATTCACAGCGACGCTATACTTCGAGCACCGCAAGGAAGAGCGGAGGTTTGTCTTGGGCGAGCTGCGCGATAAGTTTGTGACCATCACGCCCGGCCAGAAGCTCGCCTATGTGGTGGACGCTCGCTTTGACGATGAGAACGCGGCGAAAATCGTAGAGATAGCTGAGAACGCGGACGTCTTCTTTTGCGAGGCGACCTACCTGGACCGGGAAGCGGAGAAAGCCTGTGAGCGCTATCATTTGACGGCACGCCAAGCCGGCCTATTGGCACGAAGGGCAAACGTGCGTGAACTGGTAGTCTTTCACTTTTCGCCGCGTTACATGGGCCAGGAGGATCTTCTTTATCGGGAGGCCAAGGACGAATTTACGCAGGCGGGTCACCATTGAAAGTACTCGTGATCGGAGGTGCAGGATTCCTGGGATCGAATCTGGTCCGGGCATTGCTCGCCCGGGGCGATGAGGTCCGCGTGATGGTACGCCCGATGACTAATGTCACAACGCTCGGCGGCCTACCTCTGGAGCGCGTTGAAGGTGATCTGAACGACGCAAGCTCGCTGGAGCGGGCCTGCCGCGACGTGCGTGTGGTGTACCACACCGCAGGATATTATCCCTCGCACACAGTCCCCGTCGAAGTCGCTATTGCCCAAGGAGTGGCTGAAACTCGCGGCGTGCTGAACGCCGTGCGACAGGGCGACGTGGACCGGCTCGTGTTCACGAGCTCGCTCACCACCATCGGGTTGACGCGCATAGACTCGCATGATGCCATTCGCCCGGCCAATGAAAATGATACATTTCACCCACTGTTTCCGGACAATCCATACCTCATGGCCAAGGCCCATATGGAGCAAGAAGTTCTCCGGGAGGCAACCCGAAATGGACTTCCTGCAGTAGTCGTCAATCCCACGGTATTTTACGGCCCTTACGACAGCAAGCCCACGAGCGGAACGCAAATCGTTATGATCGCCCGCCGGCAAATGCCGGCGTATGTCCAGGGAACGCTCAATGTCATTGACGTTCGAGATGTTGCCGACGGCATGATCAGTGCAGCAGAGCGCGGCCGGTCGGGGGAGCGCTATATTCTAGGTAAGTGGAACACGACCCAGAAAGAGTTAAACGCGATGATCGCCAGGGTCGTGGGCGCCCCCGCACCGATGCTCGAGATCCCCTTTCCGCTGGCTCGGTACGGCTCGAAAATGGCCGATTGGGTCTTTCGAAACGCCTTGCGGAGACCTGCACCAGTGCCGGGGTTTTTCGTGGAAATGCTCAAACACATGCAACACTATGATTGCTCCAAGGCCGCACGAGAACTCGGTCCCACCCTCCGGCCGGTTGAGCAGGCCATTGCCGATGCGGCGACCTGGTTCAGGGAAAATGGCCGCCTACAGGCCAAATAACTTCAGTCATGACTTGAGAGTAATGAGAGTCACTCCATCACCGCCCTCGGCGCGCTCCCCCGGACGGAAGGCCGCAACGTAAGGGGATTCCTTCAAGTATTCCCGAAGCACTTGCCTCAGGCGGCCTGTGCCGTGACCATGAATGACCCGCACCGCCGCGGCCCCTGTCAGTGCCGCATGGTCAAGTCCGACCTGGACCGCTTCGACCGCTTCATCCCCCGACTTACCACGCACGTCGACCACATTGGTGTCTCCCGCCGCCATGGCGGACATCGCAGGCGACCTTGTGGCTTTTTGGGGAGGCGCCGGTTCTTCGCCTTCCTCAATACCCCCGATGCGGGTGGCTTCTGTGGAAACTTCCGCCTCTCCCACCCGGACTCGCACGCGCTTCTTGCCTATCGGAGTTTCCAGCAGAATCCCAATCGTTCCCAGGCCAAGAAGCTCGACCCGATCGCCTGCCTGCAGCTCGCGGATGGGGCGAAAATCATCTGCAGGCGCGAGGCTTGACTGCATGGTCGCTTCGACGGTTCCCAGGCGTGACTTCGCTTCACGAGCTTTGAGAACGCTTTTGTCGGCCTTAAGACCCTCCAACACCGACTGAATCTCTGCTCGCGCCCGGAGGAGCTCGTCAGTCAGTTTTTTGCGAAGGGCCTTGCGCGTATCCTTTTCCGCTGCGGCCTGGCGCGCGGCAAACTCTTTCTGGGCCTGCGTCGCCACCTCGCTTTCGGCGCGAAGCTCCTTGATCCTCGAGCTGTCCTCATCAAGACGGCGGCGGGTCTCTTGCAGTTCTTCCATCAGGAGCTCTATCGCGCGCTCCTGCGTGTTGACCAGCCGTACGGCCTCATCGAGCAGGCGCTCATCCATACCGAGACGCCCTGCTATTTCTATCGCGGAACTGCCGCCCGGCATCCCCATGATCAAGCGGTAGGTGGGCGAGAGCGTGGCGGCATTAAAACCGACACTGGCGTTGGCGAACATTGGATGGCCTTGCGCGAAGGCCTTAAGCGGATTGTAATGCGTCGTGGCGACAACCGTAAACCCACGCTCGGCAAGATGCATGAGAAGGGCTTGCGCCAGAGCCGCGCCCTCAGCCGGATCCGTCGCGGTGACGGGCTCATCAAGCAGGACGAGGGCCTCCGGAGTGGCCTCCGCGAACAGTGCGATCATGTCTCTGATGTGGGCGGAAAAGCTTGACAGGTCCTTGGTCAAATCCTGCGCATCTCCGATTTCCGCATAGACTTCCGGAAAAAAGGGCATCTCGGAGCCGGTCTCGCAGGGAAGCTGCAGGCCGGCTCTGACCATTAGGGCAAACAGTCCAAGGATCTTGAGTGTGACGGTTTTACCTCCGGCATTGGGACCGGAAATAATTAGGACACGTACCCCATCCTGCAACTCGATATCGTTCGCCACGATCGGCTGTCGGTCCTTCATGGCCGGTGAGGAGTCGCCTTGTCGGCTGAGTATCAATAGGGGGTGGCGGGCCTGTTTGAGCCGGATCGCGCCGTGCTCGGTGACGATCGGATCGGACGCCTGTAAGATCTGGGAGAACGCCGCTTTAGCACGTAAAGAATCGAGGTGGCCGAGAATCGTGAGGTCGTCCCAAAGAGTTTCGTGATGGACGGCCGCCTGCTCGCTGAGATCCTGAAGAATTCGTCGGACTTCCCTATCGATCGCCAATTCCGACTCTTTGATCTGATTGTTTAGATCCACAAGGTCCCGCGGTTCAATAAAGACCGTCGCGCCGCTCGCGGACACGTCGTGGATGATTCCCGGCACCTCGCCTTTCCGCTCTGTCTTCACAGGGATCACATAGCGATGCTCGCGTTCCGCGAAATAGGACTCCTGAAGAATTTCAGCAAAACGCGGTGACGCCAGGATGGCCTCCAACCGCGATCTGATTCTCTGTCTGAGGGCATTCGCCCGATGGGTCAGAGTCCGCAACTCTGGAGTGGCGGATTCCAGGATGTTCCCCTCCGGATCGATGGCTCGATCTATCTCGATCTTTAAGGGCCGCAGATCATCAAGACCCGTCCCCAGCGCCCAAAGCCCCGGAGCATCGTCCTGACAGTTTCGTAGAAAGCCCCGGACATCCGCGACGAGGCTCAAGACAATCGAGATATCCCGGAAGTCAAGCCCGGTGGGAACGGCTCCTTTCGCAAGCCGTTCGATGACGGGACGCACATCAGGAAAGTTGCCTAGCGGAACCCCCCGGCCTCGCCGCTCCAGAGAGACCATCTCGGCCGTCTCTCGAAGTGTCGCCTGCGTCTGCGACAAGGAGGTGGCCAAGGTCAAGGTCCGGCACCGCTCCGCTCCGATAGTCGAGAACGCTTGAGATGCCAAAGCATCGAGAATCGCCCCCCATTGGAGGTCTTGGAGAGCCCTTTCGAGAAGCCCTGCGCGATCTGCCATGGTTCGATCAGCCCCGTTTCTGGCCCGTTTAGAGTACTCCCCGGCAGGAATTTTCTGCAATCCCGACTCCCCCATACGAGCGCGTAACACTTCCGTCGGGTTGCGGGGGACATTGGGGACCATGTACTGATAGCAACTTACCTATAAGGAGGGCTTATGAAAAGATTAATCGGTTTACTGACAGTTGCATTTGTGCTGGGCGTGGGTGCTGCGGCCTTCGCGGCTGATCCACCAGGCTCTGCCCCCAGTGGCGCGCCAACAGCAGGAAAGGACGCCAGTGCTAAAACGATCAACGGCGAGGTGCTGAAGATCGAGGGCGAGAACTATGTCGTCAAGGATGCCATGGGCAAAGAGGTCAAACTGCATGTAAATGCCCAGACGAAGAAAGAGGGCGACATTAAGGTTGGCGACAAGGTCGAGGCGCAGGCGGACCCCACCGGCCACGCCCTGTCAATTAAAGCGGCCAAGTAAGGCCAGCAAGTAAGGGCAATCAGTGCGCGCAGGGATGAACAGTCCCTGCGCGCCAGCTCGAGCCGCCTCCTATCTAATGCCGGCGCAACAGCTTTCCCGGCGTTCCTTTCCACAGAATCAGCAATGGACTGGCCACAAATATCGATGAATAGGTGCCGACGATCACGCCCATGAGTAGGGCAAGCGAAAAGTCATGAAGCACCTCTCCTCCGAACAGCGTGAGGGGGATCAACACCAGGATCACGGTGAGAGACACCACAATTGTCCTACTCAATACTTGATTGACCGCTCGATTGATGAGGACATCCAACGTGTCCCTGTGGCGGAGCTTCAGATTCTCCCGAATGCGGTCAAAAACGACGACCGTGTCCGTGAGCGAATATCCCGCGAGAGTCAGGAGCGCCGTGACGAGCAACAGCGTGATCTCTTTGTCCAGAAAATAGAAAATGGCAAGCACTGCGAACACATCGTGGAAGGTTGCAATCGCAGCCGCGATCCCGAAGCGCAATTCAAAACGCACCGCGATGTACAGTATGATTCCGATCATCGACATGGAGATCGCGATTAAGGCATCCTTCTGGAGCTTTTGGCCGATAGTGGGACCGATTTCGGTGCTCGCCTCCACCACAAACGGGTTGTCTGGAAAAGTCTTTCGAAAGGCCTCCAGCACTTTGTCCGCCGCCTGTTCCTCGATGGCAGTCTTGGCCTTCACGCGCACCAGCAGTTTGTTGTCGGCCGAAAACTCCTGGAGTTCTACCTCTGAAAGCCCCGTCTTCAGCAACGCCTCGCGAGCCTTTTCAATCGAAACAGGCCGCTCGAATTTCAATTGCACGGCCGTCCCGCCCGAAAAATCGATCCCGAGGTTCGCCGCCCCGCGCCAAATCTGAACCAACGCGAAGAGACCGAGCAGCAGCATTACACCGGAGATCGCAAACGAGTATCGCCGCCATCCCATGAAGTCAATTGAGGTCTTGCCGAGAATCTCCAACATTAGATGCTCAACCTCTCGACTTTGCCCCGGCGGTTGATCAGATCGAAGATGACCTTCGTCCCCACAAGCGCCGTGAACAAGTTGATCGTGATTCCTAAGCACAACGTGACGGCGAAGCCTTTGATCGGACCCGTTCCGAAAAGAAACAAGGCGAATCCGGTAATGAGCGTGGTCACGTGTGAGTCGACGATCGTCAGGAACGCCTTGTCGTATCCGGCGTCGATGGCCGGTCTCACCGGTTTACCCGTTCGGAGCTCTTCTCGGATCCGCTCGAAGATCAGGACGTTCGAGTCCACCCCCATCCCAATCGTGAGAATGATCCCCGCAATGCCGGGCAGCGTCAGCGTCGCGTTCAGACCGGCCAAGGCGCCGAGCAGACAGACAAGATTCAAAATCAAGGCAAAATCCGCGATCGCGCCCGACATCCGGTAGTACAACACCATGAACAGAATCACGACGGCGCCGGCAATAAGGGTGGAGCGAACGCCCTTTTCAATCGAATCCCGCCCCAACGACGGCCCGACCGTGAGATCCTGAATAATCTTGACGGGCGCAGGCAGGGCGCCTGCGCGCAGGACGATCGCGAGGTCATTGGCCTCTTCGGTCGTAAAGGACCCCGTGATCTGGGCCCTTCCCCCACTGATACGCTCCTGGATGACCGGCGCGGAGTACACCGTGTTGTCCAGGATGATCGCCATCCGCTTTTTCACGTTCTCGGCCGTAATCCGCTCAAACAGCTTCGCCCCTGTGCTGTCAAAGTTAATGGATACGTACGCGTTCTGAAATTCACCGATGGAGACACGTGCGTCCGTCAGCACATCACCCGTGAGGACCGCGCGTTTCTTGATCAGATAGGGTTTCTTCGTCACGCTGCCCCTATCCTTATCGACGCTGCGCTCAAATAGGATCTCGTCATCGGGCGGGATTTTCGGGCCGAATTCCTTGAGGATATCTGTTTCCTTCGTGGGTGGCACGTCGCTCGGCAGCTCCTTGGCAATGGGGCTATCCTCGTCGAGCATTTTGAACTCAAGCAAGGCCGTATTCTTGATCAGAGCCTTGGCGCGCGCCGGGTCCTTGACTCCAGGCAATTGCACGACGATCTGGCGAGGACCCTGTTGCTGAATTAACGGTTCGGCCACACCGAACTCATCGATACGGTTACGAATCGTCTCGAGGGCCTGGTTCACAGACTGCTTCTTGATGCGCTCGGCTTCCTCGGCCTTCATTGCAAAGATCACGACGCGATCGCTCGGGCTGCGGGTGGACAGGATGGTAAACTGATCCTCTGTGACTTTCAGAAGAGCTTCTTTATCGCCGGGCGATAGCAACGTGACGGTAATCTCCGTCGGCGACGTTTTTTTGACCGATTCCACGGCAATTTTCTTATCGGCCAGGATATCGGTCATATTGTTCATCAGGCGGTCCATCGCGATCTCGACAGCGCGATCGCTTTCAACTTCCAGGACCAGATGGATCCCTCCCTGCAGATCGAGGCCGAGGATGATCCCTTTGTTTGGGAGATACTCTTTCCACCACTCGGGCATGTAGCGAAAGAGCGGGGTCGAGGGAATAAACAAAACGACCGACACAATGACCGCGAGCCCTAACAGAATGAGCCGACCTTGAACAGCCTTCATGCGGTAAGGGCCTCAGTCATTTTCATCCCCGCGGATGCGCGCGATGTGGTCGCGCATGAGTTTGATCTTCGCGTTCTCGGCCACCTGTAGTGTCACCGTCTCTTTCCCGATGTTTGTCACGGTGCCCCAAATGCCTCCCGTGGTAACCACTTTGTCACCCTTCTTGAGGTCACTGAGCATCGCTTTGTGCTTGTCCCGCTGCTGCTTCTGTGGCCGATAGATCACAAAATAAAAGATCACGATGATCATGACGAACATCGGCAGCATCTGGAGCAACTGATCAACGATCGACGGCGTTCCCGCAGGTGCAGCCGCCTGTGCTAAGACTGGGGAGATGAGCCTCATGCTTGGCAGGTTTCCCGGGCGCTATAAAACGCCGCCCTGAACTCAGCCAGACGCCCGCCGCTGAGGGCTTCGCGGAGATCGCGCATGAACTGCAGAATGTAATGCAGGTTGTGCAGGGTGTTCAATCGCACTCCGAGCATTTCTTTGGCCAAGAACAGATGACGCAAATAAGCGCGTGAGTACTTTCGGCAAACCGGGCAGGAGCACGCGGGATCGATGGGAGTTTCATCTGCGGCGTACTGGGCATTCTTAATCAGCACCCGGCCGAACGATGTAAACAGCCATCCCGTGCGACCATGGCGCGTGGGCATGACGCAATCAAACAAATCGATGCCGCGCGATACTCCCTCGAGCAGATCCTCAGGCGTCCCAACGCCCATGAGATATCGAGGTGCCGATTCCGGCAGTTCCGCTACGGCCGCGGCGATTGCGGCGTGCATCGTGGCTTTGTCCTCGCCCACACTCAGCCCGCCGAGGGCGTAGCCGCCAAACCCGATTGTTGCGATGTCAGCGGCCGCCCGGGCGCGCAAGACCGGATAGTGTCCCCCCTGCACGATGCCGAACAGGGCTTGATCCTGAGCATGATGAGCCGCCTTGCAACGACGTGCCCAGGCGTTCGTGCGGCGCAATGACGCCTCGGCTGCTTCGAACGTCGCGGGATAACGAAGGCATTCGTCGAGGGTCATGGCGACATCCGCTCCCAGCGCCTGCTGAATCTCGACCGCCGTTTCCGGCGTCAGATGGTGTAGCGAGCCGTCTAAATGCGATTGGAACGTCACGCCGTCATCCGACACTTTGCATAGAGGAGCCAGGCTGAAGATCTGATATCCGCCGCTATCGGTCAGAATCGACCCCGACCAACCCATGAAGCGATGCAGCCCGCCCATCGCTTGGATCGTTTTATGGCCTGGCCGCAGCGACAGATGGTAGGCGTTGCAAAGGATCATCTGCGCTCCCAGATCCGTCAATTCTTCGGGAGAGATGCCTTTGACGGTGGCTTGGGAGCCGACCGGCATGAAAGCGGGCGTGGCGATTTGACCGTGCGACGTGTGTAGTTGTCCGAGGCGTGCGTGACCTTCCTTCTTCAATACGGTGAAGTTCCGCGTCATTACATTCTCTCCGGAGCCGACACCCCAAGGATGCGCAATCCATTGCGGATCACGGTCTGCACGCACCCCAACAGGCAAAGGCGCGCCGCCGTCACTGCGGGACTCACCTCTTCGCGTTTACGGCCCTGATCGGGCTCCCCTGCCGCCGGAATCTTAATCTCCCTGTCTTCCAACTCGGCGTCGAGAACAGGGGGAAGAATCCGGTGCTTGTAATAAAAGGTATGCAGGCGGGCGGCCAGGTCCTGCAGGTAATAGGTAATGCGATGTGGTTCGAGTGCTTGGGCGCTCGCCTCTAGCATCGAAGGATATTCTGCCAGCGATTTAATCAGGTTTAGCTCTTCTGGCGAGTCTAAATGCGGCAGGTGTACTTCCTTGGTGGACGGAACCGGAATGCCTCGCTCGGCGGCGACACGGAAGACGCTCGCGATCCTCGCGTGGGCATATTGAACGTAATACACGGGATTGTCCGCCGACTTCTGCTTGGCCAGTTCCAGGTCGAAGTCGAGCTGGCTGTCGGAGCGCCGGGTCAAAAAAATAAACTTCGCCGCGTCGGCGCCGACCTCTTCCACCACCTCCCGCAGAGTGATCAATTCGCCCGCGCGTTTGGACATTGTCACACGAGCACCCCCGCGAAGCAGGTTCACGATCTGGACGAGGAGAACAGTAAGACGGTCCTTGGGATACCCGAATGCCTGCACCACCGCCTGCATCCGTGGAATATAGCCATGATGATCGGCTCCCCAGATGTTGATTAATAGATCGTAGCCACGACTTAGCTTGTCATGATGATAGGCAATATCAGACGCCAGATAGGTGAATTCACCGTCCTGCTTGCGGACAACCCGATCCTTATCGTCACCAAAACCGGTCGAGCGAAACCATTGGGCGCCGTCCTGTTCAAACAGATAGTCGCGAAATTTCAGAATCGCCAAGGCCTGCTCCACGGCCTTGGTCTCAAACAAAAGGGCTTCACTGGACCAGGTGTCAAAATGCAGGTTGAAGAGCGCCAAGTCGGCCTTAATGGCTTCGAGCATTTTCAGATAGGCCCACGCCCGGCATGCGTCATTCAGGTTTGCGGGCAAAAGCTCTTGCCCGCAGGCGCGGCGCGACGCAAGAAGCTCTCGCGCAATTTCCTCGATGTACGCTCCCTGATAGCCGTCTTCCGGAACGGGCGCCGGCTGCCCCAACAGCTGGCGGTACCGCGCTTCCACCGAGTCCGCCAAAAGCTTCATCTGACGGCCGGCGTCATTGATGTAATACTCGGCGGTGACGTCATGGCCGGTACAGCGGAGAAGATTCACGAGCGCGCCACCCAATGCCGCGCCACGACCGTGGCCCATATGTAAGGGCCCCGTAGGATTGGCGCTGACGTATTCCAGGAGTACGCGCTTTCCCTGGCCGAAGGTCGCACTGCCGTAGCGTTCCCCCTCCGCTTCGATCTGGCTGAGCACTCTAAACCAGAGCTCGCGCTTAATCGTCAGATTGATGAATCCCGGCGGGACCACCTCAATTTTCTCGAGGATATCAGGATGGGACCGGAGGCGCCCGGCAATGATCTCGGCTATCTCGCGCGGCGCCCGATGCTCGGAGGCCGAAAGGTTCATTGCAACGGGGGTGGCGAGGTCGCCCCACGCGTCTTTCTTTGGTACGTCGAGCACCAGCGACGGTTGCACGCTCAACTTAAGGTCACCGGTGGCCCGGGCCTCATCCAACGCCACTCGCAAAGTTGAAAGGACAGTTTCTCTCACGACTCCCGCGGACATCTGTCAGGGCTCCACATGCAACGGCCCTCGAGGGTCCTCGAGGGCCGCTAAAAATGCGCTGAACTTTAGCATACCAATGATCACGAGGCAAGACGCGCTGGAGCGGTCTGAAGCAGTCGCTGCAATATGTTCAGCACACTCTCTGGAGTGCTCCCGAGGCAGGTCCGGTCGCTGCAGGCTGCTTGCGTCTCCCGTGTCAGGCATCGGCAACCGCTCTGGGCTCGGAGGGCGACCAGATTTTTTCTTCGCAATCCCCATATCGCCGGGTCGGTAGGGCCGAACACTGCCACGGTTGGAAGACCTAGCGCTGTGGCCACATGCGTGAGGCCGGAATCGTTCCCCAAAAATGCGTCGCACTGAGACAACACGCCCATCACACTCACGAGACTCACGTCTCGCAACCGGGGCAGAGGAATGGAAATCCGGCTGGCAACAGCCTGACTTACTTCTCTGTCTGCCGGACCTTCAATGAGAACCACCTGTATACCGTTTCGTTGCAAGCCGTCGACCACGCGCGCAAACCGGTCAGATGACCAGCACTTAGTCGGGCTGCCGCTCCCGGCATGCACGGCAACGAGGTGATCAGCATCCACATTGATGCCGTAGTCAGAGAGCCACTGCGCACCCTTTTTTTGATCGTTCTCTGTTGCTGTGAGCTTCGCCTCTGGAAGAGGCTCGGACGGCAGTTGGTCGCTCAGCGTCGCCCAAAAGCGGTCGGTGGCATGGAGGTCACTTTTTTCAGAGAGTCCCGGTGAACTCACGATCACTTGAGGCCCCTTTAACGACTGGAGCGCCGCTTTTATGCTACCGTCACGGTCTGCCAGCCACGCCACAACCAACTGAAACTGTGAAAAGAATTTACGGACCGCAGGCGGCATTTCGGACAGAGAAAACAACCCACGATATTCCGGACCTTCGATAGAATTCATCGTATCTACCGGAGAGCGTCCGGGCAACACATCTACAAGCCCGGGGTGTCCCAAAACGTGGAGCGAGGAAGGACGGTTACTTGATTTCAACGCCGCGAGGACGGGCAACGCAAGGATCGTATCGCCCACTGAGCCTGGATGTATCACAACAATTGAAGTCATGCTTCGATCCAATTTCTCGCGATGGCCAGGTCTTCGGGCGTGTTGATATTAAAAAAGGAGCGCAGCTCAGGATCCACCGCTTCGAAGACAGATTGAGGAATGCGATCCACACGGAGTTCCGGGATCTCGCATAAATCCTGGACCTTTAACCGTGAGCGATCAATGAGCTCCTTCAGGTACGGCAGGCAGACCTTTGAGTAGACGGCATGCATCGGCTGGAGCTTACCGTTTAGGTCCGGGATGATGATGTCACCCCGCTCCGCCCGCTCAAGGACAATTTTGATCGTTGCCGGGGAAAGGCACGGCATGTCAACTGCCGCAGCGAACACACGGTCGCCGGCGGCATGGAACAAGCCGGTGTAGAGTCCGCCGAGCGTGGCCGCGCCGGGGATCAGATCTTCCACAACTCGGACCCCCATTGATTGAAACGGTCCCTTCGCGTCAGCGACGATCAGAATCTCATCAAAGAAATCCTTATAGGCGTCCAGGACACGTTGCAAGCAGCTCCTCCCCCCAAGCATCAGGAACCGCTTGTCCTGCCCAAGGCGGCGGCTTTTCCCGCCGGCCATGATCAGTCCTGTCATTGCGTTGTTTCTTCTTTCAAAGCCGCTCCGCCGCCAAACCTCTTTGGGCGAATCGCCGGCCTTTTAGAAATAGAAGAAGGAATAAAAAAAGGGGGTGGGACGAACCCACCCCCTTCATCTTGGCGGTCCTGAACCGACAGCTTAGGTGTTGTTATTCATTCTTCTCTTGCTGGCGCGTCGGCGCAGAATCCAACCTTCAGCAATGATCATCCCGACAGCCATGAGGATCGGATACACCTTCGCTTCAACCGGAATAGGCTGCTGAAGAATGCTGTAGTAGAACGCGGACACCGCCATCTTCAGGCCGGCGTCGCCGTTGTGCCCGTCCCAGCCGAAGAATACCGTGGGAATATATTTGCCAACCTGGAACTGGACGTCGGCGTCCTTGTCCTCGGTCATCAGCGCTCGTTTCACGATGACCGTCCAGCGACCATCCTTAAACTCACTCTTCAGTACTTTCAAAAGCGCTGACGCGTCAGTCCGCTCTTCAAGAGGCTGATCCCAGCCCGCTCCCGTATAGGCCTTGGCGGTCCCATTGGCTTCCCACTTCCAGATGTCGACGTGGCGCTTTTCCTCACCATGCAGATACCGCGGCTTCTCGGGCGGCGTGATTTCTTCCCACTTCGACGGGAACTGGATCGCGATCGCGTCGTTATAAACCTCGTACGTGTTCTGCTTCGCCGCGATCGAATCCGGCTCGCCGGTCGTGGGAGGAGCCTCCGTGATGGGCTTTACTTCGACTCCCGCCGCGGCCTCGCTCTTGGTGCGGTCATCCCACTGGAACATGAAGGCAATCTCGTTCTTGTTATAGATCGAACGCACCCATAAATCGTCAAAGCGGTTCACGAAGTTTCGTGGTTTATGCGTGATCTGCCCGCCCATGCCGATAAAACGCCGAGGCTGCTCCTTCCACTTCTTGTCTCCAGGGTCCGATGGGATCTCGCCCTCGATTGGGGCCGATGGGACGACAAAGTTGATTTTCGGCTTGTCGGTTTGCGGATCGATCGATAAAGGCTCGGAGAAGGGATCTGCTTCCTTCTCCCGTTCGCACACGGAATTCACAAAGTTTGCGATGTGCCAGCGCTCTTCGACCGTGGTGTTGTCGGCGAAGGACGGCATCGGCGTCCCGTTCACGCCGGTGGAGAACGTCCGAAAGATATTGTGGATGTTGTAGGGATCCTGCCGGCTTCCCCGGAAGTTCCAGCACTTGTGCATGTTCGCCGGCTGGATGGCGAATCCCCAGTCATCCTTGAGGTTGAACGGGTTTCCATCGCCTCGGCCTTCTACCCCGTGGCACTCAATGCACTTCTTCTCGACAAAGAGGGCGGCGCCTTTTTCAATGCTCTCCTTGCTATAAGAGACCTGCTTGATCGCTGACTTATTATTGATGTCGAGGATCGGTATAGGTTTCCGTCTTATCATCGAACTTCCGGTCTTTGACGAGCTGCATTGTGACAAACGACAGCACCTGAAGACGCTGCTGTTCAGTCAGAATGCCGTCCCAGGAAGGCATCGCAGAGCCGGGTAAGCCATGCGTGACGGTTTGAAACAGATCATTCTTGTCCGTGCTATGCGAATCGAAAAGGGGCAACTCTCCGCTGGCCGTATGCCGGATCTTAAATGTCCCCTGATTGAAGTTCCGGGGGCGCGGCCACAGGCGATCGGCGCCGGGCCCGTCACCGGCCCCATCGACGCCGTGGCACCAGACGCACTTTCGAAAATAGATCTTCTTACCCAGCTTCGATCATGGCAGGGTCGGGCTTCGCCGGCGTCGGGCCTTTGATAAATCCTGGGCTGAGCCCTTCGGCGGCGGTCACATTCCCCGTGGTGAAGAAAATCGCCACGCCCGCCGCGGCCCCCAGACCGAGGGCGATAGCGCTGACCATCAGGCTCTTACGAGTTATGTGGGTGAGGAAAGCATTCATTTCTCGTATCCCCTACTGTTAATAGATGTACAGATTAATCCCAGGTCCGCGGGTAGTACCCCGTGTGCCAGTATTCGAAGAGAATGACCTTCCAGATCTCGTCGGTCGTCAAGTGCTGCTCCCAGGGCGGCATCACGGACGCCCACGGGAACCCCTCACGCGGCAATCCGATGCCACCCTTCGCGACCCGCCAGAACACAAAGGTCTCTTGAAGCTGCGCAATGGTCCCCGGATCGGTAAAATTCGCGGGAATCGGATTGAACGCATAGGCAAACATGCCACGCCCGTTCAAGTTGTCGCCATGACAGAAGTGGCAATTCTGGAAAAAGATTTGGCCGCCTTCCCGTACATACTGCAAATACGGCGGCGCCTTCTCATCCCAGGGATTTCCATCCTGATGCGTATTTTGAATCATGGTCGGAGTATTTCCCCTCATCGTCAACCCGGAACGGGCTGGACGCCGTCTGGAGCACCACCGTCTTGCCATGGACTTTTGTGCTTGCAGGGGGCGCCGGATGCACGGTACGCAACTCGATGGGCTCATCGACGTTCGGCTTCATGCTGTTGAAGCCGAGCCAGCCGACTAAAAACGGTAAAATAATCACTATCGCGATCTTAAGCACCCACGTGCCACCGCTCGTGGCATCAGCGACCTTGATGATCGGGCGACGGAAATCCTGCCAGGCTTCCTCGGTCGAGGACACCCACATGAAGATTCCGATCAGGGTCATCGTCGCATAAATTGCGCGGACGCTGAACGGAATCGGCGGGTACACGCGATACGTGAAATAGAACGATCGAGAAGAGAAACAACAGCGTCGCCTGCAGAAGCTTGTTGACCTTGAATCCCATCTTCTTATCGAGAAGATAGAACGTCCCGATAAACAGGAGGGCGAGCGCCCCCATCTCCAGCAACATCTGGAACGGGCATGTAGCCTTCGACTAATTTAGGTGGCCACGTGCATATCGTGATCTCCTGTAGCAAGCGTGTCTCAAAATGTTCGTCAGGTTCGTCATGAACGGCCTACTGGATCTTCGGCGGTGGCTTCCCTTCTTCGAGCTGAGATAGATAATCGATGATCTTGTTAATGGCCGCGGCGTTCAGTTTCTTCCCAAAGTCCTTCGGCATGATCTTGTCCGGAAATGGCTTGACCACATAGGCGCTCGGGTCGATGATCGATTCCATAATATACTCGCGAACCGAGGTCGCCTTCCCTTTATAGGCGGAATCCTTCAGCCTAAGCGGAGCATTCGTCTTCTCGACCAGCTTGGGTCCCACCGCCCCGACAGCGCCCGGGATACCTGGGATCGTGTGGCAGGCAAAGCAGAGGGCCTTCGTGAAAATCTGATCCACCGGCTCGTCCCCCGTGACCACCGGTGCGCCGGGAACCGGGCGCTCCGGGGGCGCCGGGCGCGCCGGCCGGCTTTCGGGCGGTCGGCCTCCGGAATGAATTTCTTGTAGGCTGTCCACGATCTCTTCATACGGCGGAGGCTCGCCCCCCTCTCTGGCGAATAACCATGTGTCCACCGCCACCATCTCGTCTATCGTCAGACCGATAGGCGCCTTGTGGATCGCCGGCATGGGGCTTTCTTTATCGTTCGTGCCCTTCACCCCGAAGCCGACCACTACGTAGCAATTGGGGCACGCATGTGATTCGGCAATATACTCCGCGGCAGTCTTCGCCGTGCCGCACCCAGGGCACGCCTCTTTTTGGATTGTATCGCGCTTGCTGGGGTCAGCCTGCTATACCGAGGGTCTTTCAGTTGTTCAACGGCGCGCGTGGGAATGCCGAAAAGGTTGGGCGCTCTCTCGCTTAGGAATCCCTTCTGAAAGCCATGGCAGAGGGGACACTGCCCCTTGCCGATAGCCCCCTGCGTGCCGCTCGCCCCCACGGCTCCGAATATGATTTTTTCACCCAGGTCGGCCCGTTCAGACACAGACATTTTGCTGACATCCTCCGACTTTTCTTCCAACGGAGGGGGATCGGCTTTCACCTGAGGCAGCCAGTTTCCAAAACCGGCCAGACAGGCTGCGACGAAGAACATGAATCCCCCAATCTGGAGGAGAACGCGAACCCCGGTGAAGTACATCGCCATCATGAAGCAGGCCGCCGTGAACATGACGAGCGATACGGGAAGGAATCTCGGCTCGCCGGGCGCGCCCGCGCTTTCATCATTAAAATTCATCGCATAATTTGCAATGGCGATGAAAAACATGCTGTAGCCGAGAAGGCCGACGAGGGTCTTGAACACCAACTCGCTTTTGTGAGGATCATTCTTGCGGCCGAACTGAAAATAAAGCAGAAGACCGACAATCACGAGACCGCCGGGCCAGCCGATATGGAAAGCTCGGCGCATGAGCTGGGATGCACCGGACTCTGGGAGCATGAAAAGTAACGTTCCCGCAGTGGCAATAATTAGTAAAGCGGTAATAGCGCCCAAGACCTTAGCCGTTAACATTCATTCCTCCACTCCTCCCATCACGGTGGTCAGCCTCCCGCGCCCATCACAACAGATGAGCGCGAGAGGCCTCTGTGACTAGTTAATGGCTTCCAGCCGGGAGCGGCACCTTCTGCCCCGCGGGCACCGCGACCGGGACCTTTTTGACTCCTAAGGACCCGAGCCAGAACACGAAGAGGATCGTTACCCAGAAAAACAGCACGTTAAAGGAAATCATGTTGGCGCCGAAGCCGATGGTGTGAGTAAAGGCCCACGGCGAGTTATCGCGCATGATTTCATTCACATGCCAGAACAGCCGCACCGATGAACGGATATACCCCATTAAACCCATCATCCAGGTAAAAGCTGTGGCTAGCATGATGAGCGCATACTGCGATCGGACGGAAATTTGGCCCCAGGCTATGGGCCCGGTGTCTTTCGCTCCTTTCAACATCAAGGAGTTGAGAATGACTCCTATGAATAGACACGACAATGTCGTCGCTACCTGAGGTACAGAGAGCCCTACTCGAACATTCGCGGGTATGTAATACCCGTAAATCGCCAGCCAAATAATGTTGATATAGGCCATCGTGAACATCGCGAACAGGAAGGAGTTACCGAGCGACGCCCACTTCACCGTTGGAATCTTATTGGCCCGCTGGTACATGATGAAGCTCAGGACGGTGGTCGTAATGATCGTATTGATCGCCCCGTTCTTCGCAGACATCACGCCGTAGTTGCCCAACACCGGGTGCTGTTGACCACCCATCGCCTTGAGTTCGGCCGGGGTCATAACGATCGTGTGCGGCGTTAGCCAGACGATGAAGCAGGTGATCAGAACAAACACCATGTACTTGATGTACTTCTGATACCGCTCGGCGCCGCGCATCCGCTCCATTCCCTGCCACAGGTAATAATTCGTCGTGAGGAACAGCGCCCCGATCATGACTGCCTGAATGATAAACAGCCAGGCCAGCAGGCCGCCCATTAAAGTTATTCCCATCTGCTGACGGTAGGCGTACACCTCTCGCATTAACCAATATCCGGCAAACGGCAGAGGGATCAGGAAGCAGACCCCTATAAACATCGCGACATAGCCCATCCAGTCATAGTGGGCGCGTTCCTCATCCGTCTTGGCCGTGAGGAACCGATACGCAGCATAGGCCGCCACCACTCCTCCGCCAAACGCCATGTTTCCAAGAATCCGGTGGACATTGATCGGATTCCACAGAGTCGTATGAATCACATGCCAGATATTCCCCAGGTACCGACCTTCGGCATCAACGCCGGCAGGCGACTGCATGAACGCGATCCACGAATTCGCCAGCATCATCAACACTGTCCCGATCACATTCAGAACGACCGACATGCTGACATGGATCCACTTGAGGAATCCCTCGCGCATCTTGTCCCAACCGTAATAATAGATGTAGAGAGTCCCGCTCTCTGCTACAAAAAGCAGCGCGTAGGTGTGCATCACCGGCCTGAAGATACTGGAAAGATATCCGAAGAAGGTCGGGTAAAGCGTCAGGTAGGTAAAGACTAAGATGCCACCCAAGATCGCTGTCAGCGAATACGCCGTGAGGCTGATCTTGACGAAGTCATAGGCGAGTTGATCATATTTCCTGGAAAGCGCCTTGTCTTTGGTAATGACTCCCAGATATTCAACGATCATGCAGAAAATGGGGACCGCCAGCACGAAGCTCCCATAATAGAGGTGCTGCTGGTTTGCGACCCAAAGAAGCACCCGGCTTTCGAAATTGTAACGCGGGTAGTCCTTAGGACCGTCTACGGTTTTGGGAGCGGGGGCTCCTACTACCGGCCCTTCAGTCTTGAACCAAACGTCCCGGGACTTCTCCACAGGCTTTGCATCGGCAGCTGCAGCCGCGGCCTGGCCGCCGGAGCCGGGGCCGCTGGCGCCGGCGTTTCGCCGCTTGCGCCTGTCGGAAGCGAGAGGAACAGGGGCAAGAACAAAAGCCCGGTAAATGCTCCGAGCGCCAAGAACGCCCAGATCTTCTTACGGGCTTGCTTTGTCATGGTAGCCATGGAGTACCTCCTTCAAAACGACTGAAAAGCATAGTCATGCCTTCAGCCTTCTAGACAAGGTCTTACTTTCGAAACATGTAAAAGTAATCCGAGCCCCTGCATATTCATAAGAGCCCAGTCCAACCACGTAAAATACGCCGTCGCAACGACCAGCGATCCAATGGCAAAGGCGATTTTCTTCCCGGTGAAAATGACTCTCCTGATCCGCCATCACTCCCTCCGCCATAAAAATTAGATTCTACAAAATTCGAGTCTATGAGTCAGCAAGGGCACGGCGTCCCGGCAAACCACCAGAAGAACCAGATGCCCATGGCTGCCGTCGCATAGAATATTGCCTTCCCAATCCTGATCTTCCACTCCGGATCTTTGACTGTCGGCCCACTCGCTGCATATTCAGCCATAGCGCCCTCTCTTGGTTTAAATAATTGAGCTATGAACGAAAAATCACCTACGGAGCCGATCATCCATCTTGACACATTCTCGACAGTTATGTTACTCACAAAGTATCCGAAGTATGGGTAAAGATACAAGATTGTTCGACATTATAGTTTTGGCCGGAATGGTTGTCAATATAATTCTTGCTGTCTTCCTTTTGGTATATTACTTTGATTTATTATAGAGTTACAATGCTTTTTGCTGGTCGGTAAAAGCCCCCTCCGCCGCGCTTTTCGCGCACCGAAATCCGATAGTTGTATCTCTGAATTCCGGGATCATTTTAAGCCGAATCGTGAGTCGAGTTTCACGTCCAATGGTGCCCCACGACGATCCCCGGATCACCCTGTAAAACCCATCAGCAGGCCCCTTCGGATTCGGCTGATTCTGTTTATAGCTGTCCTCTTGGTACCAGTCGGCAACCCATTCCATGGCATTTCCGTCCATGTCGTAGACCCCGAACGGACTTTTGTCATGGGTGAAACTCCCTACGGGGGAGGTAAATTCAGCCGTATCAGCGTTCCCCGTATTGGCCCAGCCCTGCTTATCTTCATTGCCCCAAGGCCATAAAAAACCCTCCGTGCCGCGGGCGGCCTTTTCCCATTCGGCCTCGGTGGGAAGCCGAGCTCCACGGTGGCGGCAATATGCATCGGCGTCATCCCACGAGACATAGACGGCAGGCTGCTGGGGTGCGCTCAATTTTTCAAAATGCTTGACATACCGTGAGATGGGCTTCCGGTGGCCTGTCGCATCGACAAAAGCGAAATAGCTTCCATAGGTGACTTCATAACGATCAATCCAGTAGGCGTCGAGCATGACAGGGGCTTCCGGTTTTTCGTCGAAACCGCCTCCGGTGTAACCTCTCAAGAACGACCCCTTAGGGATAAAAACCATCTCCTCTTTGAAGGAATCGCGAGGGATCGATCGTGGCGTCCCCTGCGTTGACGGTTCGACTTCCACCGCGCTGGGCCTCAAAACATCGAGAACAATGCCGCCAATCGGCAGGCCTGCAAACAGCAGTGCCAGGAGGAAGAATGCCCACTTCATTCGTTTGTCTAGCATCTCGGGAACTGAATGGAGATGAGGAGATTTAGGTACCGCCGTCCTTTGCGCAACGAAAGCCGATCGTCGCATCGGTCCGCCAGATTCTCGCTTGGAAGCGCTTCGCAACCCGTGCACCGGCCGGCGATTCCCGCCAGGATCCTCCCCGTATGACCCGGTTCTGTCCGTCTTCAGGGCCCTTCGGGTCTCGATACGGGCTCTTTGCATAATACTTATCGTCGTAGGTATCGGCTACCCATTCCGCGATGTTGCCGGCCATGTCATAGAGTCCGTAAAAACTGCGTCCCGCCTCGAACTTGCCGGGAGGCGCTAAATATTTATATCCGTCTTCGGGTCCGTCCAAGTTGGCATATTGGGGACCCATGGTATTACCCCATGGATATTTTCGGGTTCCTTCCCCTTTTGCAGCCTTTTCCCATTCGGCTTCGGTTGGAAGGCGCTTGCCGGCCCATTGGCAGTAGGCAGCGGCATCGAACCACGACATGCCCATGGCGGCGTATTCAGGCTTGATGATTTTGGAGGGATCTTCATCGAATACGGGCACGAACGGCTTGCTACGCTTCGTGGCTTTGATAAAACGGTCATATTCCGCCTGCGTGACCTCATACTTATCCATGTAATAGGTCTTCAGATATAGCTGATGCTCGGGGGCTTCATCATGATCCCCGTCAGAGCTTCCCATTTTGAACGGACCTTCGGGGATTTCTACCATGACGCGGCCTTCATCGCCGACAATGGTTTTGTACAGTGTGTAGTCGTTGACGGTCGCGGCCACCGGCTCTTGCGGGCTGGCCGGAATCTCCGCCAACAACGCCTTGTTCTTTGCGGAGTGACGGGACAACATCATCATGCTGATGATCATCAAAAAAAACGCCAGGAACGTGGTCCCGACGCCGATCATTAACCATTTGTCTTTCATCGGGAATTTGAGTTCCGTGAAGGAGGCGGCTCGGATGACGCCGATTCTTTGTGTTGCTGCCACAGATCCATGAGCATACCCAACTGCACGCCTACAAAGCCGCCCACTGCGCCTCCAACTCCCGCACCCAGCGGGACGGCCTCACCCCCTGCAACGAAACCAAAGAGACCTGCCCCCAGTAACGCCCCGCAGACGATGCTGATAAAAAAGCGGCGGCCTCCTAAGATCCCGATAAACAACCCTAACAACATTCCAACGATGCCGGCTACCCAGATACTGCCGGTCGTATTCATATAATATCCGATTGCCGCACCGACGATCCCGAAGACGACCGCGCCAAAAATCATATCGACGGATGGCCTGATTCCAAGTGTCATCTGGAGACTTTATTGGCGAGAGGCTGCGATCGGTCCGAAATCGATCTCGACGCCGGGTCCGGCCACGAGTGAGATACCCCAGGCTTGGGGCGCCGGTTCATGATTGTGAATGCGCTTAAAATCCTCATAGGCATTCACTCGTTCTTGAACCCATTCCCCCACTTTGTCGGGGCCGCTGCGAAGCACCATCTGTGCGGGACGAAAGAGCCCGCCTTCGATGACGGTGCCCTTTGAGAGATTCGGGCTCCAGATGTACTTCGTATTCACGGGGATTCCAAAGAAGTCCTGGTCCAAGGAGACAAATACCGCCGCAAACGGTTCCGTTCCACCTAAGGAACCGTGAAGCCGCCATCGCCAGCTGATAACAGGGAAGGCTTTGGGGTCCCAAGCTAACCTCTTGAAGATTCTCACATTCGAGTCCACCCCTTTACACTTGAGAAACGTCTGGGTGCCCTCTTGCTGAATCTGGTACGCCTGTCGCGTGATGGTTTCGCTTCGGCTCGCCTGCCAGCCCCGGGGGAAGCCGTCAGGTTCCGCCTTTGAAAAATCCTCGAGGAGCAGGAGACCTGCCCTTTCGTCCGTCTGAGCATTACTGATCGGGGTCCACAGGAGACCCCATGAGACCAGAAGGAGGAACAGCCCCCACACTCCTCGGTGACACGCACGTCGTCTTACTTCTCGGCTATCCATCCTCAAGCAGCCCCTCATCAGCCAATGCCGGGCTGTATGTCCGTTCCCGGCCGCCATCTGCGGCAGCCCAGACGCGTTCCGGCGACTCCGCTTCTGCAAGAGTTCTTCGGCTGATCCAGAATACCCCTACAAGCAAGACCCAAAACAGGACCATATTAAAAGTGACCATGCCGGCAGCGACCCCCAGCCCCGGCGTAAAGGACCAGGGGGAGGCATCACGCATGATTTCATGAACGTGCCAACCCAGGCGGCCGGAGGATCGTATAAAACCCATGAGCCCCATCACCCAGGTAAATGCCATGCCCAACACGAACAACGTCACCTGACCGCGCGCGGTTACTCTCCCCCACACGACAGGGCCAATTGGCCGCGCCCCTTTTAGAATCCTGTAATTGATCGCGATCCCCACCGCCAGAGCCGTGACGGTGCTGAAAAATTGCGGCAATGAAAGGCCAACCCGCACATTTGCGGGCAGATAAAAACCGTAGATCGCAAGCCCGATGATATTGAGCATCGCTCCAGCAAAGACCGCAGCGATGATGATGTTGCCGAAGCGCGACCATCGCGCGGTGATGACCTTGTTCGCCCGCTTATAGACGATGTAGCTCAGGCCCGATAGAAGAATCATGAGATTGATCGCGCCGTTTTTGGCCGACATGACTCCGAAATTGCCGATCACAGGGTGCTGCGCGCCTCCAATCGCTTTTGATTCCTCCGGCGTCATCATCAAGGTGTGCGGGGTAAACCAGACCAAAAAGCTCAAAATCAAGCCGGCGAGGAAGTATTTGATATATCCCTGATACCGTTCCGCCCCCGGCATGCGCATCATGCCCTGCCAGAGATAATAATTAGCGCCGATGAAAAGGGCCCCGACGGCGATGGCTTGCAGAACAAACATCCACGTGAGCATGCCCCCCATCATGGTGACCCCGAGTTGTTGACGATACTCGTACACCGAGCGCATGAGCCAGTATCCGGCAAACGGCATCGGAATCAGAGCGACCATGGTGAGAAACATGAACACATATCCCATCCAATCGTAATAGCTCTTCTCATCCGGATGCTTCGCGGTCAGAAACCGGAACGCGGCATAGCCCAACACCACCGCGCCCCCGGTCATCATGTCGGCCAGGAACCGATGGGCGTTGAACGGGTTCCAGAGCGCGGTATGAATTGTGTGCCAGGCATTTCCGAGATAACGCCCGGACTGGTCGACTCCGGCCGGCGACATCATGAATGACACCCACGAATTCGCCAGAAATAACAGTAGCGTCCCGAACACATTCAAGACGACTCCGAGGGAAGCATGGAGCCATTTTCGCGCCCCGGTCCGCATTCTGTCCCAGGAATAGTAATACAAGAGAAGCGCGGCACTCTCCAACAGAAACACGATCGCGTAGATCCACATCATCGCTTTAAAGACCCCTGAGATATAGCGAAAGAACGCAGGGTAGAAAGCGACAAGAGACAGGACGAGAGTGACTCCCAGAATGGAGGAAATAGAAAACGCGAGTAAGCTGATACGGAGAAAATCGCGGGCGAGCCGATCGTAACGTGCTGCCGTTACGGGATCCCGAGCCATGAGTCCCATCACTTCAATGATCAGGCAGAAGATGGGTAATGCCAGAAGGAAGCCGCCGAAATAGGTGTGTTGCTGTGTGACAACCCAGATGGCCAGCCGGCTGTTAAGATTCCGATAGCGTGGATAGTCGGCGGGCGAGGAGCGGGGGGCTGCTTCACTGCTTGCCCCACCGGGTGTCCGGTAATACACATCTGTTCCAGTGGAACTGGTAACGGCTTCTTGGACCTCGAGTTCCGGAAGCCCGCCGTAAGACTGCGCGGCGGCCGCAGCCCCGCTTCCGCTCACCACCAGCAACGAGGCATAAAACAGCAACCGGAAACATCTGTGATGAAGACAGCTCATGTCAGACTTTCCTGGAGCTTAAGATGCCGAGAATAAATGGGCACCGTAACATCGCAGGCGAAATGGCAGTACGGAGCTGCTCTTCCTGGGCACCGACACCACCCCAAATAATAACAGTAGAGGCTTATGAGCCCCGCCGTCGAAGCGGCCACAAATACTCGCCATGGCAATGGCGGATTGGGCTCAAGGAGCAGATAACTCGTCAATCCCAGAAGAATCAAACCATATGTCCATCCAAAGGTAACCCCCGGCCATAGAAAGAATCGCGTCAGCTCACTCCAGGAATAACCTGAGAGACTGCCCCGAATGGGGACGGCCGGCTGAAGTCCTTTGACATAGGCGAGTGTCCCGGAAATACCCGCTACAAACCCGATGATCAGCAGATGAACGAGGTCTGTCTGCGCTCGTGGTGCCGCGATCGCCAGTCCCCCATACACGAATCCAGCGGCCGTTGAAGCAACCGCCACAGGCACAGCCCATTGCGCCGGACGGTCTGCAAGAAACGCCCAAAAGCGTTTCGGGTCGGGCCACGCGAGCGATAGCCAACCTTTCTCGCGGAGCAGACGCAGATGACCGAGTTCAAAGGCATCTCGGCCAACAGAGGTGGAGGCAATGATCAATGCCATCATCGCCGGTCCGGCAGGATGATCCGTATAGCCATAAAAAACCAATTTTAGGATCGCCAGCACCATGAGCGTCAACTGCACCGCATAAAGAAAACCGAAACGAAACCCGACCCACATCAAGGCGCCGGCTCCCTCGCGTACCAAATCACCCCACCGGCGTTCGCGTCCGTAGCGGTATGCGACGATCGCCACCACGGTGGAGAACAGTCCCGCAGTCACGAGTAGGGCAAGGATATCGTCATGCCAATCGGCGAAATAGAGTGCACGATAGAGCGGATATGCCAAGAGCCCCGGAAAGAGCATCAGAATGCGCTTACGCTTGCGAAAGTCCGGCTTCGGTCACGCTTAACGTTAACGCCGGGAGCACCCTCATGCCGATCCGATGGAGCATCCGCCTCAGCCCCTCATTCCCAGAAACTTGGCCTTCGCCTCGTCCATTAAATTTTCAGTGACTTCACAGAGCCCGCGATCGATGGCCATACGTTCGATCTCGACCTTCGCCATGGACCTGATCAGCGCCGGGACCTTCTCAAGCCGGCCTTCTGCGATCGGTGTCCAGGAGACTTTTCCCCGATTCCGCGACTCCCGAAAGACGGCAAGAGTAATGACGCGACGTCCTTCTTTCTGGGCATAGTCCTCTGTTTCCTGCTTCACAAGAAGCCCGATGTACGGAGGCAATCGATCGACTTGGTGGTAGGCTTCGTTCGACCACAGAAGAGACGTCACTATTGGCTCGACCTGCTCGAGGCGTCCCGAAATTGTCACCCAGTTCGCGCAGCGTATGCACGCGAGGCGCAGGTGGTACAGCAGAGGAGACACTTCCTCCAACGCTTCGGCTCGCATCGCCGCGCCGCAACAACATGAGGGAATCATTACACCCGCCCGCCCTGGAATCTGCCAAGACAGATTCCTTTTGCCCGGCGAATCGCACCTCCTTTTGCACCCGCCCTGGAGTACTCGACCCCTTGCATGAGAAGGCAAAGGGTACCCCGGACAAACTCCTTTGCCCCTGGACGCCGTCTTTCCCGTGGCGATCATCCGATTTTGCCTGGATAGAGAATGTATAACATTGTATAGGTCGTCGTGCCCGTCACGAACAGAATGCAATACACTACCATCGTAAATCGGCCGAGCGCCCGATGCCGCCGGCTGCCGTCCGGCCAGATCTTCTCGAACACTTTCTCGATCGCGAACACCAGGGCCAAACACACCAGTCCCGAGAGATACACAATCAGTCGCTCGGGACGGAGAAATCGGTCCCAAATCTTGTGCCCGAAGATGGCATACAGTACAAGCAGTACGGCAGTGCCTGATGCCAAAAACCTTCGCGAGTTTTGCGCGGCGGACCTTTAAAAGGCCCGGGCGCAATTCGCGCCTGTCCCCGACGAACTGCTGTGTGCGAAAACCGAGGACGATCATGTAGACCGCCATGATAAGGCCGACAGATTACCAGCATGATGTGAAAGGTCAGCAGCGGAATAAATACCCGGTAGTACATGAAATCCGAGCCGCCGAATCCGGTCCGCCCTTCAAAGGCCAACACACCGAGCTGTCGAAACAAGTAATAGCTGGTGAAGAAGCTGAGCATCGCCACCATTCCCCCCAGCACGAGCCAATGGTGAGCATTGCCCAGCTTTTTTCGCGCCTGCACCCAGCCGATAATGAAAAGGACGGTAAACAGCATCGCCATGACCTGGCTTAAGTCGCCCCCTAACGTCGCCGCAGTGCCGAGGAATCCCCGTTGGGCGAGAAAATCCTTCATTTCACTCCTTCAACAAGTGAGGTCCGCTCGATTTCGTGAATCTTTGTAAAGCCTGCGGTATTCAGCCACTGTGATGTTTCCTTCAGAGTGTAACAGCGACCCTTTTCCGTGTTGACCATTAGGTGTACTGCAAAGACGGCGGTCCAGGCAGGTGCGGTGCGATCATCATCTAAGAATCGGTCTTTGATAATGAGGCGCCCTGTCGGCAGTAATACTTCGTAGACTCTTCGGACGAGCGCAGCATTCGCTTCAGGCTCTTGGTAATGGAGAATGTCGGACATGAGAACCGCATCATAAGGACCACCGAGCGGATCAATGTTGAAATCACCGGAATGAAGCGTGATGCGTTCCTCGAGCCCCGCATCCTTGATGAGCCGCGCCGTCGTCACGAGCGTTTCTGGAAGATCGTAGATCGTGGCTCGAAGCGCTGGATAGGCTTGGCAGAACGCCATCGCATGTGTGCCGGCCCCGCCACCGAGGTCGAGGAGCGTGCGGCAGCCTTTGAGGTCGAGCTGTCGGGCGAGCGTCGGCGCATGTTGGAGCGCAACGCGGTGCAACACGAGCAGCACGTTTTCGGCCAGCCGTGGATCGGAACGAAACAGATGACCCTTTACCGGGGGCACGCCGGTATGGATCGTGTCCTCCAGTTTTCCCCAGTTTTCCCATTCCGCATCCTGCAGCAACAGAAGATGCCCGGCGTAGGTGGGGCTTTCCCTGACCAGATATTGCCCGGCCTCCTCGGCGTTTTGATACCGTTCACCATTCTTACGCAAAAGACCGATCGACACGAGCGCGTTCATTAAGACTTCCGTTGCGCGAGGATCCGAATGGAGTCGGCGGGCGACATCAGCGGGGGTTTTCGCAGCTCCGGCGACCACGCCGAAGAGGTCAAGCTTGACGGCAGTCAAAAGCACTTTACATTCCCAGTAGTAGCCGAGCTGAAAAATCTCAGCGAGCGAAAGGCTGCGCGCCATCCATGCCTCATGTGAAAACAAGGGATTCTATGTTAACGGTCTCCATGAAGGCAAGGAGGCCGTGGGCCGGTTGAAGGCAAAAAAAAGGCGGCGAAGCACAGGCCTCGCCGCCTTCAAAGATTCGCTCGAGAGAGGCTACGGCTTAAACTCGAACTTCGCCTTGGCGTCAGCGCCGTCGGCGACTTCGATTTCCTGCTCCATCACCTTCCCTTTATTCAGCGCCGGATGCCACGCCACCAGCTTGTACTTCCCCGCTGGAACGTCCTTAAGCTCGAACTTGCCGTCCTCGCCCACAACCGCATAGTGTGGATTCGTGACCGGCAAGCCCCAGGTCTGCATGAACTCGTGCTGGTCGCAAATCAATTTAAAAACGGAGCCCTGCGCCGCCTTCCGCAGCTTGATAGGCTTGTCCAGCCCTTTGCCCTTCTCGGGCAGACCAATGTTGAAGATAGTCGTCGTACCCGTGCCGAGTTGTTCAAAGGAGTGCGGATTGTGAAGCACGCCTTTGACCGACTTCGGATCATTGGGGTCCGCGTCATTATTCATGACTCGAAATGACTTCTGTTCCGCGGTGACAACGGTGGTGTACGGCTTGAACTCACAGAGCTCTGCCTGAACGTCCTGTCCCTTGAATTCTGCGATGAACTTCTCATCTGTGATGCCCTGGATGGCAACCACAGCGTTTTTGAGACTTCCGTCTTTGCCGACTTCTACTTCTTTGAGCAAGCGCTTTTCACCCTTGGCATCCTTGCTCGGGTTCTGTACGCAAAACTTAGGGTTGGGAAACTTTGAAAACAAAAACTCCTTAGGAGCCGGCGGCTTGCCGGTAAATGTGACCTGACCTGTCACCGTTCCTCCCGCCCACGCCGCCATTGGAGCAGTAACTAACGCCAGCGCCCCAAAAGCAACCGCTGATAATATACCTACCTTCTTCATCGCCCATTCCTCCTTACTAGAAGTTATCACGTAGGAGATCACACCTTGTGACCCCGACTCTTTTCCAACGGACTACAAGCCCATTCACAGCATGGACAATGCCATCTCAGCATCTGATTGATATTGTAGAAGGCACGGAGTAGGAAGCATTATGAGTGACTTTACTCTACTCTAGGTGAGGTGACATGCGCCGCGTTTCAGGCAGGTCACGCTACCTGGTCATTGGCTCTTTTGTCAAGGTGTCACCGCTGAACCCGATTGAAAAAATGCGAGACTTAATCAAAAAAATCTTGCATCTACTAAGAGATATGATAAAATAACCCTTCTAAAGTATGGTACCCTTTGTATCTACATTTCTGTTCCTCGTAATGCTCTGCGCAAATGCCGATGCCGGCACGAGGGGCGAAGCATATCGCCAAGCAAAAGCCGCGACTGCTCTTATCGTCGCCATCAATGATACGACCCATAGCATTTCGCTCGGCAGCGGGTTTTTTGTAGATGCGGACGGTCTGCTCGTTACCAACGCCCATGTCCTGGAGGATCATACTAGGCTCTTCGTCTACGTGCAGGACCGGCATGTCTTTCCAGCCCCCCCAGTGCTGGTGGTGGATGCGGATGTCGATCTGGCGGCGCTTCGGATCCCTCTGAAGGAGACTGGGGTCTTTCTTCCTCTCTCCCCGCATTCCCCTGAGGAGGGGGAGGATGTCATTGCCGTAGGCTACCCGCGAGTCACGGATATCTTGCAGATGGGTTTTGTCTTGCATTCCACGGTCGTCGCCGGCCAGGCCAACGGGGTTACCGCCGGCCGGTCACGGAGTAAGGGCCGTCAAACTCCCTTCATCCAGACCACCGGAAATTTCAATTTTGGCAATAGCGGCGGGCCCCTCGTCGGGTTGGACTCTCAGGAAGTCCACGGAATGGTAGTCCATACCGTTCCCTATCTGGAGCGGGCAAAAGATCGAAGCGGGACCTCAATTGGAACGGTGCTCATGAAATCGGGTATCGGCTATTCGATCCCCGCTTCGGTTATTCGGGAGTGGCTCACCGCCAATCGCCTATTCCCCACCCCTGTTCCGATACAGTCGAGCATAAAGGCCGCCTTCGATCCAAATGAGGACGCGAATCGATCATTTGCTACAGGACATCTGCTCCATACACTCGCGATGGTCCTTCAGCAGGATGTGGAACTACTCAATCTGGCGGTGTTTCATTATGAAGCTGCCGCGAAGCTGATGCCGGAGGCGCCCTGGATCCCTCGTAACTTGGGGCTTGTATCCGCCTCCTTGGGGCGGTGGGAGCATGCCCTGCAAGCCTACGAACGGGCTCTGCGGCACAATCCCAAGGACCCAGCCCTCTTGGCTGATGTCGCTTTGGCCTGGGAGCGCAGCGGGAACCGTGAACGGGCCATCGAATTTTACAGGGCCGCGATCCAGGCCAACCCGCGGTCGGAGTTGGCGCACAATAATCTCGGCGCCGTCTATCTTAAGATGAACCGTTACGAGGAAGCGATCCAGGAATTTCGACGGGCATTGGATAGCGAGCCTGCATCCGGAATGGCATCCTATAACTTAGGTGTGGCCCTTGAAGCCAAAGGTCTTAGGGAGGATGCTCTGCTCGCCTGGGAGACGTTCCTACACCGAGTTGGCCCGAACGCGGATGCCGCCGGTTACGGTGTTAAGATGCGCGAGGGTGTAGCCCGCCTTAAGCCATTAATTGCCAAGGCCCACCCGGTGGCCGGTATTTCACCAGTGTCCGGCATTTCACCGCGCTAGCATTTCGGGTAGGGCCTACCCGGCCTGTACACTGGAAGCTCTCCAATTACACGGATGGTTCCCAAGCCCTCTACCGGACCAGAAATCCGAAGGAATCGTTAAATCGCAGGTTTTTACGTTTATCCAACCTAGTCCTCCTTTTGTAGGTCTTCCTTATTTACTCTGGACGTATCAGAATTCTCTCCCTTATAATTCCGTCTTTTCCTTAAGGGAGCCAACAAGGGTGTCCGAGGCGCGCACTACATCGGATCTGGTCGCGAGAGTGATTGCCACGCGTGACGACTTTGACCGTATGGCCACCGACTCGCTTCCGCAGCTTTTAGAAAGAGCGTCCAGTCACACGCGTCGGTTCTTACGGGAAACCGGTCAATGGACCGATGATATCAGCCACGAAAAATTAGCGCTTCGGTGGGGTTATGAATTTCTGGAGCGGTTTTTGGTCTCTGGGCGAACGGAAGTTCCATGCCGTCCTTTTCTGCTTCTCGACAGCCTCATCGCAAAACACTTTAGTCAATGCGAGCCCTTATGCTACCACCAGGGCTTACTTTCGCCGTTGGGCCGTTTCTTGGATGGGCTCACGTCGCGGGCGGTGGTAAGTCGGGATGCCCTCATGGCTCTCTTTTATCATTTCTATGGGTTTGGACAGGGACAGGTGGTCCGTGTCCTGGGGCTGGGCCCCGCGGAAAGTCAGCGCGTATATAAAAACTTTGAACGATGGCGCCGCACAGGCTGGCAACGAGCTATAACGGAGATTGGACTTACCGAAGACGAGCTGGCTCAGATCGAAAAACATAAAGCGCGTGAGCCCGCGGAGTTCCTTCAAGAGGCCACGCAACTCCTCAAAAGCGTACAGAGTCACTATCGCAAGAGCGAACCTCAACACTTTCCCTGCCTGAACCGGAGTCAGTGGGCGGATCTCTTTGAACAGGGTTACGGCTACGATTACCGGGCTTGGCATCTCGCCCTCTGTCAAGATTGCCTGTTAGAGATCTGTCGCCTTCGACAGGACGGCCTCGGCATGCCGCTCCCCGAGCTTGACCTGCAGGTCCGACCATTGGTCAAGGGAAAGATTGTGTCTTTTGTGCTAAAACATCACGATGGAAACGGGCTCGGAGGTGCCACCCAACGCCTATCCGCTGCAACTCATTGACACGAGGTCTCTCGGCATTGCCGGCGTTCGCTGCGTCGGCTTCCTGAAGGTATCACCACGAGCTTAAATCGTCTGACCCGATCGGAGACACCGTCCGCGCCGCTGCTGACCGGTCCTGTTGGGCCCAGCACAGCCGGGCCCTGAGGAACCACGATGTCCGACTTCCACCAGAACGGCATCGTCACGGTGCTTCATCGCCTAGGGCCCCCCAACTTGGAGCGCCTCGAGGCGGAATTGCGCCGCCACGCAATGATCAACCCCATCGCTTTGGTATTGCCCTCCCTGTACTCTGAGCTAGAACGTCCGGCCATCAATAGAATCGTGGAAAATTTGAAGGAGATCCCCTACCTGAATGAGGTCGTCGTTTCTCTGGATCGCGCCTCCGCCTTGGAGTTCCGGCTGGCGAAGGATTTTTTTGGAACCCTCCCGCAACGAGTGCGGCTCATTTGGAATGACGGCCCCCGCATCCAGGATTTGCTCCAACTCCTTGTGTCTCAGGGCATCGACATCGGCACCGCGGGAAAAGGACGGGGCTGTTGGGTGAGCTTTGGCTACGTCCTAGCTCGCCGCCAGAGTAAGGTCATTGCGCTCCAGGATTGTGACGTACTAAGCTTCAACCGCGAGTACCTCGCGCGGTTGTGTTTTCCGCTCGCCAATCCGAGCCTTGGATACGAGTTCTGCAAGGCCTACTACAGCCGCGTCACGGACCGATTGCATGGGCGTGTCACGCGGCTTTACTTCACCCCGTTGATCCGCAGCCTGCAACACATCGTCGGCCCTCAGGCGCTGCTCACTTTCCTCGACAGCTTTCGGTACCCTCTCGCAGGAGAGTTTGCGATGGTTCGAGATCTTGCGTGGATTAACCGGATCCCGGGGGACTGGGGCCTTGAGGTCGGAGTGCTCGCCGAAGTCTATCGCAATTGCGCGTTACGGCGTATCTGCCAAGCTGACATCGCCGACTCCTATGAGCACAAGCACCAAATCTTATCCGCTGAGGATGAGACAGCGGGACTCTTGAAGATGTGCATCGATATCGCGAAATCCCTGTTTCGCAATCTCTCCAGCGAGGGCGTCGTCCTCTCTGAAGCCATGCTGAAAACCCTGTGGGCGACCTATCTGCAGAACGCTCACGACGCCATCAGCCGCTATCAAGATGACGCCGCGATTAATAGTCTGGTCTTCGATCGGCATGAGGAACGAACGGCTGTAGAGGTCTTCCTGAAAGGTCTCAAGCTCGCGACTGATGCGTTTCTCGAAGACCCGCTCTGGGTGCCGATCCTGCCGAATTGGAGCCGCGTGGCCGCAGCCGTTCCCGATATCTTCGACCGGCTGATCGACGCGGTGGAGCAGGACCATGCCTGGGACCCTAAATCCGAGGACGCACAGGTCCGACGATGATCGTGGCCGCCGCCCCCCTGACGCCGCAAACAGAAGCCGTGGTGCAGGAGATCGGCGAGGTCGAAGTGCTGGTCGGAATCCCCAGCTATAACAATGCCGACACCATCGGCCATGTCGTCCGAGCCGTCAGCGCCGGTTTGGCCAAATACTTTCCCAGAGCTCGCGCCGTGCTGGTTAATTCAGACGGGGGGTCTTCGGACGGGACTCCGGAAGTTGTGGCGGCAAGCATCGTGGACTACGGCGCCATGCTCATCAGCGATCGCCAGAGTCTGCTGCACAAGATAATCACCCCCTATCATGGCATTCCCGGCAAGGGCAGCGCCTTCCGCACCATTTTTGAGATTGCGCGGCGGCTTCAGGCGAAGGCTTGTGCCGTCGTGGATTCCGACCTGCGCAGCATTACTCCGGAATGGATCGAACTCTTGATACGACCGGTTCTGCACGAGGGCTATGACTATGTCGCGCCTTATTACCTGCGGCACAAGTACGACGGGACCATCACGAACAGCATCGTCTACCCACTAACCCGCTCCCTCTACGGCCAACGGATCCGCCAACCCATAGGCGGCGACTTCGGCTTTTCCGGACGGCTCGCCGCGCATTACCTGGACAAGCACGTTTGGGACTCCGAGGTGGCCCGGTTCGGAATCGACGTCTGGATGACGACGGAAGCAGTCGCGAGTGGAGCGCGCGTGTGTCAGAGTTTTCTCGGCGCAAAAATCCACAACCCTAAAGACCCGGCTGCAGACCTCTCCGCAATGCTGGTAGAAGTGGCCGGGGCACTGTTCTCTTTAATGGAGGACCACCAAGCGGTGTGGGCGACTATCGAAGGCTCGAAGCCCGTTACGCTCTTCGGCTTCCAATATGAAGTAGGCGTGGAGCCGGTGAACGTCAATGTTGACGCGATGGTCGCTAAGTTCCAGCAGGGTCTCGCTGATTTGCAAACCATCTGGGGACAGATGTTGTCGGCAGAGACTCTCGCCGAGCTGCGTTCCCTACAAAATTGTTCGTTACAAGCTTTCCACATCTCCGATGATCTCTGGGCCCAGCTTGTGTATGACATCGCGGTAGCGCATCATCGTTATCTCATGCCCCGCGAACACTTATTGAAAGCTCTCACCCCTTTATATCTGGGGCGGACCGCGTCATTCGTACTTGAAACGCAGGGCCTGACATCTTCGGAAGCCGAAGGCCGGATCGAGACACTGTGCCAAACATTCGAAAAACGAAAGCCATACCTTATTGAACGGTGGGGCCGGCCTGTCGAATCCGGAGCGGGCGTGTGATGCTGAAGCTCATGCTAGATTATTTACACCAAGTATTTGCCGGCCTGGTATGAGCGACGGGTCTTGATGAGAGCTGGTTCGGCTAGATACCAAGTGCAAGAGAGGTGACCATGAAAAATTTCTTTGATACGGCACTGCTCGACCCACTCCAAACTCTGGGCAATCAGATTCTTGCGCTCCTGCCGAACGTGCTCGGAATGGCCATTATTCTTTCTGTTGGTTTCGCAGTCGCATGGTTGGTAGGCGTGGGGGTCCAACGACTCTTACGAGTCATTGGCCTCGACCGTGTCGGTGATCGTGTCGGGGTCAGTACCGCGATGGCGCGAGGCGGTGTCAAGTCGGATCTCTCATATGTGGTGGGGCGGGCGGCTTATTGGATCGTCCTGGTCTTCGCGGCCGTTGCCGCTCTCAGCGCTTTGAACCTGCAGCCCATCCGAAACTTCGCGCAGTCCTTTCTCGCCTACATCCCCAATGTGATGATGGCGATGTTGATCCTCATCGCCGGGTATTTGCTCTCGAATTTTGTCTCGCAGGCTGTCTTGATTGCGGCCGTCAACGCGGGCCTGCCTCCAGCGCGCCTGGTGGCCGGCGCGTCGCGATGGGGCGTTCATACTCGTTGCCATCGCGATGGCCATGGAACAACTCGGGATCGCCCGTAATATTGTCGCCGTAGGTTTCGGATTAACCCTGGGAGGCATTGTCTTCGCCGCAGCGATCGCCTTTGGGCTCGGAGCAAAGGACCTGGCCAAGGAATTTTTGGAAAGCCGGCTGTCCCAACGGCCGCGTAGCCGCGCCCCGGATGACCTCCGACATCTTTGATGCCGTCCGCAGCATGCCCCAAAAAGGGGTATGGAATTTTTCCGGCCTGACAGTCATGGATGAACGCATATGGATGCACCGAAGAAAAATCCCTCTACTCACCAGGAAGGTAAGGGAGAAACACTCCCGCCGGACGGCAGGCGTCGCGTCATCATCAAGAATGTGACTCCGGAAATCGAGGGCGGACGTTTCCCTGTGAAGCGAATCGTCGGTGAGATGGTGAAGGTGGAGGCCGATATTTTTACAGACGGCCACGACGCCCTGACCTGCGTGCTCCAGTATCGAAAAGAGACTTCCCTCCCCGAAGAGACAGCCCTTGCCCTTGAATGGCGCGAGGCCTTCCTCGACCCTTTGAGCAATGATCGCTGGCGTAGCGCGTTTCAGGTCGACCAGCCAGGCCGCTACCAATACGCAATCTCAGCCTGGGTGGACCCCTTCAAAACCTGGCGCCGTGACCTCATCGCACGGTTAGAAGCCGGACAAGACATTAGAGTGGATTTGCTGGTCGGCGCACGGTTGATCAAGGAAGCCGGCGGTCGCGCGTCAGCCGAGGACTCTCTCAAGTTGCTCGCGTGGGCTGATACCCTGAGTGTCAAGGGAAGCCTCGAAAATGCGATGAAGGCCACGCAGGATGAGGACCTCAGGCTTCTCATGCAACGGTACTCAAGCCGAGAGCATGCCACAACGTATGACAAAAACTTAAGCGTGGTGGTGGATCAGAAAAACGCCCAATACAGCACGTGGTATGAGATGTTTCCGCGGTCTCAATGGACCAGCAACAGGCGCGAGCATGGCACGTTCAAGGATTGCGAGGCACGCCTGCCCTATATCGCCGCTCTCGGCTTTGACGTGTTGTATCTGCCGCCGATACACCCCATCGGTCGAACCCATCGCAAAGGTAAAAACAATTCGACCACGGCCTTACCTGGTGACCCAGGCAGCCCATGGGCCATTGGATCCGATGACGGGGGTCACACGGGCGTGCACCCAGAGCTTGGGACTCTGGAGGACTTTCGAAGTCTTGTCAGCAAGAGCGCCGAGTATGGAATCAAGATCGCGCTGGATGTGGCTTTCCAGTGCTCGCCCGATCACCCCTATGTGAAGCAGTACCCCGAATTTTTTCGCCGAAGACCCGATGGACAGGTGCAATACGCCGAGAATCCGCCGAAGAAGTACGAGGACATCTATCCATTTGATTTCGAAAGTGCGCAATGGCCGAAGCTGTGGCAAGAACTCCTGAACGTTGTAAATTTCTGGATTGCCCAGGGCGTCCGCATCTTTCGTGTGGACAACCCTCACACAAAACCCTTTCCCTTCTGGGAATGGCTGATCACGAAGGTGAAGCACGAGCACCCGGACATCATATTTTTGGCCGAAGCATTTACGCGTCCGAAGGTCATGTATCACCTCGCGAAACTCGGCTTCACCCAGTCCTATACCTACTTCTCCTGGCGCAACACCAAGTGGGAACTCACGCAGTACTTCACCGAGCTCACCCGCACCGAGGTGGCTGAATTCTTTCGTCCGAACTTATGGCCGAACACCCCGGATATCTTGACCGAGTACCTGCAGGCAGGGGGTCGCCCCGCGTTCATGATCCGACTGGCCTTGGCGGCCACACTGGGCGCGAGTTACGGGATCTACGGCCCCGCTTATGAGCTTTGCGAGAATCGCCCGCGCGAGTCGGGCAGCGAAGAATATCTGGATTCGGAAAAATATGAAGTCAAACAATGGGACATCGATCACCCCAGGAGCCTGAAGGACTTCATCACGCGGATTAATAGGATTCGACGTGAAAATCCCGCCCTCCACAGCGACAGCCGCCTGCAATTTCATGACGTGGATAATGACCAACTCTTATGCTATAGCAAAAGCAGCGACGATCTGACAAACGTCGTGTTGACGGTAGTGAACCTGGATCCGTTTCATTCTCAGGCGGGCTGGACGAGCCTGCAATTAGAGGCTCTCGGAGTCGGTCCCGATCAGGGCTTCCAGGCGGAAGATGTTCTTACAGGCACGCGCTATTTGTGGCGAGGCACAAAGAACTTCGTCGAAATTAATCCGGCGACGATGCCGGTGCAGATTTTTCGCCTGAGGCGATACTTGCGCACCGAGCGTCATTTTGATTACTACATGTAACTGATGATACGCGCTTCAAGTCGATTTCCCCGACATTCATGACTGATCCCCGGCCGCAATGGTATAAGGACGCGATCATCTACGAGCTCCATGTCCGTGCTTTCCAGGACAGCGACGGCGACGGCATGGGGGATTTTCTCGGCCTTACGCAAAAACTAGACTATCTGCAAGACCTCGGCGTGACCGCCCTTTGGCTCCTCCCCTTCTATCCTTCCCCGTGGAGAGACGACGGCTACGACATCTCGGATTATATGGATGTCCACCCCGCCTATGGCACTTTACAGGACTTCAAAGTTTTCCTGGAGGAAGCCCATCGTCGTGACCTTCGAGTCATCACCGAACTGATCATTAACCACACGTCCGATCAACATCCATGGTTTCAGCGGGCCCGCCACGCAGATGCCGGCAGTCCCTGGCGGGACTTCTACGTGTGGAGCGACACTGCGGACAAATACAAAGATGCCAGGATCATCTTCAAGGACTTCGAGTCATCGAACTGGGCCTGGGATCCTGTGGCCAAAGCCTACTACTGGCACCGGTTTTACGCTCACCAGCCAGACCTCAATTTTGACAATCCCGCTGTTCACGAGGCGCTCTATGAAGTCGTAGATTTCTGGTTAGCTATGGGCGTCGACGGCCTTCGGTTGGATGCGGTCCCCTATCTGTACGAGCGTGAAGGGACGAGCTGCGAGAACCTGCCCGAGACCCACACGTTTTTGAAGGCCTTACGACGTCACGTCGATCAGAAATTCCAGGATCGGATGCTGCTGGCGGAGGCGAACCAGTGGCCTGAAGACGCGAGTGCTTACTTCGGCGACGGAGACGAGTGCCATACGGCATTTCACTTTCCGCTCATGCCGCGCCTATTCATGGCACTGCGCATGGAAGACAGGTACCCGATTATGGAAATCCTTCAGCTTACGCCGGTGATCCCCGAGAATTGCCAGTGGGCGCTGTTCCTTCGCAACCATGATGAGCTGACCCTGGAAATGGTCACGGACGAAGAACGGGACTACATGTACCGGGTGTACGCACAGGATCAGCAGATGCGCATTAATCTCGGGATTCGTCGCAGGCTGGCGCCTCTGCTAGGCAATGGGCGGCGAAAGATCGAGCTGTTAAACGGTTTGCTCTTTGCTCTTCCCGGCACCCCTGTGTTGTATTACGGCGACGAAATCGGCATGGGCGACAACATTTTTCTCGGTGATCGCAACGGGGTCCGCACGCCCATGCAATGGAGCCCGGATCGGAACGCCGGCTTTTCTCGGACCAACCCGCAGCGCCTGTATCTGCCGATCATCGTTGATCCGGAGTATCACTACGAAGCGAACAATGTAGAGACGCAGCAGAATAACCCTCATTCCCTGCTGTGGTGGATGAAACGGTTAACCGCCTTGAGGAAATGCTTTCAGAGCTTCGGCCGGGGTAGCCTGGAGTTCCTGCAACCAGAGAATCACCGTGTGCTGGCCTTCATCCGTCGTTATCAGAATGAGCGGATTCTTGTCGTGGCCAATCTCTCCCGCTTCCCCCAGCCGGTGGAACTGGACCTGTCGGCTTTCAAGGGGATGGTCGCGCAGGAGCTCGGCGGTCAGACCACCTTTCCCACCATCGGCGAGTCGCCATACTTTCTGACCCTGGGTCCTCTTGGGTTCTACTGGTTTTCCCTGGAAGCTCAACCGGCGTCCGAGGTTCAAGAAGCACCGGTCCCGACTATCAGGGTTTCCCGCGGCTGGGAAAGTATGTGGCGCAAGGATGAAAAAACCGCGTTCGAAGAGATTCTCCCCGGTTACCTGCGGCGACGCCGCTGGTTTAGAAGCAAAGGACGACGCATTAAGTCGGCCACCATTCAGGAGATCATCCCGATTCCTACAACTGCAAAAGGGTATGTGCTGTTGGTCCACTTGGAATATACGGAGGGAGACCCAGAACTATACGCCCTCGGCGTGACCTTTGCGGCGGGGGAGGAGGCTGCGAGGATACAGCACGAAAATCCGGAATCGGTCCTCGCGGATCTACGATGGGGCGATGAGAGCGGGATTCTTTATGACGCGTTCAGAGAGAAGGAGTTCTGCCAAAGCCTCCTGGACGCCATCCGGCAGCACAGCCGTTTCAAAGGAATGGCTGGTGAGCTCGTGGCATTGCCGACGCCGGCCTTTGTGAAGGCCGGGGCCGAAGAGCATCCTCTCGAGCCTTCGCTGGGAAAAGCGGAGCAGAGCAATACCTCGGTGATCTTTGGGGACCGATGGATCCTGAAAGTTTATCGGCGCATTGAAGAGGGCGTCAACCCCGACCTCGAGATCGGTCGCTTTCTCACGGAACGGGCTCCAAGCCACGTCACCCCCGCAATCGCCGGAGCTCTGGAATACCGGAGGAAAGACAATGCGCGAATGCTGGTGGGTATTCTCCAGGAATTCGTGCCGAACCAAGGAGACGCCTGGAGCCATACGCTCGACATGCTCAGCACGTACTTTGAGCGCGCACTTGGCCCACGATGCCAGTCAAAAGTCCGAAGCGGCAATCGACTCTCAGATGCACATGTCTTTGCTCTCTTTGAGTGAAGAGGACATTACGGTGACCGCCACCGAGCTGATCGGGCCGTATCTGGAATCGGCGCGGTTGATTGCGCAGCGAACTGCGGAGATGCATCTGGCCTTGTCGACGGAACTTAAGGACCCGATTTTTGCCCCCGAGCCGTTCACGGATTTCTATCGGCAGGCGCTCTATCATCAAATGCTCGGGCTGACCAATCAGTCATTTCAACTTTTGCGGAAACGTCAGAAAGCTCTTCCGGAGGCGGCCCAGGACGATGCGGCGCGGGTGCTGGAACTGGAAGGTGCCATCCGCAAACGCTTTCGCCAGATTCGTGACGGAAGAATCACCGCGATGCGTACCCGGTGTCATGGCGACTACCATCTCGGGCAGGTCCTCTACACGGGCAAAGATTTTGTCATCGTCGACTTCGAAGGGGAACCGGCGCGGCCATTGAGTGAGCGTCGCATCAAACGCTCTCCGCTCAGGGATGTGGCTGGAATGCTCCGCTCATTTCATTACGCCTCCTCCGCGGCATTATTCGGACAAGTTCCGGGAATCATAGCTCGGCCGGAGGTCAGGCCCACGCTCGAGCCGTGGGCCCGCTTTTGGTACGGGTGGGTAAGCTCCGTCTTTTTAAAAACCTATCTTCTTAACAGCAGCCAAGGCGCCTTTTTACCGCGTACGCGCGAAGAGCTTGAGACCTTATTGGACGCTCATTTGTTGGAAAAGGCGATCTATGAGATCGCCTATGAAGTCAACAACCGCCCCGACTGGGTCCGTATACCCCTGCAAGGGATTCTGCATCTGATGGAAGGAAAGGCCTAGTGTCCAGCGTCTTGCAAGATGGAACACCTGACACGCGCTTGATGGTGGTCTCCAACCGTGAGCCATACGAGCACCGGCTCATAAAAAATCAAGTCCTTTGCCAGCGCACCGACGGTGGGCTGACCTCGGCACTCGATCCTGTCATGCGACGACTGGGTGGGACATGGGTCGCATGGGGAGGCGGGAAAGACGATCGCGCACACACACCGCCGGACGGCGTGCTCAATGTGCCTGTTGAAGCTCCAGCCTACCGCATGCGACGCGTCTGGCTCACTCCTGAAGAGGTCAAGGGCGGTTATCTTGGCTATGCCAATGAAGTCCTGTGGCCGCTGTGCCATATCACACTGGATCGGATCGCATACCGTAAGGCGTTCTGGGAAGCATACCAAAATTTGAACCGGCGGTTTGCGAACGCTGTGCTTGAGGAACTCGAACACCACCGCGGTCCCGTTTGGGTTCACGATTATCAGCTGGCGCTATTGCCTCGTTATCTCAAAGATGCGAGACCGGATATAGAGGTCTCACTCTTCTGGCACGTGCCGTGGCCCGGGCCCGATGTCTTTCGGATTTTACCGGAGCGCCGCGAACTACTGGATGGTTTGATGGCCGCTGATAGTCTTGCCTTTCAAACGGCGGGGTACGCACATTCTTTCGCAGAGTGCGCCCGTCAATTTCTTCAGACGGAAGCATCCTCGACAGACGACCTCATCGTGTACAATGGTCACGGCACGCGCCTGGCGGCGCGTCCCATTAGTGTGGACTTCAGCTTATTTTCCGAACGGGCTCGCACCCCCCAAGTGAAGCAAGCTATGAGGCACGCAAAGCGCGCCTTCGGCATTCGCACTGGAATTCAAATGGGCCTTGGCGTGGACCGCCTCGATTACACCAAAGGACTGTTGAAGCGCTTTTGGGCCCTCGATACATTCTTCACCCGCTATCCCGAGTACCGCGGGCGGTTCACGTTCGTCCAAATCGCCATTCCCACCCGAGGAGAGGTCGACGCCTATCGTCGCTATCGTGAATTGATTCGCCAGACCGCCTCGGAGATCAATGCCCTGCACAAAACAACCGAGTGGCGACCGATCGAGTACCGGGAAGGCCGCATTGACTTCGACAAGCTCGTCGCCTATTACCGCATGGCCGACATCGCGCTCGTTAGTTCCGTCTATGATGGAATGAATCTCGTCGCCAAGGAATACGTTGCATCACAGGTTGACGAATCCGGCGTGCTTCTCGTCAGTCAGATGGCGGGCGCTTCTGAAGAACTGACGGAGGCCTTTATCATCAATCCCTATGATCCCGAATTGCTCGCCGACTCCATGAAAGAGGGCTTGGAGATGACCCTTGAGGAACGGAGGGCGCGAATGCGGGCAATGAGACGATATGTCGAAACCCACGATATTCAAGCCTGGGTCACTGCCTGCCTTTCGGATACCGGCATCCTCGTAAACAGCGATTCGCATTAATATCCGGACGAGAGATGGCCTTCAGTCGGCACCATCGGTCTGTCTTCCTGAACAGCCCGAGGATTCTTCCGACGGCCTTCTACGCAAGGCAGACTCTCCTCGTGGCGCGGGACCTCTTGGGGAAATACCTCGTGCGAGAACTGCCCGATGGGATTCGTGCCGGACGGGTGATCGAGGTCGAAGCCTATGTCGGCCCGCATGATCTTGCCTGCCATGCTTCCAAGGGACGCACCAAGCGCACGGAGGTTTTATTCGGTTCACCCGGTCGGGCCTATGTCTACCTCATCTATGGCATGTATCATTGCCTGAATGTCGTCACGGAGCGGCTGGACTATCCCGCAGCGGTGCTGTTCCGGGCGGTGGAAGACGAGACGGGCCTCATCGACGGGCCGGGTCGACTCTGCCGAGCCTACAGGATCGATCTCACGTTAAACTGCCATGAGCTCACCCGGGGACAGAATCTCTGGCTGGAAGATCGCGGCGAGCGGGTCCCCAAATCACGGATCGAGACCCATCCACGGATCAACGTCGACTATGCGGGGGACTGGGCGGCCAAGCCTTGGCGCTTTCGGGTTCGAACCAACAGCTCGGCAATCCGTAAAATGAAGACCCGGATCTGATGCAACCTATCGCGCCTTTCACGCAGCTGTCAGACGGCGGCCAGGACCGCCTGTTTGATCTCCTGCATCTTCTCTTGGCCCTCCAGGAGCTGCACCAACGTCAGGGCGAATTCCATCGCCGTGCCGGGGCCTCGACTCGTCACCAGGTTGCCATCAATCACCACGCGACCTTCGTCATAAATCGCGCCATCAAGCTGGTCTTTGACCGAAGGATGACTCGTCAGCCGCCGGCCGGCAATCATGTTGTTGGAAGCCAAAACGATCGGCGCGGCACAAATCGCCCCAATATAAAAGCGAGAAGGGTCAGCCTGTTGCAAATCTCTCAACAGCCGAGCCACATGCCGGTCGTTTTGCAGAGTCTGCGCGCCTTTTAACCCTCCAGGCAAGACAATCATATCGAAGTCCGATGCCTGCACTTCGGAAAGGGCCCGGTCTGCCATGACCTTGATGCCTGTGCGACCCTCGAGAGCGGCCGGCGGCGCACCTTTCTCGACACTTGCGAGGCTGACCGCGACGCCCGCACGGCGTAAAATGTCGACGATCGTAATGGTCTCAATTTCTTCAAACCCCGGCGCAATCGGCACGACAACCCGTTTCATGCAGTCCCCCCCGTCTCAGATCTCTGGCGTCGGCAGTAAAGTGTCCATCGTCTTCCGAGCGTTGTCAATGAGAAATCTTGACAACGAACGCCTCCTCTGCTAGCGTTTCCCTAATGATATTCGCGGTTAAGGTCAACTCCACGTAAGGAAACGAGCCCTATGTCCTCGCATTCCGGCCGTGATATCAGCCTTTCAGAGAGCCATGTGCTCACCGCCATCGATGCGAACGGGCGTCCCGGAGGACTGTAAGTATAGATGAGAAAGATATCAAAGCCTTGACCCTTGCGATCAGCGGAATCGTCGAGGGAATCGCGCGCAAGGTCATTGAGGACAGACTCGAGAATCTCTTGCCGCCGCTTGTCGAGCAAACCGTGAAAAATCTGCTCCCAGAATCCATTTCCCTCTGGTCGCCGCGGAACTGCCTAGACTGGTGATCGATCAGGAGGCGATAATCAAAGAGTCAGTGGAAAAAGCGACGCGGCAGGCTCTGCCAGACCTTATAGAACCCGTTGTGGGACGGCTCGCACCCGCTGTCCTGCAGTCTGAAATCCAGAAGCTTGTCGGTATCTAGCGCTGCGGCAGCTATCGAAAAAATTGCCTGGGAGATCGTCCCCGCTCAAGCAGAGATCGAAGTCCGGAAAGAGATTGCGCGCCTCAGCGCAGACGACTGACCTTCCGCCTCATCTCACTCTCC
>CAWBGA010000013.1:0-466253 GCA_963788195.1 Nitrospirota bacterium
CTATGACGAGCAGAGTCTCGTCCGGCTGGACGTCGTCACCCTCTTTTACGTATACGGATTTCACGGTGCCCGCGATCGGGGCGTGCACTTGATTTTCCATTTTCATCGCTTCCACGATGAGGACCAGGTCATTCTTCTTCACCACTTGGCCTTCGGTTGCCGCTACTCTGACGACTCTTCCGGGCATCGGTGTGGCGACATCCCCGGGTGCTTTGGGCTTTGGCCGTCGGGGGGTTGTTCGACCTCCGGCATCGGGCGCTTCGGGCGCGCCGGTCAGCACCTCGACCAACGGTTCCAGGTGAACTTCCTCGAGACGGTCATTGACTTTGATGTAGTAGGGCTTGCTGCCGTCCGCTTTCCGGCCGGAGCCTGATACTTTTATGTGATAGCTCTCGCCATGAACAGTAACCTTGAACTCCAGCGGTGCCAGCTTCAACTCGTGTGCCGCGGCTGGCCCTTTAGTCGGAAGCGGCGCCAATGGCTCTGGTTTGAGATCGCCGCGTGCACGTTCTTCGAAGAAATCATTGGCCACGCTGGGAAACATCGCAAAAGACAGGAGGTCTTCCTGACTGTGCGCCTTGTCACCAGCGTCCCTCTGAGCCTTTGGCATCTCAGGCTCCAACAGGTCGGCGGGCCGCACATCGATCACACGTTCGTTGCCCAGTGCCCGCCGGCGGATGGTCTCGTCGACGGGCCCCGGCGGTCTACCATAGAGTCCCTTCAGATAGTGCCGGGTTTCGGTGGTGATGACTTTATAGCGCTCTCCAGTGAGGACATTCAACGTCGCCTGGGTGCCTACGATTTGACTCGACGGTGTGACCAATGGAGGATACCCAAAATCCTTTCGGACCTGCGGAACTTCCTGGAGGACTGATTTAATCTGGTGCAGCGCGTTCTGCTCGGCGAGTTGGGCGGCGAGGTTCGAGAGCATGCCGCCGGGAATCTGGGAAATCAGAATTTCGCAGTCGATCCCGGCGAAATCGCTTTCAAACTGATGATATCTTTTTCTAGCCGTCCGTAATTCTTCGGCGATGGCCGGGAAAATGTTGAGGTCCAACCGGGTATCGTACGGGGTGCCGCCCAGCATCGCCACGAAACTTTCGGTCGGTGGGTGGGAAGTACCGCCGGACAGAGGCGACAGCGCCGTGTCCAGCATGTCGAGCCCGCCCAGCACCGCCATCAGGGCGCTGCACGAAGCCATGCCAGACGTATAGTGGGTATGAAGATGGATCGGCGTACGCACGGCAGCCTTGAGCCCGCGCACAAGATCATACGCGGCCATGGGCGCTAGGAGCCCTGCCATGTCCTTGATGCACAACGTATCGGTGCCGAGGTCTTCCAGGCGCTTGGCAATCTCGATGAATCGCTTGAGCGTATGCACGGGGCTCGTGGTGTAACAGATAGAGGCCTCGAGGTGTTTGCCGGCGCGGCGCACTGCGGCCATCGACGTTTCCATATTTCGGATATCGTTCAACGCATCGAACACTCTGAACACATCCACGCCGTTGGTCGCCGCGCGCTCGACGAAGGCATTGACGACATCATCAGGGTAATGCCGATAGCCAACAAGATTCTGCCCCCGCAGCAGCATTTGCAGACGGGTATGGGGCATGGCGCGCTTAAGCGCGCGAAGGCGCTCCCATGGATCTTCTTTCAGGAAACGCAGAGAAGTGTCGAAAGTGGCCCCTCCCCAGGCCTCGAGCGACCAATAGCCGACCTTGTCCAATCGTTCGGCGACGGGCAGGAGATCTTCTGTTCTCATCCGCGTGGCGAGCAGCGATTGATGCCCGTCTCGCAGTGCCACATCTGTCAACAATAGCTGCTTGGCCGGCGCCGGCTCGAATTCGGGCATGGCGGATTTGGACGTCCTTTCGGTCTTCCGGGGGGCGAGCCGCGGCGCCGGTGCAGATCCCTTGGAGCTTGCCTTGGCTTTAGACAGGGGCTTATTCGGCCGAGATTTTTTCATCTACAGTCCTTCATACGCCACGATGGCCGCGGAAATCGCAAGGACGAGGTCTTCGGGATCGATTGACTCCTCATAATTGAAAAGGTCGGGATGAGTGTCCAGATAACTTGTGTCAAATCGTCCTGCCTGAAAATCTGGTTCTTCCATGATTCGCAACATGAAAGGGATTGTCGTCTTAATGCCTCGCAGCACGTACTCCTCGAGGGAGCGATGCGCTCGGCTCACCGTTTCCTCCCACGTTCGGCCGCGGACCACAAGCTTAGCGAGGAGCGCGTCATAGTATGGCGGCAACGTGTAATCCTTGTACACCGCGCCATCGATCCGGACCCCGATGCCGCCCGGCGAATAATAGGCTGTCACGGTGCCCGTACAGGGACGAAATTGATTCCGAGGATCTTCGGCGTTGATGCGGCACTGAATGGCATGGCCTTGGAGCGTGACGTCTGCCTGGGAGATCTCCAGCGGTTGCCCGGCCGCGACGGTAATCTGCGACCGCACCAAATCGATGGCCGTGATCTGTTCGGTGATCGTGTGTTCCACCTGGATACGGGTGTTCATCTCGATGAAGTAGTACTGACGGTCACGGTCCAGGAGAAACTCGATGGTGCCGGCATTGTCATAGTTGACCGCCTTCGCAATGGCAATCGCCGCCTCTCCCATCTGCGCCCGTAACTCCTTCGTCAGGACAAGCGACGGGGCTATTTCGATCAATTTCTGATGGCGTCGTTGAATGGAGCAGTCGCGCTCGCCCAGATGAATGACGTGGCCATGCTTGTCGGCGAGGATTTGAAATTCAATATGGTGGGGCGCTTCGATATATTTCTCAAGAAACACTTCTCCATTACCAAAGGCGGAGGCCGCCTCGCGCCGGGCTGATTCCATATGGGCGAGCAGGTCTTTGCCGGATTGGACCACTCGGAGCCCTCGGCCGCCGCCGCCCATGGAGGCCTTGACCATGATCGGGTAGCCCATGCGTTCGCCAAAGCGGACGGCCTCCGAGGGATCTGTGATGCCGCCTTCCGTGCCGGGGACAATGGGTACGCCCGCCTGTTGGGCAATCTTACGGGCCTCCACTTTGTTTCCCATGCGGGCGATGGCCTGGGGAGAAGGCCCGATGAAGGTAATCCCCGATGCCTCGCAGAGACTGGCAAACTCGGCGTTTTCAGAAAGAAAACCGTAGCCAGGGTGAATGCCATCAGCGCCGGCTCGCTGTGCCAGATCTACAATGCCCTGCATGTCCAGAAAGCCCTGAACAGGTCCTGGACCGATGAGATAGGACTCGTCGGCCTTCTTTACATAGATGGCGGTGGATTCGCACTCCGCATAGATGGCCACGGTTCGGATCCCGAGTTCCCGGCAGGCCCGGATGATCCGCATGGCGATTTCGCCCCGATTTGCAATGAGAATTTTCTTGAACATGCGGGACACTCACAAAACGGCGCCAAGGGTAGCATAGGGTTTGCGGCAAGTCGAGCAGGTGACCGAGCAATGCATCACTCTGGTCTTATGGAATGGAGTCGGGAAGCTGAACGGAGACAGGTCAGTCTAACTAGCTTCCAGGCGCTGCCGCACACAGAGAGGAGTCGTCACGCGTCATTCGATCACAGGGCATTACTTGGATGACCCAGGATCTTTTGCTGAGCTCCCATCCTTTGCCGAGCTGCCGCCTTTTACCGAGCCCTGGTCTTTTGCTGAGCCCTGGTCTTTGGCCGAGCCCTGGTCTTTGGCCGAGCCCTGGTCTTTTGCTGAGCCCTGGTCTTTTGCCGAGCTGCTGTCTTTTGTCGCGCTGCTCTCATTGGCGGAGGCCCCATCTTTTGCCTGAATCAGCAGGATTTGCTGTGCACTGCCCCCGACAGTGACAATATTCACTGGAGATAAGCCTGGTTTTAGCTCAGGCACGACTGCCTCAACGGTGCCCTCATCGATGTACTTGAATGCGTTATTCTCGGATCGGGTTCCACCTCGGCTGCCGAAAGACACATCCTGCAAGCATTCCTTGCTTTGAAAATTCTCACCCTTGATGGTGATTTTCTCCCCTGGCTTGACAGGGTCCGGCGTCACCTTCGTGATCTTCGGTCGGAGGTGGGTCTCGCAGTTCGCCGCTTTTTCAACCTTGTCGCCGGGTCCCCCGACGGACGGAACATCATACGCTCCGGAGCCCAGCCCCGGAATATTCACATCCGCACTAACGAGTGCAGGTACATACAGAAATAAAACGAGCATGCCAAGGAACGCCGTGACCTTAGTCATTGTCGTATCCTTTCACTGATCTGAATTAAGAATGAATGCCGTTCTTGTCCTAGCGACGAGATGGTAACACTGGTTTTTCGAGGGGTCAACCCAGCAAATGTTGCATACGTTCTACGGCGTTGGCTCATAATCCCCACGCAGCCCGAAGGGGGGCGGCAGCTTAGTGGTTGTGTGCTCGATTCTCTGGATCGCTTGTTCGGCCTTGATATCCGAGGACCTTGGCTTGCGTGTGGGCCCTTTGATTGACGAGGCGAAGGAAGAGATTTTCCGGACCGACTTTTTCACATAACAGTGAGGGCACTCTGTCTCCGCAGCAGTGAAGCTCATCGACTGCTGCTCCTCAAAATCTCGTCCGCAGCCTTCACAGTGGTATTCGTATATTGGCATTGCTCAGCTCCTTCTTTGCTCGACGCCCGAGTAAGGCTTTCTTCCTGATTTGTCTATTATAGGATGCGCGGCCACCGCAAATCCATCAGTTGACACGGGGCTGAGGCTTCTGTAGTGTCCTTAACTATTCCAGGGCAAGATAGAGGCTAAAGCCCGTCAGGTGGACCCCTTGGGAGCCTAGGGGCACAGGAGTTTTTGTCGGGGGGCACCTCTTGCCTTCCCGTGCAAGGGGTCGAGTACTCCAAGGTGGGCGGGTGCAATAGGGCAAAGGGTATGTCCCACGGGACAAGCCCCCTTCCCATGGGAGAACAGCCTGCTTCAGGCTCGGGGCTACGGGACAAGGCGCTGTCCAGGGGCAAAGGAGTTTGTCCGGGGCACCCCTTGCCTTCCCGTGCAAGGGGTCGAGTACTCCAAGGGCTGGGCGGGTGCAATAGGGCAAAGGGTATGTCCCACGGGACAAGCCCCCTTCCCACGGGAGAACAGCCTGCTTCAGGCTCGGGGCTACGGGACAAGGCGCTGTCCAGGGGCAAAGGAGTTTGTCTTGGCAAACTCACAGGGCTGGGCGGGTGCAATGGCATCACCGGGGCGGGAGGGTGCGACGGGACAAGGCGCTGTCTTGGCAGCGCCGGGGCTGGCGGGTGGAATGTGGGTGCAATGCAAGCTCGGCTTGGCGGGCGGGTGTAATAGTAGGAGGTTAAGATGCCGTTATTGCTGAGAAAATTCAAGTTGCCCAATGGAGTGGTGCAACAGGAGCGGATTGATGATGAGGACCGAATCAATCGCTATATGCGGTTATTTGAAAAAGAAGATGTGAAGAAACTCGAAACCGGAAAGCCTGTCTGGATTGAAAAGGATGAGTGGCAACTCATCCCCGATGATCAACCCTGATCCACGTCGTGGCGCAGAAGTTCGCGAACAGCCGCTGGGTGAAGGACGGTTTTCTCGACAACCGGGTGGCAGGCCGAGTAGTAGGCCGAGTCACCTTTGCGGCGATCGGTCCCGTTGAGTTCTTTCTACACGGGGATTTCAAAGGCGAGATTCACGGCCGCCTCATTACCTTCCGCAATCCAGATTTCGTCGACGACGACTTAGCTGGGCAGGTTCTGGGGGATATTGAGATTCCTCAGACCGGCAACGTCAGCTTGATGTCTTTCGACCCTCACCCGAATCTAGCCCCCCACCCCTACTTCGAATGGTTCTCGGAACGGGAGAACCATTATCGCATTGAGTTGTCCGAGGGTGCCGCGCGTATCGCCGATCCCGACGAAGAGCAGGCGGTGAGTCCCGATATTGCCGCAATCACCAAACGACTTGTTTCCCCCGTCCACTAAATTCGCTCAGCAAAAAATCCTTGGGCAGAACGTCTCAGACTCGGCAGCTTTCGGAGGTGTCCTTATAAATCGTTCTCATTGAGACAGCGCCCTAATCCCTCTCGTTCGGCAAAGAAGTAGGCATAGTGCAGGGCCGCGAGATTCGCGACACGTTCTTCTGCTTCTTCACGAGTATCCGCATGGATGATCTGGATACCATATCTCGCCGTAATGGCAGCAAGGAAATCCAGCAATCCATTTTTGTGATATTGACCTAAACGCCCCCCGGCGATGCTCTGTTGGATCGTGCCTTCGATGACAAGAAACCGATGGGGGAAGGCGAGGAGTCCTTCTAGCTCTCGCAGAAATCGTGAACGATTGTTGGATGAATTCGAGACTGTCGTATAAAGATCCTCCACTGGCAGGCGCTCTACGCAGAATAGCTCTGGTGCTTCAGCAATAGCATAGTCGCCGGCTGGGAGGGCTTGTTGAATGGTCCCGGCTATTCGAACGAGGCCGTGAAACTCGTAGGGGAGTTGCTCATTACTGTCTACGAGCAGTTGAATGGCAGGCACGATAATTTTAGGTCGACCTTCCCGGGAGAGAGTAATGAGTGATTGGGGTCCTCGAAGCTCCTGGCGGGGGCGTGCGGTCGGTTGAGGGCGTGCCGGACGGGACGGGCGTGAGGGTTGGGTGACGGAGGAAGAGGGCTGTGTCGCGGCATTATATCGTGTGCGCGCGACGGGATCACTAAGGGTCTGATAGGCTTGGTTGATCAGTTGTGTTCGGGCTTCCGCTTTACGGTGCAGGGTTGGTGAATGGTTAAAGCGATCCGGATGCCAGACCTGCAGTTGTTCATGCCAGGCTTTTTTGATGTCAGCGTCCGTTGCGGTGGGTGATAATTCTAGCAACGCATAATAGTTGACCTTCCGCTCTTCCCGCACGGCCGCTCCTTTCTAACGAAAGAAGTGTAACGGACTATAATTGGGAGATTCTACACCCTGTACCCGGCGTCCGCTCGTAGGTATATCTGCCTCGGAGGGCGAACCAGGCCAGCAGTGCGATCGCAGTGGCGGTGGGCGAGTGCCAAGCTGAAGAAGTAATACGCGTTTCAAAACACTCGGTCAGATTTTTCCGGTCTCTTCATCGCTTCTTCGATAGCCGCTCAATAGCCTGCTCCACAACCTCTTGTGAATTGCCCGGCTTCTGGACTTGCCGGTATGTTGCGAGCGCACGGGCATGCTCGCCCGCCCGTTCCTGAAACGTCGCTAACATAATCAGATATAGGTCACGCTTGTCTTCAGGAACCTTGTTTTCGGGAAATAACCAGATAAACGTGGCGAGGTGATCCGCGGGAGGCAAGGCGGACAGGAGCTGCTCGATGTCGCGGCGGTAGATGAGGCCCCAGAAATAGATATGCCAATAAACGCTCCAGAGTGACTCGCTGTCGGGATAAGTCATCGTCTCCTTGCTCGTGCGAATCTCGTTCGCCAACCGAACGAGTTCGTTGTCGCGCTCAGAATTGTGGAACCAGGCCAGAGCGTTGATCTGAAGTCGCCGTACATACTCCACTTCTCGTCCGGAGGCCAGCGCCTTGGTGAAATGCGCCTTGGCCTCACTCAACGTACTCTTGGACGAGCTGGCCGTGAGAAGGTGAAATCCCCACATGGCGTGGGCATAGACGTTTTCCGGATCCACTTTGAGCGCACGCTGATAGTGCTGCACTGGGTCGAGTCCTCCTGAACCTTCGCGCCGGCGCAGGAAATCGCCCCAGCCCATGTGAGCAAGGCAATCGCCGGCCCGCCTGGGTTCGTTCGAAATCGCGCAACGCGACAGAATGGGCTGGACCTTCTCCACGATGCCGGTGAATGTTTCCTTTCCTGAAATCACGCTAATATTTTCCAGCCAATCCATCGCCGCGCGTTCTTGGGCGTAGGCGACGTCCCTGTTGCCCGGGGCGACTCCACTGGCCCGTGCGTACACGTCCCATGCTGCGGAATAGTTTCCGGACTGCCGCTGCAATTCGCCCTCCTTGAGCAAATCCGAGACTTCTTTAGCCGTCACCCAGTTCTGGTATCCCCACCAGAGCGCTACACCGCTCCCGATAAGCGCAACCAATATGAGGACCGCCGCTGACTGGCGCAGGAGACGCCGCCACCACGGCTTCGACAGCCAGGCGACCGCCGCTGCTACGGCCGCGGGGACATTTCCCTGCGGCTCCAGAATCGTGACGGCCTTGAGAAAAGGCGGGACGGAGCTAAGCTCGGTCTTCTTAACCATAACGGGCAGAACGAAGCCGGAGGGGCTGGGCCACTTCATTTCGGCAAACTCGAGCTCGGTAAGCGTGTAGCGACCTTTATCAACGGCCTCTGGGCTAATCAAGAAAAGAAAAAGATCGCTGTGTGCAATAGCATCTCTGATCTGATCGTTGTAGGACGCACCGGACTGCAGGACGGATCGGGCGAGGAAAACGGAGTGACCCTCACCATGCAGCGCGATTTCGATGCTCCTTGCGACCTCATCCTGTTCGGAGGCGTGCGATAGGAAGATCTTCATCCGTAGTTCCCTTTGGCGCGACCACAATCCGGCCCGGAATCGCCGGATAATAACATGACGCCAAGTGCATTGCTGATACTTCCAAACACGGCACCCAGCGTTGGCAAATCCGAGGGTGGGCCTTGACGATGTGAGAGGCCAATTGTCAGTCTGCGCGCAGTTTTCATTAGGTTGATATACCGTTTGTGTCGTATGATTCTATTAGGAATTCGGGACAGATTTATTATTGAATTTCCATCCAATTCTCCGAACCCATGTCATCAGAGCTTACAACCTCGCCGTTCTTTTTCGCTGCCATCGTGCTGGGCGTGCTCGGCTTGATTCTGATTCTTGCCGGGATTGCAGCCCTCACGCGGGCGAGAGCGTTGCAATTCGCTCTTCGGACGCTTGCCGGGCTGGTTTTGCTTTCTCTGGGGGGACTCGCGGGCGCGATCGCCGTCGGCACTCAGGGCTACCTGGCGCTGACACGCGAAGATGTCGCAGCGCGGCTCTTTGTGCAGCCTCACGGCCCGCAGCGCTTCGGGGCGGTGGTCCGCTTTCCCGGCGGACGGGAGTCGACGTTCGAGCTCGCGGGAGATGAAATATACGTCGACGCGCACATCATCAAGTGGAAGCCGCTTGCGAACATACTGGGCCTGCACACCGCCTACGAACTCGACCGCGTAGGCGGGCGTTACCACGATATTGAGGAGGAGCGCTCTGCGGTCCGGACTGTGTATTCACTGACGCAGGACAGGCCTGTGGACCTGTTTGGTCTGCGCCGGCGCTACCCGTTCCTTCGTGTATTGCTCGATGCGGAGTACGGCTCTGCGACGTTCATCCCGGTGACGGAGTCCGCTGAGTTCGAGGTGCGCGTCTCAACTACCGGCTTGCTCATTCGCGAAGCGAAACCCCGTCCCGGAGTAAACGTTTTGAGGCCGATAGAGAAAAAGACAGGTTGGTATGAAACAGTGGTGGAAACATATAATAGCTTATGGCCTTGAGCCCTCGTTGATTCTCCGGCCTCATGCGGGTCCCGCTCTTTGGTTCTGATACCAACTGCCCAGCCACTGGGTTGATGATTTGACACCTGTTTCAAGCAGCCCCTAGAATGGCGCGCTATCGGGTAAAGCGGCTGTCTTGGCAGCTGCGGGGTGGGTGGGTGCAAAGGGAAAAGAAATCTGTCTTGGCAGATTTCAGGGTTGGGCGGGTGCAATGAACGATCGATTTCTCAAAGCGTGCCGTCGTGAGCCGACGGACTGTGTGCCGGTTTGGTTCATGCGCCAGGCGGGACGCTACATGCAGGAATACCGCAAGATCCGCGAGCGTCATTCTATTCTCGAGGTGTGTAAGACGCCGGAATTAGCTTCCCAGGTCACCCTCCAGCCCATCGAGCGTTTTCCTCTTGATGCCGCGATTATTTTCGCCGACATTCTATTGCCGCTGGAACCCATGGGCGCGCAATTGGCGTTTCTCGCGGACGAAGGTCCCGTCATCTCCAATCCTGTCCGGGACCGTGCCGCGGTGGATGCCTTAAAGCCCATCGATCCCGAGGCTCTGGGGTTTGTCTACGAGGCGATCCGGTTGGCCCGTAAGGCTCTTGATGGGCGGGTCCCCCTGATCGGGTTTGCCGGCGCTCCCTTTACGCTCGCCAGCTATCTGATCGAAGGCGGCTCTTCAAGGAATTTTATCGAGACGAAGCGTTTCATGTATCACGCGCCGGAGGCCTGGCACCTTCTCCTCGACAAGTTGGCGCGCGTGATCGCCGGCTATCTAAGAGCCCAGATTGAAGCGGGCGCCCAGGCGGTCCAGATTTTTGATTCCTGGGTGGGGGCCTTGAGTCCGGATGACTACCGGGAATACGTCCAATCTCACGTGCGGCTTATCTTTGATGCGTTGAAGGACATGAATGTTCCCTGTATTCACTTCGGAACCGGTACGGCCACGTTGCTCGAGCTCATGGAGCAAGCGGGGGGGACCGTCATTGGAGTGGACTGGCGAATCCGGTTGGATGAGGCCAGGCTCCGGCTCGGCCAAGACGTCGCTATTCAAGGGAATCTAGACCCGATCGTACTTTTCGCGCCTTTGCATGAGATCAAGCGGCGGGTGGAAGCGATACTGAGTCAAGCTGGCACAGGACCCGGGTTTATCTTCAACTTGGGCCATGGCATTTTGCCTGGCACGCCCATCGAAAACGTTGCGGCGACCATCGATATGGTTCACAAGTTGAGCACCCGATGAAAGTCGAAGAAGTATTGAATAGAACCGGGGTGCTTTTGATGGCCTTGGGCGGTCCGGACTCGTTGGAAGCCGTCGGACCCTATCTCAAGGAGCTTCGGGGCGGGCGTCCAACGCCCGTTGAACTTATCGACGAGATCAAGGAGCGTTACCGAGTGACCGGCGGAAAATCGCCTGTCCTGGGGATCACGACTGAGCTTGCCCATAAGCTCGAGAGTCGTCTTTCAGCAAGCGGAACGCCGGCTAGGGTCTACGTAGGCTTCCGGCATTGGCATCCCTTCATCGGCGACGTCTATCGCCGGATGGAGGCCGAAGGCGTCCGACGGGTCGTGGGGGTGTGCATGGCGCCGCAGAATTCGCAACTGACCGTAGGCGCCTATATCAGGAAGGTGGAAGAAGCTCGGGCGCAGTCCGCGACGCCGATGACCTTCACCTATGTGCGAAGCTGGAACACGCATCGCCGGTTCATCGACGCCATCGCGGATAACATTCAGGCGACTCAACGACGGTTTCCGCCCGATAGCAAGGTTGCGCTTCTATTTACTGCACACAGCCTTCCTTCACGGATCGTCCAGGAAGGAGATTCCTACCCGCAAGAGGTGCGGGCGACGGTTGATGCCGTAGTCGCGCGGGTGAGACCGGACGTCTGGAGGTTTGCGTATCAAAGCCAGGGACGCTCCGAAGAGCCGTGGCTTGGACCGACCGTGGAAGCAGTATTGGACGAGTTGGAGAGAGGCGGCCATCGGGGAGTGCTCGTGGCGCCGATTGGGTTTGTCTCAGAACATGTCGAGATTCTGTATGACATCGATATCGAGTTTCAAAAGCTGGCGACGCAAAAAGGAATGCGGCTCGAGAGAATCCCCATGTTGAACGCGTCGCCGCCGCTCGTCGACACCCTCGCCGACGTCATTCACGCACATCTTCAGGAGACTAGCTCCCTCGCTCCGGCGTGAGCGCATGCGGGCAACTCCCTATCACGTCGTCATCATCGGGGGAGGAATCACCGGCCTGGCTGCCGCGTATACCCTGCATGAGTTTGCCGCGAGAAATCACTCTGCCGGTGTGGCGCTGACTTGCAGCCTTGTGGAAGCCTCAGGGCGACTCGGCGGGAAGATCCTCACGGATCATTCTGACGGTTTTGTCATTGAAGGGGGGCCGGAGTCTTTTCTCGCGCAGAAGCCGTGGGGAATCGATCTGTGCCGCCGCCTCGGCCTCGCCAATAGCCTCATCGGTACAATCCCCGAGCATCGCAAGACATTTGTGTGGCTCCACGGCCGGCTTCATAAATTGCCCGAGGGCCTCGTGATGGGCATCCCGGCCAAATTCGGGCCTTTCTTGCGAACGACGCTTCTGTCCTGGCCGGCGAAGCTGCGCCTCGGCGCTGAGTTCTTCCTCCCTCCAAATCGACACGCCGGGGATGAATCCTTAGGCGCGTTCTTTCGACGCCGATTGGGCAAGGAAGCCGTGGACCATATTGTCGAGCCCCTGTTGACCGGCATCTATACCGGCGATGCCGATCAACTCAGCATCCTTGCGACGTTTCCCCGTTTTCGGGAAATGGAACAAGAGCATGGCAGTCTCCTGAAGGCTCTTTGGCATGCGAAGCGGCAAGCGCGAAAGACAGACAACCCGAGTGTCGTCGCGACTCCGTTTATCACCCTCCGCGAGGGCCTGAGCCATCTGGTGCACACGCTCGAGGATAGTCTGAAGGAGATCACCGTGTTGACGGGCATGCGCGTCCGTGAGATTCGCCGGCAGCACGAACAACGTTACCTTATCCTCATGGATGGTCGTTCAATTGCCGCGGACGCGGTGATCGTGACGACGCCCGCCTATGACGCGGCCGAGTTACTTGCCCCTCTAGATCCGCTCCTTGGTGAGCAGCTTGCGGGTATTGTTTATGCCGGGAGCGTCACGATCTCACTCGGCTATCGAAAACTTGATCTTCGTCATGACCTGGATGGCTATGGTTTTGTGGTCCCGCGCGTCGAACATCGCGCGTTGACGGCTTCGACGTGGACCTCCTCCAAATGGGATCATCGGGCGCCCCAGGACTCGGTATTGTTGCGATGTTATCTGGGAGGAATCGGGCGGGAAGATGTTCTCGAGCGGACTGATCAGGAGCTTATCGGATTGGCGCGAGATGAGTTGCGGGTCATACTTGGAATCGATCGGGCTCCAACGGCTCGCCCGAGTGTATCGTTGGCCTCGGGCGATGCCCCAGTATCATCTCGGGCATCTTGGCCGGCTCGCCGCAATCGCCGACAGACTCGACCGTCTGCCGGGGGTTTTTCTGGCAGGCGCAGGCTATAGAGGCGTAGGAATCCCGGACTGCATTCGCGACGGGATCGCTGCGGCAGATGAGGTCTGCGGCTGTTTTGACAAGGCGCTTCGGACCTTCGTATAGTACGCGGCGAGGTCGTGAAAGACAGGCAAGGAGGGTTTCCGTATGGCGGAGGTTCAGCCCACCGCGGTGAAATATGATGTAAGCCTGTCTGTCGGACCTTTTCGCGAGCCTGGAAAAGACGTCTTTTCCTACGATTTTTTCGTAAACCGCAAGGGATGGATAATTCCGAGGGCCATGCGGGTGTTTGTAGACATCAAAGCCGAGTTGGAGCCTTTTCAGCAGCGCATCCTGGCCGTCACGGGCGGGTCGCCGGGCCAACAAATGAAGATCACGCAAATGTTGACGCGGCTGATCGCGGATCAGAAAGTCGCAATCGTTCTAGAAGAAGGCCGGATCGAAAAATCTTCGGAGGTGCTGGTCCCGGCCTTCACGGGCAACGACGCGTATCTATTTCCAAAACTCGAGGCGTGGATGATAGAGGGGAAAGAGAAAGTCCGCGACGAAATCAGGAAAACTGTCGGTCTCTAGACCGGTTTCAGTACCCCCCTACCCGTCCGCGATTGCCGAAGGCGCCGGGCGCTTGTTCGGTGGCGGCTTTCGTGCTCTTCTTCTCCTTCTGCGGCTCACCATAGGGATGGAGTGCGGGAGAATCCCAGATGACCTGATTGCCGGGAGCTAGATTCGCGGCTTCTATAAAATGCTGGCGGGCGTCGTCTTTCGCTCCAAGGTATGACAACGATAGCCCTAGGTTATAGTGAGCCTCGGCGCAAGTGGGCCCGAGCGTGACTGCCTCCATGAATTTTTCCTTGGCGGCTTCGAAGCGGCGTTCATTGTAGAGCGCCATCCCTGCCTGATTGTTTTGAACCACCACCGACGGCTTGCAGGCTACGGCGGACAGCGGAGGGCGAACGGCGGCAGATTTGGTTGTGGAGCACGCGCCGCAAACAAATACGATCGCGGCGAGGAAGAGAAGCCGGTAGGGATGAGAAGTCATGGAGTCTAGCACGATACCATAGAGCCGGAAGTTGGGCAAGAAAGATGGCCAATGCGCGAGCACGGTTCATCTTGCCTGGCGAGCCTCGATTGGCTATGATTTTTATCATGTCGCTCGGAACAAACATCCAGGCCTGGCGCGTCTCCCGGGGGTATTCTGGGGCGGCCCTCGCCAAGAAGGCAGATATCTCTGAGGACACCCTGGCATCGATTGAGTCGGATGCGTTCGACGCTCCCGTGTCAATTCTCCCGGCACTGGCGGGGGCCTTGGGAATCCCGGCATCATGGCTGTGGTCGGACCCTCGACATCTGGCGCTTCTAATGGAGGGAGCAGAAGAGGATCTCGATACAAGACAAACTCATTCTCCCGATCCCGTCATCGAGCAGGTCCTTCGCGGTGTCAACATCGAACCGGAGATGTATGTGCTGCTGACCGCTATTGTGCAAAGCGGCGAGCCAAAGCTTCTGCGGGCTGCGCAGGCGAGCTTGCGCAGTCTCGCGAAACAGGCTAAGCAGCCGACAGTGCCATGGGAGTCACGACCTTCAGGGCACTTTGAACCGCCGAGTGATTAGTCGATACGCATATCTAAAGAATGTTCAGCACTCTTCGGAATTTGAGACGAGAGGTAGGGGAAATAGGGGCTTAAACGTCGAGGAACATCTTTCTCAGTTCATTGGGGCCTGTCACAATCAGGGTTTCGATATGGTTCTGCAACCGTTCTTTATCGACGGAGTCCATCTTCAAAAACTCCAATCCGAACCGCCTGCCGAGAGCTCTTTTTACAACAGCCTCCAGTTCTATTCGAAACTTCAGCGCTGGGATATGCATGGTGAGAGACAGGACCGCGCCGTGCTGCAGCCGGGATTCGGTATCGATAGTACAGCCTTGAATTGAAAGCGTTGTAACGGTGCCGTTGCCTCTGCTGTGTTCTCCGCGAAAGGTGACAGGGAAATCTACCGCGAGGCGTTGGAACTCGCGCTTATCGTCACGGGAGCTCTTGCGGAAATCCTTCCATTGCATCACCCAAAAACGGTGAGCGCAGAGCTGACATCGAAATCGAGACATATGCACCTTATTGAGTATGCGATCGATCGCCCCCGTTTGGGGGGATTGGCAAACAGTAATCCATTGAGCACCGCTTACACACCGGAGTTCCCATAGCCCCTCCTTGAGAAACGTCCTAACTTATAGCAGGCAATCTCCGTACCCTCGGGAAGGCGTGGGAGAACAAGCCAGTGATATTAATTACTTAGGGTTGTTTTAAGCATCGAAAGCCGATGAAGCTTATGAGGCCGGTGGACGCCTGGGATAGCATGGTGCGTCAGTTTTTAGGAAGCCGCTTACCCTTTATCGCTGATATGGGGCTCGGCGCGCCGGGAACTATTGTCGCTTGTCAACAGGAAGACAACCCGGTAAATAACTGTCTCGGCCACTTAGGAGTCCATTCAGGAATGAGTGCCCTGCGAACTGCCGCGCGACAACTACTCTTGTTCCTTCCTGTTGTATACGTGCTCGGTTGCACGGCGCAACCACTGCCACCGAGCCATCATGATGTTTTCGTTGAACGGTGGGTGGGAAAGACCAAAAAGGAACTCATTGCCTCGATGGGAGCACCCACTCGTGAAACAAAATTGTCGTCAGGAGAAAGCACTCTGGTGTGGGAACGAAAGGGAGGATGCTACATCACATTTAATACGGACAGGGGCGGCGTCGTAGAGTCCGGGCATGACCGCTGCGGCGCAGACTAGGGGTCGGGTGTTGCTTCTGATTGTCTCCGTCTTATCATGTCAAAGATCGCCTGGATCGTTCGCGGCGCGGAGCCCTCACTTCGGTTATTCACCAGCACGTACGCGCGCCGATGCTCACGGACCGCCTGTTTAATGAGCTTCACCGTATTTTCGCGCATCTCCGGCAAGGATTGCACGATATCGCGATACGGTTTGTAGCGCCTGACCGCATCCTCATATCTCACACCTCGAGGCGTGAGTAGACGAAGCACTACGAAAGGCGCGGTCAAAGTCTCGTCCATCAGCCCGTGTTGTTCCCACAGACCGGGCATGTGGGTCCAATGGTTATAGACATGCGCAACGCCGTGCGTGCTAAGAATAGAGCGGTACTCTCTGGTGACCAGGCGTTCGTGCCGGACCTCGATGGCATACTCCCATTCTTTCGGCAAGCGTGCGAGAAAGCCGTCGAGTCGTTTTAGAAAGTCTTCCGGCTCGAGGTCTAACGTTCGTTGGAATTCGAAGATGAAGGGGCCGGTATGCGGCTTAAATACCGCGGCGTAGGGAGCCAGGACGTGTTCCTGGAAATAATCCGCATTTAGGAAATATGGATTGGGTCCGGTGTGTGACCCGTGGCGCGGATGCCTGGAGTAGGCGGGGACCGTGAGCTCTTCCCAGACCTTGGAGCAAGCCACAAAGTCTTTGGGCACTTGGTTGCTGTAGTGCGTCAATTGCCGTGACGTCGGCGGTCCATAAAATGTGAAGTCAAAACCGACTGTTCGGAAGAGCCGGTATCCCTCATACTCGTAGCGCGCGTACTCTGCCAGGCACTCGCTCCTAAATCGACTCGGCTGATACGGTTGCTTATAGACCAATCCTTTCCAACCCTCGTACGTCCATGTTGACGTTCCGAAGTGGACGAGAGGCGAGAGCGGGGAGACGGGTGGAAGGGCCGCCTGTTCCGATTGTTCGCTCCATAGACCCAACTGTTCCGACCCGTCCATGTGCCTCCGTCTTGTGAAGACTGACCGAAAGAATGTTTGATTGTACAGCGTCTAGCTGTAGATTCTCCTGCTGCCAGTCACTGGCTTATCTACAGCTCGTGCTACCCACGCTGCAAATCGCGCTGAGAGTATTGCCGAAGTCACCTAACGGAGGAGGGTAGGGTCCGCTTGGCTTGACTTCGTTCCTCCGGCTCAGTACTGTCCGGCCGAATTTGCAGATTCATCATAATCCGGGCTCCCCGCATGAAATCCTTTCGGCCCTATACGGTCTTCGCTGGTATTGGCCTGGGCGCCTTGGCGGTCGGTATCGCCGTCCGGTTCATCTGGACTGACCAGATCTGGGTCAACGAGCCGCTTCACTCCTCTATAGAGGCACTGGGTGGATTGACGGCCATCGCGATGGCGTTTGTGCTGTTCGCTTCCAAGCGGGAACAATCGGAACGAAAGACGCAGATCGTCGCCGTGGGCTTCCTCGGCATGGGGTTGCTCGAATGTTTCCACGCGGTCTCGCCACCTGGCGACGGATTCGTCTTTCTCCGCAGCATGGCGAGCTTGGTGGGCGCCGTCGTTTTTGCGCTCGCCCTGTCTCCCTGGATTGCGACCGGCGTCGGAGCATTGCGCTGGGTTCCGCGCGTCATCGGAGGGGGCGCGATCTGCCTAGGGCTCTGGACCCTCAGCTTCCCCGAAAATGTTCCCTCAATGACTGTGCAGGGAAAATTCGCCCTGCAGGCCATCGCCCTGAACGCACTGGCCGCGACACTGTTTATTGCCAGCGCGATAGGATTTCTGATTGACTTCCGGCGATCCAGCCAGTCATTAGCCTACCTCTTTGCATGCCTGAGTCTTCTGTTCGGCATAACCGAGATCATGTTTCTGCGCTCCGCCCCCTGGGACAGTGCATGGTGGTACTGGCATATCCTGCGCGTCATAGCGTACCTCCTGGTGTTGGGGTATGTGAGCCGAGGCTATGCGCTCATGGTCTCCGACCTGCGACAGGCTCTTGCGCAGACTCGGCGGTCGGAACGCCGTCTGGCGGCACAATATGAGGTTACACGGGTGCTGGCTGAGTCTCCGAGCTTAAAAGACGCCGGACAGAGCATCCTTAAGGCCATTGGACAAAGCCTGGATTGGGAGCTTGGAATTTTTTGGAAGGTGGATGATCAGGAGTCGGTGCTTCGCGCGGTTAACCTCTGGTATGCCTCGGGCGTACAGGCCACCGAGTTTGTAGCAGACAGTAGGCAGCGCACATTTGCCCGGAACATCGGCCTGCCCGGGCGTGCTTGGGGAAGTGTCGCGCCGGCCTGGATTCTCGATGTCGTGGAGGACGCGAACTTTCCCCGTGTGCCGTTCGCCGCCAAAGCAGGCCTCCACGGAGCATTTGCGTTTCCCATCCGAAACGGGGACCAGATCTACGGCGTTATTGAATTTTTTAGCCGGGAGATCCGTGAGCCGGATCGTGATCTGCTCAACATGGTAGACGACATCGGCATCAAAATCGGCCAGTACTTTCAGCGCGAGCAGACCGAAGAAGCGTTACGCCAGATCGAAGCGAAACTGATTGAGGAGGCCAGGCTGGCTGAGGTGGCAAGGCTTGTCGCGGACATCGGCCATGATCTCAAAAATCTCTTAACACCGATCGTGCTGGGCGCGAGCTATATGCAAGGCGAGCTCGGGGAATGCGAAAGCAAGCTCCCTAATCTTGATCCGGAGCAAGCGCGCGCCACCCTGTTACAGAGCAAGGAAATCCTCACGATGATCCGAACAGGCGCGCGGCGCATTCAGGACCGAGTGCGAGAGATTGCAGACTCAGTCAAGGGATTGAGCAGTCTACCTCAATTCAGCCCATGCCGTGTGGCTGACGTCGTCGCCGATGTGTTCGAAACGCTTCGCCTGCTCGCCGATCAGCAGGACGTGATACTGCGGGCCGAGCAGCTCGACACCTTGCCGCCGATTATGGCCGACGAGAACCGACTCTTTAATGCCCTGTATAACCTCGTCAACAATGCGATACCCGAGGTGCCGCGCGGCGGGTCTGTCACAGTGAGCGGCCGCATGGATCCGGAGGCGAAGGCCGTGACCCTGTCAGTCGCGGACACGGGGCGTGGCATACCGGCCGAAGTCCTCGAGAGTCTTTTTACCTATCAGGCGACCAGCCGGAAGCATGGCGGTACCGGACTTGGGACAAAAATCGTGAAGGATGTGGTAGATGCGCACGGCGGTCGCCTGACCGTTGAAAGTAAGGTAGGTGCGGGCACCACCTTTTACCTCACTCTGCCTATCGAGCGTCCAGCCTTTTCCTTCTCCGCGCGACCGCCGTCATCGGAGAAGCCGTCCTGATCGCGAGCCGGTGTCTTTGTCCAGGCCTGCGTCGTTGCCTCACGAAAACCTTCGAGAAACCGTCTTAGCTATTTGCTCGGAACATCCGGCCGTGGATCAGGGATAAACCCGTCGCGATTCGGCATCTGCACCTGCGGCAAGGTCTGGGCATCGATTACCGCGTCTTCCGGCACGATTTCATTCTTATAGAGAAGCCATGCGACCACCGAATAAATTTCTTCCGGTGTCAAAGATCCCGGCGCGTTAAAGGGCATCGCCCGATTGATGTAATCGTACACCGTCGGCGCGTATGGCCAGTAGCTTCCGATAGTTCTTACCGGCTTCGGGGAGGCCAAGGTCCCACGCCCACCGACAAGCTTGTCCTTTGGCCCTTCGGTACCGGTAGGCCCATGGCACATGGCGCATTTTGCGGCAAACACTTGAGCGCCCTGCTTGACGGTCCCGCGCCCCGGAGGAAGACCCTCGCCCGTGGAGGAAATATCAATGTTCCACGCCCTGATCTGGTCCTCGGTCGCCGCGAGTCCGAACCCGGAAAGCCCACGGTCTTCCGCGGACCACACGGTCAGAATACAAGCAAGACCTAGGACACCAGTCCCGATGGTTATGAGCAAGACTTTACGCATAGACATTCCGCACTCGTCCATCGCGTTCCACCTTCCAGCTTTGGATGCCATTGTAATGATAGGTCGAGTTCGTGCCGCGAACTTTCACGAAGTTCCTGTCGTGTGGGTTGGACATAGCCGGTTTCATCGGTGCACCGGCTTTGGAGAATGGCTTCTTCGCCCTTCCATTGCCAGGGCAACCGGAACCGAGTGTGGCACTTCGCAAGGACGGGGGCCTGAAGCTCCGCGGCTCGCCACGTGCGCCCGCCGTCGGTACTCACGTCGACCTTCGTGACTTTTCCACGGCCGGTCCACGCCAGGCCACGAATCTCCTGGAAGCCTCGCTGAATCTGCTGTTTGCCCGATGGATTCGTGATGACGGACTTGGCCTCCATCACCAGGCTGAATTGATACGCCTTCCCGTTCGGCAGGAGATCGGTATATTTCGCCGTCTCCCAGCGGGTCATAAAAGGCGCGGCGCCGAGCTTCAGGCGACGCAGCCATTTCACATTGATGTTGCCTTCGAAACCGGGCAAGAGAAGGCGTAACGGGTATCCCTGCTCAGGCCTTAGCGCCTCTCCATTCTGGCCGTAGCAGATGATCGCCTCTTCAAGCACTTCATCAGTCAAGGGAACACTGCGGTCCAGTCCAGCGGCATCGCTTCCCTCTGCCAGCATCCAACTCGCCTCGCGTCGAGCACCGACGGCTTCCAGAAGTGTCGAAAGTCTCACCCCGGTCCATTCACTGGTGCTGGTCAATCCATGCGTATCCTGGACACTAAAATCACCGGCCTCGTTCCGCCAGCCGTCCCACGTGTTGCCCGAGCACTCAACGAATGCGATTCGTGAGACGTCGGGCAAGCGTTCCAGATCATCGCGCGTAAAGAGCATAGGCCGGTCCACAAGGCCATGAATCAGTAGCCGATGCCGTGTGGGATCAATCAGCGGGACCCCATTATGGTGGCGCTCGAAGTGCAGCGAGGCCGGGGTCACGATTCCGTGCAGGTCTTGAAGAGGGGTCAGGGAGTTAAAGTTATTCGGTGCAATCGGCGCTCCAGCCATGCGGCGCGCCCGGCCCGCCTCCTCCCAACCGCATCTGTTGCTCGAACGGCGACCGCTCTCCATAGGGTCGAGGCAATGCTCCAGGAACACGCATGGGGTTCTCTGGAGCCTTGGGCTCTTGGGCGCTGACTTTCGGAAGTGCAAGGGCAGCGGTTCCCAAGGCGGTGATGGTCGCGCTTCGCACGAGGAACCTGCGACGGCTCATATTGCGTAAGCCTTCGTCCATGACGCCCTCCTTGATGACATGTTGTAATTCGGTGCGACGGTGTCCCAGACGTCGCGGAGGTCCGCAGGCTCCGCCGGCAGAGTATCTCGATTCTATCTAATCTGATGCCTCGACTACAAATCCTGTGCTCATCTCCTGGCGTTGGATCATCAACTACGGACGATTGATGACGTTCGAGCGCGGGCCTTCTGAAGCGGGCGACTCCCGCGCCGAACGAGAATTCGAGAAGGCTAGAGAATCGGTATTTCCCGCTGCTCCTGTTTCTCCTCGGAGATCTCGGGACGGGACGCCGAACAGTGTCACGATGGCTCCTGATAGCGGATGAAGTGATCGTAGAGCTGGACCGGATGACTGATGGGCGACGGCAGGGTCACCTTCGCGGGACGAACGATAAAGGTATTTATCTCATCGGGTGACGGTCCGGCGTGGGCGCCCATTTCTGGAATGAATGAGACATGTCCTCTGGGGGCATCGATACCGTAGATCACGAGGTCGCCGGCGCTCGGCATCGCCATCAGATCTGCGATGCCTTGGACAACCACCGAGGCGTCGGCGCGCTCCGCAAAGGGCCCCTGCTCGCCATCGCCGAACTGGTAGCGCTTGCCTTGCTGGAAGCAGACGGGACCGTTGCGGGATCGAGCGAGGACAAAGCCCACGCCCGGACTCTGCGAAAGCTTCTCAGCCAGTTTGGGAAAGCGACGCTCGATGGCGTCGATGTCGAGCGGTGCCGTGACGTCGAGCACATACAGAAAGGCATTCGGACCGGCAGAGATCACCCGGACACCGTTCTGCTCGTACGCCTCCGGGTCGCGGCTGCGCAGGAAGTCCTCATCAATATAGTTTTGAAAATGCTGAAACAGCTCCGGCGCGCCACGCCGACGGACACGGATCCCGTGTACCAAACCTCTTTGCGCGCGCCCATCCGGTGGCACCGTCGGCTTCGCGGCCAGGAACTCGTCGAAAATCCATCGCTCGAACGGCCGGCCGCCGGTGAGGTCCTGGTAAGGTCTGCAGGGCGTCTGGCCATGGTCGGAGAGGATGTAGACATCGTACTGGTGCTCGGGCACCCGTCGCGTCACGCGCCAGAGCTGGCGGATCGCATGATCGATGCCACGCAAGTTCGCAAGCGCTCGACGGCTGCGTGGACCGAAATTGTGTGCCGCCTCATCGTAGTCCACATAGTTCACGTACACGGCCGGAACCCCGGCATAGAGATCGCGGGAGACAGCCATGGTGAAGAACTCGTGCATCCAGACCCCGACGATGATCTTCATCAGGAACCAGCGCCGGCCCAGGCGCCTGCTTTGACCGACGCGCGGCGAAGCGCGGCACGGCTTTGCCGAGCTCGATGATCGTCCGTAGCAGGCTCTTCAGGCATACCCAGCCCAGCACCACAAACGGTGAGAGCGCGGCGAGCAGGCCGCGACCGCTCGGACGCGTGAGGCTCGCGAAGGTACAAAGGTTGTTGTCGGCGCCTCCCGTAAAGACGCAGCCGTATGCACTACCGCCCTGGAGAATGCCGCGTCGGCCCGCTGTGTGTTTGGCTTCGACCAGCGCCGCGTGTCCAGCCCGGGGGAAATGTATATCGCTCTGCCGCTCGCGGTCGTAGTAGTGAAAGCCCGGTATGTCAGGGCGCACACCGTACATCGCCGCCATCTGAAAGGCAGGGGTCGAGGTCGGCAGGCCAACGGTCATCGGCTCCATGCGATAGCCGTGACGCCGCAGCAATCTTTTGAGGAAGGGCATGTGGCCGGACGCCAGTGCCTCTTCCAGGACGACGCGCGATAGGCCATCGATCTGCACGATTAGGAAACGTCGATGCGTAGGGACACGGGGGGGCCGCCACGGCGCAGACGGCGGACGAGACGATCGATCGCTCGCTGGAGAGAAAGGACCAGTTCGTCCAGGGATATCATCGCGGGTAGAAGACGTAATCCATGCCGAGCGATTTCTCGGGCGTGGATATCTTAACCTTTGTTCATGCAGAATCCAGGAGTAATTTTCACCAAGAGTTCTGCCAACTCAGCCCATGGCCTGTAGACATATGTTGGATTCACATACGCCGGACTGCGGGACCGCCTGATTCCCTCTCGAATTTCCTTGTTGTCCCAGCCCAAATTCCCGACACGCCAATCCATCATGCAATCAACATACTTTCGGCCACGGCGTCAAACACGAAACTCCCATCCGACCTCACCAATTGCAGGTCATCGGCATCCGAGCCTCTCGCCCAGAAAAACCTCGTTCAATTCTTTTAGATTCAAAGAGCTACTCAGGGTGCAAATCAATTCATATCAATCGTACAGAGTCATCGTCATTTTATTGGATGGATATCCACCACCATGCCGGATTCGTCTAGTTCCAGGTCGATCCGTTGATTCGCCTTAACTGCGTCAGTTTACCGACCGCGACCGGATCCAACTTAAAAGTCTCTGTGGCTTTCGCTGTGGCAACTTTAATTTCCTTTGGCAATTTCTCGACTAGTGTTCCTTCCACGATGCGATGATGGGTAGGTTGGCCCGGTGCATGGACATCGATCACCAGATTGTCCTCATCGAGAACCACCAATAGCTCATCGCCAGGTTTGACATCCTTGATTCCCAGACGCTCAGCTCTTTTCACCTCAAGCGTCCGATGTTGTATCACTCCTGGTATTTTTAAAAAGATCAAGCCAGACTGAATTTTTGAAACGTAGCCATGTACCTCCTGGTGTCCAGCCTTCCCTGCGCGTTTCGGCGGATCATCGGCCCTAACGGCCATTGCCACGAAAAGACCGATACCGATGGCGACGGCCAGGATTGTTCGTAAGAAAAGATAGTTCTTGAACGTCATACGTTCTCCTTTTGTTTGGTCCGAGAGATGTCTCACTGTCGTGAGAGTCATCGTCGCGATCTCAGACGATAACTCGTGACAGCCGTCGCGCTATCTCTGATTTGGGCTGTACGCCCACGATGCGATCGATTTCATGGCCTTGTTTTAACACCAGCAGCGTCGGAATGCTGGAAACATTGAAGCGCGCCGCCGTCGCCGGATTCTCGTCAACATTGAGTTTTGCCACTTGCACACGCCCCGCCATTTCCTCCGCCAGCTCAACTATCATCGGGGCGATCGTGCGGCATGGCCCGCACCATGGCGCCCACATGTCGAGCAATACCGGCAGGGACGAGGACTCGACCTCCGCCGCAAATGTTGCATCCGTGACCGTCACCGGCTCGGAGACAGGCAGAGGCGTTTTGCACTGTCCGCATACAGGTCGAAGCCTATGTGCTTTTTGGGGCCGCAGCCGATTGCGCGCGCCGCAGGAAGCACAACGAATCAATGATGCCTCAGACATATCTTTCGTGCTCTGCAGGACCCTTGGGCCCCCTTAGTGTGTATGATTGTGAAGCACCGTCATCTGACGTCCCCCATGTGCAGGTGGTTGTTGAGAATCTCGCGCAGCGCGTTGGGCGACACCTCGTAAACTTCACACTCGCCTCGGGCGACGCCGTTGAAGAACGGGACCTGCGGGTCAACTGCGCCACGTCGCCGGTGATGACTACCGTAAGTACGGCATGAACTGCGCGCGGCACCGGTAGCTCCATTTTATCAACGTAGCACCAGGCCCAACGTTCGCCGGGCTCGAAACTCGCCATCACCGGGTGGCCCACGTGTTGGAAATGTTTCGTTGCGTGGCGGTTTGGCGAACTGTCACAACAGCCGACGTGCCCACACGTCAGGCACAACCGTAAATGGACCCAGGGAGAGCCATTTTTAAGCACTCCTCACACCCAAGTTGTGTGAGGGGAGACTGGCGTCGAGATCGATCATGTGTTCACACGTCATTACAGAATTCATCGCAGACCTCCCAGGATAAACAGCCTCCGTTGACTTCAGTTATCTGCACTCCCAAGCAGTCGCGTTGGCGATCCCACAAGTAGCATCATCGTGTAGAAGCGCACCCTGCGTATTTTCGGGTGGTGTTCGTCCCAGAATACCTCGGACTATAGGCGGGGAGTCCAAGGTCTGCAAGTTCGTTATGTGAAGAAGTGTGGGAACATACGTAAGATGGGGTGAGTCCGTACTAAGGCCTACGAGCGCGGATTCGCCTCCCTCCCTACGGCGGTGTGCGCGAGCTGGCGACCGCTCGCGCTTCACCGAATTGAAGCAGCTATTCTTCAATATCTGGCCCAATACCGACCCGAGCTCGCAAGAGGTCATGCCGAGTCACAGAGTATGCGACCTTGCCATCCTTCTCGACCGGGAGGTTCAATACAGGTAACTCCGCCATAATCCTTATAGCCTCCGAGATGGTCGTAGACTCGTCGACCGCTATGGCACTCTATTCATGATGTCCTCTGCGGTGAGCTGGGGTAAGTCTCTGCCGCACTCAATTGCCACAAGCAGGTCGATCTCACTGACGAATCCAATGAATCTACTCTCACTGTCCACAACTGGTGCGCCTGTGCTATGGCTTGAGACCAGCTTAGTGGCAACAGAGAGCCGTCATCTCCTGCTTGAAACAGTAAATCGTTAGTTCCCACAATCTGTCCGACGGTCTTTAGCCCTTCCTTGGGAACGCCTGGTATGTTCATGTCTTCCCCCTTTGTTGAACAAGAATGGACGACTGTCTCAGGCGGTTGTTTCTCCGGCACGATAGGCACCCGCCGCCTGTAGCGTGGGCGCCTGTGCCCCATGCCAACGGCGAAGTCTGAAAGCCAGGGCGATGAGCAATGCCCCGAAGGCCAGCGCATAGGCGCCGATGATGAAGGCGATGGCGACAGCGCCAGGGCCCGGCCATGCCGCCAGCACGACGCCCATGAGAATCGACAATACCCCGGCCGCCGCCAACAGCCACTCACTTTCGATCTGCTTGCGAAGGCGAACAGCGGCGATAATCTCTATCACTCCGGTCACAATCGCCCACGACGCGATCACGAATATCAACGCTAGTGCGGTAATTTCAGGCCAGAGCACTGTGATAACGGCGGCCCCAATACCGAGCACCCCTTCTAACGTGAGCATCCACCAGGGGCCGCGACGCCTCGACCCACGCATCAACGCGACCAGGCAGAAAATCCCATCTAGCAGGGCGTATGTGGCGAAGAGGATCACCAATGCGAAAATCGTGGCAGTCGGTACCAGGAAGCTGATTATCCCGACCATGAGCGAGAACAATCCACGGAGCCCGACGATCCACCAATTTTTACCGAACCGTAACGCTTCCTTTATTTCCAAGGTCTCTACATCCCGATGGCCGTATCCTGCGGTCTTACGTTGTGGGCAATCGTAGTGGCTTGTGGCATACATCCTCCTTGAATGAAGATAAAGCCTGACGAGCCGTTGGGTCAGCTTGCGGCAAAAATGACCAAACGTAAATAGACAATTGAAGGGAGATCGGTCAAGAAATGTCGCCACCCAAAGAGGCTTCCAGCTGGGAAGGCGTCAGCGATCTGCCTCTCTCTCGAAAAGCAGAAACATGCTGGGTCTTAAGGAGAGAACTAAATTTCCGTCCGAGACGATCTCCGTAGGAGCAGTTGTACCCTGGCCGAGCCAGCGTTCCTCGCTGGAATCTACGCGCTTGCGCCAACATCCCGCCGGAACTACAAGCCGGCTGTCTTCTATCGTCTTGCCGAACCGGCAGGCCATGAGGATCTGGCTCCGGTCGTGCCAGCGACGGGTGAACAGATCACCCGTAGCAGCGTCCGCCGTAAGCCCCATGTGATCTTTGCTGAGATGCGCGAGGGCAGGAATGGTTTTTCGAAGCTGGATCAGCTCCTTATAGAATTCCAGCAACTCGCGATGATGACTTTTCTCACGTAACTCGCGAGAAAGCTTGCAGCGCAGAAACGTCTCTTGGTCTTGGGGGTCAGGCAGCTCGCCGGCCCACTGGAAACCCGTGAATTCCTCCCTCCGTCCCCGGCGGACCGCTTCGATGAGCGGGGCGTCGGTGAAATTCACGAAGTACTGGAAAGGCGCGGTTTCTGCATACTCCTCCCCCATGAATAGCAGCGGGATGAAGGGGCTCAATAGCACCATGCCAGCCCCGAGCTTAAGCTCCTCAAACGTGACCAGGTGTCCCAGACGCTCACCAAGCATCCGGTTGCCTATCTGGTCGTGGTTTTGGATGAAAACAACAAAGCGATGGCTGGGGATGTCGCCTGGCGAATTTCCATGGCGGCGCTGGCGGTGGGTCGAATACTGCCCTGAGTAGGTCCAGCCCTGGGATATGGCGGAGCTCAGGTGGTGCAGTTCGCCGAAGTCCTGATAGTAGCCGGTCCGCTCACCAGTGAGCAGTGTGTGCAGGGCATGATGAAAATCATCGCTCCACTGCGCATCCAGCCCGAAACCTCCGCGCGGACAGCGTTGGATCAAACGCGCGTCGTTTGCATCGCTTTCGGGAATTAGATAGATCTTCCGGTGAAGTCGCTCCGCCTGTTCATGGACGGCCAGACCGAGTTCCGCAAGAAACGGCCGAGCCGACAGGTCCATGATCGCGTGAACCGCATCAAGGCGAAGGGCGTCGATATGGAATTCCGTGATCCAGTACAGGGCGTTCTCAATGAAAAAGCGCCGGACTTCATCGCTCATCGCCCCATCGAAGTTAAGGGCCGTTCCCCACGGCGTGCGATACCGATCGGTGAAATAGGGGCCGAACTGCCCCAGATAGTTCCCTTCGGGGCCAAGATGATTGTAGACGACGTCAAGGACTACCGCTAAGCCGCGCTCGTGGCAGGCATTGACGAGCGCCTTCAAGGCTGAGGGGCCGCCATAGGAGTTCTGGACAGCGAATGGGTAGACGCCATCGTAGCCCCAGTTCCGATCCCCGGGGAACTGCGCGACAGGCATGAGTTCAATCGCCGTAATGCCCAAGTCAGTCAGTTCGTCCAGGTGCTCGTGAATCGCGCCGAATGAGCCCTGAGCCGTATATGTGCCGACGTGCAGTTCGTACAGGATGAAGTCCTGTATTGGAAGTCCGGCCCACGAGCTATCGGTCCAGTTGAATTCCTGAGAAACGACTTCGGAAGCCTCGTGCACCCCGCCGGGTTGAAAACGGGAGGCCGGATCCGGGCGCATTGAGCCGTCCTCGAGCCGATAGAAATAACGCGCCGCGGGTGGAACATCATTCACAATCGCACAGAAATATCCGCGCTCAGTCGGCTCGAGGGGGACGACTTTCGGGCTGGGGGCGATAATTTCGACCGATACCTGGCGGGAGTACGGAGCCCATACCTCAAAGCGGCATCGGTCTTCCACCTAGATAGGTGGCGCCTACAAATTCTGTCGTCATACCTGTATTGTGTTCCTTGATGGCTCTTCAAGGCGTTAGGCATGTGGCGTATGGTCTTAGTTTAATTTTGGGGGATTTAAGTGTAGAGGATCAAGTGCGAATGCCGCTATCAACGGCTGACACAGCCGACAGAAGAGATGGGGAGCCTTCAGCCCCACCAGGCGTAGAGGTATATTATTCTTCGTGGGGACGGAGCCGACAGTAGGTTGTTCTATCGTCTGAGCCAATTCCCCCATCGGTAGTATAGGGCTCTGACGGTCGCGCTGCTACCCTGGGTATAGGAGGTACACTCCATGGCCCGATCACTGCAAAACGCATCGCTTTCCTTTGGGCTGGTCAACATTCCCATTCGCCTGTACACAGCAGCGACGTCTCATGCTGTGGCGTTCCACATGCTCCACCAAAAAGACGGGAGCCGCGTGAGGCAGCACTTGTTCTGTGAAGCAGAGGACAAGGAAATCACGCGTGATGACATCGTCAAGGGCTTTGAAGTTTCCAAGGGTCACTATGTCGAACTTACTGAGAAGGAACTCGAAGCGCTCGAAGCCCAAGCGAACCGTAGCGTAGAGATCCAGGAGTTTGTGAACTTGGATGACGTCGACCCGGTCTATTTCGAAAAGACGTACTACCTCGCGCCTGACAAGGGAGGAGAAAAGCCCTATGCCCTTCTTGCCCAGGCGTTGAAGGATCGGAACCAGGCCGCGGTAGCCCAATTCGTTATGCGGGGTAAGGAGAGTTTGGTATTGGTCCGACCTTATGCGGATCATTATCTGGCCATGGATGTCATGTACTACGCAGATGAAGTGCGGGACATCAAAGAAGTGGAGGTCCCGTCAGTGAAGATTCGTGAAAACGAACTCAGGCTCGCCACGCAACTCATTGAGAATCTCCGCGCCAAGAAATGGGAACCTGAGAAGTACCGTGATACGTATCGTCAACGGGTGTTGGATGTCATCAAGAAGAAACAAAAGGGCGAAGAAATTGCCGCACCCAAGAAGCGTGAACCGGCACAGGTGGTGGATCTCATGGAGGCGCTCAAGCGCAGTCTCGGCAAGCGGGAGCGGAAAAAAAAAGAACCAGCCAGAGTGGAACGTCAACGAAGCACAAGCAGACAGCATCGCAATCGAAAAGCGTCTTAAGCCTGGAATGGAGTTCCAACGTCAAAAGCTAAGATCGCTGTGCCAAAGGGTCACAAAGACCTGAGCATCGACGGGAGGGTGATCGCACTCACCAACCCGGACAAAGTGCTCTACCCCGTCGGTTTCACGAAAGCCCAGGTTATCGACTATTACCTGCGGGTCGCCGAATTTATCCTGCCTCATCTCAAGGATCGACCTGTCACGTTAAAGCGCTATCCCGACGGGGTCACGGGCGGATTTTTCTATGAGAAGCGTGCACCGCGTTTTACGCCGGAGTGGGTGAAGACCTTCCCGGTTCCGCGGCGCGATGGCGGAGCGCCAATCAAGTACATTTTGATCAATGATATTTCGACGCTGGCATGGACGGCAAATCTTGCCAATCTTGAGATTCACCCATTCTTACATCGCGTCCCAAAGATTCATTCGCCAACGGCGATCGTGTTCGATCTGGACCCCGGAGAGCGCGCGGATGTGTTGAATTGTGCAGAAGTGGCCTTGTTACTAAGAGATCTATTCGCGCAATTGGATCTGCAATCATTCGTCAAAGTGTCAGGCTCAAAAGGCCTGCAGCTCTATGTGCCCCTCAATTCTTCTGCGACGTATGAGGTGACCGAGGCGTTTGCGCACACCGTCGCACAACTCCTGGAAGAGCAGCACCCGAAGCTCGCTGTTTCTGAGATGGCCAAGCAAAAGCGCGCGGGGAGGGTCTTTATCGACTGGAGTCAGAATTCGGAACACAAAACTACAGTGAGCGTATATTCCTTGAGAGCAAAGCATGACCGTCCCTACGTCTCCATGCCCGTGACGTGGGAGGAACTCGACCGCCGCGCTCGGAAAAAAGGACATCCAACGTCTCTTTTTTGAACCTGAAGCGGCGCTCAAACGTCTGACGAAGATGGGCGATCTCTTTGCTCCGGTGCTCACCCTCAAGCAACAGTTGCCCTCATCCCTTGGGGGAAATAAACGAAGCACATCACGCGCGAAGACTCAGACGGCTCCCGCGCTTCAGGAATATCGAGATAAGCGCGACTTCTTGAAGACGCCGGAACCCCGGCCGATCGTCCCCAGAGAACGAACCGAAGGTGGACGCAGGCCCTTTGTGGTTCAAAAACACGCCGCCAGCCGCCTGCACTATGATTTTCGGTTAGAGATGCAAGGTGTGCTCAAATCGTGGGCAGTTCCGAAAGGAATCCCGCTTGCATCTGGTGAAAAACGCCTGGCAGTGGCTACAGAAGATCATCCCGTGGATTATCTCAAGTTCGAGGGCACAATTCCGAAAGGCCAGTACGGTGGCGGCACCGTCATGGTCTGGGACATCGGCACCTACCAAGTTCTTGACGGCGACTATGACAAGGGAAAGCTCAAGATATCTTTGGAAGGAAAGAAACTCAAAGGCGAATGGACCCTGGTGAAGGCCGCTGCCCAAGGAGAGAAGAATTGGCTGATTATCAAAACAGGCGCCGCCATGCCGACGCCCGGAAAATCTCGAGCCGATTCATCTGCGCTGACGAATCGCAGTATGGAGCAGATCGCCAAGGACAATAATGCGACATGGCACAGCAACCGATCCCCACCGGACTCCTCGCGGAAGAGCCTGACGCTGAATCCTGCCCTGCCCCGACTTCCCAACGTCGATTGGACGGCCTTGCCAAAAGCCGAGATAGAGTTTGTGGAACCGATGCTGTGCGCGACCACGGACGAGCTTCCGGAAGGTCCCACATGGCAATACGAAATCAAGTTAGACGGCTACCGCGCAATCGCGCTCAAAACCGCGACAGGGGTAAAGCTGCTGTCCCGCCGAAACAATTCATTGAACGGGCGATTCCCTGAAATTGTGCAGGCATTGGCGTCGCTTCCCAATGATACGATCCTGGATGGCGAAGTCGTTGCGCTCGATAAGCATGGCCGTGGATCCTTTAGCCTGCTCCAGCATTCTCAAGGTCAGGCCGCGAGAATCGTCTTTTATGCGTTCGATTGCCTCGCATATCAGGGCAAAAGTCTGCAGGCACAACCGCTCGAACTGCGTCGAGCCGTACTGCAAGCCGCCCTCAAGGCCACTCATGATCCTGTGCGCTTTTCCGAGACCTGGAACGCAAGGCCGGCGGCGCTCATTACCGCCGCGAAAGAGCATGGCGTTGAAGGGTTAATCGCCAAGCGGACCGGCAGCGTGTACGAACCGGGACAGCGAAGCGGGGCCTGGGTGAAATATAAACTGAACCAAGGACAGGAATTGGTCGTCGGCGGCTATGTGCCCAGTAAGCATGACTTTGACGCGCTGCTGGTCGGCTATTATGACAATGACAAACTCTTATTTGTCGGGAAGATTCGAAACGGGTTTGTACCTCACGTGAAAGCGCAGGTGTTTCAGCGGTTCAAGGGATTGGAAACAGACGTGTGCCCCTTTGCGAACCTGCCGGAACCAAAGAATGCCCGCCGTGGGATCGCGTTGACCGCAGACGCCATGAAAGAGTGTCGTTGGCTCAAGCCCAAGTTGGTCGCGCAGGTCGAGTTCACCGAATGGACCTCGAACAATCACCTCCGTCATGCCAAATTTGTGGCATTGCGAGACGATAAAGATCCCCGCGATGTCACGAAGGACGCTATCTAGCCACCGCCCATACTGTCAGCTTTTTTAACATCGCCAGAATTTCGCATGCCATCGTGGCAGTTGAATCCGTGTATTAATCCGGACTTTGTTCTGAGGCCCGCAAATTGCTTACTAGTAGAGGCCGTGTGAAATATCTCCTCTCATTAGCGCTCTTTCTATTGATGCTGGCCATTGCACCCGCCCAGCCCTGGAATCATTTCGACCCCTTGCAAGTGAAGAGCAAGGGGTACCCCGGACAGATTCCTTGCCCATGCACCCGCCCAGCCCTGGAGTCTGCCGGGACAGACTCCTTGCCCCTTGTGGGTCTGCAGGTCCAGGGCAATCAGTTACCAGGCATTTGGACGTGCAAGGATAAAAATGGTGACACGGTCTTTAGCAATCGAACCTGGCAATATGGGGAATGTCGGCCGTACGTGGCTTCTCCAGGACTGCGAGAAGACTTCCTTGAGGAAATGCTTCTTAAGAGGAAGCAACACACCCCACAACACGTAATTCCAGATCAATCAAACCCGAAGAGCAATGTGATCGGGCCTTTGTGACAGGACGAAGCTCCCACCAGCCTCAGTAAATAGATACGGTTCGCCAGTTCCATCTGCTGACGTGTCGAGCGGAGTTCCATCTGGATTGGAAAAGCGCGGCGTTTATGCTCCTTCCCAATCGGGATAACGAAGCGAGGCAGGGTTTAATAAACTAGTCTCTCGTCATTGTCTTCTCTTCCCATCGGCTTGGTTCTATCAGTTCCAATCGAAGGTCTTCCGCGTCTGTACTACATCCCTGGGTCGGCGCGAGCAAAAAGTCAGTATCCCAAAAGTACAACTCCACGAGAGCATCGAAGTCGATCTCGCGAAGTTTGAACTCGCCGACGGGGCGCCAGCCTTTCGGAGCAGCAGGCGCAAGATCATTGTGGATCACACAATAATTCTGCAGCACCTCATAAAGAAGCAACCAATGATAATCTGTCGGGCGATAGACAATAGGGTCTCGAATCGCGCAGTACAGCTGCGTCAGGATATCGAAGCAAGTGTCGGCAGTAAAATACCTGGAGCTTTCCGGATAGCAGCCTTCCCATAAATCGAGATCAGTATCAGCAAAGCCCTTGATGCTCTCGCACTCGCTTTCCAACGCGGCGTGAAGAATGGCTATGAAGACGGCGTCCGGCTTGTGCAGAGAAGTACAGCATTGTCGGAAAATTCTACAATGTTAGCGCGTAAATGTGTATGCAAACCCGAATACCGTTGTGCGCCGAGAGATTGGTCCGCTTCGGCGAGATTGGTGGTGAGTAATCAGCCGACTTACCGCGAATGATAGCTCGCTCGGACGAAACGCAAAGTAGACCACTCGTGCTCCGCCGACACGGGATTGTTGGCCGCGTCGAACACCCTGACGACGTCGAAATCGGCCGAGTTAACGAAATCATTCTGCACGATCAACACGCTGGAAGCAGCCGTGGCTGGCCCCTTGTTCACCTCCGTGATGAGAAGGAGCTGATCGCGATCGGTTCGCCGAATGTGAAGGTGAAAGGTCGCTGAGGTAGAACCCGGATGGGTCGGTAGAGGCACACACTTCGAGGACCCGGCCGCCGATCTGATTCCACGCAGTTCACGGAACAGGTTGACGCCGACGGCAACGGATGGCAAGGCGTCAGCCGGACTGCTCGTGAGCATCCGCCCGTGGAGGTTAATCCCGAGCTGTAGGGTGCCTGTTCCCGTTCCTCCGGTGATCGTCACATAGTCGAGGAAGTCCGCGGAGGCAGTACCGATGGGTGCGCCCGAAACTCCCCGGGTTCCCGGGGCTGAACCTGGATGTTGACGCCGGGTCCCAGTGGAAACCTCCGATCCGTAATAGCCGCTCGTGTGTCCCAAAGTGCGTCGTCGGATTGCTCTCCTGATACGGATGTCGTCAAGGTCTGGGGTGGTGAGGGTTCGATTAGAGGAATTTAATCCTCGGAAACGCCATGCAGGGGGGTTGACATTTGGCCGGTGGGAATTATGTACCAGGCAAAAGTTGGTCGGGGCCAACGCGAGGCCCCCAGCAAAAAGGAGGCAAACAGATGGCTAATGACATATCGCGGTGGGATCCGTTGAAAGAATTGGATCAGCTCCAGAGTAGGCTCTCAACTTTGTTTGGACGAAGCGCGCTGCGAAACAACGGCGAGAAAGAAGAGACGATGACAGTCGCCGAATGGGCGCCTCTGGTGGACATTGCGGAAGACGACAATGAATATTTGATCAACGTCGAAATCCCTGAGATCCAGAAAGAAAACGTGAGAGTGACCGTGAATCAGGGTGTGATGAGCATACAAGGTGAGCGCACGTTTGAACAACCCGAGAACGGCAAAAAGTACCACCGAGTGGAGCGGGCGTATGGACGCTTCTCGCGTAGCTTTACCTTGCCTGACTATGTCGATGGAAACCGAATTACAGCGGATTTCAAGGAGGGTGTGTTACGGGTTCATGTGCCCAAGTCTGAGCAAGCAAAGCCAAAGAGTATTCAAGTAAAGATCGCGTAATCAGGAGCCGATCAGGGAGCCAGGCCAGCCTTCCTGGCTCCCTGCCCGGGTAAGGCATTACGTGCGTGGAGTTTCCGGAATCGCTAATTTTTTTGTCCGACAGAACTGCCATGAATAAGCTGCATGTCACTTCTCTCCCAGTAAATACATCCAACGAGGACCTCCGCGCTATCTTTGAGCGAATAGGCCCCGTTCTAACCGCCAAAGTCGTAAGCGATCGCGATGGCAGTTGCGTCATGGGGGTCGTGGAGATGTCTTGTGCCGAAGATGTCGAAGAAATTCTTACGAGCAATGATCGCATCTCTATCGGCGGGCGACGACCCGTCATCTGGAAGGTTGAGGAACCGACAATTGCACGACGGATTAAGGCAAAATACTCTGGTGTCCATCTCGAAGAATGCAAGGGACGGTGGTATGTGTTTGAGGTAAGTGACGGCCGTTTGTTATGGTGTCGCATGCTCCCCAAACACGAAGCACTGGAATTCTACAGGCAACACGTCAATAGCCCACAGGCGTGACCACCGCCATCCTGACCGTGTTCGAGCCATATTCGTACTTAGCAAGCCTATCAACCGGCGGATGGCGGGACTCGCGTGTACCAGTGATGTCAGGGTGTATTGAGCATCCAAGGTGAGCGAATATTTGAACAACCTGAGACGGCAAAAAGTACCCACCCCGGTGGAGCGGGCATACGGCGTTTCTCGCGCAGCTGTACCTTGCCTGACTACGTCGATGGAAACCGAATTCCACCGGATTTCAAGACGGGGTCTTATGCGTTCATCGTGCCGAAGTTGGAACTAGCAAAACCGAAAAGAAATTCAGGTGAAAATCGCATAATACGGCGAGCCTTCCGGGAGTCAGGCCCGAGCCTTGCGGGCCTGGCTCCACCTGCTACAAAGGTTGTTGTGCTCTGACGCTGCCTCTAATTCGGAAGGTGAAGGCCGCCTACCTTTCAGCGCTCTCATTTTTTCTGCTGGCAGCATCAGAAGGCGGCTAAAGAACACAGTGTTCACACATCGCGGGGCTACCGCGGCCGTCACTTCTATGGATGGCCGCTGGCGTAGTGCCCTCGCGGAACGAGCATGTTTACAACCTCAAACGTTGAGAGTTTGCTTAACCGTGCTTCTTAGCGGGCTTGACGGTCCGTTCCGCAGCGTTGGCTGGGCTGTCTCCATCGCCATTACTTTTGGCAACCATCTTGGCTTCGGCAGGAACGGCAACCCCGCCCCGCGTCAACGCTTCTTTCCTTTGAAGCATTTTGTCGCCCAAGGCGTCAAGATCGATGTCCGTTGCCTTCGCCTTGGGAAGCATTTCGCTCTCTTCTTCTTTAATGTGGTGTCGGACGTTTTCAGCCAACACCGTGAACTTCGCGTCATAGTGGCTCTCAGTGCCGTCCATATCTTCTAATTCGGCAATCAAGACCTTGGCCACATGATGTTCCTCATCCGCTTCGTTCATGATCCCCTCGTTATCATTAATCTCTTTCCGGACCGCAGGATAGAAGATTTCTTCTTCAAGGGTCGCGTGAATGCTCAGCTCTTTGAGTGTCGTACGTACAATCTTGTTCTTGGTCCTGCGATCCTTCGCGTCTTCAAACTGATCAAACAAGTCCTTCACTTTCTTATGGTCTTCTTTGAGACTGGCAATTGCATTCATGCTCTTCGTTGACGTGATATCAGACATAAACCTCCTTGAACTCACAATCCATTCATAATAGCCAGGACCCATCAGCGGAGCCGTTTTGCCACGGCTCCTTTCCCCAAAATTCTCTCGTCGCTCAACGCCCCACGCCGAAAAGAAAAAGCAGAAGAATCAAACTCAACGGCACACCAAGCAGCCACAACAGGATTAGCGGCACTTCAATACCTCCTTATACTGATGGTTCCTTAATTCATTACTTTCCGCGTTGTGGTGGATTGCTCCCCCCGCCTATACCAAGGACTCATCGGCTCACCGGATGCCATCCAGCCCCCGATGACTGAGCCCGCCAAGCCGATTAGCAGCGCCGCGACCGCACCTAAAGCATTGGCACTGACAACCGCTGCAGCATCGGGATTAATGGAACGAGATACTGCCCAGCTAGGAGTTCCAGCAAGCCCGCTGTACCAACCGCCAAAAAAGGTACCAGCCCCCAGAGCGGCCAGTACTAGCAACATTGGCACGGTCAGAAGCCAAACGACTCCTCCATGTAGGATGGCAAGTTCTGCTTGCCGATAGCCGGCTAGTTTGTTTGTAACCCAAGCGCCAATCACAAAAGAGAAGAATGCGCCACACACACTAAAGATGAGCGCTCCCATTCCTAATTCCCTAACGTTAGCGAGATGCCCACCAACCTTGTGGGCGCCGATAGCAATTCCGGCCAAGCCAAAAATCAGCGCCATGGCCAACGCTGCCAAAGCCCCTACCCAGACGGCGTTCCAAGCAATGGGCCATTCCATTTTGAGATTGTCATTTGTCATCGCAACTGTTTACCTTTCCTGTACTTGTATCTATTCCAGCGCCATGGAGACCTTTGTGAGGCATTTCTTACTATCATGCCATCTGTCTTATATTACGCACAGGAGCTTTCGCGTCCTATTGCCCTAAGTTGGGGGAAGATTCGCTACAAGTGCTATAACACTGATTTCAGAATGCATAGCGTCTTCATAAACGAAGACGAAGGACTTCACAGGTTGCATTTTGACTGGGCTGAGGGAAATGACACCGCCCACCGAGATCTCGGAACTCACATAAGAAGGGTTTCCCTGCCGGACAGATAAAGGAGAATATTACTTGCGGGAAGTAGTGGTGGCGGTGCCCCGGATTGAACGGGGGACCGCGGCTTATGAGTCCCCTTACTCAATTCAACAGCGGGCGAAAGAGTACCACTCGAAGCGTTAGGACTCAACGGTTTAGCCTCGAATAAGGCTACGGCAGGACTCACCCTAACACGCTATACCATTCTAATTGTGACCCGCAACCTCGCCCAGGCGCATCTGATCGCCGACTTTGCGGCACTATTTTGGGTTCAAAACGGTTCCGGGCGACTGACGAATTCGGTACAGCCAAGGAATTCTTTGAGTCCCCCCGCGAGATACTAACCACTGCCTATGTTTCCGGCATGAGAGGGTGAAGCCACGTTTCGAGACTGGTGCGCCGCGTGTCAAGACCCTTCTGTAGCGTGTACGTTTTCTTTCGTTGAATGGAACGAAATTCACTAAACCTGTAGAAAAAAAATAAGGAAGCCGATGAACGTTTAACGCTGCTCTGCGCATGTATGGCGTGACGGCGGAAAAAATGCGTCGGGCAACCTTCAGAATTCTAGGAGGTATAGATCGAGATCAAGTATCCCCACCGGGCAGAACGGTAAGAGGCTCCCAACCTCTTCGTCCAGTACCAGAAGGACATGACATTTTATCAACACGCAGGATGATGGCATCAAGCTGTCTCAAAAACAGTTATAGGAGGTCGTATGTTGTGCTTCCGTCAAGTTGTGACCGTCGAGGATCTACGAGAAAAGATCAGGTTGTCGATCGTGGCGTCTTCAGTAGTCTTGTCTCTATTCATATCTGGTTTGACTGTCCCAGTTCCCGTAGCCGCGGAGGGAAAGACCGACAAAAAGGTCAGCATGGCTCCCCGTGACGCGAAAGAACCCGGCGTGGCCGAAGGCGATTTTTTGACCACCAATCAGGGGGTACGGATGGGCGATGACGACAACTCGCTCAAAGCTGGCGCGCGCGGGCCCACGTTAATGGAGGATTTTCACTTCCGTGAAAAAATCACCCACTTCGACCATGAGCGCATACCGGAACGCGTTGTCCATGCGCGGGGATCCGGTGCCCATGGCTATTTTCAGGTCTATGAATCGATGGCGCGATATACCAAAGCCCAAGTTCTCCAAGATCCTTCCGTGAAGACACCGGTATTCGTTCGATTCTCCACCGTGAACGGTTCTCGGGGCTCGGGCGACACTGTTCGCGATGCACGCGGCTTCGCCACAAAATTCTATACAAAAGAAGGCGTCTGGGACTTGGTGGGCAATAACATCCCGGTGTTCTTTATCCAGGACGCCATCAAATTTCCCGATCTGGTCCACGCCTTTAAGCCTGAAGCGGACAATGAAATACCACAGGCATCCACAGCGCATGACACGTTTTGGGATTTCATTTCGCTGACGCCGGAATCTATGCACATGATCATGTGGATCATGTCCGACCGGGCCATTCCACGCAGTTTCCGCATGATGGAAGGGTTTGGTGTTAATACCTTCCGTTTCGTAAATGAGCAGGGAAAATCGACATTCGTAAAGTTCCACTGGAAGCCCTTGTTGGGTGTTCATTCGCTCGTGTGGGACGAGGCGCAGAAAATATCCGGTAAAGACCCGGATTTCCATCGCCGCGATCTGTGGGACGCGATCGAGATGGGCGCGTACCCCGAGTACGAGCTCGGCGTGCAACTGCTGCCGGAGGATGCTCAGGACAAGGTCGGGTTCGATATTTTGGACGCGACCAAAATATGGCCAGAGGATGTGGTCCCGGTACAACGTATCGGTAAATTGACGCTCAATCGCAATCCGGATAGTTTCTTTGCGGAAACCGAACAAGTTGCGGTCCACCCCGGCCATATAGTCCCCGGAATCGACTTCAGCGACGACCCTCTGCTACAGGGCAGGTTGTTTTCGTATCTCGATACACAGATCAACCGATTCGGCGGCCCAAACTTTCATCAGCTGCCGATCAATCAGCCAAAATCACCGGTCAACAACCGCCAGCAAGATTCCTTCATGCGCTCCACGAATAGGCCGGGAAAGGCCAATTATGAACCCAATTCTTTAGACGATCTGAAGGAAGCGACGAGCAAGCAGGGCGGGTTTGAAAGTTATCCGGCTCCAGTATCAGGTGCCAAACTTCGTGAGCGCAGCAAGACATTCAGCGACCACTATAGTCAGGCGACACTGTTCTTCAAGAGCTTGACTCCTCCAGAGCAAGATCATCTGATTGCCGCCCTGCAGTTCGAGCTTGGCAAAGTCTCCAATAAGAAGGTTCAGGAGCGCATGCTCGAGCACCTGGCGAACGTCGATGGCGACATGACCAAGCAGGTAGCGACGTATATCGGGCTCAAGGCACCCAAAGGGCAGGTCAATATGAAGGTGGTTAAGACGAAGGGGCTGAGCCAGGAGGAAAGCCCAGGAGATACCATCAAAACGCGCAAGATTGCGATACTGACCGCAGACGGCGTCAATTCGGCGGATGTGTCGCGCATGCTTTCAGGGATGAAGAAGAACGGGGCGACGGCAGAAGTCATTGCACCGCACCTGGGTGAACTGGCCGGCGGTGAGGTAAAAGTTGACAAGACGTATGCTACCGCCGCCTCCGTTCTATATGACGCGGTCTATGTCCCGGGAGGAAAAGAGAGCGTCAAGCAGCTTGTTGAAGATTATGAAGTTCGACACTTTGTTCGCGAGGCATATAACCACGGAAAAGCGATTGCGGCAAATGGAGAGGGAGCTGAACTGTTGCAGGCGGCCGGTATAGCGCCGGGGCCTGGGGTGGTGAGCGGAAAGAGTAGTTCCGATTTCACACAGAACTTCGTCGACGCCATCAAGCATCGACATTGGAACCGTGTTAAATCGGTGGATAAGGTAAAAAGTAACTAAGCACGCGGTAGATTGTGCTTCAGGTCTCGCGGCGGTGGGCCTTCGCACGGCCCGCCGCCCCGGTCCTTTCAGCTTGAGTTGTTCGGCGCTAATGGCGCACGTCCGAATCCAAATAACCGTTCAACGGTTTTGTCCGCGCACCGTCTTTCATCGAGCAAACGATCGGCGTCATTTCTCTGCTCATCTGTTTCTCGGTTTCCTATTGTCACCCGAGGTAGACTCGCATCGCGAGATCGAGCGCGACGCATTCGGAGAGTTTCTTGATCGGTCGTTAGCAGCATCCAAAGTCACCATGGATACCTATGGCCATTTGTGCTCAAGCCGGGACAGCGGCTGGCCAATAAGCTGGATGATGAGCCGGGAGAGTGTGAAATGGCACCCAGGCGCACCATGGAGGAGAGACGCAAGAGCAGGGGAGTTATAAGTCGCGGAATGATTTGGTGGCGGTGCCCCGGATTGAACGGGGGACCCGCGGCTTATGAGTCCGCTGCTCTACCAACTGAGCTACACCGCCAAGCCGAAGATGAACCGTGTTTTATAGCATGGCAGCATCAGCCCTTACAAATCCCCAACGACCCATTGCATTGCTGGACCTGAGTCAAGCTTATTTTTTTCTGTAAACGTTGAGGCCGATCTTTTCGTCGCGGTCCAGGACAGTGACATTACCCTCCGTGGAAGCAATGATAATATTCTTTCCGGACCCGGAGGGCCCGAATTCTTTGGAAAGGTCCACTTTGAGCGTAAGGATCGTGCCTTCCACCGTCATTTCGATATTCTTCATCGCTCGTTGCCTCCATTTCTGTCTTGCTCACCGGGTACGCCATAAGGTCATGACGCCTTCGTCAGTTGTGAAACTGAAATCGGAACCTGCGGAGATCCGAGCGGCGAGCGGGCTTTACGGGCTAGTGTGGCTGCTTTTTATATCCCATCTTCTCCATACACTTATTGATATCCGTCTCGGCCGTGCGCGCGACATACCGCTCGCACTCGGCCAAATCCCGCTCTGCTTGTAACTCAGATCTGTCTGCGGGTGGGATCCACGTTTCACGTGCGGCACAGGCGCACAGTCCTACCAGCAGCGAAATCCAGATCCATCTCTGCATACCAGCCCTCCTTAATTGAGAAATTAGCGTCCTGGAAGAATATAAAAGCTACGACACAGGTTATCAAGATTTCATCCACCGCCATTGCACCCGCCCTTCCCCGGACGCGTCAAGACGCGTCCTGTTCCCTTGGCCCGAGTTCGCCAAGACGAGCTCTTCCTCCCGTGGCCTGAAATCTTCTCGATTCCTTGCAGGGGAAGGCAAGGGGTGCCGCCGTACGAGCGCAGGTCTAATCGTCTGAAGAGACCTAACGGCGAACTGACGGACTTCACCGGCAGGTCGACCGCCAGCGAGGCAGCGGACGAGTAGAAGCGGAGTCGGGAACGTGGTAGGATTCCATCTTATTTACTAACAGCGCCAGCGCATACCTGACGATTAACTCTTCGTCCTCTGTCAAGCCATGCTGAGCCTCGATCAGACTCAGAACCTCTTCAGTCGAAGCCGTAAATCCTCGAATTGTCTGGGCTACCATAGCAGTATCTCCTTGTTCGCTTGCCCAGAAGCTATGCGAAGATGGTGCCAATTGCAGATGTATCAGAGATCATTGCTGATTTCGCGTATCACCAAACTCCCCATTAGATCTAGCGCGTCGAAATAGCCTCAAAACAGCCACCGAGTTGTATCATATTCGTCCGTGAAGGTATCCTTTCTGATTCTTTGGCACAGTGTTCTTTGTCCCAAAGATTTGCTAGCCTAGTAACAAGCGAAAAGGTAGGCCCGGAAACTCATTTGATGAAAACGGGGAAAAAGCCATGTTGCGAAAACAAGTCCTTCAACACCCGCCATTAGCGACGACTACACCAGGAGAGATTCCAGTAGCTGCGGTTGCGACAGTGCTGGTGACATCCGAAACCGTGGAGCAGCCTATTGAGCACGTATTTGATACCCACCGGGGACCCGGAGGAAGTCGCTGGGAAGCCGAAGCGGCAGGCGAGCAGACATTGATCTTGGCGTTTGATGCTCCACAAAGGCTCAATAAGGTGACAGTGGAGGTAGAGGAAAAAGCAGTGAGCCGGACGCAAGTCTTAGTACTGGCCTTCTCCGACGACGGCGGACAAACCTACCGTGAATTGGTCCGCCAGGAATATAATTTCAGCCCGCCGGCCACGACGTTTGAGCGCGAGCAATGGACAGTTTCAGCGGAAATGGTAACGCATCTGCGGCTCTGGATTAAGCCTGATAAGGGAGGGAAGAGCTGTAAAGCCACACTTACGTCGCTCGTCCTACAGTAAAAGAGTCAGCCGATCAGCGGCTCATCGTCGAGTCGCTCCACGATGGTCGCCTCAATCCGGTTGGTAATGGTGGTGCGCCCCGCCTTCCGTGATTTGAAAAAGACTCCATAGACGTACACGCGATCCCCGTTTGCGAGCTCGGGCTTGCCCTGCATGATGACGGTGACTGTTTCCGGCGTCTCCAAGCTGTCGCGCAATGTGAAGGTGTAAAAGGGACGGTTGCGGGGACCGGTCAGGGTCGTCACACTGCCGGCATAGCCCGTTACGGAGAGTCCCTGTTGCTGATAGTGCTCTCCGTGTTCAATGAGCTCTTTGATCGTTACGGAAGCGTAGGCGCCGGGACATAGCCGGATAAGAGCCCTGCCGTAAGGAAGAGAAGGGCCTGCCGCCGAATCCAGCCCACCGTCCTTAGACTATCGCTGGTCCGTGGTGAAAGAAAAACGGCGAGTCGCTCTTACCAACGAGCGTTGCCTTCAGGGAGGACGTCAGTGCCCACGTATGGCCTTAAACGCTCTTGGAGATCCGCGAGTTGTGCCGCGGTCTCCTCCGCAGATACAACGGGGACGTCTTGGGGCTCGTCCTTGCGGGGCATGGTCACGCGCGCCTTGATGTTATAGAGGACGTCCACCTCTTGCGCCGAAGACGCTTCCTGAATACTTCGAAGCCGTACAAGGCACGACAAACACTGGCTCGCCAATGTCCAGAGTGGCCTTTCGTCTTCTTCAGATATCAGGTAGGTGGCGAGGCTGCGCAGCCGGATTGGGAGCCCCTTGCCGGGACCGCCATGGTCACATTGCTTTGGCTCTGCAGGAGGTGAAGCGGGAGGCAGAGACAAGAGAGTCTTTGACCACAGGTCTTCCTTCATCACGACAGCCTGCGTGCCGACGCCGTCGTTCTTACTGCCCCCCGCCAGCCTTCCGCCGACGCCGGCATTGACGGCGGCAGCGTATTCGCCTCCCTGCATGGGAGTCTTCAATGTCGTGGCGATGGCCTGGACATATTTTTGAATCGCCTTGACGCGTCGGTTCATCAGCGGGGACTTCGCGATCCCCCAGATGGTTGCCAAATGCTCGTCTGACAGCGATGAGAGCATCAACGCCTGGCGTTGCTGCAAGGTCTGCGTAAGCCGCTTCTCCGCGCGCTCTTGGCGTCGGTGATGGGCCTGATATTCCAGGCTCAGACGCTCCTTGAAGTAGGCATCTTCTTCAAGCTCCTGCTTTTCCGCCCGGGCGGTCAGTTTCCTTAGGGAATAGGAGATAAGAGCCTGTCGCGCTTGCAAACGAAGTTCGTCCAGAGATTCTCGACTGTACTCGCAGTTGCTTACCAAGAGGGTCTCAATTGCTTCTGTCTCACTCTTCAGGCCCTTGAGATAATCTGTCAGGAAGGTGATCTGAAGATCGAGGCGTTTTCGATGCTCGCGCACCTCGGAGGCATACTGATGGACCTTGAGCTCAATGGCCGTCACCCATTCCTTCGGCAGAACAATCGTGCGATCATTCCCGAGCGCGACCCCTCCGAATCTATGTCCCGCCGCCATGTTCGGCTCGCAACGCTCCTTTGCCATGAAGATAATATCTTCGGAGGTCGGATCGAGATACTGCAACATCAGCAGCCGAATCATGACCCGCTCCACCGGCTGAAGGGAGGCGATGGCGGCGTCGATATGCTCGCGGCCCAAACCGGACTGTGTTTGCTGCGTTTGATCTGTCGAAGCGACGGTGGGCATCAGGCGCCTCGCTGCTCAAGCTGCTGAGCGATATAGGTCGAAAGGTCGTTGACCGAACCGTGGGCGTAGATGGTATTGGGCACCTCGACGCAGATCAGCTTTTCCACTGAGACTCCCTGTTCTTGGGCATAGTCCTCGTCCACATAGTATTTGAAAGATCCATCGGGACGCTTCAATACATACAGTGGGGTGGTTTGTGGGGTAGTTTCCATGCGGTTGCAGGGTTGTTGGATCCGTACATATGGATAACACGCGGTGTTTTACAGTGTCAATGAAGGGGGTCTCGGGAATCTGCGGTGGGTCTTGCCGCGATCGGCTGCTGCCGGCGCTCCGCCAAAACGACCCGTTGCATTAGGCCGAGCAACGGGTTCCCGGCAAGTCGCGCGCGCGTCTCTCGGGACAAGAGGCTGTCCAGGGGTTAAGGAGTCTGCTTGACAGACTCCAGGGTGGGTGGGTGCGATGGCAGCCTCGGGGCGGGCGGGTGCCAGCCTAGGATCGCTGTCACCCACAAGGCCCTGGTGTGTGGGACGGGAGGGTCTGAACAGGGGGGTCTCGGGAACCTGCTTCGTGGGTCCTGCCGCCAAGCACCTCCACCGGCTTCACGAAGCACCCGTTTCCAGAAGGCTATTGGCAGCTGCTGCCGAGTTCGGTCTTGCTTCGATCCGACGGCTTCACGCCCACGCTAAGGAGTTGATCGACCACGTCCCGCCGAAATGAATCGAGATCCGAAGGGCTGCTCGATGCGTTGCGAGAAACCTCAACCATGGTCACGTCTCCTGGTAGGTGCCATTCCTCCACCTTGAGCGCACCGGCTTTAAGTCGTGTCATTTTGTTCGTGCATCCCTTGGGTTTCGCCGCAAGGACTTTCGGAGGTTTGACCGGGCCTTTGTCGCTCTCGAGAGTGCAACTATGTGAATAGACGCGCCTTGTTTCACTTGGCCCCAGGATTGAGATGTCCACCTCGTTTTTGATTTCGGTCGGCGTATGCGAAATCGGACACTGCCAAGCTGCAAGTGCATGATCGCCGCGATACTTGAACATGAGTTGATACTTTTTCTTTCCTTTTTTACGTTGCCGCAGGATGGACGTAAAGTCATCGGGTGCGTCCTTCGGAGATCTAAAGCCAAAGTACTGAACTTCGTAGCTGTCAAGATCAGTCGGTTGTAGTCCCAGAACGTCCAGAGTATCCTCGGCAGTTTTCGGGCCGCCATCCTTGACGTTCCAGCGCATGGCGTACTCGGCTGGCTCTGCCGGCGCAGCTGTCGCTTGCTCGGCGACACTGCACAACAGCGAAAGGATGAAGGTCAGCACGGATAAGATACGCATTGCGGATCCTGCATCGTGGCGAAGCGGACGAGATCTCATAGACCGTTAACCGTGGTGGTAGTCAGGCCAACTACGAGAGTTCTGATCCACCCAGTTCGGCAACGATGTTGGTTCTCAGGTCGAAATATTTTGGAGAAATAGCAGAGGACTTCCGATATCACCTCACTTTTTAAGACGTTGTTATAACAGAGGCCAAAAGTAGAGTCTAGGAAACGTATAGCGGACTAATTAGCGACTAATTAGGTTCAGACTCGATTTTTGGATGCGACGTATCCCCCAGTCCCCCAACGCTCAGAAAATTCGAGTCTGACCCTAATTGTTAATTGTTCATTGTTCCTCTGCGTCTCTTACGCCCCGGCGTGCCAACGCGTGTCATGCTCCCGCTGCGTTTGGCTGAGTACCTCGGGCTTATAGAAACGGTCGTAGAACGCCAGGTCCAGATGATGGGCCTGATGGGCGAGGATCGTGCGGAACGGCCCGTTGCTCGCAGGAAAGCGTCCATACCGCCGGTACACATAGTCGCAATAGGCGATGGTCGCCGCAATCGCACGGTCGGAATACGGTGGAATGCCGGCTTGGACCGTCGCGCCATCCTTCCAGCCGGATAGGGTTCCGCCGTCACGGAAGGCTCCCGTGCCGGTCGCATATTTGGCCTCCACGAAGGCCAACACCGCCTCCTTCATCGTGGGATAGTACGGCGGACAATAGGGCTTGATCAGCACTTCCCCGTTGTGCTCCAGCCCGACCGCCGTCGGAATCGGTTGATCCTTCCCGAGCAGTCGTAAGAGGGCTGTTGTAACGGGTCCTGCGCCGATCGTGCGCGAGAGCGGCAGCGTATCCATCCGAAAGCCTAAGGCCTGAAACCACGCAAAGGGGTGCGCCGCGAAGTGGGGAAAGCCGCCGAGTCCAAGCGCCTGGGTCATGAGCGCGAGGTTCTGGAGAATTCCGCCTTGCTCGATCGCGGCGAATTCGCAGAGCCAGGTCTCGAAGAAGCCGATCGTCGCGACGAGGCCGCTCGCCGGATCGTCGGAGAGATGCCCGCCGCGCGAGCGGCCGAAGGCGCCGATCCCCGCAGGCCGGAAGCGGTCGCGTTCGTCCACAAGAAAGTAGCCGTAGTCTTCGCCGAAGGCCGAGAGCAGGACATTGATGTAATCGGCGCTGAACTCGTTGACCGGGAGAAAGTAAGTGGTGCCTGGCAGATTGGCCGACCATTTGTTGAAGGGCGGAACAATCGGCTGCTGCCGAGGGACATCCACGCGGCGGTCGGCAATGTGCACGCGGCTACGCTGGTAGAGGTCGAGAAGGTTCCCATCGCGCGCAGCTTGGAGCAACGAGGGGAGTTCCCGCGGCGCAAAATCTTGCGGCCGTTTAAGCATCCACGCGCCCTCGTCGTTTATGACGAAGACGATGACGTAGTGCAACGCATGGCCGCTGGCGACTGTGCGACCGATAAAGCGGATCATGATGTTGCCGCCGCCGGCCTCCGGGATTTGCCCCGTGTCGTAGGGCAACTCGGCCAGTGCGTAGCCCGTGATGCCGCAAGCTGAAAAGGCGAGCGCGGCTTCCTCCTCCTGCGACAGGGGATGAGGCCGGTGCGCACTTTGGTAGGCCAGCGGCCCGCCGTTCAACGTCATCCCCTTGCCGAACCGGCGTGAGCGCCGTTCCAAGAGCGCAGACAGGAGCGAATAGGTGCCGAGTCGATCATTCAGGTCGTTCTGCTGATCCATGGTGGTCTCCCGTGAAACAGATGTCGTGGCGCGGGCAACCTACTCCACAGTCCTAGGCTTGTCCACCATCTGGTGCGTATTGTTACGGCGCGAAGCGTTTACGGCGCCAGAGGATGTAGGCGGTGAAGACGGCGAGCGAGACCATGAAGATGATTCGGATGCGGTGGGGCGGGGGCAAGACGGCAAGATTTACCGCGGCGTTGATGACGCCGAAGCCCGCGTAGAGAAGATAGACGAACAGACCCCAGCGTTTGACGAGCAGGAATCCGACACCGATCAGGATGTGCAGGGTGGGGGATTGAGCCTTGGAGATGACGCCCCAGGCTCCGGGCAGCGCCGTGCCGAGAATTTTCAGCCCATAGTCCGGCCTTGCCTGGATAATGTAGAGATCGGTGAACGCGGTCAGCAGGAAGAGGAAGCCAATGGCCTGCAGGTCGAGACTCCCACGCGAGGGAAGCGGCAGGACGGGAAAGAGTGAGCCGGGGTTTGCCGATGTATAGGCATCATGGACTTGCCGCCCCCACCAGAAGATCGCTGCGACCGGGACGAGGCCGTACAAAAGAAACGGCGTGAAGGGACCGTCGAACGCATAGCCGAAGTACCAGGCCGCCGCGATCATCAAGCCGAGCGTCAGAATCTCCGCGGTCTTGATCCAGTGTCCCTTGACGGCCTGACCGAGACCTGGAACCAAGGCGGACAAGATCGCCGCGGCCAGATATGGCTGACCTGGCGAAGGGCTGCTGGAGCGGATGGACGGTTATCCCCCGAGGGTGTCGAGGGCCTCTTTCAGGCTGCGGTGAATGCAGGTGAAGATGGGTGTGTCCCGCAACGTGTAGCGGCTGCCTTCGGTTTCCCGCAGTGCCATGACGAGATCCAGGAAATCCTCCGGCTTGTCGGTTTCGAATGCCACCACCCATTCCTGGTCGTCGAGGCCAAACGAATAGGTCGTGTTCAGCTTCACGGACGGGAACCGGTGCCCGACTTCGATGTGCTCATCCATCATGCCCTGACGGGCCGCCTTGGTAAGCAGGAACCAATCGCGAGTTTTCAAGAAGGGATAGACAAAGATGTACTTCCCTTTCCCCGGCACGATGGTGAGGCGCTTGCTCTCCTGGCCTTCATGAGTGTGATGGTCGACATAGATGGAGCGCTTTGTCATGGACAGATAGGAGTAGGGCACGTGCAAGTACTTGCCGAGGCCGCTGGCCATCAGTTTCGAGCTCATCTCCTGAAACAACTCCAGCTCGTAGCTGATTCGCCACAGCATGAGATCGCAGTCGCCGCGGATTCCAACGGTGGAGTAGGGAATGAGCATCACCTTCCCGGTATAATCCTCCACGGCGCGCATGAATTCTTGTTTTCCCTGGGTCCGGTCTGACTCCGGCAAACGACGCCAGGCGGGGTCGACCTTTAAGAAGAGAAAGTTCACGAATTGGCGGCGTTGCGGCTGCTGCTGCTCCGGCCCTGCCATACCCTAACCTCCCGATCGTTCGAACGAAATAAAGCCCGATAACAAGCCCGTATCTCTAGCATCCGCGCGCGAGGATTGTCAATCCAGTCCAAGAGGTGGGTAACGCGACAGAATTGCGCCTCGACTACAAACAATCAAAACACAGCTGAGGACGGCGGGGCGACATGGCCCCTACTCAAGCCTAGGTGAACATACTAAGAGGTGATTTACCATAGAACAGGGCTGCTCTATGGTTGCCGCGCTGCAAGTGGCAAAGGAAGACTTACATGGATTTTAGCGGACTGTTATTGCGTGATCGCCGCGCAGCTGTTCGACTCGGGGTGGTTATTGCACGGTGTCTTTGTTGGCGCCGGCAGGGAGGGTCCTGGCTGAGCCCGGTCAGGCTGCGGCACCGACTGTTGACGTTGACGCTCAGGCGCGTCGCCTAAACAGACTGGCAGCCCATGACGTACCACCGGTTGCGGTGCACACCTTTGGCCAGGCATCTGCAAATACAAGAAGAGGGGTAACGTGAAGATACTGATTGGCGTTTTCATGGACATGCTCCGAAACGTGGAGCTGAGCTGCTGGAGCGTGTCAGATCCCTATTCCGGAATAGCCGGATTGTCCGAGACCACGGCGGGTCATGAGCGCAAATGCAGTGTCGGAAAATCGTCGGTTCGTGAGGAGACCACCTAAGGTGGTCTACGACCCGTATGAGATCGGTGCTTCTGACCTTCGGATGCTGAGGTCAGGTGCGGAAACCCGTTCGCTAATTGGTTGGGACATGACCATTTCTCGTGGACCCGCAATGACCATGACAATTCCGGTGCGTGTGGTGGTTTTCGTTTTTCTCATAATATGCTTGATGTGTTCTTTCGCGGTCTGCTCCGAGATGCCCATGGCCTGAGCGATCTCCTTGTTGGTTACACCCTTCAAGAGCAGCTCCACCACAGTCGTTTCTCTCGGAGTGAGCTGGAACGCGTCCATTCTCCTGACGGATGTCCGAGGAATGATCATCTCCATGGTCAGGAGAATCCTTCGTTCCGATACGTGACCCTTCGCGGGCAAACCTATTCCATCCACGAAGATGCTTCCCTCCCGGCCTTCGATCACTCGTCTCACATTAAACGGTTCCCCATCCTTGTGACGACTGCGGTATTCCAACGTTTCAGCAATCTCGTTCACAATTTTTACAATTGGCAGGGGCAATCTGCCTTTTCGATCTTCTGTCATGACTGGCATCTGCGAGCAAAACCAGGCTGCACGATTATCGATCAAGAGAATCTGCCCACGCGACGTCACCAGGAGGACGCCATGTCCGCCCCTCTGTGCTGCGAGGCACTGGGTCTCTTCAGAGTACTGATCACATCTCTCCACCACTGTCGTCTCCTCTCTTAGACAGGGTTGTAAGCAGACACCATAGAGAGTCCTTTGTGCTAGGCCGCTTCATTCACTTTGCGACGGGCAATAATCACGTAGGTCTTGTCCTTGATATACGCGAGCAAATCGGCTGGCATCCAGCGGTCTATATGACCGCTGCCTTGGCAGAAACGGCAAGACTCCCGGGGTGGCATGCAGAAACATTTCCAGCGTGCGAGGACTTCCATGTTCAACCCTCCTTGGTGGATCCAAGGGCTGATTTCAGTCCCGGTGGGTACTCGAAATATGAACCCTATTGGCGAAGTGCCTTTAGATACGACGAACCTAAAACCTGGCTCTGTTCCTCGGGCAGAGTGTGGGTGGGAACACTAGGGGTATACATACATTATCTTTAGTATACTAAGTATATACTAAAAGCAATCAATAGTATGCAATTAAAAGCATGCGGCGTAACCGGGCATCAACTAGGCCGAATGAGTCTATGAACCAGTTGGGTTCGGTGCGGCTGGCGTAGTCAAGGAGCTTCCCGACAACCACATTTCGCTCAGTGTTGACACGTTTTAGGACATATGTTATGACCCCACGCGAATGAACCTCCCAGCGAGCTTCATCGAGCTCGACGGCGTCTCAATCGATCGCCGAATTTTTACGACCCATTTTGTTTGTGATGTCGTGCTGCAAAACTGCAACTCGGCGTGTTGTCATCGCGGGTGTGTCATCACTCCCGCCGAGGTCGACCGGCTCAAGCCTCACAGCGACGGCATTGTGCGGTATCTTCCCGAGTCCAAGCAGGAATTTCTTCGCCTGGAAAAGGGAGAGTTTGTCGGCGACCCCACGCGTCAGCCGACGGATATCCAGCTGGATGAAGAATGGTCAATGATTCGATTCTTTCGTTCTCCCGAGGAGATGCGGTGCACCTGGGTGGTCGACGGCGGGTGCGTTTTTTTGTACCCATCCGTCACGGCGACCCCGCAAGACATGCCAACGCCTGTCCAGCATTGCGCCGTGCATTCCTATGCCTTGGATCAAGGCCTCGACTGGACGTCATTTAAACAGGCGGACTGTGTTCAGTATCCCCTATGTGTCTATCATTCGGACCGGCGCACGTTTTTGGCTTTGCAGGAAGAGCCGGGCTCTGCGCGCGTGCCCTGCCTCAATAATTCGATCGGGCCGAGAATGTACCAAAGCCTCGGGAGCACGATCACATATCTACTTGGCTCGGCTTTTAATGAGCAGGTCCAGGCGTACGGCCGCGCTCACTTTCCGGAGTGACGGGCCGGCGTGCGGGCAGCAGGGTTGAAGCCGAAATTATTGCAATCGGCTCCGAACTCTTGCTGGGAGGATCGGCCGATACGAACTCGCTCTTTCTGGCAGACGAGCTGCTCAAGCTCGGAATCGAAGTCCGGTACAAGACGGTCGTCGGGGACACTGCGCAGGACATCGAGGAGGCTTTGCTCCATGCGTTGACACGGGCCCGTCTCGTGATCGTCACGGGGGGCCTAGGCCCAACACAGGACGATATGACCCGCAAAGCCGTCGCGCGGGTGACCGGGCGGCAATTGGTTCTACATGAAGATGCGCTCGCGGCAATTAGCGAGCGACTTGCTGTACGTGGCCGTCTTTTAACCCCGGAGCAGACCACCCAGGCCCTGATCCCCCGTCGCGCAACCATTATTCACAATCCGGTCGGCATTGCGCCCGGGTTTTTTCTCATCAAAGATGATCGCGGGCTCATGTGCCTTCCGGGAGTTCCATCCGAAATGAAGCTCATGTTCCTGGAAGGAGCCAGAGGATGCCTGGAGTCCTTGGCCGGGAAGGAGATTCATGGCAGTTTACTTCGGCGCCGGCTACGAACGTGTGGACTGACAGAGTCAGAAGTCGACAGGCGCCTCAGGGACCTCTACGACTCAGAGCCTACAGCTGTTCTCGGACTGCAGGCCAGCGAATCAGGCGTGGATGTCTCAATCACGGTCAATGCCCGCCACGCGGACTCGGCCCAGTCGACGATAAAGAGAATTGAGCGCGGCGTCCGTGAGCGACTGGCGCATTCTCTCTATGCCGCCGGGAGCCAGACGATGGAAGGCATCCTGGCGATGCAGCTCAAGGCCCGGCGGCTGACAGTGTCGGTTGCCGAGTCCTGCACAGGCGGATTGGTCGCCCAACGCCTTACTTCAATTCCCGGCAGCTCGAATTATTTCAACTGCGGCTATGTCGTCTATAGCAACAGGGCAAAGGTTGAAATGCTGAAAATTCCAAGAGCGCTTCTGAAAGAGAAGGGAGCTGTCAGTCGCGAGGTCGCAGCGGCAATGGCGGAAGCCGCGAGGGCCGGAGGCGCCACGGATCTGGGTTTAGCCGTCACGGGCATCGCGGGTCCCAGCGGGGGAACAAAGGACAAACCCGTCGGGCTGGTATTCTGGGCCCTTGCCGATAAAAAACAGATCCTTTGTCGCTCCGCTATCTTTGGCGGTGACCGCGAGGCAATCCGGTATCGAGCCTCGCAAGCAGTGCTCGATATGCTTCGGCGGTACATTTCCGGGAAGGCCATCGAGTAGACCTCCTCGTCCACGAGCACGTAGATGATACTGAGCGGCGGATGAAGACCCCCCTCACCCTAACGCTCTTCCTCCAGGGGCGAGGGGAAGAATAATGTTCCGGGCGTTTATTGCCATTGAACTTTCTGCCGAGTTGAAGCGTCTCATAAGCGAGCTTCAGGCTGAGCTCAAACGCGGAATCCCTGAAATGGTGACCGTCAGCTGGATCCGTCCTGAAGCCATGCATCTCACCCTGCGATTTCTTGGTGATATCGAGGAATCGCAGGTCGAGGCAATCACCGATGTCCTCCAGATGGGAGCTGCGCCACTCCGGCCCTTCACCCTGGAAGCACGGGGCGTGGGGGGATTTCCAACGCCCGCGCGCGCTCGAGTGCTGTGGGTGGGATTGTTGGGTGATGAAGAGGGGATGGGTGCGCTGCGCAATCTTCAGACGACCATTGAGGAAGGAGTTGTCACAATGGGGTGTATGAGAGAGGACAGGCCCTTCACCCCGCATTTAACGTTGGCGCGTATCAAAGACGGGCGGGCGAGCGGTCCTGTACGGAGACTGCTGATGAATGAGTCCGATCGGAGGGTCGGTGAGTTTCACGCCGGTGTCGGTGTCGCTGATCAAGAGCGAACCACGCCCGACGGGGTCGGTCTACACCTCTTTGGTGGAAGTGCCGTTCGGCGTTCAGGTATAATCATCAACCAACTTTAGACCGCGCTCAGGAAACCCGTGGCGCTGTCTAACAAAGCGCCGCAGCGGACTCGGTGAACCAATGCCTTACCCGGAAAAGGAGACACTAATGGGCGACCGAGACGAAAAAAGACGTGCGATGGAACTTGCGATCACGCAGATCGAGAAGCAATTCGGCAAGGGATCGATCATGAAACTCGGCACCGCGGACATCCCGGCTGATGTGCCTGTGATACCCACGGGATCCCTCGGCCTTGATCTGGCGCTTGGCATCGGCGGCATACCGCGCGGCCGGGTCATCGAAATCTACGGGCCGGAATCCTCGGGCAAAACAACGTTGACGCTGCATATCATCGCCGAAGCGCAAAAGGCCGGCGGGACCGCGGCCTTCATTGATGCCGAGCATGCGCTTGATCTTTCGTATGCCGAAAGGTTGGGGGTCAACAGCAGCGAACTGTTGGTTTCCCAGCCGGATACCGGAGAGCAGGCGCTGGAGATCACAGAGACACTTGTCCGCAGCGGCGCCATGGACGTCATTGTGATCGATTCCGTGGCTGCCCTCGTACCCCGCGCTGAGCTGGAAGGGGACATGGGGGACGCGCACATGGGCTTGCAGGCGCGTCTGATGTCCCAGGCGCTGCGCAAGCTGACGGCCTCCATTTCACGCTCGCACACCTCTGTGATTTTCATCAATCAGATCCGGATGAAAATCGGCGTGATGTTCGGGAACCCGGAGACCACCACGGGTGGGAACGCGTTAAAGTTTTACGCTTCCGTGCGTCTCGACATTCGCCGGATCGAATCCATCAAAGAGGGACAGGACGTACACGGCAGCCGTGTCCGGGTCAAGGTCGTCAAGAACAAGATGGCGCCTCCCTTTAAGCAGGCTGAGTTTGACGTCATGTTCGCGGAGGGGATTTCCAAGACGGGAGAACTCATCGACATCGGAGTGGAACGCAAGGTGGTCGACAAAAGCGGCGCGTGGTTCAGCTACGGGAGCGAGCGGATCGGGCAGGGACGCGACGCGGCCAAAGAATTTTTAAAGATGCATCCCGCGGTCGCTCTGGAAATTGAGGCCAAAATTCACGAGGCCGTGGGGTTGCGGGCGAAGCCGGCCGCTGCCCGATCACAGGCGAGATTGAATGCATCCAGCAAACCTGCTGCTGAAAAGCGTGTAGAAGAGAAGCGTGCAGAAGAAAAGCGCGCTCCCGCCGGCAGGGTCTAGCGGAGAGCGAGGAATAGCGGTGAAGACGGGAAAAGCGGCCGCCCTTGACCCACTTACGACGGCGGTCCGCTTTTTAACCTATGGCGACCGAAGCACCAAAGAGGTGATCGACTTTCTGCGCGGTCGCGGATACTCCACTTCGGTCATTCGAGTCACGCGACGAACGCTTGAACGCCTTGGCTATCTTAATGATGAGCAGGCCGCGCGCCATCTGGCTCAATCTCAAATGCAACGTCGACCGATGGGTCGGAGCGCCCTCCAGGCCATCTTGAGCAGTCGAGGGTTTGATGAAAGACTTGTCGATCTGGCTGTCAGCGAGGCCTATGAAGGCAAGACAGAAGAGGAAGTGGCGGCTCGCTTCCTTCGTTCATTGCCCGTCAGATTTCCCGATGCAATGCGAGAAACCAGACGCAGAGCGACCGCACTTGCGACTCGTGGATTCCCTCAGGAATTGATCGAGCCGTTGTGGTATCAGAACTCTCCGATCAGGGTACATCCTGATGCCTACCGGCCACGAACTCCGCCAAGGCTTCCTTGATTACTTCCATCGACATGGCCACACCGTCGTTTCGAGCGCTTCCTTGATACCCCAGGCGGACCGTTCGCTGCTGTTCACGAACGCCGGCATGGTTCCATTTAAAGGGGTATTTTTGGGTGAAGACCAGCGGGGATACGTGCGTGCCGCGTCGTCCCAGAAGTGTCTTCGAGCCGGAGGCAAGCACAACGATCTCGAGAATGTCGGCCATACGGGCCGGCATCATACCTTCTTTGAGATGCTCGGCAACTTTTCCTTCGGCGATTATTTCAAAGCGGACGCGATCCGGTTCGGCTGGGAGTATCTCACCGCCGTCCTTCAACTTCCCAAAGACCGTTTGTGGGCCACGGTCTACCAGGATGATGATGAGGCGTTTGACCTATGGGTGAAGACAGGTGTGCCCTCTTCTCGCATCATGCGCTGCGGCGACAAGGACAATTTTTGGCAGATGGCGGAGACCGGCCCCTGCGGGCCATGCTCTGAAATCCATTACGATCACGGCCCATCTGTACCCGGCGATGCCGTTCCCAATGGCGAGGGGGACCGGGTCTTGGAGATCTGGAATCTGGTCTTCATGCAGTATCATCGCGATGAGTCGGGCAAACTGCACCCGCTGCCGAAACCCAGCATCGATACCGGCATGGGTTTAGAGCGGCTTGCGGCGGTCGTGCAGGGAAAGACGACGAACTATGATTCGGATCTCTTCCGGCCGATCATCCGGGCCATCGAAGACGCCGCTGGCCGAGCCTATGGTGCCTCTTCACAAGACGACCGAGCCATGCGTGTCATTGCCGATCACCTGCGTGCCATCACGTTCCTGATCGCGGACGGGATCTTGCCGTCGAATGAAGGCCGCGGTTACGTCTTGCGGCGCATCCTTCGCCGCGCCGGGCGCTACGGGCGGGTGCTGGGTCTCGGCTTCGAAGGCCCGTTCCTGGACACGCTCACGGACACAGTCATCGAGCACATGAAAACCGCCTACCCCGAACTCGTGCGGATGAAAAGCACCATTCATCACGTCACCAATGCGGAGGAGGGCCGGTTTCTGGAGACGCTGGACAAGGGGCTCCGACTGCTTGATGAGATCGTCGAAGAGGCGAAGCGCTCAGGGCAGACCGTCATCTCCGGTGAGGCGCTGTTTAAATTGTACGACACGTATGGATTCCCACTGGATCTCGCCGCGGATTCCGCCAGAGACCAGGGGATGAGCCTGGATGAAGCCGGATTCCAAGTGGCTCTGCAACAGCAACGGGAACGCGCGCGGAAGAGCACGGGGTTCGAAGCCATCAAGGCCAAGGCAATCTATGCCGAAGCCAGTCGCGTCGCGACGCCTACGGTGTTCGTCGGCTATGAGCAGTTCGACACGCAGTCGACCGTGCTGGCCATGATCAAGCACGAAGGGCTTGCGAAGGAGGTCGCGGAAGGCGACGACGTGGAGGTGGTGCTCGATCGGACGCCGTTTTACGCCGAAGGCGGCGGCCAGGTCGGCGATCAAGGCGTCTTGACAGGGCCGGAGGGCACGGTCGAGATCAAACAGACGATCAAGCCGACTCCGGAGCTATTTGTCCATCAGGGCGTCGTCACGCGTGGGCGAATCCGACAGGGAGACGTGGTGCACGCCAGCCTCGATCTGTCTCTCCGATCGGCGGCGGCGCGCAACCACACCGGCACTCATCTGCTGCATGCGGCGCTGCGCGAGGTTCTGGGGCCTCATGTCAAGCAGTACGGCTCCCTGGTGGCGCCGAACCGCCTGAGATTCGACTTCGCGCATTTTTCCCCGCTGCGGCCCACACAGCTCGAAGAGGTGGAGGCACTGGTGAATGAGCGGATTCGCGTGAATGATCAAGTTGAGACGAAGATCATGGGGATCACCGATGCGGTTGACCAGGGCGCGCTCGCCTTTTTCGGCGACAAGTACGGCGACACTGTGCGGGTGGTCGAGATCGACGGATTCAGCAAAGAGCTCTGCGGCGGCACGCACTGTCGCCATACCGGTGAGATCGGACTTTTTCAGCTGGTCTCCGAAACGGGCGTGGCCGCCGGCGTTCGCCGGGTGGAGGCTCAGGCCGGCGAGGGCGCCTACGAACTGCTCAAGCAGCGCGAAGCGCAGTTCCGGGAGTTGGCGGATCTTTTCAAGACCAATCCACCCGATGTCCTCCCGAAGGCTCGTAAGCTGATGGCCTCTCTCAAGGAGAAAGATCAGGAACTGGAAAAGCTCAAAGCCCGTCTGGCATCCGGTGGGGCGGGCGGCGCCACTGGCGAGACGCGCAGCGTCACGGGGGTCACGGTGTATGTGCAAAGGGTGGACGGATTGGAGATGAACGACCTGCGCGGCCTGGCCGATACCCTTCGCGACAAAATGAAGTCGGCCGTTATCGCACTCGGTTCCGTCAAGGACGGAAAGGCCGCCTTGTTGCTGGCTGTTACAAAGGATCTCTGCGGACGGTTCCCGGCGGGCGAGCTCATAAAACCTCTGGCGGCCGCTATCGGAGGGACTGGTGGAGGACGTCCGGAGATGGCGCAGGCCGGCGGCAAACAAACCGATCAGCTTGACATGGCGCTGGCTCAAATCTTTTCGGAGGTCGAGCGGAAGGCGAGCGCTTGAAAGCTCTGCTCGTGTTCACGGGCGCACTGGTGCTGATCCTCGCAGTCGCGTGGTACGCGCACCGGGCCCTAGATCTTCCGCCCGATAATATAGAGACGCACCGCGTCGTGGTGATTCCCCCCGACGCCTCATTCACAACTGTTGCCGGGCTGTTGGCTCAGAAGGGTCTCCTCGTCAGTCCTTTCTGGTTCCGGGTTCTCGGCAAGGTTCAGGGCGTCGAGCGAAAGATCCAGCCAGGGGAATATGACCTCCATACCAGGATGCGGCCGCCGGAGATCCTCGATGCTCTCATCAAGGGCAAGGTCGTTCAGTACAGTGTCCTGATTCCGGAAGGATTCACGGCGGCTCAGGTCGCCACGTTATTGAAGGATGCGGGTCTTGCGGACGAGGCGGCTATCATGAGGCTTATGCGGAACCCCAGCTTCGTGAAGTCTTTGGGCGTCAACGCTGCGACCTTGGAGGGGTACCTCTACCCCGATACCTACCACTTTCCCCGCCACACGCCACCGGAGGAGATTTTGAAAACCATGGTAGGAAAATTTCACCAGGTCTTTACGCCTGAAGTGAAGGCGCGGGCGGTCGGCGCTCAACATGACCGAGCACGAGGTGGTGACGCTCGCGTCCATCATCGAGAAGGAAACGGGGCAGGAGGACGAACGGCCTCTGATCGCCGCGGTGTTTCAGAACCGTCTCAGAAAGAAGTACCCGCTGCAAAGCGATCCGACGGTGATCTATGATATTCCCAACTTCGACGGAAACCTCACCCGCGCGCAATTGACCACGTCCACGCCGTACAATACATACATGCATGCCGGGTTGCCTCCCGGGCCGATCGCAAACCCCGGGATCAAGTCCATCCTGGCAGCGCTGCATCCGGCGCCCGTAAGCTATTTGTATTTTGTCTCGAAGAACGACGGCAGCCATCAGTTCTCCTCGACCCTCGAGGAGCACAATCAGGCGGTCCACCATTATCAAAAGAAAAGGATTCGACCGAGCGCGGAGCGACAGAAGCATCAATGAGACCGCTGGTTGTCCTGATCATGCTTCTATGTGGTTCTATCGCGTCGGCCGGCGCGGACATCTGGGCGTGCAAAAATCCTGATGGCAGCGAGACGTTTTCCGATGGCAGCACCGGCCCGCAGTGCCGACGACTGCAGAACTTGCCCGAATTAATCCCCGCACCGGTGATGCCTTCTCAGGACAGGCAGCCCGATGTGGAAAGCCAGGCGTCAGGCAGATCGCAGCCGGTCTCCGCATGCCGGAGGCGGGCGCCAAATCGATCCTCCTGCCGATGATGCGATCTATATCCGGGACGTCAAGGCGGTGCCAAACTATAACAGCACACTCGGCACCGCCCACTATCAGGCCAACATGCGGCTCATGAACGGCGATCCCGATTGGACCGCCGCCCAGGTGTGTATCGATGTGCATTTCCGCGACCGCGCCAAGATCTTCATTGATGTGCATCAAAAAGGGTGTCTTGAAGACCTCAAACCACTGGACGATCGCGCGCTCACGGTCATCTATAGGGGCACAATTCCTCCGCGGCTCTCACCCATTGAAGCCGAGGCGCACGTGTCCTCGGTCAAATGGGTTAAATAAAGATATCGGCAAAAGGAGAACTCCGTGGTACCGACGGTTGAATGGAAAGAGGGCATCGTCCGAATACTGGATCAAAGTCGCCTGCCGGACAAGATCGAGTTCGTGGACTGCCGGGACTATGAGACGGTCGCCATTGCCATTAAAGAATTGTGGGTGCGTGGCGCGCCTGCGATCGGCATCACCGCGGCCATGGGTGTCGCCCTTGGGGCGCAGGGTCTCAAGTCGCTCGATTACGAGACATTCCAGAAGGAAGTCCTCGAAATAGCCGACCATCTGGCCAAAACGCGCCCCACGGCCGTGAATCTGTTCTGGGCCATCTCCCGAATGAAAAGAACGCTCGCGGCTTTGAAAGACGAATCCATTGCCGACATCAAACTCCTGCTGGTCGCTGAGTCGCAAGCCATCCTGAACGAAGACATCGCCATGAACCGCGAGATCGGACGGCATGGCAATGCAGTGATTGGTCAGGAGCAGACGATTCTGACTCACTGCAATGCCGGCGCGCTGGCGACAGGCGGCTATGGGACGGCGCTGGGGGTCGTCCGGGCCGCCTGGGATGCCGGAAAGAAGATCCAGGTCCTGGCCGATGAGACGAGGCCGGTGCTTCAAGGCGCGCGCCTCACGGCCTGGGAGTTGATGCAGGACGGCATTCCGGTCACCGTGATCACTGATAACATGGCGGGGTCACTGATGCAGCGGCGGAAAGGTCGATGTGTGTGTCGTAGGCGCCGACCGTATCGCGGCCAATGGCGATGTGGCCAATAAGATCGGCACCTATAGCGTCGCCGTCCTCGCGCATGCTCATGGAATCCCTTTCTATGTGGCCGCGCCCAGCTCCACAATCGACCTCGCGACGGCGACCGGCGATCTCATACCCATTGAGCAACGCGATCCTCGAGAGGTCACTCACGTGCGCGGGGAAACAGTGATCGCGCCGGATGGAGTGGGGGTCGACAATCCGGCCTTTGACATCACTCCCGCGCGCTTAATTACCGGCATTATTACGGAAAAAGGCATTTTCGCTCCGTCCGAGCTTGCCGCTCGGATGCGCGACACAGTATAGTACGCCTGTCATGATTGAACGGACACTTGCCATCATCAAGCCGGACGCCACCGGACGGCAGCAGACAGGAGCTATCATCCAACGATACGAGCAGGCCGGATTAATGCTGGTCGCGTTGAAACTCCTGCGGCTGACGAAGGTTCAGGCGGAAGGCTTTTACTACGTCCATAAGCAGCGCCCTTTCTTTGATAGTTTGTGCAGCTTCATGTCATCCGGGCCGATCGTTGTCTTGGCTCTTGAAGGCGAGGATGCCATCAAGCGGCATCGTGATCTCATGGGCGCAACCGATCCGGCGAAAGCCGCGGAAGGAACGCTGCGCAAGGCGTTCGGCACACACATTGAACATAACGCGGTCCATGGGTCTGATTCCCCTGAAACCGCGCAGTTTGAGCTCGGCTTCTTTTTCAATGCGCTGGAGCTGCCCCCACGCTGAAACGGTTCACGGCTTTCGCTCTGACCTGCGCTCCCTTGAAACCCCATCCCGTTCGCTACTCGCACCGATCCTGATCACTGCGCTCGCAGATCTTGCGGCATGCGCATCCCCTCCGGACCCTGCTCCTGAAGCGGTGAAGGTCGACCACATGCCCTCGCGGGAGGTTGTCGCCGGGCTCATGGAGTCGGGCCGTCTGGCGATGACTCAGGGCCGATTGGATCGGGCGATTATCTCTGTATCGCCGTATTGGAGAGACCTATCCCAATGCGGCGGAACGGCCCGAAGCGACCTTACGGCTGGCGCAGGCCTTAGAACTTCACGGAGACAACGCGCTGGCCCTGATTGAGTATCAGCGGCTCACCGTCGAGTTTCCACAAGCGCCTCAGTCGCTGATGGCCAGGACGAAGGTAGCGCTCCTTGAACGTCGTGTCGGAGGTATTGCGTCCACCGTGGCTTCCCCCATGGCGGGGCCGGTGGCCGCGTATATTGATGTCTCGCAAATCGAGAGTATTGACGAGCAAGAGCTGCTTCGATTGCGACGAGCGGATACCGACACGGTCGTTGTGGAAGTCGCCCGTCAGGGTCTGTCACGGTCCGGCGGCCTGCCGCCCGGGGTGTATTTTAAGACGGACTGGGCGCCTGTTATTCGGGATCGATTGGCCGAGATCGTGGCAAGCGCCCATCGGCACCAGCTGGAGGCATGGGCCGCGCTCTCGATTCGTCGTATGGATTGGATCGAAGCGTCCCTTGGCTGGTCGGACCGGCGCTATAATCCTGCCTCCGGGGAGCTGTCTGCCACGGACGGATTGGATTTGTTCCATCCGGCGGTTTGGGAATACCTTCTCGGGCTCTTGCTCGATCTCGCCGCGACCGGCATCGATGGGATCTTTTTGATGGCGGAGCCGCCGTCGACGGCCATTGATGGATTCAGCCCATTCGCGCTCCGTGGCTATCAGCGGGACATGGGACAGGCTCTCGATGTTGCCCGACTTCGCCTCAATTTCAAGCCGGCGATAAGCTCCTCTCCCGAGTTTTGGCGATGGATCGGCTGGAAGCAACGCGAGCAACGCAAAGATCCTCGATGGTGTCATGCGAAGCCTGCGCAAGACGTATCCCGCGTTGAAGGTTGCGCTCGAAGTACATTCGGAGGCGATCACAAACCCTCGCGCTGCGCTTGCCTGGTACACGGAGAATTTTCTCGATCTCAGGCATGCTCGTCTCGATTATATTGCCGTCTCGCTCCCGGCGAGTCAGGCTGGCGCTGTCAAGCCGTTGATAGCGGGCATGAACGGGAAACGCCTCTGGGTTACGCGCGAGACCGGGACATGTTTCCAACAGCATCCTCTCTTTTTTCCCAAGCGGTACCGGCTTGATTTACAAGGAGAAAGTCATTGGAGGTGGCTTGACAAAGGAGGGTCGCTAATCTAGCATCGCCGCTCAATAACACCAAGAAAAAGGGGGACAGATTTATTCTCTCTCTTGACCCCGGGAGGCGCGAACTCTCGCCAGGAAAACAAACAAATCTGTCCCCCTTTTGAACACGCCAAGACAGGCTTTATTATGGAAGACGGCGCGCGTTTGGCAATTAAAGGAGCAAGATGATTCCTGAAAATCTGCGTTACCACAAGGATCATGAATGGGTCCGCTCCGAAGGGGAGAAGGCGGTCATCGGGATCAGTGATCATGCCCAGGAAGCGTTGGGAGACATCGTCTTCTTTCAGCTTCCGAAGGTCGGCGACACGGTCACAGCAGGGCAGGAAATCGGTGAGGTGGAATCGACCAAGGCGACATCGTCCATTTATACGCCGGTCAGCGGCACGGTGTCCAAAGTAAATCAGGCTTTAAACGATCGCCCGGAACTCGCGAACAAGGATGCTTACGGTGAGGGCTGGGTGGCCGTGATCGATCTCGCGCACCCAGAGGAGGTAGAAGGCCTGATGGACGCGAAAGCTTACGAAGAGTTTCTTAAGTCAGAATCGAAGTAGCAGCTCAATCTCAGACTTTCCTGATCCATGTCCGATCAGAAACACATTGTGATCATCGGCGCAGGCTCGGGCGGCTATGTGGCCGCGATCCGCGCCGCCCAACTCGGCGCCCGCGTGACGCTGGTCGAAAGCACCGCCGTGGGCGGCCTCTGCCTGAACTGGGGTTGTATTCCGAGCAAGGCTCTCTTGGCGTGTGCGGAACTCGCGAACAAGATCAAGAAGGCCGAGGAATTCGGCATCCTGTTGTCAGGCCCGGTCTCCTATGACCTCGCGCGCATGGTGGCGCGCAAAAACAAGATTGTCGGCACGCTCGTCAAAGGGATTCGCTCGTTGCTGTCCACGTGGAAAATAGATCTCCTCGACGGTCGCGGAGCGCTGGTTGGTGGCGAGAAGGTCCAGGTCGTCAAGGCTGACGGAACGGAGGCTCTTCTTGCACCGGATGCGGTGATCCTGGGCACCGGCACATTGTCGCCGGCCTTGCCGAATCTTCCGCTTGATGGGGTGCGGATCCTCAGCAGCCGGGAAATTCTGGATCTCACGACGGTGCCGGACAGCCTGCTCATCGTGGGCGGAGGCGTCGAGGGATGTGAGTTCGCCTCACTGTTCAGCGCGCTGGGTACGCGGGTCACGATCGTTGAAATGCTTTCCCGAATCCTTCCCGGCGAGGACGAGGAGGTGTCGGCTCTCTTGGCCGCGGAATTGAAGAAGCAGGGGGTCAGCATCTTCACCGGTACTCGCGTGGACAAGGTGTCTGTCGCGGCGGATGGGGTGACGACGAGCTTTGCAACGAGCGGGCCCGTCACTTTCGAAAAGGTGCTTGTCTCCGTCGGTAGGCGCTTTAATAGCGCCGGACTCGGACTGGAAGCCGCCGGTGTCGCGCTCGGCCAACGAGGAGAGATTCTGGTCAACTCAAAGAATGGAAACAAACCACGCCGGCATCTATGCCATTGGGGATGTTGTGGGGACGGCGATGTTGGCACATGTCGCCTCGGCGCAAGGGAAAGTTGCCGTGCGCAATATCCTCGGCCAGCCGGCCGAGATGCGCTATGACGTTATCCCGGCGGGCATCTTCACGTTCCCGGAAATCGGGCGTGTCGGTCTCACTGAGAATGAAGCGAGACAGCAGGGAATGGAAGTCAGAATCGGCAAGTTCCGTCCTGTCGGTCTCGGCAAAGCTCATGCGACCGGCGAGACCGCGGGGTTGATGAAGATCGTCACCGACGCCAAGAGTCGAAAAATCGTGGGCGTGCATCTCATGGGCGCTCACGCCGCAGACCTCGTGCACGAGGCCGCGGTGGCCATGCAGATGGGTGCGACGGCGGAAACGCTCGCGGAAACCATCCATGCGCATCCCACGATGCCTGAGGGAATCATGGAGGCGGCGGAAGACGTCGACAACATGGCGATCCATCTGGCCCGGCGCCGCGCAGGATAAACGGCAATGACCGTTCTCCAGTCGCTAGCGATCAAGATCCTCATGCTGGGGATCACCGTGGGCATCATCTACTGGGGTGTGAGCGCCGACGATCAGCAACTGGCACGCGTACCCGAGCCGTCTGTGATGTCTCAGGCTCTTGAAGGGGTCCATGAAGAACCTCCGGTCAAACGCGATCCGGCCCCCGAAACCGATCGTAAGGTTGTCGTCGTCGAAGAGCCTTCGCCCAGCGGGGAGTCTGCCCTCCCAGACGGCCACGTCAGCGCTCTCGCTCCGGCAGAGCCCCCTCCATCTTCGTCTGTGCGCAGGGCCAAATCTTTTCTGACCGCACCGGCTCGCCGTCCCGTGCGATTTCCCATTGATTTGAATAAAGCCCGCATGAACGATCTTCTGGAACTGCCGGGAATCGGCGAGAAGCTGGCGGAACGAATTGTGCGATATCGAAAAGATCACGGCCGATTCCAAAGTATTGAGGAACTCCGCAAGGTCAAGGGCATCGGAAAGAAGCGGATGGAACGGCTTCGGCCTTTGGTGATCACGGCAGGCGCTCATGACTGAGGTAGACAAACAAGTCCAGTTGATCGCCCGCGGGACGGTCGAGATCATTTCGACCGAAGGAGCTCGAGGAAAAACTTGCGGCCGCGTTGAAGGAGCGACGGCCGCTTCGCGTCAAGGCGGGGTTTGATCCGACGGCGCCGGATCTGCATCTTGGCCATACCGTCCTCATTCACAAGCTCAGGCACTTTCAGGAGCTGGGACACGACGTGATTTTCCTGATCGGCGATTTTACCGGCATGATCGGGGATCCCACCGGTATGTCGGAGACCCGAAAGGCCCTGAGCAAAGCGGAGGTTCGCGAAAATGCGAAAACCTATGAGCGCCAGATCTTCAAGATCCTGGACCCGGCCCGCACCATCGTGGAGTTCAATAGCCGGTGGATGAATGTGATGAGCGCCGAGCAGCTGGTGCATCTCGCGGCGGGCTCCAGCGTGGCCCGCATGCTCGAGCGCGATGATTTTCACACGCGGTTTCAGGAGCAGAAGCCGATCAGCATCCATGAGTTTTTGTACCCGCTGATTCAGGGGTATGACTCCGTCGCTCTTGAAGCGGATGTCGAGCTCGGTGGGACGGATCAGAAGTTCAACCTCCTGGTCGGCCGCGATCTACAGCGCACGTACGGCCAGCCGCCGCAAGTGGTCATCACTACGCCGCTGTTGGAAGGGACCGACGGCGTCCGAAAGATGAGCAAGAGTTTCGGCAATTACATCGCTTTGGAAGACCCGCCCGCTGAGATGTTCGGTAAGATCATGTCCATATCGGATGCCTTGATGACGCGGTATTACGAGCTTCTGACAACCGCGGATCTGGACGCCGTCTCAAAACTGCATCCGATGGAAGCGAAGATCAAACTGGCCCAGGAGATCGTAGGCCGCTATCATGGCGCTGTTGCTGCCGAGCAGGCCCGGGCCGAATTTCAACGCCGTTTCAGCGAACGAGAATTTCCGCAAACCGCAGAGCGCAAGAGGTTGCCACGAGCCGCCAATACGCTCGTTGGAATGCTGGTGGGAGCCGGGCTTGCCCCCAGCAAGACTGAGTCGCGGCGGTTGATCGCGCAAGGCGGCGTGGAGGTCGATGGGGAGAAGGTGATGGACGGCGACCTCACGTTTCCATCAGATGCCTGTCAAGAGTATCGCGTCAAAGTCGGTAAAAAGCGGTTTGCCATTGTCCATTTTGAAGACGCCGATTGAGCGGTTGTAGTATCGCGTCTGCATAGTAGCAGCATACCGGATGGATATTCAGACGATTTACGCCTTCGAGCGAGGACAAGTGGTTGTGGCTGTCGGTGACATCACAACGGAACGTGTTGATGTCATCGTCAATGCCGCGAATTCGACACTGTTGGGCGGCGGCGGAGTGGACGGCTCGATCCATGCCAAGGGTGGCCCCTCAATATTGCGAGAGTGCGAGAAGATTCGGCGGAGCTTGCATCCCGGCGGGCTGCCTACCGGATTGGCCGTACTGACATCGGGTGGAAAACTACAGGCGAAGTTCGTGATTCACACAGTGGGACCCGTCAGAGGATCCCATGGAGGGCAAGAGGCGGTGCTTCTTGCAAGCTGTTATCGCAACTCATTGAGTCTCGCCGCGCAACATGCATTAGCGTCGATCGCTTTTCCCGCAATTTCAACCGGAGTGTATGGCTATCCCAAGGAGGAAGCGGCCGCAGTCTCATCCCAGGCCATCAAGGCTTTTCTCGCGGACGATACGATCATCACGCTTGTCCGGCTGGTCTTTTTCTCTTCGCAAGACGCCGAGATTTATTTACAACATCACCAATTTTAGGTGAAGTCATCTGCAAGTGTTCGCGGTTCCCACGCTGTCGGTCGCAGCTTCAAATCACTCCCGCTCCAATATTTCAATAAGTTCCGTTGAGTCTCCCGCTTTAATCGTCCCATTGCTCCGATGACGGGGTATTGCAGCCGGCTTACAAGACAGCCGCCTTTCCCGTGGCCCCGAGTTCGCCATTGCACCCGCCCCGCCCTGGACGGTGCACGGACAGACTCCTTCGCCCCTGACGAACTCTTCCTCCCATGGACTGGGATCTTGTTGCACCCACCAGGGTCAAGCCTGCATTGCACCACCACCACACCCGCCCTTCCCAGGACACGTCGCGCGTTTGCGTCGACACGAAAGAGATGTCGCCCCCCTATCTACTTCATAGCCATTAAGATATATCCCGTATATTGTGCGGCGACAGTTGGTAAGGCGTGTCATCCCGGCGTCGCCCGAAGGCCTGTACGGCCCTCATTCGCACTAAGACCGCCCTGCTTGGTCATTCTGAAAAGGTAAAAAGGAGCGGGACATGAATCGGTCTGTCTATGTACCCCTGTGCAGTCTTCTTCTCTTTGTTGCGCTCACCGGTCAGACCATGGGGGGAGTCCATGGGTTTCTCTACAGTGAGGGGACGTTCACGACGCTTGATGTTCCTGGGAGCCTTTCCACATCAGCCTATGCCATTAATGATAAGGGACAGATTGTCGGAGGCTTCGCGCAGCCCGGAGAACCCGGGGAGGCCGGTCAGCCGGGCCATGCCTTTTCTTACACGGGTGGGACATTCACCATTATCGATGTTCCCGGCAGTATCTCCCACGAGGCCTTCGGCATCAATGATACAGGCCAGATTGTAGGACGCTTCTCTTCTTCCGCGCAGAATCTCCGTGGCTTTCTCCTTACGGGCGAAACGTTCACGACGCTCGATGTCCCCGGCAGCCTTCTCACCCAAGCCTTCGGTATCAATGATACGGGTCAGGTTGTCGGATCCTTCGACCTCCCGGTAGGGAGCAACGGTTTTCTCTTCACGGGGGGAGGTTTAATAACGCTTCCTGTTCCGTCCGGGAGTGCCTTCGCCCAGGCCTTTGGTATCAATGATACGGGCCAAATTGTGGGGAACTTCTTTGATGCCGAGGGGAAATTGCAAGGGTATGTTCTCGCTGGGGGAGCGTTCACGACGCTACATGTCCCGGGTAGTCAACAAACCTTGCCCCAAGGCATCAATGATACAAATCAGATTGTGGGAACCTTCCGGGATGCCATGGGAGGAGTCCATGGATTTCTCTACTCGGAGGGAACGTACACAACGCTTGATGTCCCCGGCAGTCTCCTCACCCAAGCCTTCGGCATCAACGATGCGGGCCAGGTTGTGGGACGCTTCGTAGATCAAACTGTCGTCCCCGAACCCGCGACCTGGCTCCTGCTCGGTTCCGGAATTCTGGCATTGATGTACTTCAGGAAGCGCCGCGCTTTTCCACCCTTGTCCGGCTGGTCTACTACTCACCGTACGAGGTAGATTTTTACAGCGTCACCTGCAGCTCGGTACGGGGCTGCTTGGTCTTGGATTCGCGCGCCCGCGGCGGAGTCGGCATTGACTGCTGTATACAAGCATGCGATATTGCTTCGCGGGCGGGAGTAGCGCAGTGGTAGCGCAGCGGCTTCCCAAGCCGTCGGTCGCGGGTTCAAATCCCGTCTCCCGCTCCAACTTTCTCACCGACTTGCATTCCATCGCGTGCCGCTGCACTTCTCTCGTTTCCGGTTTCCGTCACGGTTGGCTTTGCAGGCTGACTATCCCTCTCTCCCGCGGATCGCTGGTTCCCTGAAGGATGAAGTCTTCTCGAGCACTTCTTGCAAATGGCCTGCAGGGTTCTTTGCTAAGGATCATTTAAGGCAGTTCTAATGTCGGTTTAATCTAGATTCGCTATGCTGCAATCATGATTCATATCTCTTTGGAGCCCGAGCAGTATCGGCTTCTCATGGCGTGTGTTGAGTATTGTCTTGGTTTCGGCAAGACACATCCGTTGAGACAAGATTTCGAAGGCATTCAGCATGCCCTCGCAGGCCAAGTCTGTGAGGAACTGAGGCAGGAGGACAATCAGTCATAGTGCGATGATGGCATAGTGTTCCCCTCTCGGTCGGGTTCCATTTCAATGCGGTCTCGGCTATCATTCCTTTCCGCGCATAACGGCTTGGGAAATCCGACCAAGGAGCATAACAATGGCGACGCTACAGCGAGGCGCCACCGGCCCTGATGTCACGGCCTTGCAGAAGGCGCTCCAGGCGCAAGGTTTTCCTCCCGGCAATCTCGACGGAGTCTTCGGCCTCGGCACGGAAGCGGCGGTGCTGGCGTTTCAAAAGAGCGCGGGGCTGTTACCGGATGGCATCGCCGGGCCGCAAACGCTTGCCGCGCTGGGAATCTCCCCTGGAGAATCGCCGAGTCCCATCCCGGGCGTGACCGTCGTCATGGTTTCGGCGATGTTCCCACACACGCCTATTGGGAACATCAAGCAGAACCTGCCGATCGTGCTGCGCTCTCTGGTGAAGGCGGACGTTACCGGAAAACCCATGGTGCTTACCGCGCTGGCCACGATTCGGGCGGAGACTGAGAGCTTCGAACCGATCCCAGAGGGCACATCCCGCTACAACAGCTCTCCGAACGGCCATCCCTTCGATCTCTATGACAACCGCCGCGATCTCGGGAACACGGGCCCGCCCGATGGGCTCCTGTACCGTGGACGCGGCTATATCCAGCTTACGGGGCGCTTTAATTACGCGAAATATGGGGCGCGACTGGGAATGGGCGATCAATTAATAGCTCAGCCTGATCTGGCTTGCGACCGGGATATCGCTGCTGATCTGCTGGTCGCCTTTTTACAGGACAAGCAAGCGGCGATCGAGGAAGCCATACTCTACCAGGAATTGTCGAGAGTGCGCCGATTGGTGAACGGGGGGGCGCATGGTTTGGAGCGATTTATCGAGGCGTACCAAGTTGGCGATAGGCTGCTCGGTAACAATGGCTTAGAACAGAGCACTACCGCACAAGTTCTCCGCACACGATCTGTCCTTGTTGACTTGCCCGTTCATCGCGCACGCATGCCCGCCCTGAGGTGACAGGGGGCGAGGAAGCGTTCGGTGAGGAAGAACCAGTGGGGGGCTGTGTCGATACCGATTGCGCGATCAACCCTTGCTGGCCTCGCGTGACGGTCGCGGTCACCTGATCACCGACTTTTACATCGTGAGTCTCCCCGAGGACGCTTCCAAGCACTCGATCGATGGTGTTTCGTGTTGAACCGTTCACCTGGGTGTTGCGATCGAAATAGATCAAGACATTGTCTTTCGACCCGTCGGAGTTAACCTCGATACGGTCAGGATCCACACGCACGATTTTGCCCTGGATCGTTCCTGATGTGGCACCGGGTGGAATGGGATCGCTCGCGGAAATCGCAAGTGGCGGCAAGAGCAGTACGGCGCAGAGACTTATGGTGACGAGTGTGACCTTCATGGGTTGGCCTCCTTCAGAGAATCCTCGCCACAAGCTACCTTGAGCCGATATCGCGTTTCTAGTATTCGGAGGAGGGGGCGTCTACCTATGACGCCTTTCGTTTGCGACGCTGGGGAGGCGGAGCTTGCTGTGCGACCTTGGCGGGCGCCTTCCTTTTGACTTCTCCTTTCTGAAGGCTTCGCTTCAACGCCTCCATGAGATCCAGAACCTCACCGGCCGGGCGGGGTTGTGTTGGCGACAATCTCTTGGCCTTGCTGCTTCTTTTGAATTAACTCAAGGACTCGCTCGCGATACGTGTCGTGGTACTTGTGCGGATCCCATTGCTCGCTTGAGAGGCTTTCGATCAGCTTTCCGGCCAGGCTTACTTCCTGGTCTTTCAATGCCAATTCGGGAATGTCGACCTCGTTAAAGTCTCGAATCTCGTCGCCCCAGTACAGTACTTCCAGGATGAGGCGATTCCGGTCTGTGGGCCTGATGAAGACGATCTTTTCCTTGCCGCGCATCACCAACTTGGCGATAGCTCCGCTCTTGCTGTCTCGCAACGCTCGGCCTAACAGCCAGTACGGCTTCTCTCCGCCTTTGTCTGGTCCCAGGTAGTACGTCTTCTCAAAAAACACGGGATCAACGGTATCGAGCGGCACGAATTCTTGAATCTCCGCATGCTGATTGGTGGCATCCTCCAGGGCCTTCAACTCTTCAGGGCTGAGCGTCACGTATTGATTACGACCGACCTCATAGCCCTTCAGGAGACTTTCGCGAGGCACCTCCTGGGCTCTGGAAACCGGTGAGATCGCGGGGGCATCCTCACTTTGACGGCTTTCCTTCAGAGGGCTTTCGTCTAGCTGAGTCTCCCGCACCATCTCGCTGGACTCTCTCGCGACCTCGCTGAAGGTATCCCCCGGTTCTTCGCCGCTCGTAGAGTATAGCCGTTGCTTTACGCGCTGGCCTTGAGGGTCGAGCCAATGAAATGAGACGGCCTTGGATTTGGCCGCGGTGTAAAGTCGGACGGGAATATTCACGAGTCCGAACGAGAGCGTGGCCGATTGCAGTGAGCGAGGCATAGCAAACCCCATATACTGTGACGCTGATAAGCTATAAGCCCTTCCTTATACCACGGATGCGCGGTTTCCTCCACGATTTCGCGCAGCGCCGTGTGCAGCAGACGTCAGCGAGGCGCCTGTTGAAGTTTGATCGTAAGATCATTACGATACGCCCCGCAAAATCCAGGAGTGGAACGAAATGCGAGCGCGAGTGCCATTCGTGATCGGGTTTCTTGTAAGCGTCCTAGCAATCGGAGAGTGCTGTCATTCCAGTGAGCGCCAAGGAAATATTCAAGGATGAGGCGGGGAGGACGCTCTACATTATCGATGACGATGGAATAGTCTCAATGTTTGAAAACAGCTCCGGCGACATCACGCTGTCCGTAAAGCGGGGTCTGCGCGAGAAAATGTATCCGACGCTCGATGAGATTACTCCCAGCCGTGTGGCTGCCGGCACGTCCACTACCCTGAAGCTTCGCGGGCAGAACCTCGTCGGCGCCAAAATCTCACTGGGTGTCCCGCAAATTGAGGTCGGTGCATACCTCGGCCACCCTCAAATTGTAGAGGTGCCGATCCTGAGTACCAGCCAGCGTGGGTCCTGGTGATGTCGCAATCACTGTCTCAACGCCTTTAGGGACTGCCGTCGGCAGTTTCAAGGTTACGGGGAAGCAGCTCAACGCAGGCATGAGTTCGCCGAGCCGGAATGAGATGGAGAAATTGACAGTCACTACGGAGGCTCCATCCTCCTGTCCGGAGGGCATGGTGGGAATTGCCGCAGAGCGAGGTGGATTCTGCATCGAAATCGATCACACCTTTAGCGGGGATTTGCGAACGGCAGAACGGACCTGTGCGATGGGCGGGAAGCGCCTCTGTGATGCAAGCGAGTGGCATCAAGCCTGTGACCAGGCCCAAAACGGTCTGCTCACGTTGAAGAATATGATCGGAGCCTGGGAATGGACCTCCTCCATAGGCTCGACCCGTCCCCTCACCTCAGTGTTGGTCGGGCAGGGGGATTGTACCGCCGAACGCAACTATCAACCCTGGAAGAGCGAGGTCATCTCGGGACGTTGCTGCAAATGAGACCCTTAGCCCGCGGGATACGAAGGGCGTCAGTCTTGACAGGCAATCAGGCTGCGGAGTGCGCGCATACGCATCGGCACGAAGAAGCAGATGACCAATTATCATCGTCAGCGGGAGATCTGATAGTCGTAACAGTGCCTTTCCCGTCGACCTCTGGTGACACGCGCGGGTATGCTACATTGTGGTAAGCGGCTTCGGAGGCAGTCCGAGTCGATCCAGCTATCAAACTCTCGACGAAGTAGGCAGGCAGAGCTTCACAGTCTTAGAAATGACCCTACTTAATATACCCACCTAAGTGGTTATTGCCTGAGGATGTGTAGCTATATAAGATATACTCATTACAACAGTCTAGGGAGGGCGATATGACAGCAAGAACTAAGACGAAGGGCGTCGTCTCGTTGACGGAGCGGGAACAGGAAGTGCTCATTCACATCTGGAACGGCCTCAAGAATCGCGAAATTGGGAAGCAGTTGAAGATCAGCCATAAGACGGTCGAGGCCCATCGCGCCAACATGATGAAGAAGCTACGGGCGACAAATGCCGCCCAGTTGCTGAAAACCTGCTTTGAGCACGGTTTTCTACGGCAACCGCGTCGGGCTGCTTAGGCGAATATTCTGCCTTCGGAATCTGTCCCCGGGAGCCAAAGCCTGTCTCGGCAGGCTTGAGCCGCGGTGACAAGACGAACTGTCCCGTGGTGCACTAAGGAGCCCGTCCGGGGCACCCCTTGCTCTTCACATGCAAGGGGACGAACTGACTCCATGGATACGGGTTCAGGACCGAGCTGGTTACAGGGGAGAAGGAGTTTGTCCGGGGTACCCTTTACCTTCCTTTGCAAAGGGTCGAAATACCTCCAGGCCACGGGAAAAGAGGCCGTCTCGGCGGCCGCGTGGGGTTGGGCAGGGATCGAGATGGCATGGTGGCAAAATGTGGCGGAGCTTCGAGCGGGTGCAATGGGCTGGCCTATGTAACAATGGTATATGCCCTAGAAACAATAACTTAGGCCACGTGAGCTTGACCACGGGAATTCGGGTTTCGCCCGCCTTCCTGATCCTAAGGGCAATATTTAGTTGGTAAAACCTAAGAGATTCGGGCACACTCTCGCCGTCGGATTGCAATAGGGCCGATGCCACCTCTCATGTCGAAGGGGGACTTATGGGATCCGAAAGGGCGATCAGTAATTTCAAATCCTGCTGTAAGGCGCTCGTAGACTCTGTCTCGCCGGGGCGCCCCCTGACTAAAGGACAGGAACTGACTGTGCTGTCCTATCTCTTAGTCGTGGAATCAGCCCTCGTCGTCAGCCACACGCAGGAAGGCAACAGCTAAGCGTAGGCCTTGAGCGTTGATCTTCGAAGGCAAGGCAGAGTTGCGGTTGGCCAAAACCTGCTCGGTATTCCAATAGGCTCCGTTCCTACAGTCCTCCCAGCCTCTCCTGTAGCGATCGCTTATCCCCTACTTATAGATTAGGTCAACTATCTAATGGTGAATTTACCAGAGGGGCGACTTCTCTCTACCCTGCAGTTCGCCAAATAAGGGGGACTCATATGTTCATAGCAGGGGTTATAATCGGTATTCTACTCGGCATGACGGTGGCTATCTCGATCTTCCTGATGTGTCTGCTTCGAGTGCAGGGGCAAACAACGCATCGGAGAAGGGTATCTGTAGACAGATACGCATAGCATCGGACCTTTAGACAGCGCACCTATCGCAAACAATTGCTCCGAAGACACCAGTGAGATCGACGCTCAGGTTACACCGGCCATTACACCCAGCCCGCCCCCGAGCTCGCCAAGACGAGCTCGTCTCTCCCGCGGCCTGAAATCATCGACCCCTTGCAAAGGAAGGCAACGGGTGCCCCGGACAGACTCTTTCTTCCCCTGACAAGTTCGTTTCTCCCATTACACTGCAGCCCACCCCGAACTCGCCATTTCACCCGCCCGCCCTGGAATCTGCCGGGACAGATTCCTTTGCCCCTGACGAGTTCGTCTCTCCCATGGCCTGATGATTATTTAAGGCCGCCGGGATAAGTCGCGCCAGCGCTGAGCCACAATCGCTGGTTACGAGCCAAAAGCGCATTGAAAATATGATAATCTCCCACCAGTGACCGCTCCGATCGAAACCCGACTCTACCTTATCCGACATGGCGAAACTCCGCGGTCGGGATTCTGCAATGGCCATCTGGATGTGACCCTCACTTCACAAGGAGTATCAGAGATGGAGGACTTGGCTTCACGCCTCTCTGGCGAGGGAATCGCAGCCGTGTATGCCAGCGATCTCAGCCGGTCGATTCATAGCGCCGAAATCCTCGGACGCGTCATCGGCCGAAAACCGATCACGGTGCCGCTGTTACGGGAGAAATGTTTTGGGCAGTGGGAAGGTTTAACTCAAGCAGAGATCCAACGACAGTTCCCAACGGAATGGACAGAATGGATAGCGAACCCCGCGAATGCCAAGCCCACCGGTGGCGAGAGTTGTCGCGAGTTGGCTATTCGTGTATTGCCGGTCATAGACGAGATCGTCAAGCAAAATCGTGACGAACGGGTAGCGATCGTGGCGCATGGTGGGGTGAACCGCATCCTCCTATGCCATGCGCTAGGCTTGGACTTACGCTACATGGAGCGGATCGCGCAGAAACATGCGGCGCTGAATATTATCGAGTTTCTTGAGAACGACGTGATCGTCAGGCTTGTGAATGGGTAACCGGCGGGGCTTAAACTGCTTTTTTGATTCTGGGGCTTTTGGTAACCAGGCCGCTTTTGATGCAGTTGGTGCAGACGCGAATCCGGCGCGTCGCGCCGTTGATCAGGGCTCGGACGGTTTGCAGGTTCGGGCGAAACACTCGCTTCGTCCGGTTATTAGCATGACTCACGGTGTTGCCTACGGAATGACTTTTGCCGCACAGGTCACAAACTCTAGCCACACAGCACTCCTTGGTCAGTGTTGAAAATTCCTCGGAATGCTAGCACAACCGGTGTTCGGTAACAAGACGTCGGCAAAAGGAATTGTCGGCAGATCGAGGCCACGGGAAAGAGCCGCTGTCTTGGCAGCCCCGGGGTGCGGCGGGTGAATAAGATTTGCAGGGTGGGCGGGTGCCAGGGAAATAAGCGGCCGTCTCAGCGGCCGCAGGGTGGCGGGTGAAAAGCGAAAGACTGTCTTGGCAGTTTCGGGCCGACGGTGAGAAGCGATCTCGCGGGGATCGATTATTAGTCGGTCTCGACCAGCAAGTGAGCGCGACGATTCCTTGAGTAACACACCTCATCGCGGGTCTTTGCAACTCGGCCGTTCCTTACCGTAACTGGTGACGGCGACAACATTGTGGATTCCGAGATCTGAGAGATATTGAAGGGTTTCCTTGGCGCGTTTCTCTCCCAACGCGAGGTTGTATTCACCGCTGCCGCGTTCATCGCAGTGGCCTTCGATGATGAGCTTCGCCTTGGGATTCTCCCTCAGAAAGCCCGCGCTTCGAGAAAGATTTTTCTTTCCCTCTTCGGAAAGTCCCCAGCGATCATAGGCAAAGTAGACATCAACAAGCGACTTGCGCCCTTCTTCGCGTAGTCTCCGCGCCTCTCGGGTTTCCAGCGCCTGAGCGTCAGCCTTTGAAAGCATTGTTGGCCCTGTGCCCACGCCGGATTCTCTTGAGGAGCCCGGGGTGAAGCCCGTCAGAGGTTGACCATCGGGCCCAAAGCCTGGAAGGGGTCGACCATCGGGGCCGATGGGTGGGTAAAAGCCGGGAAGGGGCCGCCCGTCCGGGCCCATACGTGGGACATAGCCAGGCAGGGGCTGGCCATCGGACCCGACGCCTGGGGTTCCCGGGGCGTACGTACCGTCCTCTCGCGGCACTGAAGCGCTTTTGAAGGCGGAGAGTTGACCGCTCTCAGTTCCATCGCATGTGGAGGAGACGTTTTTCGAGGCGCATCCGGTGACGGTCAAGAATACCAGCGCGCTCATTGCGATTCCGATTGCTCGTGCGTTCATGCTACCCTCATCGAGTTGTGGCGAGAGATTAAGAAGTTATATTAGGTATAACATCTAAAGCTATTAACTCAACTCAAAGTGATTATTTCGGGAGCTTCCAGCATCCTAGCCCCATCTCTTCCGGACGTTTCCATCGTGTGTACCGTGTGCGCGATGACATCCAGCGAGAAATGAGCGACGAACTCGAACTGCCTATGCCCATGAGGACGAACGCCAGCGAGATGATGAACATGACTTCCACGACGTAGCGGATCAGGGGGTACTGGGTGAGAAATTCCATGACGACCTCAATCATATTAACGTTTCTACATTTCTTTATCGGGTGACTGATCTTCCAGCTTTAGAAAAAACGGCTCCGAGTTTCGTATCCCTGCTTAGACAAAAAGGAGTCACGATTTGCGACGTGAGAGTCGTCCGGTCGACGGCGGCACTGTAACTCCTTGAAGTCTATGATAAAGTTGCGTGACAATAGGGCACGCATCGGATGGACCGGCTTAAAGAGATACTTCAGATCATCGATCGCCCGCTGGATTTCGCTGAAGGCGGCGGCTCTCTCGCGCTTAAAGACCTCGGCAGATTTATCTCCCGGCAGGTGACGGAGGCGCTGGGTGAGCGCGTGCGTCCCCAAGCCACAGAGGCGGCACTGCTGCGTCTTGTGCAACTTTTCTCGGATTATGATCAACTCCCGCATGGCCAACGTGCCGCGCGCGTGAAAGAGGCTCGCAGTCTCATCCGAGGTCTCAGTCACGCTCTGGCCCCGCCGACGGTCATGTCGCCCCCACAGAGTTATCGGCTCTCAGACTATCCAGTGCAGTATGTACGCGGAGTGGGGCCTAAAAAGGCAGAAGCCTTGGCCCAGATTGGAATCCGCAGCGTGGAAGACGCCGTGTGGATGGTTCCCTGGCGATACGAGGATCGCTCCCAGTTGCGGTCCATCAGCAGTCTGGTTCCCGGTGAAACGGCCATGATCAAAGCGCGCGTCGAGAACGCCGCCCTGAAGCTGACGCATTACCAGCGCCGTAAACTCATCGAGATGACGGTTGCGGATGGGACGGGCAAGCTTCATCTCACCTGGTTTAACCAGGCCTATCTCGCCGAGACCTTTCATCCAGGACAGCTGCTGATGCTCTATGGTCAAGTAAGGCCGAAAAATGGTCGCTGGACAGAGCTTCAGATGGACAATCCGGTCTTTGAGGTTCTCGAGGGGGCTGAGAACGAGCTCGCCAGTGCACCCACCCATCCTGATCTGACGCATATGGGGAGGATCGTGCCGATTTACCACGGACGGGAAACTAAATCCCGGCTGATGATGAGCGACCGGTTACGCGTAATCATGAAGTTGATCATCGACCATTATGGCCAGGGCGCCATTGATCCGCTGCCTGCGGACCTGATTCGGCGCCGGGGGCTGCTGCCCTTCGGCACAGCGATTCGGCAAGTCCATTTTCCTGACCCTGGAACGGACATCGAAGGATTAAATAAGGCCCGGAGCCCAGGACACCGACGCCTCGCGTTCGAGGATTTTCTTCTCTTGGAGCTGGCACTCGGCCAGAAGCGGGAAGAAGTGAAAAAGGAGTCGCGGGTTTTCACCTATGATCTGGAGTCTCCTCTCCCGAGCCGGCTTCTGGCCGCGCTACCATTCGGTTTGACGGCTGCACAGGCGCGCGTCCTCGAAGACATCCGGCGGGACATGGCGAGTCCTCATCCGATGAATCGGTTGATTCAAGGAGACGTGGGGTCAGGCAAAACAGTTGTTGCGGTGCTCGCGATATTGGCTGCCGTCGGGTCCGGCTATCAGGCGGCGCTCATGGCGCCCACAGAAATTCTGGCCGAACAGCATTATCTGACGCTTCAGCGTCTGCTGAAGCCCCTCGAGATCTCCTGCCTGTTATTGACTGGCGGCCGTGGGGGCAAAAAACGGGAAGGGAGCGTTGGCGGCGATTGCCGACGGATCTGCAAAGATTATCCTTGGCACGCACGCGTTGATCCAGCAGGATGTGAGGTTCAAGCAACTCGCGTTGGCGGTGGTGGATGAACAGCACAAATTCGGCGTCTTGCAACGGGCGGTTCTGAAGGAGAAAGGATACTCGGCGGATGTCCTCGTGATGACCGCGACGCCGATTCCCCGGACATTGGCCCTCACTGTCTATGGGGATCTCGATGTGTCAGTGATCGATGCCATGCCTCCGGGGCGGCGCCCGGTTCGTACGCTGCTGTTCGGTGAAAGCCATCGAGCGCGTGCGTACCGCCTTGTCGAGGATGAACTATCCCGAGGCCGGCAGGCTTATGTGGTGTTCCCGCTTGTTGAGGAGTCTGAGAAAGTCGATTTGCAGGCAGCAATGTCGGAGGCCAAGCGGTTGCAAGAGGAGGTCTTCCCGAAATGGGTGGTCGGCCTCATTCATGGCCGAATGAAAACCGGGGAAAAGGATCGAGTGATGGCTGCCTTCCAGGAAGGCCGCATTCAGGTGCTGGTGGCGACGACGGTCATCGAGGTGGGGATCGACATTGCGAACGCCGGTGTCATCCTCATCGAGCATGCCGACCGCTTCGGACTCGCCCAGCTGCATCAGCTGCGCGGACGGGTCGGCCGGGGGCCCCATCAATCCTATTGCTTCCTGATGGCGCCTCGCCGGCTCACCGAAGAGGGACGGCGACGACTGGAAGCTCTGGTGAAAAGTCATGACGGCTTCGACATCGCCGAAGAGGATCTGGCCATCCGCGGACCCGGAGAATTCTTCGGCACCCGCCAATGGGGTCCAGCGGATCTTCGTGTCGCACATCTTATCCGCGATGCCATGATTCTGAACGAAGCCCGGCAAGAGTCTGCAGCTCTGCTACGTGATGATCCCAAACTCGCGCGGGCGGAACACGCGGAATTGAAGGGCGCCTTGCTGCGTCGCTGGGGCGCCAAGCTCGATCTTGCGAGGATTTCCTGATGCTTCTTCGATGGCGGCGGTTGCGGCACGATCTAGTGGCAGGATTCGCCGTGGTACGGCAAGGATCGGCGACCGCCGTGAATCGATCGTTAGAGGAGGTTGAGCTGTTGCGTTTGAAGTTCCGATTGGATGCCGTGGAAGCGGAAATCAAGGAGCTGTACCGCTCGGCGGGTGAGCGGGCGTTTCACGTTATGGAGCGCGAAACAGGTGGTGTGCTGAAGGAGAAGGAGCTGCTGCGCCTGTTCGAAAAGATCGATGAACTCGTCCAGGAGGAGAATCGGATCCGATTTGAGATGCAGCAGGTTCGGGATTAGAACCCATGCCTCGTTAGGTCATGGGGAAGGAGTCACTCGCTATCAATGGCTCGTGCTCTTCGTCGCCTGGCTCGGATGGGTATTCGATTCCATGGATGCGATGATCTACGCGCTGGTCCTGCATCCTGCGCTTCACGATCTGCTTCCCGCAACCTTGGGGCGGGCGGCGACGGATGCCGACATCGGCTGGTACGGTGGCATCATCTTTTCCATCTTCCTCCTCGGCTGGGCTCTTGGCGGGGTCGTCTTCGGGGTGGTTGCCGATCGCATCGGTCGCACAAAGACCTTGATCATGACTATTTTGATCTATGCGATCTTCACCGGGATGGCTGCGCTCTCCGAGAGTTGGTGGCATCTCGCGGTGTATCGCTTTCTGACGGCCTTGGGCATCGGCGGCGAGTGGGCCGCAGGCGCGGCGCTCGTCGCGGAGGTATGGCCCGAGGATAAGCGAGCAAAGGCGGCGGGGATCCTCCAGTCTGCGTGGGCGGCCGGGTTCTTCCTGGCCGCAGCGTGTTACCTGCTGCTGCGCGATTTTCCCTGGCAAGCGCTATTCCTCGTGGGAGTTGCTCCCGCCTTCGTGGCCCTTCTCGTGCGGCTGTGGGTGAAGGAACCGGATCGGTGGGTCAAGGCGCATGCGATCGAGGAACAACATGGGGCTCACGCACCGGGCGAAGATCCTTGAGCTGTTCCACGGCCCGCTTCGGCGGTCCACCTTGGTCGGCGCCTCCTTGGCGTTTGTGGCCGTGTTCGGGTTGTGGGGCGCCACGAATTGGACCCCGACATTGATCAGAGCGCTGCCGGACATGCAGGGGTTGAGTCCCGTCGACGTCAAAACCTATGTGGTGTATGCCACGATGTCGTTGAACGCCGGCGCGCTCTTGGGATATCTCAGCTTCGGACCCCTCGCTGACCGGTTCGGGCGGCGGGCGGCATTCGCTGTGATGTGTCTCGGGAGCCTCGTGATGGTGCCCATTACGTATGTCACGCCGCGGGCATATGGGGACGTGATACTGTTGCTCCCCCTACTGGGATTTTTCAATAATGGCATCTTCAGCGGCTTTCCCATCTATTTGCCGGAGCTCTACCCCACGAGAATTCGCGCCACGGGCGCCGGGTTCTGTTTTAACGCGGGACGGGTCCTGGCCTCCGCCGGCCCATTAATGACGGGCTTTCTCGTAGCGACGCTGGGCAGCTTTGGACGGGCCGCCAGCGCCGTGGCGTTGATCTATCTTTTGGGGCTCGCGATCCTGCTATGGGCGCCGGAGACCCGAGGACGGCCGTTACCGGAATGAGCGGCCAGGCCGCACACCTACGTCGTCATTATTCCCTCGTTGCATTCAGGCCAACACCATTTCTTTGCCTTCCTGCGGAAAAGGTGGCGCAAAACAGCGGCCGGGCCCACGCCCCTCTTAAGATGCTGCTCACCCAAGCAAAAATCCGATTTATATTTCAGCGGAACTTGGTGCAAATGTTACTGAACGGTCGATTGCGGAGAAAAACAGATGAGGTTTCTTGCGGTCCACCCGAGTGCTCTCATATACACGAAGATCTACCTGCGTCTGGAGCCGCTAGGGTTGGAACTCGTGGCAGCAGCGGTGCGCCGGGCTGGACACGAGGTCCGATTGATTGATCTTCAGGTGGAGACCCATAAAGACTTTTTCCATATCTTGGAAACCTGGAAGCCCGATGTCGTCGCGTTCTCTTGCAACTATCTCGCCAACGTTCCGGAGATCGTCGATCTCGCCAAGCTGGCTAAACGCAGACTTCCCCAGAGTTTTGTGCTGGTTGGCGGGCACAGCGCGTCCTTCATTGCAGGGGAGTTTCTAGAACATGGCGAAGGTGCCATTGATTGTGTCCTCAAAGGCGAAGGGGAAGCGGCGATTCCGAAGCTTTTACTGGCTGTCGAACACGATCGCGCCGCGATCAAAACGGTGCCCGGAGCCGTGACCCTGGAGGGAGAGGGACCTCCTCCGGCTTTCGTGGAGAGTCTCGATGAGCTTTTGCCTGCCCGCGATCTGTTGCGGCATCGACGGAAGTACTTTATCGGAGTGCTGGACCCGTGCGCCTCAATCGAGTTCACTCGAGGTTGTCCCTGGGATTGTTCCTTCTGTAGCGCGTGGACATTTTACGGTCGCAGTTACCGAGTCGTGAGTCCCGAAAAGGCCGTTGAGGATCTGGAGCGTACGAAAGAGCCCGGGATCTTTATCGTGGATGACGTAGCCTTTATTCAGGCGAAACATGGATTGGAAATCGGCGAAGCCATCGCGAGGAAAGGCATCAAGAAAAAGTACTATCTGGAGACCCGCGGCGATGTGCTGCTGCGCAATAAGGACGTGTTCAAGTTCTGGAAGCAGCTTGGCATGGAGTACATGTTCCTGGGTATCGAGGCGATTGACGAAGAAGGACTGCTCAAGCATCGCAAGCGGACGACCATCGGCAAGAATTTCGAGGCGCTGGAATTCGCGAGATCGCTCGGAATTACGGTCGCGATCAATCTCATTGCCGATCCCGGATGGGACCGGAAGCGTTTTGAGGTGGTCCGTCAATGGTGTCTGGAGATTCCGGAGATCGTGAACATCAGCGTGAACACTCCGTATCCCGGTACTGAGAGCTGGCAGACGGAATCCCGAAAGATCCAAACCCGCGATTACCGTCTTTTTGATATTCAGCATGTGGTTCTGCCGACGACGTTGCCGCTGCAGGATTTTTACGAGGAACTGATTCAAACCCAACAAGTCTTGAATATGAAACATCTCGGCTGGCAGGCTCTGAAATCTACGGCGAAGCTTGCGATGCGACTTCTGCTCCGGGGTCAGACCAACTTCGTCAAAATGCTCTGGAAGTTCAACAGTGTGTTCAACTCGAAGTTACAGCTCGCAGATCACCAGCGACCGGTGAAGTATCACATGAAACTGCCGCACAGTCACAAAACGGGCAAACCCCAGCCAGTGTATATTCACAAGCCGCATGGGCGTCAGGGCCGGGTGACCGACGATTCGACGGAGCAGTTCATCGAAGAGACCCGCATGGGCACAAGCGTATAGCGCGTTTTATTGCATTGGTGTGTGCCCCGTGGCTTGCGAACAGCGAGAGAGGACCACGAGAAAAGCGTGGTCCTCTCGACGCATTCCGAACTGCGATCCTTTGGTATCGAATCTTACCTGAAGGTCAGAACCGCCAGTGCGACAACCGCCAGTACCAACCCACAGAGTGCGACGAAGGTAAGAATCTGCAGCCGCTTTCGGAGTTGTTGAAGTTGGGTCGTCAGCTCCTCATTGATACGCGATTGGAGTTCCAGCGCCTTCTCCAGTCTTTCGATGCGTCCTTGAGGATCGTTTTGAACAGAAGGATCCAGGGGTGCCTGTCGTTGCGCCTGATAGCTTCGCACGCCGGAGATGACGTCGGGGATAAGGGGCACGAGCCACTTCAGGATGGTTGCTAAAGGAAGAGCCATCTCACATCCCTCCTCTACACCCGCCGGCCAAGTCCATTCCCGGGAATTGTAACAGGATCAGGATCGGCTAGCGAACACGCCCGGATTATGTGGGCCTACCGGAGCGTGGTTGACAAGAAAGAAGACACGAGCCGATACTTAATATACCTGGATTAACCGGTCTACATGCGTCGGCGGGGTCTAAAAAAAAGGAGATTCATATGGCACTGCGATTGGGAGATGAAGCGCCGAATTTTAAAGCCGAGACGACCGAGGGCCCGATTGACTTTCATCAATGGCTGGGGGACAGCTGGGGAATTCTGTTCTCCCATCCCAAAGATTTCACGCCGGTGTGCACCACGGAGCTCGGGACCGTCGCGAAGATCATGCCGGAGTTCAAGAAGCGGAATGTCAAGGTGATCGCCATAAGTGTTGATCCGATGGATGCCCACAAGGGTTGGATCAAAGACATCAATGAGACGCAAAAGTGCACAGTCAACTACCCGCTGATCGCGGATCCTGAAAAAAAGGTGGCGACGCTGTACGACATGATCCATCCCAATGCTTTGGACAATATGACGGTACGTTCGGTCTTTATCATCGGGCCGGATAAGAAGATCAAGATGTCCCTCACCTATCCGGCCTCCGCTGGGCGAAACTTCGATGAACTCCTGCGGGTCATTGACTCTCTACAGCTCACGTCGAAGTACAAGGTGGCGACCCCGGCGAACTGGAAGGATGGGGAGGATTGCATCATCACACCGGCAGTCACCGATGCCGAGATTCCATCTCTGTTTCCGAAAGGCCACAGGGCCGTCAAGCCGTACCTTCGCTACACGCCGCAGCCGAACAAGTAAGTTCCTAGGGGTGGCGCAGGGGGGACAGGCAACTTTTTGGGAACGAACGAATGAGTGGGCTGCGGCATGAATACCTGAAAAAGTAGCCTGTCCCCTTGCTTTAGTGCGGTATGGCCTTCTTAAAGACGATATCTCCATAGTACGCGATCGCCGATTCGCCGGTGTTATCTGTATCGGTCATGATCGCGACGCCTGAGACTAGAGGCGGGTCGCCCCCAAAGGCCAGCCTGTAGTCCTCAAATACATTGCGCTGCTCGTTGACCCATTGGTTGATGCGTGACGTGCCGCTCTCGACCACGATCATCTTGCTGCGATCCGTATAGGGGCTGGACACGAGAGTCCCCTTGGGAGCCTTGCTTTCCCAGATGTAGTTTAAAGCGGCAAGCGGCGGATAATGGCCGTACACCAGTTTGTATGTCGCAAATTTCGCACGCTCAATAAAGCCTACACGACGGGGATCATAGGCAAAAGTGATATACACCCGCGCCGAATAGTCATCGCCCTGCTTTTTCGTAACGTCCCCTTTGTGCAGCACGTTCGATACTTTCCAGCGCCAACTGAGAATCGGATATTCTCTTAAGTCCACAGTGATCTCACGAATCAGGCCGGATGCAGAGGCATGACTGACAGCCTTGATGGAGGTCACTTCCTCTTCTTTAGTGACTGTATACATCGTGTGCCGGTCGATCTTCGGGAACGTGAGCGGTTTCCAGGGATCAGGCAGGGTAACTCCCTCCTGAGCTGCCGAGAACTTTCCAACTTCGAGGACGGAAGGCGATTGAGATTGAACTGGCCATCCCAGACACAGAAGAAAAGCTGTAAAAGGGGACAGGCTACTTTTCCATGACAGACGTGGACTCATACTAGCGCTGTTGCAATTGAAAAGTTGCCTGTCCCCTGAGTTTAGGCCGGCTACTGTTCGAGGATGGACGCAAACTGGTGTTTGCGGCGAGTAGCGTGATTGAAAAGTTGTCTCTTCCTGCTTGGAGTTTAGCCCTCATCGCGTCCAGACGAACCACTTCTTTAAAATGTTTTTCTGGTTCTCGGTGAAATGGGCTTTGCGCCAGGCGTTGCCGACCTTTTTAATCACTTCCGCTTGTGTGGGATAGGGGTGAATGGTGCTGGTTAGGGTCTTTAAGCCGCCGCCGGATTTCATGAGCACGGTAAATTCACTGATCATTTCGCCTGCGTGCGCGGCGACGATTGTCGCGCCCAGAATCTTGTCCGTGTCCTTCTGCACGTGGATGCGCGCGAATCCTTCGGTTTGGCCATCAAGGATTGCGCGGTCCACTTCGTCCAAGTTGTAGGTGAAGGTCTCCACCTCCAAGCCACTGGACGTGGCTTCGGCTTCGTATATGCCCACATGCGCGACTTCCGGCTCCGTGTAGGTGCACCAGGGGATGACTAGGGAATCTGTCCCGGTATAGCCCAGGCCGAAAGGATGCGGAAACAGCGCGTTCTGAATGACGATCTGGGCCATGGCATCAGCGGTATGAGTGAACTTAAAGGGAAAGCAAACATCGCCGGCCGCATATATTTGAGCATTGCTGGTTCGTAGCCGTTTGTCCACCTTTACGCCACAGCCGTCGTACTCGACCTTGACGTTTTCCAGCCCGAGGCCTTCGACATTCGGCGCGCGGCCTATCCCCACCAGGATCTCATCCACCGCCAACTCTGCGGTCCTCCCGTGCGTTTCGTAGAACATGATCTTGTCTCTGCCTCGCGCCTCCACCCGCACGATGGTTGCATCAAAGATAAACTGAACTCCATCCTTCACCATCTGTGCCTGGACGAGTGCGCTTGCGTCGAGGTCTTCGCGCGGCAGAAGGCGGCCCATTTTTTCCAGCAAGGTGACACGGCTGCCGAAGCGCGCAAAGGTTTGCGCCATCTCCACGCCGATTGGGCCGGCGCCGATGACCCCGAGCCGTGGCGGCAGCTCGGTCAATGAGAAGAAGGTCTCGTTCGTAAGGTAGCCGACCTCCCGCATCCCGGGAATCGACGGCGCAGCGGCCCGGGCGCCCGTGCACACCGCGGCCTTCTTGAAGCGCAGAATCGTATCTTCGACTTGAATCGTGTCCGGCCCTGTGAAGCGCGCCTCACCGAAAAAGACGTCGACGCCCATGTTCTTGAACCGCTGTGCAGAATCCGTATGACTGATGCGCGCACGGAGCCTTCGCATCCGCGCCATCGCCTCGCTGAAGTCATATTTCACCTCTCCACTGATGTGGATGCCGAACTCCGCGGCTCTCCGCACGTCGGCCCAAGCCCGGGAGGCGCGAATGAGGCCCTTTGACGGGACACACCCGACATTGAGGCAGTCCCCGCCCATGAAATGCTTCTCAATCAAGGCCACCCTGGCGCCGATGCCTGCTGCAATGGCGGCGGTGACAAGTCCGGCGGTGCCGGCGCCGATCACCACGAGGTTGTAACGGCCCGCCGGCTGAGGATTGACCCATGCTGGTGGGCGGACGTTCTCGAGAAGCTTTTTGTCAGACTCGTCGTCGGGAACGTTTGCCGCGTGAGCGCTCATGCCTTCATTCCTCTGTTATCACACTGTCACGCGTTCCTAAGCTTTAGTTTTCGATACAAGACGGGCGCCACGGCAAAGAGACCCAGGAGGCATAGGGCACCCAGCACCGAAGGCGAAGCGATCTCACCTATCGAGTTGATCGAGCCAAGTTGCCGGCCGGCATTGGCAAACACGAAGCTGCCGGGAATGATCCCCACCGCGGTAGCGAGGACATACGTTCCAAGCCGGATCCGGGACAGCCCGGACAAAAGATTTACCAGAAAGAACGGAAAGATCGGGATGAGCCGCAGAGTCAGAAGATAGCTGAAGGCGTCCTTGGCAAACCCTTCCTGGATCGTCTTCAACCGGTCGCCGAATGTGCGCTCCACCCAGTCCCGCAGCAGGTATCGAGCGCCAAGAAAGGCAAGCGTTGCGCCGAGTGTAGCGGGGACAAGGACGATGAGAGTTCCGAGGAAACTGCCGAAGAGAAATCCGCCCGTCAACGTCAAGACGGCGCCACCGGGAAGCGAGAACGTCGTTTGTAGTAGATACAGCGCGCTGAAAATGGTCACGGCCATGGCGAAATGCTCTTGCGTATAGCGCAGAAGATCATCCCGGTGCGCCTTCAAGCTCTCAAGTGTTACATACTGCTTGAGGTCGAAGTAAAAAAAGGCGGCGAGAGCCGCGGCGAAAATCAGCGCCACCGCGAGTTTCCCCCATGACGTGGGGTTCATCTGATCGCGAAATCCACGCGGCTGTCCTCGAGCTTTGTTGACTTGTCTTGTGGCGGCTTCACGGAGGTGGCGAGTAGAAAGATGCGAGACGGTTCGATCTTGCTCGTGACAAGATTGTCCTTCACGGCTTCGGCCCGTTGTCGGGCCAGTTCCCGCAGGTCGTCCTCGGTGATGATGATGTGAGCAAGAATTAATTTTTCCATCTCGGGCACTTCCAGATCTTTGTTCATTCCCAACACGTTGCGTGGCTTTGGAAAAGTTTCCTTCTTGTACGCCAGAGTGAGGTATCTCGCGTATTCGTTCGGTTCCACTTTGACAGTGTTCAGTGTGGCGGTGGTCGCGCCCTTCTTCGTCAGCTCAGTGAGCTTCTGCGCCTTGAGCTTCCGATCGAACTGCTCCTGTCGCAACGCTTCCTGGTCCTCCTCGGTGTCAACATGGCCGGCGACATCCAGCTTGAGCGCGGGGCGCTCGAAGAGAACTTTCGCCAGCGTCTTCAATTTGTCTTGCGCCGCGCTGTCCAAATCCGCGCTTCCGTAGGCGAACTCGATATGGCTCAGCGCCGGCCCGCCGCCGACTAGAGATCCCAGCAAGGCAAAGGGCGCGGTCGCGGCCTTGGTCAGGAGGTTGGTGAGGACCTGGCCGATCACCGCCCAGACGCTGAATTGGGGATCGTCAAGCGAGCCGGTCACCGGAAGGTCAAGATCGATGAGACCGTTTCTGTCCTTGAGGAGGGAGACTGCGAAGCGGACCGGTAACTTCGTGGCGGTCGGGCTGTCCACCTTGTCGCCGAGGGTGAACTGGTCGAGCAGTATCTTGTTCTGGGCCTTGACCATGCGTTTCTCAATGAGATATTTGAGGCTGAGCGAGAGCTTGCCCTTGTCAATCGCATAGCCGGCGTACTTTGCGGCGTAGGGAGTCATGGAGCTCAGTTCGATATCCTTGAAATCCACCTGAATATCAACGAACAGATCCCGGCCGAGCGGATTGATGGTTCCCACAATCTGAAGAGGCGAACCGCCCTCGAGCTTCCCGCGCAGGTCCACGTCGGCACGTTGCATTTCTTCCGAAGACAGTCCGGAAATTCTTCCACCCACCTCGGAAAGCCGTGCGGAATAGTTCGGTTTGATGTAGCGGTCGGAGAAACTGATATCGCCGCCCTGCATAGTGACGGAATTGATGGTGACTGATGTCGGCGCCTCCGCTGTCGGCGCCTCCGCGGAAGGCGGGTCTTTGGCGGACTGGGGCTTGGCACTCTCGGTCTGAGTCATCTCAGGGTTTGGGGATTCCTTGCCGCGGACCATAATGCCTTGTACGTTGAACGTGCCGTCTGTATTTACGATCAGACGGGAGTAAAAATCAGTGAGTGCGATTTTATCGATCTCCACGCGCAGAGGCTTGTTGCCGGCATTGATGCCATTGACGGCCAGGGAGTTCCATTTCAAGAAATCTTCCGAGGCCCCCTTATCGATCGTTGCCAGGTTCGAGACCGTGGCATCGCCGGTAAAGGTGACCCCCATGGTATTATCACGATCAGCCGCAACCTTGAGATTTCCACTGGTGGCGACGGCGCCGTTTGTCACTGTGATGTTGATCTTATCGGTGAAATACGGCTGGAGTGCAGCAAGGGACACCCCCTTAAGGTCCAACTTTAGATCGGCATAGGCAGGGTCTATGCCGAGCGAGCCGGCAGCCGACACGACACCGGTTTTGTTCAGGGTGAGGCGGACAGAGGCTTTCCCTCTGCTATTCTTGGCAGAGGAGAGATTCTCACCCATCAGGCTTACAGGGTCAGCTACGAACGTCGTTGGCTCGGGCACAGCTAGGTCTTCGACGGTGACGGCATACTGATCTAGCGCGAGTTTCTTGAGGATCACCAACCAGGGTGCGCGGGGGTGGTCATTCCCGGGCGGTGCGACCGCAGGGGGATTCGCCGCAGGCGGAAGCGGTACCGTAAGCTTTGCCAGGTTGATCGCCCCGTCGTTAGCACGTTTGATTGCGAGGGCGCCTTTTTGAGAAGACACCTCGCCGACGGTGATTGTCTGTGCGGTGAGGTCGATGTCGGTATCCTTGACAGCCAGCAATGGAATCCTGAGAAACTCGTGCTTCTCGTCCATCTTTCTGAGCCGGAGTCGTCCCAGAGTCGCGGTAAGGCCTGACACCCGCGTCTGTCCTCCTTCGCCCGTGTACCGATAATTCGATGTCAGGTCGAGAACGCCGTCCTCGAGATGAAACAAAAGGTTTTTGCCGTAATAGGCACCATATCGTTTGAGGGGAACATGGCTGAGCTGAATGGTTCCTTCGGCCGCGAGCGGTTGAAGAGTCGCGGTGCCGGTGTGCGTCAGGATCTCGCCGGCGTCCGTGTTCATCGACGCTTCAATCGATGTCGTGTGGTTCGCGGCGTTGCTGAAATGATGGGCTGTGATGTTGATCTTTTCCAGAACAGCGCGGAACGGCGTGTCCATTGCGGCGTCTTCGAATGTGACCCTTCCATTGACCAGACGAACCTCACCGGCTTCAATCTGTAACTCCTCACCAGCGGAAGCCTTCTTCGCCTTCTGGTTTTCCTGACTACCGACATTGTCTTTGGGGATGAGCGACGCAAGATTGATCGCGCCATTTTTGTCGCGTTTGATGGACAGCTCCGGCGACTGTAGGAACACGGTCGCGAGGGTGAGTTTTCTGGAGAACACATCGAACGACCCGATCTCGATTACCAGCCCGGGCAGGCTCATCAATGGTGCGGCGTCCATGTCGGTCGCTGCCAAGTGGTTGAGTACGAGCGTCCCGGCGACCGTTAAGGTGGGACCTTTGTCCCGAAATTGAATGAACGACAACGAAATCTTAGTGTCAAGGGTGCCCGATACGATCTTGAAACGCATCTCCAAAGGCACATACTCCAGATACTTGGGGATCTCGAAGTCCGTGACATTGAGGTCGACGATGGTTTCCCGTGAATCGGTAAAAGGCTTTGTCTTTCCATGCAGCGCGACCGGAGTTCCATTTACATCTGCTTGGAATGTGGGTTTGACATACACATCGACGTCGTACGGCAGGTTTGAGATAAACGGAATTGCAAGGGTGACACCCTTCACCGTATGGTGTGCCTGCTTCGGGCGGTCATCAAAATCGATATGGCCTTCCGCAAGCTGAATATTATTCAACGAGAATCGAAATGGCTTGCGCTGTTTCGGTTCTGGGGCGGCTGTCGATCCAAATGCCGCTAGGAGATCGGAAAAGTTATAGGTCTGGTCCTCATTGCGAACGATACTCAGATGTGGGGCTTTCAGACGGATATCCTTGAGCACGGGGCCGCCTCTCACCAAGGATATGGCTTCAAAATCGAGGCGCAAGGCTTCGAAGGTTAGAAAAGGCGCGAAGCCGGTGCGATCTTTGAGAGAAAATCCCTCGATCTCGATGGTGAGAAGGAAAGGGTTGAAGTGAATCTGCCGGATCGCGGTCTCACGATGGAGTTTTTCAGATAGTTGGTTGGTCAGAACCGTTTTCAGGACCCGTGGCAGAACCACGAATCCGAGCAGGGCATAAAGGCTGACGCCAGCCAGCCCCCAAACTAGCACCTTGAGCAGGAGCCGCAATTTCCGTTGGGCGAGGAGGGACGCTAGCACGGGGTAAGCATAGGGGAGGGAAGGATAGTCCTGTCAAGACGTTCGTGCGCGCCGCTTGAATCCGGGAAGTCGACCGACGGTCTCAAACTCCAGCGGCTCAACTGCGAAGAGCCGGATCAGCCTGACCATGGACCGTATTTTTAAAGGGGAATGCTGGCCATCGGGCAGATGGAGGACATCGTAGTAAAAGCCATCACGAGGATCCCACAGGTCGATGCCTTCTCCCCGACGTTATGCATCGCGTGGCAGCTCGCCCATCGGAAGCGGTGCGCCCCGGTCAAAAACGCCGATGTTATCGAGGCCCAGGAAGCCGCCCTGAAATACATTGCGCCTGTCGGCTCTCCAGAAGCGGCCGTGCGATAGCTCTTGAAACGTGGTCTCCTACGATTCGTCATAGGGAGGGACGAGGAAATGTTCTATGCATTTCAGCTCGAGCAAATCGAGGGTGAACGGTCTGATGATGATGTCCCGCGCGCCTTTTTGTCTGGCTTCTACCAGTAGATCAGCGTCCGGCCAGGCACAGAAGATGATGACAGGGATTTCCGGATGAAGCTCTACGAGTTCCTGGAGTATATCCAAGCCGTCTGGAAAGGGCGGCTCGAGATTCAGAAGGATACCGTGGAAGGACCTTCGGCTATGGGCCCAGTTCTTGATCAGCAGCAGCGCGTGTTCAGGTTTGTGTGTCTCAATGACATCGAACCCGAAGGCTGCCAGTCTGTCGCCGAGTAGTGCGGACGTGTCAGAATCGCTGTCAATGACCAAGACGAGAGGTTGCATTCAAAGTCCATCTCCATGAGGTGTCCAAGCATCTTTCGTACAGTACCGAGTACGGTGATAGCTTAACGAAATGGGTGGCCTTTACAATCTGTCAATAAAGGAAGCTGTCAATAAAGGAAGTGCCTCTTGTTGCGTCATGGGAGGGATATGGACACTGATACGGTCTCTCACGTGAACAAGATCCGGAACGAGACCATCGTCTTGCAGGGAGAGATGTCGCTGGACGACCTCGAGCGTTTGACAGACCGATGCCGCAGCCCAAAGCAACTTCGAGCCTTGCTGGATCGCGTTCAGACATTTCTCCCTTACCAAAGCCTCGTCTGCGGGTGGGGTTATCGATCGCACCCTACGATTGGCGTCATTTTTAACCACGGTTACCCGGTTGAATTTTTGCGCTGGTATCTCAGCAAAGGCCTGCTGTGGAAGGGCCCTGTATTTCAGGAATGGTTACGGACGGAAAAAGCGCAGGTCTACGACGATGTTCAAAAGCGCCTCAAAGACCAGTTTGATCCCGAACTTCGGAGGCGAGCCCGGAAATTCAATCTGCAGCACTCGATAGCCGGAGGTCTGATCAGGAAAGATCTTTGGATCTTTTTTGCTTTGAGCATGGATTCCGCAAAGACTTGCCGAGCGCATCTGGAGCTATTCCAGAGCATCGCGCCGATGCTGGCCAAGGCACTGAAACGTGCCTGCCCGCGTCCACTGCTCAGCAACAGGGAACTCGCCGTCCTGGAACGTCGAGCGATGGGGGAATCGCTCAAAGTAATCGCCGCGTCAAAAGGCATCACCGAGCGGACAGTCAGGTTTCACCTGCAGCGGATCAAGCGGAAGCTGTACACCGATGATCTGGTGAACGCAGTGGTGATTGCGGTCAGAAGCGGCATGCTTGAGCAAACGTGGAAGGAATGGAACTGGCGGAAGGAAACGGCAACCTCCCGGTGAAGTGCCCTGCTCCACGCGCTACGAACGTAATGCACGTAATGGTGAAGAACTAGCGGCGCGTGGATTCTATCTCGACGTTCCGGCGTGGGATTCCGTGTAGGATTTATCTACTCGCGGTTTTGTTGCATCAGCTTCGCGATGAGGGCGGTCCAGCCGGTCTGATGGCTGGCGCCGATGCCCGCGCCATTGTCGCCGTGGAAATACTCATAAAACAGGATCAAGTCCCGCCAATGCGGGTCAGTCTGAAATATTTCCGTCCCGCCGTAGAGTGGGCGCCGGCCGTCCGGGCCGCGCAGGAAAATTCTCGTCAGACGATGTGAGATGTCTTCCGCCACTTCCCAGAGGTTCATCATTTTCCCGGAGCCCGTTGGGCACTCCACCGTATAAGCGTCGCCCAGATAATGATGAAACTTTTGGAGCGATTCGATCAGTAGAAAGTTCACCGGAAACCATACGGGTCCGCGCCAGTTGGAGTTGCCCCCGAACATTCCAGTCGTCGATTCGGCCGGGTCGTAGTCCACGCGATGCTCGATGCCATCCACGTGCAGCGTATAGGGATGGTCTTTATGGTATCGCGACAGGGCGCGAATCCCATGAGGAGATAAAAACTCCTTTTCGTCCAGCATGTACTTAAGGACGCGGCGCAACTGGTGGCGGTTGACCAGCGATAAGAAGCGGCGCACCTGGGCATCGGCAGTCGTTTCAGTCTCGATATGATTGCTGAGCTCCGGCCGGTGTTCGATGAACCATTGCATGCGCCGCTTGAATCCCGGAAGTCGATCGACCGTTTCAGACTCCAGCGTCTCAACCGCGAACAGCGGGATCAGCCCAACCATGGACCGTATTTTCAATGGAGAATGCCGGCCGTCCGGGAGATGGAGGACATCGTAGTAAAATCCGTCACGAGGATCCCACAGGTCGATGCCGTTCTCCCCGACGTTATGCATCGCGCGGCAGATATAGACGAAATGTTCAAAGAACTTGCTCGCCACATCCTGGTAGACGCAGATTTTCGTGCGCGAGCTCGAGCGCGATCTGAAGCATGTTGAGACAAAACATGCCCATCCAGCTCGTGGCGTCCGACTGCTCGATGTGCCCGCCCATGGGCAGGGGCGCGCTGCGGTCAAAGACGCCGATGTTGTCCAGGCCCAGGAAGCCGCCCTGAAATACATTGCGCCCCTCGGCATCTTTGCGGTTCACCCACCACGTAAATTCAACAGAAGCTTGTGAAAGACACGCTCCAGGAATCGGCGGTCGGCCCGGCCTGAGCGCTTTTCGTCGATTTTGTATACCCGCCATGCGGCCCAGGCATGCACCGGTGGGTTGACATCGCTGAAGTTACCCTCGTACGCGGGCAATTGGCCGTTCGGGTGCATGTACCACTCCCGTAGAAGCAGCACGAGCTGGTCCTTGGCGAAGGCCGGGTCCACCAGCGCCAGCGGCACGCAATGAAAGGCCAGATCCCATGCGGCGTACCAGGGGTATTCCCATTTGTCCGGCATGGAAAGCACGTCGGAGTTATAGAGATGCGTCCACTCATGATTGCGGCCGTTCAACCGCTCGCGCGGTGGCGGCGGGCTCGTGGGGTCCCCGCGAAGCCACCGGCTGACGTCGTAATAGTAAAACTGCTTGGTCCATAGCAAACCGGCAAAGGCCTGGCGCATGAGATTCTTGCCTTCCGTGGAGAGGTCCGCCGGAATGATGGACCTGTAGAACTCGTCGGCCTCCATCCGGCGCTCCGTAAAGAGACGGTCAAACTCCTCATCGAAGGGCTGCCAGCCGGCGGTTGTCTGTCGGTCGCTCAACCTGAGTTTCACGGTTACGCTTTGGCCGGGCGCCAGAACCAACGGATAGTGTGCAGCGGCCTTCGTGCCGACCCGCCCGGGGTTCACCGAGTTTGTGTTCCCGCTGCACGATATAGTCATTGATGCCGTCCTTGAAATAGCCGGAGGCGGGGCGGTTCTCGGCCCAATGATCGCGAGGCACCCGATCCGGATTCGTCTCATTATTCGTGAAGAGGATCTCGGTGGGGCTCTCGCAATAGAGCCAGCGCTGATCATAATAATAGTGTTTTAGAGCGATGATACTTGAGCCGGACGCGCTCGGCTCCTGGCGCAGCTGCGGGGGGCGGGCGTCGAGCCCCCATGACCAGGTGTTTCGGAACCAGAGCGTCGGGAGAACATGCAGGTGAGCGGGATCGGGGCCGCGATTGACGGCCTCAATGCGTATCAGAATATCTTCCGGGGCAGCTTTGGCATATTCGATAAAGATATCAAAGTAGCGGTCCTCACGAAATGCGCCGGTGTCCAGAAGCTCAAACTCCGGATCGCGACGGCTGCGACGTTTGTTTTCTTCGACGAGCAGAGCGTACGGGAACTCGGCGTGCGGATATTTGTACAGGTATCTCATGTAGGAATGCGTCGGCGTTGAGTCGAGATAAAAGTAATACTCCTTCACGTCTTCGCCGTGATTGCCCTCATTTCCGGTCAGCCCGAACAGCCGCTCTTTGAGGATAGGGTCCCGACCGTTCCACAACGCCAGGGCGAAGCAGATGAATTGCTGGCGATCACATATGCCGCCGAGGCCATCCTCTCCCCAGCGGTATGCTTTGGAGCGGGCATGATCGTGCGGCAAGTATTCCCAAAAGTAGCCGTCGGCGCTGTAGTCTTCCCGGACGGTGCCCCAGCTGCGTTCACTGAGGTACGGACCCCAGCGCTTCCAGTTTTTCTTCCGGGCGGCGTCTTCTGCCAGTCGTTGCGCCTCGGCCGACAAATGAGGTTTCTCGGAGTTCGCCATGAATCCTATTCTGCGTGTAATATCGAGGAGGTGTTATCATCGAGCACGACAAGCGACAGGCGCAAAAATTCCCCCAGCGAGCGCGTTCGAATCCCACCGACGGTGCCCGATGCAAACCCGCCCAGACCATCGGGTTCGAGCCACTCGGCATCAAGATCCACGTGTAGGGGCAATCGGGCCTCGCTGCTTTCGCTATAGACCTATTGAATTGGGAAAACAAGTTTTCCTACGCTTAGCTTTGTCTTGTCGTTCCGGACCGCCGCCGATAGACTGCGGGTAGCCTGAGGAGGGTCCATGCACCGGCGTTCACTCGTTGCTCAATACCTCTCAATGCTGAGCTCCGAGCGAGGGTTCTCAGTCAACACCCTTGACGCCTATCGCCAGGATCTCGAGAAGCTGGTAAGTTTTTTGCGCCAACAAGACCGCGGGGATCCTGACGGGCTTCGGCGTCGTGACGTGCCGGCGCTGTTGGCATATCTGCACAGCCACCGCCTGAGTCCTGCCTCGGTCGCGAGACATCTAGCCGCCTGGCGAGGGTTTTACCGCTTTCTGCTCAGTGAGGGACATATCCAGGAGAACCCCTTCCTGAATGTGGCGACACCCAAGCCTACCGCGCGGCTTCCAAAGCCCTTGGCTTTTGAACAGGTCGAGCGGCTCTTGGAGGCTCCCGGACAGGAGTTCAAAAGCGGGCGCCGGCAGCCTGACGTGTTGCGCGACGACGCCATGCTCGAGGTTCTCTATGCCACGGGTCTTCGCGCTACAGAATTGCTGACGTTGGAGCTGAACTCCGTCAATCTCGCGGTAGGTTTCCTGCGGGCCTTCGGCAAGGGCGCAAAGCAGCGCATCGTCCCTCTCGGCGACACAGCGGTGCTAAAACTTCGCCGGTATCTGGAGAAAGCGCGCCCCGTGCTCCTCAAGACCCGGACATCCGATCGTCTCTTTATCACGCGCTCCGGTCGAGGCATGACACGCCAGGGATTCTGGAAACTCCTCGGCCGCTATGGCCGGTCCGCGGGAATTGGGCGCCGCATCTCGCCGCACGTGTTGCGTCACTCTTTTGCGACCCATCTTTTAGAGGGCGGCGCGGACCTGCGAGTGGTCCAGACGCTGCTTGGACACGCCGACATCGCGACGACGCAAATCTACACACGGGTTGAGCGCGAGCGCCTCAAGAAACTCCATAGCCAACACCATCCTCGGGGGTAAAACTAGTTATGGAGAGGGAGGTTTTCATTGACAGTCGAAGCTGAACTTGGTAGATTCGCTAAACTGCTTTGGCGGTAGCGAATACGATAACATTCGGGCGGATAGCTCAGCTGGTCAGAGCGCTGCCCTTACAAGGCAGAGGTCACAGGTTCGACCCCTGTTCCGCCTACCACGGTATATAAAAAGACTTTGTTTTCGGGGCCGTCGTTCAGCCTGGTTTAGGACGCCAGATTGTCAATCTGGAAGTCGCGGGTTCAAATCCCGTCGGCCCCGCCATTTACCACCGCCGCAGGCTAACGTGGCAATGTAAGAGGTTTCACTCACACGATGCTTTTTCGTTCAGGTCTGATCGGGTTACTCTCCTCTCTCAGTTTAGTTTCGAAGGTTGTCCTCGTCGTTCTGCTTGGTTTCTCGATCGTATCGTGGGCCTTAATCCTCTATAAATGGCGCTTCTTCCGTGATCAAGAAGCCGCGGACCAGCGTTTTCTGCGGGTCTTTGAGAAAATGGATGATCCTGTCGAAGCCTTCCGAAAGGTCGACCGACACCGGAACAGCGGGGTGGCCTCGGTCTATGCAGAAGTGGCGAAGTGCTACCAGGTTATGGGGAACGGGGCGGTCACCGGCCGGCGGATTCCTCCGGCGCCGGAGGACATTGACAAAACCCCCACGCAGCATTATCTCGAACGAGTTCTCGGTCATGCCATACAGGAACAGATCAGTCGTAACGAAACGTATCTGCCGTTTCTAGCCACGACAGGCAATATTACGCCGTTTATAGGCTTGCTGGGCACAGTCCTCGGGATCATCGATGCCTTTCGGGAGATCGGTATTCAGGGAACCGCAAGCATCGGAGCTGTGGCGCCGGGTGTCGCAGAAGCGCTGGTGGCGACGGCCGCCGGACTGTTCGCGGCGATTCCCGCAGTCATCGCGTACAATTATTTTTTGGGTCGGGTGCGTAGGCAGGCCTCGCGGATGGAGCGTTTTGGCATCGACTGGATGAATGTGCTGGAAAGCCGACGCGCGAGAGAGGCAATGAGACGACCATGATCGAGACCGCGCGCCCGCGCTTCATGTCAGAGATCAACGTCGTGCCGCTGGTGGATGTGGTCCTTGTCCTGCTGGTCATCTTCATGGTGACAGCGCCGATGCTCTATCGCGGGCTGGATATCAATCTTCCACGAACAGCGACGAACACGATCAAGCCGGAACAGCGGGTTGTGGTCACGGTGGAACGCAATCACCGGGTCTTATGTGGACAAGGAGGCGCTGCTCGCTGATGGAGCTTCAGCCCCGTCTGCATTCCCTGCGAGTAAGCAATCCCGAGGTATCCGTGTTTCTGCGCGCAGATCGGGACGTTCCGTATGGAATCGTCGTACAGGTTATGGACGCAATCAAAAAGGCGGGGATTGATAAACTGGGCATGGTGACGGACCCCCTTCAGGCCGAGCGTGTCGGCAGAGAGGGGTAGATGAGCTGGTTTCAACGTATGGACACGAGCGCCCCCATGGCGATCGGAATCCCTCCTGATATACGCCGTACTGCCGTCGTTTCGCTCGTGGGGCATCTGATGCTCTTGCTGGTCCTGGCAGCCATGCCCCTTATGAAACTACCGGCTCGAGACGCCGGTTCCTATCAAGTCGTACTCATTTCGCCCGCTTCCGTGCGTCAGGCGACCAAGCACATCCAGCCTGCGCCCGCCTCCCAGGTTCCGAAGCCGTCCCCAACGCCTCCGCTCCAGAAAAAGGACGCGCCATCACCGGTGAAACCCGAGATCCCGGTGCCCCCCGTTGAAAAATTGGCCGTGCGCGCGCCGCAGCCGCTCCCCAAGACAAGTTTCTCTGCTGTCCGGCCTGAGCCTGTAGCACCGACGCCGCCGCCAGCGCTGCCGAAACCTGAGCGGCTGACGGACCTGCTTCAGCAAAACATGCGGGAGATCGCGGTACCGAAGGAAGTTGCACCGGCCTCACCTCAAATTCCACAGACGCCCCGAGTCCCAAAAGCGGTCAAAAACATCGATCCTGTACAGACTCCGCAGGCGCCTCCTCTGTTGGAGGCATTCCACCGTCCCGATGTTCCGGCGGATTCGATTCCGCCTAAGGTGTCGCCGATACAGCTCCCTCGACAGGAGGTTTCTTCGAAACCTGCCTCTGACAGGGCGCTCATGGAGGCGCTTAAAAAGGCGGAGGAAACGCTTAATAAACCTGTCGCACAGGCTTCTGCCACGCCCAGTATGGCTGCCGCGTCGTCGAAGCCTTCGCGGACATCGGAAGAGGTCATGCGCGAGCTGAATCAACTGTCGGTGCCGAAAGCGCTGGGGCCGGTTACGCCCTCTCCCAAGGAAACCGAACGGGCGCAGCCTGCGGCCCCGCAGCCATCCTTCCGTGACGAAGTGACACGGATGCTCGCGCACGCCCGCCCTGTTCCGTCTCTTGAGACGCAGGTGCGGCCTCCAGCGACGAACCCCAGCGCGCCTGAGACGCCCGCCCGTCCGGAGTCGGCTGTGGCTGCGGCCGGCTCGAGTCGTGCCGCGACCCTGGAACGCTGTCCACCCAAGGCGAAGCACTATTGCCCCGTGCTCGAAGCCGCGATCAACCGGCTTTGGAATGCCGACTATAATCCTGACTCTGCGGCGGATGCTGGAATCAGCGGGAGATTCGGCCACCTTGATGATGATCGAAATTCGTCCCGATGGGATCATCCAGAACATTGCAGTGCATGAATCTTCAGGCAATAAGGGTTATGACCTGGCGATCCAGAGCCTACTGCGGGAACAAAAACAATTTCCGCCCTTGCCGGAAGAATTAAAGGGCGAGAATTTCAAGGCGATCACGACTTTCAAATACATTCGGAAAACTTGAGCCTGTGGGATTCATGAACATAACAGCGCGCCCAATCCTGCTAGGGTTCACATTCGTTTGTGCGGCGCTCATAGTCGCTGCGCTGCTTTTGCCGTCGGGGGCTGTCGAGGTCTTTCTTGACGCCACCCGCGGTGAGATCAAGAAAATCCCGATCGCCGTATTCACTTTCAAGGAGAATGTGCGTTTGGACGGCGAGAACCTGACCGATGTCCTGAAGGCGGATCTTCGACGCTCCTTGCTCTTTGAGGTGCCCGACCTGAAAGCCATAGGTGTCAAGCAGGAATCGAACTCGCGTCCCCCGGAGGATGCTATTCGTAAAGCCGGCGACGCCGGCCTGTCCGTGCAAGTGTGGGGAGGTTTTTCTCCGAAGGGAACAGAGGCCGTGCTGGAAGGCACGCTGTACGACTACCCGCGTCGGGATGAGGTGGGGGGAAAACGCTATGTCGGTCCTCCCAGCATGGCGCGCACAATGATGCACCGCTTCGCGGACGAACTCGTCTTTCAATACACGGGCGAGCAGGGCATTGCCCGCAGTTGGATTGCATTCGTGTCGGAAGTGGAGTCCGGCAAGGAACTGTTTTTAATGGATTATGACGGGTATCATCCCCGGCGGCTCACGTATGATGCGTCCTTAAACTTGGCGCCCGCGTGGTCCCCGGACAAGCGGCGCCTGGCTTTTGTCTCGTACCGAAACGGCGATGATCCGCAGATCGAGGAACTGAATCTCGCCACCGGCCGCCGACGGACACTCGTGTCATTTCCCAGTATGAATATCACGCCGGAATGGTCACCGGCGGGAAACGAATTGGCTTTCGCCACCACCAAGGACGGCAATTCGGAAATCTACCGGATGGACGTGTCGGGAAAGAGGTTCGAGCGGCTTACCGAGAACCGCGCTGCGGATCTGGCGCCGACATGGTCACCGACCGGCCGGGAAATCGCTTTCATTTCGGACCGCGGCGGCAGCCCGCAGATCTACCTGATGACCTCCGACGGTTCGAACGTGCGGCGATTGACTTACGAAGGCAGCTACAATACGGCCCCGGCGTGGTCGCCCAAGGGGAACTGGATCGCGTATGTCTGCCGGGATGAGCGTAGGCTCCTCAAGATCTGTATCATCAGTCCCGATGGACAACAAGTCCGTCATTTGACCGGCGGCAACGGTAATGATGAGTCTCCTTCTTGGGCGGCTGACGGGCGCCACATTGCATTCAGTTCGACCCGCCACGGTCGCCGGGACATCTATATGATGACATTGGAAGGAACCGAGGTGGAGCGTCTGACTACGAATGGATCGTCCAATGACGATCCTTCCTGGTCGGTCCCCTGAGCAGATGAGTGACAACGACAGCGAGGAGGAGATCAGAGGTATGGTAAGGCGAAGCGCGATGTCAATGCAGTGGGTGATTGTGATCAGCTTAGTGGGCGTTCTGGCGATGGGCGGGTGTGCCAAGAAGAATGTCGCGGCGACGTCGACGGGAGCGGAAGGACGGCAGGGGCCTTCGAAAACGAAGGTCGCCGGGGGTCCTAAATCAGATGCAACCAGGCAACCGAGATTCAGGCGACCTAGGAAGGTCCGATAGTCCGGGATCGGGGAGGTCTGGACTCGGGGGCTCCGAACTCGAGCCCTCTCCGGGAGACCTTCGATCCGGCGGCGGAGACGCCCGAGCGTCCCTCGGCAGAAGAGGCGACTCATCCGGCGCGGAACTGATCTGCCGGGTTCCGACCAGTCGGCCAGGAGCGATACAGGATCAAAAGACCCGTCTGCCGGGGGATCGGAGTCTCCGGGTCGCTCCACTGAGTCGCTTGGGCCGATTGGAAGCGGGCCCCTTCAAGGGTTTAGCAAGGCGCCGGGCGATGAACGTCTAGGCGAATCATCGCCCTTGATGATAGCCAAGGCGGCCCCTGATGAAGCTGACAGCCGCAAAGCGCGCGAGGATAGACGCCGGGAGTTGGCGGACATTTACTTTGCCTTTGACAAGTGGGTGCTCTCCAGCGAGGGGAAAAAAAACCTGTCGGAAAGCGCGGCGTTTTTGAAACAAAATCCGGAGGCCAAGCTCGTGATCGAAGGCTACTGCGATGAGCGGGGCAGCCGGGAGTATAATTTGGTCTTAGGGGAAAAGCGGGCAAAGGAAACGCGTAAGTTTCTGGCCGATCTCGGGATTCAGAACCCTGTCAGCGTGACCAGCTATGGCAAGGAACGGCAGGTCTGCGCCGAACGCGATGAGTCGTGCTATTGGAAAAACCGGCGCGCGCATCTTGTCATTGAAGAGGGGAAATAAGTGAGACACCGTCTTCCTGGAGCCGTACCTTACCTGTGTCTCTTGGTGATCGCGGCGACCCTGAGCGCCTGCGCGACCGGCCATGAGCTGCGGGAGACCTCGAAGAAGTTCGAAGACCAGACAGAGACCGTGCGAAGCTCCTTGGACAGCAAGATCGAGCAACTCAAGCGGACCCAGGTCGCGGCCGAGAAGAATCTTGCGAAACTGGAACAGCTGATCGAAGAAAACAAGCGTGAGCAGACTCAGACCCGGGAATTGGCAGCCAAGCTGAACAGCGATGTGCGCGGCTTTCGTGAAATGGATCTCACCAAAGTCGAGGGGCGTATCGAGCGCGCGAAGCGTGACATTGAGGCGTTACAGGGAAAGGTTGAAGATCAAGTCAGCAGTTTGCAGCAAAACGCACAGCAGTGGCTGGCAACCTTGGATCAAAAGCAGTCGGCGAAGCTGGATCAGCAGGTCACGAAGGTGGACCAACAGGTGGCCAAGGTGGAAGCCCGCTTGGAGGGTCTCGACAAACGCGAAGCCGTGGCCTCCCGACGCATCGAGGAAACCTTGACGACGCTCGGAAAGAAAATCGATGAACGGTTAGGGCCGCAAGAGGCGCGGATAAAGAAGCTGGAAGACGATCAGCGCGCGGCGACCACCAAGTTCACCACCCATTTAGGGGAGGTGGATAAGAATCTTGCGCAGATCAGCGATACCGTGAAGACCGTCGGCGCCAAGCTGTCCACGCAACTTGAGCAGCAAGGCGGATCGCTCGGCAAGCTCGAGGAAGCCACGAAACAGGAGGATGCGCAGTTACGCACGCTCGCTCCCAGAGTCGATCAACTAAAGTCGTCGCTCGGAGAACTGGCGAAGGTTCTCCACACGCTGACGGAGAAATCAAGTGAGATTGACCGTCGCGTCACGGAACTCAGCGGTCAGACCGAGGGCAAGGTCGGGGCACTTGCGGTTCAGGGAGGCGAGCAGAGCGCCAGGCTGGAGAAACTGGCCAAGCGGCTTGAGGTCGAAAATCAGGCGGTCTCCGGACATCTCAATACCGTGACCCAGAGCGTGAATGGGTTGGCAAAGTCGCTTGAAGGCGTCCAAGGGCGGGTCGGGGAGCTGCAGGGCCGTGTCGGAGACGCCTCCCGCCGTCAGGATGACACTCAGGAGGCGCGGATCGACGCCTTGACCAAGAGCCTCAATGAAACGATGACCACTGTCAATGACACGACGCGCGCCATCGGGGACCTGAAACATGCCTTGGACACATCACTAGGGAAACTTGCGTCCCGTGTTGATGAGCAAGGAGATACGTTAAACAAGCTAGCGCTGCAGCAAGGCGTTCGGACAGTGAGCGCCACGCAAGAGAGCCAATCAGCCCGAAGCGCAACCCGGGGTAGACGGCACTGCCAAGCCCGGCGAGCCGTCCATCGTCACGCCCGGCGTACCAGCAGAAAGCGCATACGAGAAGGCCTACCAGGAGTTTCAGCAAAACCGTCATGAGAGCGCATTAGCGTTGTTTCAACAGTTCCTGAGTCAGTATCCGGATTCAAACCTTGTACCGAATGCACACTTCTGGATCGCAGAGTGTTACGTGAAGAAACGCGACTATCAGAGAAGCCTTACGGCCTACGAGCAAGTCATTCGAAACCATCCGAAGAGCGGCAAGGCCTCGATTGCTCTCTATCGCAAGGCCCTGGTTCTCCTGGAACTGAACGATAAACCGGCGGCGAAGACGGCGCTCAAGCGACTGATCACGGATTACCCTAGGTCTGAGGAATCCAAACAGGCTCGAATAAAGCTGGGGAGCTTGCAATGAGGACGTTCCCACTGGTTGTGGTGGCCATGGTGCTGTGCAGTTGCGTGCCGACTGCGGATTTCACGGAACTCCGGGAGGATGTTCGGGAGGTGCAAGCCGAGAACAAGAAGCTCAGACAGACCGAGGCGGAGTTAAGAAAACGTCTGGAAGCGGCAGACCGCAATCCGCTGCCGGCAATCACGCGTCAAGCGCCTGGAGACCTTGGAGACGGCGATCGGTGATCTCAAAACGAAATATCAGGCGGTGGATCAGCGGCTTTCGTCTCTCGCTGGCACAAATTGAAGAGAATGCCCGGCAGGCCACTGAGTCGCCTTCTCGGCCGCCCGAGGATTTTGCAACGAAGCTGACGCCCAAGCCGCAGCCTCCCGCTGCGAAGGTCCCCCAGACGGGCAGCTTTGACAATCAGACGGTACTGACGCCCACGGCCTCCTTCAATCTCGCTTACAATGACTACCTCAAAGGCAATTATGACCTCGCCGTGGCCGGATTTGAGAGCTTTCTTCGTCAATTTCCCACGACCAGCCTCGCGGCGCACGCCCAGTATTGGATTGGGGAATCGTACTCCAATAAGCGAGAGTACCGGTCCGCCGTGGATGCCTATGAGCGCGTGGTCAATAATTATCCGAAGAGTGACAAGGTTCCCATCGCCCTGTATAAGGCCGGGGCCGGCTACGCTGAGCTCGCGGATCTTTCGAAGGCCCGCAGCCTGTTAAAACGCGTGATCGAAGAGCATCCCCAATCCGACGAAGCGGCGCGCGCAAAGCAAAAGCTCGCCGATCTTCGATGAGTTCAAAGATCGCGGTGCTGCCGCTCGAGGTCGCGAATCGAATCGCGGCCGGCGAAGTCGTGGAGCGGCCTTCCTCCGCGGTCAAAGAGCTTGTTGAGAACGCCATTGACGCGGGGGCCGCGCGGATTACCGTCGACGTCGCCGAGGCCGGGCGGCGGCACATACGCGTCACGGACGACGGCGAAGGCATGACGCCAGGCCGACGCCGCGCGCGCATTCCTACGCCACGCCACAAGTAAAATCAGAACCGACGCTGACCTCTTCACGATTCGCTCCCTGGGCTTTCGGGGCGAGGCCCTTCCGAGTATCGCCGCGGTCTCCCGCATACGGCTCGTAACGGCGGCCATGGGCGCTTCTTGCGGCACGGAACTTCGTCTTGAGGGGGGCTCGATCAAGGAAGAGCGCGATGCTCCCGCGCCGCCGGGGACGACTATCGAGGTCGCCGATCTTTTCTATAACACCCCGGCCCGCAAGAAATTTCTCAAGAGTCCGGCGACCGAGTTCGGACACATTTGCCAGATCGTCCAGAGGCTCGCGCTCGGTTTTCCCAACATCCACTTTCGCCTGGTGCACAACGGCGGATCGGCAATGGAGTTCCCGCCGGCGCGTTCAGCACGAGAGCGGATCCAGCAGGTCTACGGGCTTTCGCTCGTGGAGCGTTGTGTTGACGTCGCCGACGAGGACGAGGGGCTGCGTCTGGAAGGAGTCTCGTCGAGGCCCTTGGACAGCGGCCTCTCGCGCACGCCACAAGAGATATTGGTGAATCAGCGCTGGATTAAATGCCCGGCGCTGGCGCATGCCGTCTATGAGGCCTACGGGACATATCTTGCCAAAGGGAAACATCCGCGGTTTGTGCTTCATCTGACCATCGATCCGCGGGCTCTGGATATGAATGTCCATCCTGCGAAGCGGGAAGTGCGCTTCTCCAACCAAGAGAGCCTGCATGAGGCGGTTCGCCGCCGGATTCGGGATGCCATTAGCTCTCAAAGCTCCGTTTCAGTCAGTAATATTATTGGCTTTTCGACAGAGGATGAGGGGATGAGGTTTTCCGAGCGGTCATTGCACCCGCCCACCCAGGCCTCTGCCAAGACAGAGTCCTTTTCCCATGGACACCCGCGCCAGACACGATCCTTGGTTCCGAAGATGGTGTGGCGGAGGCCGTGCAGCCCTATCTTCCCGCGGTCGAGACGGATGTTCAGCCACTGGGGCAGATTGCGGAGCGCTACCTTGTCGCTCAGGTCGGCGGTGAACTACAGATTGTCGATCAGCACACCGCGCATGAGCGGGTGCTGTTTGAGCGACTGACCGCCGCATTTGCGCAGGGGAATCTCACCTCACAGCAGTCATTGCTGCCGCCGCGCATTGAGGTGTCCGCAAGTGTAGCAGTGGCCATTCGGCAGCATGCCGAGGATCTTGAGCGCCTGGGGTTCGATGTTGAAGATTTCGGCGGCGGCACGTTTCTCCTGCGGGCCGTCCCGGCTTTGTTGATTCAAAATAACCTGGTCAATCCCGAATCTATGCTGCTGGCCGTGATTGAGGATTCGGAGAATGACGTCGCCACAGGGGCATTTAAGGACCGCTTTCATGCGGCGCTGGCTTCCATGGCCTGCCATAGCGCGGTGCGGTCAGGCCGTCGAATGGAGTCCGCCGAGATCAGACAACTATTGCAAGATTGGCGTGAAGCAGGCCTTCCGAGCACCTGTCCCCATGGTCGTCGAATCGCCATGCGACTGACAATCGAAGAACTCGACCGCATTTTTGGCCGACAAGGCTGGGCGTCATGACGGACCGTGAGACTCCCGTAAATACGTTGCCGGTGATTTTCCTGGTCGGCCCGACAGCGATTGGAAAAAGCCGGGTGGCGATTTTAGTTGCGCAGGCGCTCAAGACCGAGATCCTGACAGCCGATTCCACTCAGGTGTACCGCGGCATGGATATCGGGACGGATAAGCCAGGCCCGGCTGATCGAGGCGACGATTCCCCACCTGCTGATCGATCTCGTAGCCCCCGACGAACCCTTTAATGCCGGCGAGTTTCGGCGGGCCGCTTTCCGCGAGGTTTGCCGCCTGCATGCGGAAGGCCGCGTGCCACTCGTTGTCGGAGGCTCCGGTCTCTACGTGCGCACCCTCGCGTACGGTCTGTGGGAAGGTCCTCCCGCGAACTGGGATCTACGCCGCGGATGGCTCGCCGAGGAGGCAACCCAAGGGGAAGGGTACCTCTGGGGGCGGTTGGCCGGGGTCGATCCCAAACTGGCGGCAACCCTCCACCCTCGCGACCGTCACAAGATTGTGCGAGGTTTGGAGGTTGCGGTGGAGACAGGCACGCCGCTCTCGGAATGGCATCAGCGTCACGGTTTTCGAGAGCGCCCGTTCCCTTCGATCATGATCGGATTGACGATGGACCGAGAGGCGCTCAATCGACGGATTGACGCGCGGGTGCTGCGTGAAATCGAGGACGGTCTTATCGAGGAGACCAGGCAGCTCTTGGACGCGGGGTACGGCGAAGAGTTGGGGTCCATGAAGGCCCTGGGATATCGACAGATCAGCGGGTATCTCAAGGGACGATACGACTATGACGAAGCGGTCCGGCGCTTACAGCGCGACACCCGGCGCTTCGCCAAGCGTCAAATGACGTGGTTCCGAGGCGATCCGCACGTGCACTGGTTGACGCTTGACGAGGATGAGACAGCGGAGCATGTTGCGGAACGCGTTCTCCGGCATCTGGAGGCGGCCGGCGTCTTGGGAGCTTCGCGGGTTGCCTTGAATGATGCGGAGCAAGCCCCAGTCCAGGCCCACGATTGGAGTCATCGGCGGCAGCGGCTTGTATGAAATGGAGGGCCTGACGCGCGTACGCGAAGTCCGGGTGACGACGCCCTTCGGCCGACCCTCTGACGCGATGATTGTCGGTGACCTCGAAGGGGTGCGGGTCGCTTTTCTCTCGCGCCACGGGCGCGGGCACCGGGTGTCCCCGTCGGAGATCAACTACCGCGCGAACATATACGCTCTCAAGAAAATCGGCGTTGAGCGTGTCATTTCAGTGAGCGCGGTCGGAAGCATGAAGGAGTCGCTTCAACCGGGCGAGGTCGTGATTCCCGATCAGTTTGTGGATCACACGAAGCGGCGCGTCAGCACCTTTTTTGAAGGCGGGATCGTTGCGCATGTCGCCCTGGCGGATCCAGTCTGTCCGGACGTCGCTAAGAAGCTTGAGGTGGCCGTTCGTGACAGCGGCGGAACAGTGCACAGCGGCGGCACTTATCTGTGCATTGAGGGTCCCCAATTTTCGACCCGCGCCGAGTCGTTCCTCTACCGGCAGTGGGGCGTCGATGTCATCGGAATGACGAACCTTCCTGAAGCAAAACTCGCGCGGGAGGCCGAATTGTGCTATGCCACAATGGCGTTAGTAACAGATTATGACTGCTGGCATGCGGCTCATGAGGCAGTCACCGTGGAAGGAATCATTGCGACGCTCAACCGAAATGTCGCGCTTTCCCGGTTGGTCATCCGCACCGTTCTGCCGTCTCTCATGGGCGCCCGGCCGTGCATGTGCGCCAGCGCGTTGGCTTCCGCTGTGATTACCTCCAAGGTCGCCCCGGGGGTGCGCCGGCGGTTGCATCTGCTGCTCGGTCAGAGGGCGAAAACGTGACATACACAGGATCCCAAAAGAATGACACAGAAGTCCGGAAACGTTGGTCCCAAGAAGTTACTGGTTGTCGGCTCGGTCGCGCTTGACAGCGTGAAGACCCCTTTCGGTGAGGTAAAAGAGGTGTTAGGCGGCTCCGCCGCCTTTTTTGCCACGGCCGCGAGTTTCTTTACAGAGGTCAGTGTGATTGCGGTAGTGGGTCAGGATTTCCCGGAGCTGCACCTGACGTTTCTTCGCGAGAAGGGCATCGATCTGACCGGGCTGGAACGTCAATCGGGGAAGACGTTTCGCTGGCGGGGGGAATACTCTTATCAACTCAATGAAGCCAAAACCCTGGAGACTCAACTCAACGTGTTCGAAACTTTTCGGCCGGAGGTGCCCGCCAGCCACCGATCACCAGGGATGCTGTTTCTGGCCAACATCGATCCGGAGTTGCAGCGAAGCGTCCTTGAGCAGGTGGAGCGGCCGAGACTCGTGGCGTGCGATACCATGAATTTCTGGATCGACGGGAAGCGCGATGCGCTGATGCGCCTCTTGAAAGACGTCGATGTGCTCGTGATCAACGACGGGGAGGCCCGGGCATTGGGTCAACACGCGAACCTGGTCGCCGTGGCCCGCAAGATTCTCGCGGCCGGCCCGAAGACGTTGATCATTAAGCGCGGGGAATATGGCGTCCTGATGTTTACCGGTGACCGTATCTTTGCCATGCCGGCCTTTCCGCTCGAGGAGGCAAAAGATCCGACCGGCGCCGGGGACTGTTTTGCGGGGGGATTCATGGGTTACCTGGCGAATACCGGTAATATCAGTGAGGATGCTCTACGGCGCGCCGTCGTTTACGGGAGCGTCATGGCGTCGTTCGCAGTGGAGGCCTTCAGCCTGGACCGGCTACGGGTGTTGGACTACAAAGACATTGAGGGCCGCTTTGCGGTGTTCAAACAGATGACGGTCTTTGAGGAGCTAGGATGAGACGACAAGAGGCACAGATCACCCGGTTTCGCCATCGCTTCCTGATAGGTTCTCTCGCGGTCATTTTGCTCACAGGCTGCACGGCCTCGCAGGAGAGCCGAAAGCGCGTGAGTGAATCCGACGGGCATTACAAGGAAGGCGTCTCTTTTCTGCAGACGGATCAGCAGCGGGCGTTCGTTTCGCTTCACAAAGCCATCGAGCTGAATCCGGACAACTTCGAGGCGCACTACACACTGGGAAGCGTTTACTTTCAACGCAAAGAACTTCAGGAAGCGGAGCGGGAATTCCGCACGGCCACTGAGCTAAACCCCAAAAGCGGCGAAGCATTCAATTACCTGGGCCGCACGTTATTGCTGCAGGGCCGATGGAGTGAGGCGACCGAGGCGCTCAAAACGGCGACGATGCTCCCGCTCTACCCGACCCCGGATATCGCCTTCACGGATCTTGGCTGGGTGCTTGAGAAGCAAGGAGATCTGGACGGCGCTGTTGCAGCGTACGAGAGTGCTCTTAGAACCGACCCTCCAAACATTCCGCGCTCGTATATTCATCTCTGGATTGGGCGGTTGTACATGAAACAGGGGAATGTCCCGAAGGCTCGAGGCGCTCTATCACAAGCAAAGTCTCTGGACCCCAACGGAGCTGTGGGAGCAGAGGCCAGCCGCCTTATGCAGCAGCTAAAGTGATCGCGGTGGTTCGGAGCGAGACCTGCATATCTAGCGATTAAAGGACGAATCGTGGCGGAATCATTAGGACAGTATTTTAGACGGGCCCGAGAGCACAAGGGGTGGACCTTGGAAGAAGCGGCCGTGAAGACCCGCATTCTGTCCCCCTTCCTTAAAGCCGTCGAAGAAGACAACTATGAGCAGCTTCCGGCGGAGGTGTTCGCCAAGGGTTTTGTCCGTTCTTATGGCCAATTGCTCGGGCTTCCCGACATGGAGGTCCTGGCGAAATTCGAGGAGTCCGGTGGCCAGTTCTACGCGAAACGGGACGAGCGCGAACAACTCAAGCTGCAGATCCGGGAAGAGGTACGGCGCAAGAAAACCAACAAGTTCATTGTGGCCGGAATCGTGGGCCTCGCGCTCATCGCCATCCTTATCGCGACAGGAATGAATCGTGAAGGTGCGCGTCATGTGCCGGCGTTGCCGACAGAACCTGCCGCGTCCCGCCAAAAGTCCGCTGACTCGGCGCTTCCCAGTCAGCCGACGCCGGCTCCTTTCGAATCGGCCGCGCAGTCCCAGAGCCCCGAGAGCGAGCCTTCGGTGCCTGTTCCGATCGAGGTCGAAGGGAACTTTTCATCGGGGCTCCCGCTGGAAGGGATTTTGCCGGTTGCCACTAAGCTTGTACTGGAAGTTGAAGCGGTGGAACGCGCGTGGGTTCTGGTACAGGCCGATCATGATCCCGCTCAAGAGGTGATGTTAGCACCAGGGGAACGCGTGCGTTGGAGCGCCGATCAGAGGCTCAAGCTGACATTGGGGAATGCGGGCGGCGTGCGAATTTCACTGAACGGCAAGCTTCAGGGACCCTACGGCGGCAGTGGGAAGGTCATCAAGGACCTCACCTTCACCCGGTGATGATTGAGAGAGCAACGCTCGTGGCAAGAGCGCGGGAGGCGATGGCCATGGCATTCGCTCCCTCGTCAAAGTTCCAGGTCGGCGCGGCTCTGCTCTGCAAAGATGGATCAGTCTTTACGGGTTGCAATATCGAAAGTCCCACCTATCTCGGCATCTGCGCCGAGCGGGTTGCCCTGTTCAAGGCGGTTTCCGAGGGGCAGCGCGACTTTGAGAAGATCGCCATCGTGTGCGGCACCAACGGCGCCTGTTCGCCCTGCGGGGCGTGTCGCCAACTCCTCTGGGAGTTCGGACCGAATCTGGAAATTATCCTGGACGACGGCAGCGGCGAGCTCGTGCTTCGCCGCATTACCGACTACTTCCCTGAGCCCTTCGATCGCAACAAACTCGATCCGACGAGAAGGCCCCCCTTGGTGTAGCCGCTAACTCTATAGTAATGTTCCTGTGTTTTCTTCAATGTCTTCTCTACCCCTCTGCACCCAGCCGCCAGCTCTCCGTAGGCCTAATATCAGCGTGGAATGGCGGTTATGTTCTTGGTTTGCTTGACCTGTTGACGGTCAACACGTAGAATTTTCGCGAATGGTTCGCGCCTCACTTAAGAATCCTTACGCAGTCGTCGCCATCTGTCTGATTGTTGTGCTCCTCGGCATCGTCTCATATCAAAAGATGGTCGTGGACATCTTTCCGGAGATCAACACACCCGTCGTCGCGGTCGCCACTTTTTATAAAGGGATGGGACCATCCGAAATCGAAGGCGCTATTACACTGAGGCTCGAGCAACTCTATCTGCAAGCTTCGTATGTCGAGCACATTGAATCCCGCTCGCTGCCCGGCATCAGCCTCATCAAGATCTACTTCCATCCGGATTATGACGTCAATGCCGGGGTTGCGGAGGTCACGAGCCTGACCTATTCTGCGCTGCGATTTCTCCCGAAAGGCATGTTCCCGCCAACGATCATCAAGTTCGGCGCCTCGAGCCTGCCTATCGCCCAATTGACCGTCAGCAGCCCGACGCTGAGCGAAAAAGAGGTCCGCGATATCGCGTACTTTACGGTTCGTCCGCAGCTTGCGACTGTCGCGGGAGCCGCCCCACTCCCTCCGGTCGGCGGCACCATCCGCCAAATCACGGTTTTTCTGGACCGGGAAAAGATGATGGCGCGGGGCGTATCAGCAGCGGACGTGGTGAAAGCGGTGAATGCTGAGAACGTGCTGATTCCAGCGGGGAATGTGAAGATCGGTGACTTCGACTATAACGTCTTCAGCAACAGCATGGTGCCGCTCGTCGCTGGTCTTAATGACATCCCTATTAAACTGGTGAACGGCGTCCCGATGTTCCTTCGCGATGTGGGCACGGCGGCGGATTCATACTCAGTGCAAACGAATGCCGTTCGGGTGAACGGCCATCGGGCGGTCTATATCCCGATTCTCAAGCAGGCGGGCGCCAACACAATCGCGGTCATCGATGGCATCAAAGCAGCCGTGCAGGGGTTGGCGGGGTTACCGCAGGATGCAGAGGTCAAGCTGATCTTCGACCAGTCGTTGTACATTCGCAACGCAATCGCCACGTTGGAGCATGAGGGGCTTCTCGGGGCGGGCCTTGCCTGCCTCATGATTCTATTGTTTCTAGGGAGCCTTCGCTCGATGTTGATCATCGGGCTGGCGATCCCGCTCTCGATTGCGACCGCGTTCGTGCTGCTCTATTTCACCGGTCACAGCATCAATATTATGACGCTCAGCGGATTGGCGCTTGCCGTCGGCACGCTCGTGGACAACTCCATTGTGGTGCTGGAGAATATCCACCGGCATATGGAGATGGGAAAATCGCCGTTACAAGCAGCAGCCGACGGCGCCTCAGAAGTCGCTCTGCCCATGCTGGTCATTACGATCAGCATCTTGATTGTGTATCTGCCGATTATGTTTTTCACCGGAATCATTAAATTCCTGTTTGTGCCGCTGTCACTCGCCCTCGCCTATGCTATGGGAGCCTCGTACATTGCGTCGCTTTCTGTGGTGCCGGTTAGTATTGTGGCGTTCGAAAAGCCGGTTCGGCATGATAGAGGAGAAGCCTCCCCGCAACGGCTCACCGGATTCAAACTCTGGCTGGCGGGTTGGAGAGGCTTGAATCTTTTTGAGCGGGTGGTCGAGCGGTATGTACAGGTTTTGCGCTGGACGTTGGGCCACAAGGGCCTGGTTGTCATGGGGGTCGCGATCGTGCTCGTCGGATCTCTCGCCATGGCGCCTTTGCTTAGCACCGAGTTCTTTCCGAAGGTGGACGCCGGGCAGTTTGTCCTGGCCGTGTCCGCCCCGGAGGGTACACGGTTGGAGAAGACCGAGGCCATGATCGGGAAGATCGAAGAACTGATCAGGCGGCGTATCCCACCTGGTGAGCTTGACCAGATTCTTGCCGATATCGGCATCCGTCGCGGATGGATCGCGCTCTATTCACCCAATCCAGGGCCGCATGCGTCGGTCATTCTTGTCAGTTTGACGCGGGGACACCGCGTGAGCAGCTGGGAGTATATCGATCGCATCCGCGAAGACCTGCAGAAGGAATTTTCCGGGATCAAGTTTGCGTTTCAGACGGGGGGAATCGTAAGTGACGTATTGAACTTTGGTCTCCCCGCGCCTATCGACATCAAGATCAGCGGGGCGAAATTGGCGGAACTGCATGAGACTGCGGACAAAGTCCGCGATTTGGTCGCGTCGGTGTCGGGCACCATCGATGTCCGTGTGCACCAGGGGATGGACAGTCCCGAGCTGCATCTCAACGTAGATCGAACCAAGGCTGCGTACCTAGGAATGACCCAGCAACAGGTCATGATGGATGTGACCACCAGTCTCACGTCAAATCTCAGCGGTGATCCAGGCTACTGGATCGATCCGAAGTCCAACAACGCCTATTTCGTTGTGGCCCAATACCCCGAGCAGGATCTGGTGCGCTTTGAAGATTTTATGGATATGCCGTTGATCGGAGCCAGGATCCAAGACCCGGGGAGCGTGGGGATTGGGGGAAATCAGTTGCGTGGCGCGGCATTGGGCCTTCAAAACACCCCCTACGCGGGCTCGGCACTATTGCCCGCCGGCGGAAATTTCGGCGCCGATGGCGTGAGCCGTGGGCCTGCGATCCTCCTAAAGGATCTGGTGGAAGTAGTGAGAAAGACCGGTCCCGAAGAGATCGCTCACTATAATCTCCAGCCGACCATGGATGTGCTTGCGAGCGTACCGGGTAATGATTTGGGACGCGTGGCTCGGGGAATTAGTGAGCGAATAAAAGGACTAGACTTGCCGAAAGGGGTCACAGTCGTAGTCCACGGCGAAGCGAATAGCATGCGGAATGCCATTACAAGCTTTGCGCTGACGCTTCCAATTGCGACCCTACTCGTGTATCTTGTCATGGTAGGATTATTCCGCTCCTTTTTGGACCCCTTTCTCATTCTGTCCGCGGTCCCGCTGGGCTTTATCGGCGTGATCTGGATGCTGTTTCTCACGAAGACGTCGGTGAACGTCGAGTCCATGATCGGAACCCTCATGATGATCGGCATCGTGGTCTCTAATAGTGTGCTACTGGTGGACTTTGCCAACCGCCTTCGCGGGGAAGGCCTCTCCGCGGAAGAAGCGGTGCTGCAGGCAGGCCGGATCCGCATGCGCCCGATCATTATGACCGCTTTGGCTGCCTCCCTAGGACTCCTGCCCATGGCGTTGGGGTTCGGAGAGGGCGCTGAAGCGAACATCCCCTTGGCACGTGCGGTCATCGGCGGACTGATGGTGTCAACCGTCATGACCCTGGTCGTGGTGCCGATTCTGTATACCCTCTTCAGCAAACGTCGTCCGGTTGATGCAGCCGCCTGAGCCCATGAGAGGAGGGGTCTGCCTACAATGAAAATGGGGAGCGATGGTTCACCAAGGCGGCCGCGCAAGGTCGTCGTCGCCGTGGCATTGGCGGCCCTGACGCTCGGCGCCGTATATGTCTTGACCATCGTCACAAGGGCTCCGTACGCGGTCACTGCAACCGACGGGACGTCATCGACAGGGGATGAACCAAGACCGTCCGGTCAGCCGAACGCCGTAGGAGTGCAAGTGCTTAAGCCGGAACGACGGGACCTCATTTATTCAGTGCGGCTCCCCGCCACTCTGTCCCCGATCGCTCAAGTCACCATCTATGCAAAGGTGTCGGGCTATCTCAAGAGCATCTATGTCGATAAAGGCGACACGGTTCGCGTTGGACAACTCCTGGCGGTCATCGATGACCCCGAGCTGGGGCAAAAATTCCAACAGGCGAAGTCGGACTATGCACTTAAGAAACTCACGTATGATCGGCTGGCCAACGTGCGAAAAGAGAACAAGGACGTGATCGCCCAACAGGATGTGGATGTCTCGGAAGGCGCCTACCTGCGCGCGAAACATGCATTGGAGGAATTGCAGAGCACCCTTGCGTACACCAACGTCCGCGCGCCCTTCGGTGGCGTCATCACCGCCCGTTTTGCAGATGCCGGCGCCCTTGTTCAGGCCGCCACGAGTTCCGCGACTCAGGCGTTACCACTGTTTACTCTCATGAATATGAGCACGATCCGAGTCTATGCCAATGTGTCGCAAAATGACGCGGCGCTTGTGAAGCCGGGGATTCTTAGCTTCGTCTCTATTGCGCAGTTGCCCGGCCGGAGATTCGAAGGGACAGTGACTCGCACCACGGGAGCTTTGGATCCGACCACTCGAACCATGCTTGTTGAGATGCATCTGCCGAACAAAGATGGGATGCTTCAGCCGGGAATGTTCGCAGAGGCGGTGTTGCAATTGAAGCGCCATCCGAATGCGTTGGCGCTCCCGCCGGCCGCTTTAGTGCTCGATAGCATGGGAACATCGGTGTTTGTCGTGGAAGGCGACAAGGTGAAAAAGGTCCCGATCAGGACTGGGATCGACGATGGAGTATGGGTAGAGGTCACTGAGGGTCTCACAGGGGGCGAAAATGTTGTCGTTGTCGGAAAATCACGATTGACCGACGGCACAGCTGTCGCCGCATCCCCGTACAACATCCCACCTGGAAAGTCCGCAAGCCAACAATTCTGAAGCCTTCAACACTCATGTTGGTTGCGACGGCAGGAACTTCGTCTTGAAGATCCTGTTGGCCGTAGATAAGAGCCGGCAGGCGAAAGAGGCGGCGCGATCTGTTCGAGACTGTTTTCCAGGTTCGGAGATCGAACTCGTGCACGTGCTCGATATCGAAGCGGCTCCCCATTCTCATCTTTCCGCCGCGCTGATTGACGATGAGCACCGGAAAATCCGCTCGCGTCTGTGGGGTGACGCGAACCGATTCCTGCCGAAGTTCGTCACTCTCTTCGCTCGCATGTCCCGAAAGGTGCGGGTCTTGGTTGGAGAGGGCCACGCCAGCGACCTCATTCTTCAAATGGCCTCCGCGTCCCCGCCGGATCTCATCGTTCTCGGCTCGCGCGGCCTGAGCAAAATGCAAGCCTTAGTGCTAGGGGCTGTCAGCTACCGGGTAGCCCAAGAAGCATCGTGTCCGGTGCTGCTCATCAAGCATGCCTTGCCGCCCGTTCCGAAAATCCTGCTTGCTGTCGACGGCTCCAAAGGAGCGGAGCGGGCGCTAGGGTATCTCGCCGTTTCGTCGCTATTTCCGTCTTCTCACGTGGTCGTTCTGGCAGTCGGCCCGCCTAGCTCAGAGCTTCAGGAGTATATGAGCGGGGTCGTATCGGCTCTCGCCTCACGCCGCTCCGCCGTCGATGCCCGCATGTTGCAAGGTGATCCGGCTGCGATGATTCTGGAGTGCGCGCGCGATGAGGGCATCGATCTCATTATCACAGGTTCACGCAATCGGCGAGGCTGGCTACAGACATGGATATTGAGCATTTCACGAAAGATTATCCTACAAGCGCCGATTTCGGTGCTCATCGTGCACGGTCCGGATGCTAAGGAGGAAGACGCCGAATGAGACATATTGTGACGGCCATGCTATTGACGACTGCATTCTTGCCGTGGAATCAAATTGTTTTCGGGCAGCCGGCGAATAGCGGTGCTCAATCGACACGCCTCACCCTTGGGGAGGCGATCCGTACCGCGCTTGAAAACCACCCGTTGCTCCACTCCTCTGAGTTTGCCGTGCAGTCTGCAGAGGCGCGAGTGAAGCAAGCGCAATCGACGTATTACCCTCAGGTCGGGGGGGCGGGGATACAAACCAATGGCTCACTCCGTAGCAATGCCTTCCTGAGGCCTTCGGGATCATTGATCCAACCCAATCAAAGCGATATGACGGTGGGCGTGACCGCGAGTCAACTGCTTTATGACTTCGGGCAGACGAAGTATCGAGTCGAATCGCAACGAGCCGATAGTGCAAGGATAGTGAAGGAAGCCGTTGCTCGCCGCGCCGATGTGGTCCTCGGCGTTGAGCGAAGTTATCTCTCGGTCCTGAAACGCAAGCGGTTGGTTCAGATCGCGGACCAGACGGTGCGTGAGCGTGAAACGATCAAGCAGCAAGTCGACACGTTGTATCGAAATGAAATCAAATCCAAGCTGGATCTCGGTCTGGTGCAGGTGCAATTGTCGGATGCCGAGTTTGCAGTGATCCAGGCGCGCAATGATTTGAGCTCGGCATACGCCGGGTTAAACCATGCCATGGGTATCGAAGGTGTCCCGTCATATGAATTGGAGGATGTTTCCGTCGAGGTGACACGGCCGGACCTCCTCGACTCACTGTTGTCCGAAGCGCAGGCTCGGCGCCCCGAGTTGCTTGCCCTGAAAGAGCGTGTGCGGACCGCGGAAAATCGCATCAAAGCGGCGAGCAGTCAACACTATCCCGTTCTTCAAGCCGTCGGAAGTGCAGGAAATACCGAGCACATCTCTGAGCGGCCGCATCTTCAAGAGGGCGGCTGGTGGGGCGCAGGAGCAATCGTATCAGTCCCGTTCTTTACCGGCTTTCTGATTCAAAACCAGGTCGCCGAGGCCACCACGCAGAAACGGGAGGCCGAGAGCATCTATCTGGCGCTCCTTCAAGATATCCAGTTACAAGTTAAGGAGAACTTCCTCGCCGTTGTCACCTTGCTTCAGCAGGTCAAAGTGGCGCAACAGCAAGTGACGATTGGCCGCGAAGCGCTGGGGCTCGCCCGCCAGCGTTACAAGCTGGGCTTAAGCTCGATTGTCGAGGTGACGCAAAGCGAGGTTGCCGTAACGGCGGCGGAGACTCGTCTTGCCGAGACCCAGTACAACGCGAAAATAGCCGAGGCGCAGCTACGGTATGCGGTAGGAGGCATATGAGAGATGCCAATCCAGCACGACCCAGCTCTATGAGCCATGGGACTATTCGAGAAAGTTGTTGCGTCTGAATCTTCCGGCGCATCAGGCCAACGAGCGAACGTTTTTAGCATGGCTGCGCACGAGTGTAGCGATTATTGCGTTCGGCTTTGTCCTTGAGCGGTTTTCGCTTTTTGTGAAATATCTGGCTCCGGCAGCCGGAGTAAACGTCTCAAACCCTCGGACCGGTCTGGTTGGCGCCGTCTTGATGTGGCTTGGCACCGTACTTATCCCGGTGTCTCTCTGGCGGTTTCTGCTCGAACAAAGGCATATTGACACACCGGCTGACACGATTCCGGCGAACTGGCCCGTAATCGCCCTCGCGATCATTCTTGCGACGGTCGGACTGTATTTGGCGCTGGTCGCCGTTTTTTAGTTTCTTCCGCAGAGAATTTACTGACCGATTCTAAGTTCTATCAGGCTGAAGTAGCCCTCAGGGTCAGACTTGAGCAGTGCTACGAGCAAAGGGCGGGGTTTCCCTGTACGAGCCCTAGCGGACACCACCGCCTTGCCCTTTCCCTGTACCGGCTTGTTCTTGAGCCGGTTCAGCTCTAGCTTCCTTGAAGCAATTGCTGCTTTCTGGCGCTCGCTTCTTTGTGAGCCTGTTAACCCACACACGGACTAGAGCGGACGCCCGGTCCTGTGAACCCCTGCCTCACTGCTTGGTGCAATAAGTCCTCTCTGGGAGCGGAAAATACGTGTCCAGATAATCCGGAAAGTCCGAGATGCGATCTTCCCCGGTCTCCCATATATGGACGCAGCGCGCAACCAAATAGGGCTCATTTTGGGAAACCTCGCCCGGAACATTGATGACTCTCGATCCTTGCGATTGCGCCAGAACCATGACCTCGTTGCCATAACGAAGCTCAGCAGGGGTTATCTGCCCCTGATAGAGAAAAGCAAACTTGCCGGTTGACGCCATAGCCTCGTCTAAACTGTCCAACGGCTGATTGTTCTTGATCGGCAGGCTTTTCACGACAACGAGGGTGCCCTCGGCAGTGGGCAGGACATCGACGATACGTCCGGCAAGCTGCACCGCTTGTCCTTTGTAGGCGTCTGGCTGCGCCTCCAAGACCCCGAACTGAATATTGGGATTGACATCTTTCGTGAGACTCGACGGAAAGGGCGCACTTGAGCAGCCCGCAAGCGCTGTGACCACTACCGCGACTACACTTATCAGGGAACGCATAACCCACCTCCTTGCCCGAAGGCTTAGATGCACGATGAGACCGCGTTTCGTAAAATGAGCAATGGATGTGCCAGTTACGATTCGAAATGGAATCTTTGAAAGTATAAGGATATGCAAATGTTGGAGCTCGGTTGATGGCGGATGTGATGAGATGGGTTGCCCAATTATTGGCATCTGTATTGGCACCTGACGAAATGTCGGCTGCATAACCCCACCTCCTTGCCCGAAGGTTGGCATCGTGTAACCGTTTGTTAACAACATTATAGCGTATAGCGCAGGACGCAAAATTTCACACAAATTTCACAATTCACTAGCAGGAGTTTAAGAGAAGGAGACTATTCGAAAGGAGGGAGTGCCGTCACGACCCTGGTAAATGTGCAAGCCGGTATAAAGCCACGCCGGCAGGAGAGTTGGTAATCGCTCTGGGCTTTGTCTGACCTCCCAGCAAGAGAATGGGCCAACGCCCGGTTGTAGTAGATGAGACCTGTGGTCTCGCCAAGCTTGATCGCGCGCGATAGATCGGTAACCGCCTCCGCGAAGCGGCTTTCTTGCAGGTAAATCAAACCCCGGCTCTCGAAAGCCTGAGGCAACCACGGATTCAGCGAAATGGCGTAATCGAGATCATCTCGGGCCGATAGCACGTCGCCTCTGAGGGCATGCACGACTGCCCGGTTTGCGTACAGGTCGGCCGTCTGGCCGTCGAGGGCGATCGCTGCCGTGAAGTCCGTGGCGGCTTCGTCCAATCGGCCCAAACGCCGGTAAGCCAGCCCCCGGTGATTCAGCGCGGAACTTGAGCGACCCACCAGCCGGACTTCTTCCTCAAACGAGGCCAGTGCCGCTTCTGCGTCCCCCATCTCCATCTGAGACAGGCCAAGGTTCGCACGGTACATGGCATTCTCCGGCGCTCGGGCTATGGCTTCCATGAAGTCTTGGATGGCCCTAGCGGGCTGTCCGGCCTGGGCCCACACGAAGCCGCGCGCATTCCATGCCTCTGCGCTCTCGGGTGAGATCCGGATGGCGTCGGTGAAGCTTTGGGTGGCGGACTCCAGTGCGCCTTGCTTGAATTCTTGCTCCCCTTTGGACAGCAGGGTGGCAAGCGGCGAATCATCCATCGGCGCCTGGATGGTTGCACAGGCACCGAGCATCAGACTGAAGCAGAGAGTGCCGACTAATCGAGCGAGCATCATATTGCTATTGAGGCTCTCAAAAGTTCGTTACAAGCCGAAAACCCGATTGTTACAACAGTGTCAACTTTGCTCAGCGGTTCGAGGCAGGTCCCCTGAAGCGATATCCGACGCCACGGGTAATTTGGATGACGCTCGCGCCGTGAACCACACGGAGCTCCCTGCGACGTTTTTAAATGTGCGCGTCAATAGTGCAGATGGTGAGAAGGTCCTCGCGTGGGAACACCTTTTCGCGCTATCTAAGACCGCCATCGCGGGGACGACAGTACACGACCGTATTTGAGTCCAGCCTCATTGCTCGGCTCTCGGCTGCAGTAGGCTAAAATACCCTTCTTCCGCGGTGGCTAGAGTGCCGACGGCGATCGATTGCGGAGTTCCCCCGTAGGTTTGCTGCAGATCGTCGCGGGCCTCGTGCAATTGATCCACAACTCTCCCCCGGACCTTGCTGCTCGGCCCCAGATTCGTAAACTCGATTTCCCAGGTCCCAAGGTAGGTCAGCGTGCCGGGTTTCACCACGAAGCTGGCGACGAGAAGCCCTTCCCACTGGCCGGCCCGATCCTCGAACATCAGCTTTGTCACCTCATACAGGCCTGGCGGCAGCGCGAGCACGAATGGTCCGTCCTGAGTGAGCGGGCTGATCACATACCGCTTGCCCGAGGCCGTCTGCGTGAGTTCACAGCCGAACTCGTTGTTGAATCGGGGGAGCTCGGTAAACACATTCCGTTTATCCCGTAGCATCACAATCCGTCCGAAGATGAGGCCGTCCCCCGGTTTTGCGACCACAGCGTTCCCCGGCTGCAGGGGCCGGACAAGCTGCGCGCAACTCGCAAAACCGCTCGTCATCCCCGCTATGGCCAGAAGATAGTACAGACACAAGCCCTGTCGCATTAGCCAGCTCCTACGCAGAGGGCCCTTCTACCACTATTCTCCCTTGGCGGTAAACGTTTGTGAGGAAAAAAAGGCATTTGGGCCCGGAGTGATGTAATTACGTATCTTTAATTCATGTTACTGATATTTATAGTATAGTATTGACTATATAAATGCATTTTTATTATCATTTAAAACGTTTTAGAAGAAGGACCATTTACGAGGAGGGTGAGCATGAAACGCGTTCTGGTGGTGTTGGCGGTCGGGTTCCTGCTGATCGCATTCGGCGTGGGCTCTGCCTGGGCCGACGACAAGCGGATTCTCGACGTGATGCTCAAAAAGGGGATCATCACCAAGCAAGAGTATGATCAGATCCTGCAAGAGGCCAAGGAGCCGTTTAAGGGTCCTGTAGTTGAAGAAACATATATGGATGGAACGCCGAGCGTTGCTGCGGAGGAGGCGACGCCTGGCGGGAAACGGCCGCCGGTCGGCTCATACGCAGATCTGGAGACAAAGCGCGGCGGGATCGAAAACCTGCGCAAGAACGACTACCGGAACGTCTGGACCAATGTAGATACGCTGTTGAAGCACAGTGAACGACTCAGCATTGGGCTCGTGGCGTTGAAGGTGCAATATAACGTTGACAATACCAACCGGAACCCCGGCACCACTCCGGATCCGACCGGTTTCGCCGGGGCCCCTGTGCCCACCCGCGACGAAAATGGGTTCCGAATACGTGCAGCGGAAATCTATGTTACCGGGCGACTGACCCCCTGGTCCACCTACTATTTCGAGGTAGATTTCGCGCGGCAGGGCGAGATCGCGCTCAATTCCATGTACCTGGATTTTTACTCGAAAGATATGCCTGCTCTTAAAGGCCTCTATCCGTACATCAGTCAGTTGCGAGTCGGCCAATTCCGAGAACCGTTCGGAATCGAGCAGGGAACGTCGCAGGGATTACTCGACTTCGTCAATCGTGCCTACTACACGGATCTGGTGGTCGGCCAGAACGGTTCGTCGGTCGATGTTCGTGCCGGGGATCCAGGACTCAATCCCTTCGGAAAAACCAACAGCTCCGGGTTCGTCCAGCAGTTGGATATGGGCGTCCAGGTAACCAGCAAGCTACCCCAACTGCCCTGGGCGCCTGAGCTGACGGCGGCCGTGGTCAACGGCGCCGGCCGGAACTTCAATGACAATAATGCGGACAAGGATGTGACAGGGCGGTTGAGCTTCACGCCGACAGCAGGCATGAAAGTCTATCTCGCAGCATATTTGGGCACAGCGTTTTACAACGGGGCAGCCACCGCGACGCTCCAGACCAACACCGATGTAAAAAAGTTCAGGGACGGTGTGATGTATACCTACATTCCGCCGTTCTTCAACAATCTCGTCAAGCTTCAGGGCGAGTATATCGAAGGGTACGACAATGGCTTCCGCCGCCGGACCTGGTACCAGTACGTGGTGTTTCGTCCGCTGCCGTTCCTGCCGAATTTTGAGCCGGCGTATCGGTACGAGCAGTTTACGGTGGACACCAACCGTCCCAACAGCACGCTGGATCGCCATACGGTCGGCTTCAACTACTATTTCGATACGAACGTGAAGTTCACACTGAATTATGAGATCAAGCATGATGAGAATGAGGGAAACCCCTTCGTCACGACAGGAGGCGGCGTTGCCAACCCTAACAATAAGAATTTCTTAACCACACAGATTCAATTCAGGTACTGAATGTTCCATGGCCGGCTGAAGCGGAAGTCTCATTCGGGGGCAACCCTCCTGTCGAGTAAGGCATCCGTCTTCGGCCGGTTTGGGCTGAAGAAAGGCAATAATGAAAAGCTATATAAGGGCGCTTTTTCTCTTGCTGTTTGTTTCTGGGACAACAGCCTATGCCGAACAGGTTCAGGTGGCTGTGGCGGCCAATTTTGTTCCTCCGTTTCGAGAGATCGCCACTGAGTTTGAAAAGGCCACGGGTCATAGCATTCAAGCGAGCTCCGGCTCGTCCGGAAGGTTCTATGCCCAGATCAAGAACGGGGCGCCATTCGATGTCTTCTTTTCGGCCGATGACGAGCGCCCGAAGCTGCTCGAGGATGAAGGGTTGGCGGTCAAGGGCAGCCGCTTCACATATGCCATCGGTCGACTGGTTCTCTGGAGCCCTGATTCAAGACTCGTGACAGGGGAGGAGACGTTAAAGACCGCTCAGTTTAAGCATCTTGCGATCGCGAATCCCAAAACTGCTCCCTACGGACAGGCCGCCAAGCAAACCATGATGAAAATGGGAGTGTGGGACAGCGTGCAACCTCGGATCGTCATGGGTGAGAATCTGGGGCAAACGATCGGGTTTATCGATTCAGGAAATGCTGAGATCGGTTTCCTCGCCTTGTCCCAAATCCTTGATCCCAAAATCAAGGGGAAGGGAAGCAGCTGGACTGTTCCGAACGAATATCACGAACCAATTCGCCAGGACGCAGTGTTGTTGACAAGGGCGCAAAACAATCCAGGCGCAAAAGCCTTGATGGAGTTTATGCATGGACCAGCGGCGACAGCGATCATCAAGAACTACGGGTATGATCTGAAATAGCGCGTAGCCACGCAAGTTGAAGGCGCCGTTCGTGAAGAACGCTCCCTCCGTGGTGTTAAAAGCTCGGTAGTTCTTGCCTGGTCTTGATGAATTCTGGTAGGTTCCTGGCGAAAAGGAAGAACATGGCTCTCAACGAGATGGATCTCAGTGCGCTGTGGGTCACGCTGCAACTGGCGGGCGCGACCGTGGTGGTCCTGCTGATTATCGGGACACCCATCGCCTGGTGGCTTGCCCATACCCGGTCGCGATTTCGGACCATCGTTGAAGCCGTTGTGGCGCTCCCCATCGTCCTGCCCCCCACGGTGTTAGGCTTCTATATTCTTATCGCGCTCGGCCCGTATGGACCGATCGGCCGCCTTACCGGTCTGACTTTGGCTTTCACCTTCACCGGCCTCGTCATAGCTTCCGCCTTTTACTCGATGCCCTTTGTGATTCAGCCGCTGCATGGCGCCTTCGAAGCCGCGGGCAAAGGCCCGCTCGAGGCCGCGTGGTCGCTTCGGGCATCAAAATTAGACGCCTTTTTTACCGTGATTTCACCGATCGCATTGCGCGGATACATCAGCGCGATCGTGCTTGGCTTTGCTCATACGATGGGGGAGTTCGGAGTGGTCCTCATGGTCGGGGGATCGATTCCAGGAAAGACCCGGGTTCTCTCCACGACGGTCTTCGATCACGTGGAAGTCATGGAGTATGCGCAGGCGCATACGATCTCGGCCTTCATGCTTATTTTCTCGTTTTTAATGTTGCTCGGCGTGTATGCCGCCAATCGAAGGTTTCCCATCCACGTTTCATGAGCAGGCTCGTTGCGAAGTTCGATGTCGAGTATCCCAAGTTTCATCTGCAAACCGATATGGATGTCCCGGCGACCGGAGTCACCGCCATATTCGGTCAGTCAGGCTCCGGGAAAACGACATTGCTGAGATGTCTCGCCGGGCTGGAACGCTCGCGCACCGGGTATATGCGGCTCGGCGATGAAGTCTGGCAGGATGAAACTGCAGGCATCTACCTGCCGATCCACATTCGTCCCATCGGCTATGTCTTTCAGGAGCCGCGATTGTTTCCGCATCTGTCGGTGAGATCGAATCTGCTGTATGGCTATCACAGAACGCCGGCCGCCGCGCGCCATATTACGCCTGAGCAGGTGATTGACATCCTCGGGATCGGTGAGATCCTCGATCGCCGGCCTCACAAACTGTCCGGAGGCGAGCAGCAGCGCGTGGCGATCGGCCGGGCGTTGCTGACGAGCCCCCGGCTCTTGCTGTTGGACGAACCCCTCGCCTCCTTGGATATCAAGCGTAAACAGAGAGATTCTTCCGTTCATCCAACGACTGCATAATGAGCTGCAACGTGCCAGTTATCTATGTCAGTCATGCCATCACCGAGATTTTGCAACTTGCGGATGTCGTCGCGTTTCTAAAAGAGGGAAAACTTGTGGCCACAGGACCGCTGAGCGAAGTGTTTTCCTCGCTCGATCCCGGTGGTGGATATCTGGGGAGGGCGCGTATCGGCGCGGTGCTGGATGCGCATGTTGCGGGACATGAGCCGGACGTCGGTCTGACGCGTCTGGAGTTCAAGGGCCAGGCCCTGTATGTGCCAGTGCAACGCCATAGTCGGGGCGACTCCGTGCGTGTTCACATTCTGGCAAGCGATGTGAGTATCACGCTGGGCCCGCCTACCTCTCCGACCAGTGTGTTGAACATTCTTGCGGCGACGATCATGGAGATCCGGGAAGTCGACGACTTCTTGGTGGACATCAGGTTGGATATCGGCGCGCCGCTTATCGCGAGCATCACGCGAAAGTCCGTCACCAACCTCCACCTGAAGCCCGGGCATGGCAGTCCATGCCCATATCAAGTCCGTGGCGCTGAATGAAGAGCTGACGGAATAGATGAAAGCGTTTCTCTATGGCGCGCCGATCGTGGGATGGATCTAGCGGACTCTTACCGCGTGGCTGTTTACTCTGCTGTTCCTCTGACGGTATCCGCGCAAACGGACCATACCCATTCTCCTGCCACCGCCGAAGACTGCACGAAGCTGTCCCCCGCATTGCAGGCGGTTATAGCCGCGATGGATACGGCGGGATCGAAGGTCGAAGCTTTGCCAAAGCCGGAGATCATGCCGGCTGTTGAACCCGGCAGGCAAAAACTGGAGGTGGCTCTTCAACCGTTGTCTGCGGTCGGGCTGATCGCCGGAAAGATGAAGCCGGGCGAGAGCCTGGAAAACGTGTTTGGAGGCTTTGTTCGGCTGACAGTTCCGAAAGATGGCATGTACCGGATTTCTGCAGACTCAACCCTCTGGATCGAAGTGATAGACGGGGAAAAACCGATTGAACGGGTCAGGATCACTCCGCGTTTGCACTGCGGCAGGATTCACAAGAGCCTGGGGTTCCCATTAAAACGAGAGCGATCCTATTGGCTGGAGCTGTCGGGCAGCAAACGGCCGGACGTGGCGGTGATCATTACGGAAGAGCCAGAGCGTTAAAGAGGAGCAACATGGTACGACGCAGCCCAACAGATGCCTCAGGGCCCGGATGCGGTGTTAACCGCTCGCGAGGCCGCGAAATATCTCCGCCTCGCTCTTCCCACCTTTTACCGGTACATGTGGGAGGGGAAAATTCCCAGCTCCAAGATCGGGGGACGGTATCGCTTCAAGAAGGCGGTGCTGGATCGCTGGCTGGGAAAAAAGCCGGAAGGCGAGGAGGTCAGCGGCAGGAACAAGCTGGTCGGCATTGTCTCGGCGATCAAGCGCGATCTCATCATGGCCCAGGTCAATCTTGACGTGGGCGAGAACAAGATCACTGCAATCATCACGCGGGACGCACTTGATGAGCTTGGTCTGAAGGTCGGGGACCGCGCGGTGGCGTTAATGAAGGCAACCGAGGTGATGGTGATCAAGGAGAGTTAACAAGAAGGTTGTCACGTGCGAGGTCTGTACAGTGCAAAAGACGGTGAGAGCGTAGTGCCTTTTTCTCATTGCGCTTGTTTTTGTAGCGTAGAATTATTTTTCTCTTCCTACAATCGTCCATTGCCGGTCACTTTACCGCCGGAAAGTACCCCTGGCCTCAGTGTAAAGACTGTCAAGCGGGTGTAACCTTCTCAACTTGCTCTCTCAGTTTCGGCGCAGCGCCCCTTGCACACCGGACGCCCGTAAGTGCACGCTCTATGATGAAGAACACGATAAACCCCAAGGAGGTCAGAATGGCGATCAGTGCAAGAAATAAGCTGCAGGGACGGGTATCTGCGATTAAGGCAGGTGAGGCGATGTGCCTCGTAACCCTTGATGCGCAGGGAACAAAGATCGTAGCGGCTGTCACCAATCAAGGCGTGGAGGAATTGAGCTTGAAGCAAGGCGACCAGGTCACGGCCGTGATCAAATCCACCGAGGTCATGCTGATGAAGGGCGGAGACAAGGCCACGTTTAGCGCCCGGAACCGTTTTGCGGGTCAGGTCGAATCGGTTCAAAAAGGCGAAGCCATGGGTCTGGTGACGGTCAAGATGGGACAATTCAGTCTCGGCGCGGCCATCACGCGTGAAGCCATCGACGAGATGGGTTTGAAACAAGGCGATCAGGTGACAGCGGTGGTGAAGGCGACCGAAGTCATGTTGATGAAGTAAACATAATTCAGTGTCTAAGAGAGTTGGGCAGTTGACAATTTCGGACGTGTCCATTATTCTAGACATATGGACATTAAACAAGCGCTTGCCGCCTTCGACGCTCTTTCGCAGGAAACCCGCCTACGAGTGTTCCGTTTGCTGGTGGAATATGGCCGGTCTGGCGTGCCTGCCGGTACTCTGAGCGAGTCCTTAAAGATTCCCCATAACACGCTGTCGTTTCACCTCTCGCATATGAGCAATGCTGGTCTCGTCGTGTCACGACGGGAAGGCCGATCGGTCATATACACTGCCAATTTTGACTTTTTTTCTGGTCTGATCCGCTACATGGTTGAGGATTGCTGCAGGGCCGAATTCGCCAGCATCCGTAATGATAAAAAGAGAGGATGCTCGATTATTGAGCTTTCAACCTGTTGCCAGCCAAAGGAGAAAACAGCATGAAACGCTTTCATATCCATGTTGGAGTGGAAAACCTTGATGAATCTATCCGCTTTTACAGTGGGCTGTTCGGCGCGCAGCCGGTAAAAACGAAACCTGACTATGCCAAGTGGTTGCTGGACGACCCCCGCGTTAACTTCGCCATATCCACACGTGCGAAGACAAAGGGCGTCGATCACCTTGGTATTCAGGTCGATGAAGACGCCGAATTGATAGAGTTGCGCGAACGCCTGAAGGTCGCCGACATGACCATTGTCGATGAAGGCGAAACGGTTTGCTGTTACGCCCGGTCTGAAAAATCGTGGATCCAAGATCCCGCCGGCATTCCATGGGAAGCATACCGAACGATGGAGGACGCCCAGCTATTCTCCGCTCAGCCCGATCAGGCTGAGAGTGCGTGCTGTACGCCCGAGACGATGGGAGAGCCTGACTGCTGTGAACCTTCTGAGAAAACCGCGGGGTGCTGCAACGGATGAAGTCCGATCCCCTCAGAGTGCTGGTCCTGTGCACGGGTAATTCATGCCGCTCCATCATGGCTGAAGCTTTGATTAATGATCTCGGCCGTGGCCGGTACCGGGGCTGGAGCGCCGGAAGTTCTCCGGCAGGATATGTTCACCCAAAATCTATTGAGACCTTAAAACGAAATGGCATTGATCCCGGTCAGCCACGGAGCAAGTCATGGGATGAGTTTGCCAACCAGTCGTTCGATCTGGTGATCACCGTGTGTGATCAGGCTGCTGGCGAAAGCTGTCCACTATTTCCCGGCAACCCAAAGAAGCTGCATTGGAGTACGCCTGACCCAGCGAAAGCGACGGGATCAGGGGCAGAGATAAACACTGCTTTTGATAACGCCTTTTTGATGCTGAAGAATCGTGTCGTGGATTTAACGAAGTGACCTCCTCCTCGCGTCGCCTGTCGTTTCTTGACCGTTATTTGACGCTCTGGATATTTCTCGCTATGGCGGGAGGGGTGGTCATCGGTTCTGTATTTAAGGGTGCGCCTGCCTTCCTTAACAGCCTATCGGTCGGATCGACGAACATTCCGATCGCAGTTGGCCTCATTTTGATGATGTACCCTCCCTTGGCGCGGGTCAAATATGAAGAACTGCCGCTGATATTCAGAGACTGGAAAATCCTCCTGTTGTCGCTGGTTCAGAACTGGCTGATTGGCCCTATGCTGATGTTTGGCTTAGCCGTATTGTTCCTGCGTGACTATCCGGAATACATGACGGGGGTCATCCTGATCGGCCTCGCTCGATGCATTGCCATGGTCATTGTCTGGAATCAACTGGCCGAGGGGGACACTCAATATGTTGCGGCGCTGGTCGCCTTCAACAGCATCTTTCAGCTTTTGTTCTTTACCGTTTATGCGTGGTTTTTTCTGAGTGTTCTGCCGCCCGTGTTTGGACTGGGCGGGCACGTCGTTGAGGTCAGTTTCCGCACGATTGCGGAAAGCGTACTTATCTATCTTGGAATTCCCTTTCTGGCGGGGTTTTTATCTCGCGTCATTCTTATTCGGCAGAAAGGCCCTGAGTGGTATGAGCAGAGTTTCCTGCCCAAAATCGGACCGGTCACGCTGATTGCGCTTCTTTTTACCATTGTTGCTATGTTTTCTCTTAAAGGAGGGATGGTGCTGAGATTGCCGGTTGATGTACTGCGCATTGCCACACCCTTGGGGATCTACTTCGTCACTATGTTCTTCGTCAGTTTCCTGATGGGCAAGGCAATCGGGGCCGACTACGGACAAACCACAGCAGCCTCTTTCACTGCCGCGAGCAACAATTTTGAGCTGGCCATTGCCGTGGCTATTGCCGCCTTTGGCTTGGGTTCATCGGTGGCCTTTGCCACGATTATCGGCCCGTTGGTCGAAGTTCCTGTCCTGATTGCTCTGGTAAACGTCGCGTTTTGGTTGCGCGCAAAACTATGGGCGCGAGTAGACCCGGAAGCCCGGCTTTCTATAGCTAGGTGACTGTTCTGTCTCGTATGAGAGGGTGACTAATCTGCCTGAAGCGCTACTAGCAGTTGATCTGTTGCTGCCGTGAAGGCGATCTTCGCCAACGTCGATGGCGGAGGATTGAACTAATAATCTGCAGCACATCACTCTTATCTGGGCCTCCGCGATACCTTATTCCGCGTTAACTGAATCCAACCTATGAAGCTGATCGCTTTAATTTCTTTTTAATAACCTAGGAGAATGATCTAGGTGAAACCTCTTCAAGCTAGTACAATGGCCTTTCATTGAAAGTATCCCTATGCAGCCGCCAGGCCGGCTCGTCCCCGGGATCGGTAGATTAACATTCACAAGTTTTCCAAGGAGATGCTGCGATGGTCGAGGTTATCAGCGGTGCGTTTCTTGTCGCCCTCATTTGGCTCATAACATATGGAATGTCTGCAACGGACTCCAAACAGCAGGATGTGTCGATGCCCCGGAATGAAGAATCCCCGACGACGAGGCGCGCGGCGTGACGCGCTATGCCAGTGGGCCACCCCTTGCCTTCAATTGCAAGGGGTCGAAATAATTCCAGCGAGGGCGGGTGCCACGGGAAAAGCGGCTGTCTTGGCAGCCGCGGGGTCTAACGGGAAGCGCTGTCTTGGCAGGGCGGGTGCCACGGGAAAAGCGGCTGTCTTGGCAGCCGCGGGGTGGGCGGGTGGAATGTGACGCTCAGAGGACGTCATAGGCTGCCCGCATGGCTTCACCGCCAACGATGCGATAGGCGTTGAGGACAGGCGTTGTAGGATTCTCAAGCGAGATGATCAGATGCACCGGCTCGGCGAGATTCAACACCGTGCGCACAGACTCGAAGTCCGTCGCGTTCCGAATATCGGTGACTGACGGCCGCGAGGGACTCTGCGGATGGGAATGATAGATCACTTGTAGGTCCAGCGCGTTTGTGCGCATATCCTTGAAAGCCAGCGACATCTCTCGGGCGTCCATGACGAAGGCGATCTCGGCGCGCTCCTCCGGGGTCAGTTGTTGAAGATGACTGACTTTGGCGGCATCAAAGTTCGCGATCTCTGCGCCCTCGCTGGCCACGATGTTTGTGATCTTGTAGTGCCGCGTCACGCGCATTTTCTGTCCTGCCAGTAGACCGCAACATTCGTGGGGCGAAGCGGCTTTTGCCTCGGCCACCATCGTGTCGATGATCTGTCGTGGAATAATCAGCACGAACGCAGCGGAAGGGCTAGAGCGCGCAAGAGACTTCGTAATTTCCTGACAGGTCGCGAATGCGGGGATTTGAGCCGCACAGCGCGCAGGCGGGATCTTTGGGAACGCGGGTCTTGCGGAAGGTCATCTCCAGGGCGTCATACATCAGGATTGAACCGGCCAAAGAGGTCCCGGCCCCGACGATTTCTTTCAGGCACTCGGCGGCTTGTAAGGTTCCGATGGTGCCGGCCAGGACACCAAGCACTCCTGCTTCCTGACAGTTGGGGACCAGTCCCGCGGGCGGGGGCTCAGCATACAGGCACCGATAGCAGGGGAAGCCGTCCGCCGGTTTCAATGTGGTCAACTGACCTTCGAACCGAAAGATGCTTCCGGAGATCAACGGCTTGCCGGCGAAGAAGCATGCGTCATTCACGAGATAGCGGGTCGTAAAATTATCCGATCCATCCAGAACCAGATCGTAGTCAGCGAGAATCTTCATAATGTTGTCGGCGGCAATATTCATGGGATACGGATTGACCGTAACGTCGGGGTTGATGGCATTCAGCATGGTCCGTCCGGACTCCACCTTGAGTTGCCCGATCGTGTCCGTGGAGTGCAAAATCTGGCGTTGCAAATTCGACAGATCGACGACATCGCTGTCCACCAAGCCGATGGTGCCGATCCCCGCGGCAGCGAGATACAGGGCCGCGGGGCAGCCCAGGCCTCCGGCTCCGATGATCAGCACCTTGGCGGACGCCAGCTTTTTCTGGCCCTTTCCGCCGACCTCCGCCAGAATAATGTGGCGGCTGTAGCGCTCGATCTGGGTGTCGGTAAAGTCCACGCTCACTCCACCACGTTCAGTTCAATCGGATCAACGATGATGCCTTTATCCCTGATGCCCTCGATGGCGCGTTCGATTTCCCCTGGATCACCCGCAAACTCGACATCGATCCAGCCTGTTGTCTCGCGCACATCAGCCCGGCGAATGTTGGTATCAACCTTGGGGAATTCTCGATTGATGCGACAGAGGACCGGTTCCTTGATCTTCTCCTCAGGGAATCGCAGATGAAAGCGCAGGTGTGCCATCAGCATGGCCTCCCGAAGGGGACAGGCTACTCCGGTTCATCAGCCTGCAGCCCAAGACTGTTCCCGCCAAAAGTTGCCTGTCCCCGATGCTCCTGCCCATGCACCCGCCCACCAACTGCTGACCAAGGCCCGGCCCCTGTTGACCGCCTCCCCCCTGCAATGGCCGGCACGATTGAAATCTGGTCGCCGTCTTTGATCAATGTTTCCTTTCCCGACAGAAAACGGATGTCTTCCTCATTCAAATAGATGTTCACAAATCGTCGAATTTCTCCGGCCTCGTCGCAGATTCGGCCTTTTAAGCCGGGAAATTGCCCGTTCAAAGAATCAATCATGGACTGGATATCGACAGCCTGGGTTTCGACCTCGCCTTTTCCGCCGGTCAGGGGTCGTAGTGGAGTGGGAATACGGACCTTTACCATGTGATTGAATCCGCGCCGTCAACCCTGAGACGGGGCCAAGTTGAATGTTTTCTGGAACTGCACCAGGCTCGGAGAAATACGCGTCGGCCGGCCGACGGCATTGATGATCGCATCCTGTGTCTTGAGGCCGTTCCCGGTTATCAGCGCGACCGTGACATCATGTCGCTTGATAATGCCCTGTTTCGCAAGTTTTTTGAGCACGCCTACAGTTACTCCTCCCGCGGTTTCGGCAAAAATCCCTTCGGTTTGCGCGAGCAGAGTCATGCCATCGACAATCTCCTCATCCGTCACGGTTTCCATCGCGCCGCCGCTCTCGGCAGTCGCCTTGAGGGCATAATAGCCATCCGCCGGATTTCCAATCGCGAGAGACTTGGCAATCGTCTTGGGCTTCACCGGCTTAAAAAAGTCCCGCCCCTGCTTGTAGGCGGCGGCGATGGGCGAGCATCCCTCCGCCTGCGCCCCATGGACGCGGCTGTGCATGTCGGTCACCAATCCGAGCTTCTGCATCTCATTGAGGCCTTTCCAGATTTTCGTCAACAGCGAACCGGACGCCATTGGAACGACCACGTGATCCGGGGCCACCCAATCCAATTGCTCGACGACCTCATAGGCGAGGGTTTTTGAGCCTTCGGAGTAGTAGGGGCGGATGTTGACATTCACGAACGCCCAATGCTGCTCCCCGGCGATCTCACTGCACAGGCGGTTCACGTCATCGTAGCTGCCTTCTACCTCCACCACATTGGGGCGGTACACGAGATTTCCGAGCACCTTGGCCGCCTCCAGGTCATGAGGGATAAACACATAACATTGCATCTTGGCTGAGGCCGCATGTGCGGCGACCGAGTTCGCCAGATTCCCCGTCGACGCGCAGGCCACGGTCTCGTAGCCGAGCTCACGGGCACGAGTGAGCGCCACCGCCACGACGCGGTCCTTAAACGAAAGCGTCGGATGATTCACGGTGTCGTTTTTGACATAGAGTTGGTCCAGGCCCAGCTCGTCCCCTAAGTTTTTCGCGCGGACGAGCGGGGTAAAGCCGGCATGCAGCCCGATAGTCGGCTCGCCTTGGATCGGCAAGAGATCCACATAGCGCCAGAGGCTTTTGGGCCCATTCTCAATCTTTTTGCGCGTGAGACTGGCTTGGATCTGTTTGTAGTCATACTGGACCTCAAGCGGTCCGAAGCAAAGCTCACAGACATGCAGAGACACGGCGGGATATTCTTTTCCGCACTCCCGGCAGATCAAGCCTTTCATCTTGGGCGGTGTCATACGTTCCCTAGGCGGTCTTTATCGCGCAGACTTCGAGTTCGTGCTCCACCAACCGGGTGATCGTGGGCTGCTCGCCGCACAGCGCGCACGCGGGATTTTTTACGATCCGGATCTCGCGAAAGCGCGTCAACCGAGCGTCGTAATCGAGGAGACGATCGGTTAACAGGCGACCGCGGCCCAGGATGAGCTTCAGGACTTCGGTGGCCTGTAGGGTGCCGATCACCCCGGCAAGCGCCCCGATGACTCCGGCCTCCTGGCAGCTTGCGACTAACCCGGCAGGTGGAGGCTGCTTGAACACGCACCGATAGCAGGCGCTCTTTCCCGGTACGATCGTGAAGACCCGGCCGTCAAACCGGAGGATCGCGCCGTGCACCAGCGGCTTTTTGGCGAAGAAACAGGCGTCGTTGATCAAGAACTTCCCGGGAAAGTTATCGACGCCATCCACCACGATGTCATACCCGGCGATAATCTCCAGGGCGTTGTCGGCATTGAGTCGCGTATAGTGGGTCTCGACGGTGACATGAGGGTTAAGCGCCAAGATTTTGGCCTTGGCGGAGTCGACTTTAGGGCGTCCAATGTCCGGCGTCTGGTGGATGATCTGTCGTTGCAGGTTCGAGAGGTCCACGACGTCACTATCAACAAGGCCAATCGTTCCAACCCCGGCGGCGGCCAGATAAAAGGCGACCGGTGAACCCAAGCCGCCTGTGCCGACCACCAGAACTTTTGCCTGCCCGATCCTGGACTGTCCCTTGCCGCCGACCTCGGGCAAAAGGATGTGGCGGCTATAACGGGTAACTTGTTCTTCTGAGTCCGTTGAGAAAGACATTGGTGTCCGGCCGCTGACTAGATATTAAAGTATTTTTCGATGCTGATGTAGCGCTCGCCGGTGTCGCATAACACCGTCACGACATTTTTGCCCGGTCCGAGCTCGGCGGCGACCTTCTGAGCAGCGGCGACATTGGCTCCCGAGGAGATCCCTACAAGCAGTCCTTCCTTTTTGGCAAGAAGTTTCGCCGTTTGATAGGCCTCGTCGTCGGTGACAGTCAGAACCCCATCCAGGATCGATTTGTTGAGGACCTTGGGAATAAAGCCCGCCCCGATTCCCTGGATCCGATGCGGCCCAGGGTCGCCTCCGGAGAGGACCGGCGAGCCCGCCGGCTCAACAGCAAGGATGCGAATCTTGGGGTTCCGCTCCTTGAAGACCTCGCCGCAGCCCGTAATGGTTCCACCGGTGCCTACCGCCGCCACAAACGCGTCGAACCGCCCCTCCATCGCTTCCCAGATCTCCACCGCGGTGGTCTTGCGGTGCATGGCGGGATTCGCCGGATTTGAAAATTGCTCCGGCATGAAATAGTCAGGGTTCGCGCTCACGAGCGTTTCGGTCTCCTTGATGGAACCTTTCATGCCCTCCCACGCGGCCGTCAGGACCAACTGGGCGCCGTAGGACGACAGCAAACTGGCCCGTTCCATGCTCATGCTTTCCGGCATCACCAAGATGAGCTTGTACCCCCGGATGGCCGAGATCAGTGCGAGGCCGATGCCCGTATTGCCGCTGGTGGCCTCTACAATCGTTCCCCCTGGCTTCAGCCGGCCCTGTCGTTCGGCCTCATCGATCATATTCAGGCAAATCCGATCCTTGACCGAACCCCCGGGGTTGAAATACTCGACCTTGGCATAGATGGTCGCGCTACCCTCTTTCGACAGCCGGTTGAGTCGGACTAAGGGTGTGCAACCAATAAGTTCAGTGATGGAATCGTGCCGAAGGTGCATCTAGGCGCCTCCACCCATGTAGAAGAGAAGCTCAAGGGCGTCGCCGTCTTTGAGGGCAGTGCTTCCCAATTCGTCTCGTTCAAGGATCCTTGAGTTCAATTCTACCGCCACCATCTGCGGTTCAACCTCTTTGGCTCTCAGCATCTCCAACACCGTGCCGCCCGCGACCTCCTCGGCTTTCCCGTTGATCGTCACTCGCATAAAAATGGAATCCGTGACTGAGTTTAAGGCAATAGGAATGGTTGTTGACTTTAGCCAAGGCGGACCGTCATTGTCAAGAAACGAGGCCCTTCGCGTTGACATAGGCCCAGGTATTTCCTATAATTTTTCTTCTCCTGACGGTGGCCCCAGGAGCGCATGAATCTTCCCAATTCGCTGACCGTTTTCCGTATCCTCCTCATCCCTTTCTTTGTTGGATTTCTGATCTACGGACGCTATGGAGCGGCCTTGATGGCCCTCATCATAGCCGGGATTACGGACATTCTCGACGGCGTTATTGCCCGGATGGCAAACCAGCGAACGAAGCTCGGGGCGCATCTTGATCCGGTCGCGGACAAGCTGCTTTTGACCTCTGCATTTGTGACGCTTTCGATCCTACAGTTAGTGCCCATCTGGGTCGCGATTATCATTCTGAGCCGGGATCTTATCATCGTCACCGGCACGCTGCTGCTCTATTTGACCCAGACGCCGATGGAGGTGGCTCCAACAGTGCTTGGCAAGGGCACGACATTGGCCCAACTCCTCTACCTCGCCCTCGTCCTGGTCTTGCTTTATCTGCACCGGGACATCTCTCTCTTGACGCCGCTCTTAAGTGTCATGCTGGTGCTTACGGTAGCTTCGGGGCTCCAGTACGTGTATCGCGGAATCCGCGCCTACCGGCCACGTCTCGTGTAACAAGTTTTCGTCCGCTCCTGAGTCGGCCGCATACTCATCCATAAAATTATGTAGGGACAAAAATTGACAATGGGTCGAGAAAGTCCTAGACTTTGGATGCGGGTAGGTATTCAACCCTATGAAGTCGTGGACTTGCGTTGACGTACCCCGGTTAGACTTTTTTTGGTAAAGCGGAGCACGGCATGGCTGTCACGGTCGACAGAATAGGCAAGCTGCTGGTGACTGCAAAGCTCATCAGTGAAGATCAACTTAAAGAGGCCGCGGTTATCCAGAAACAGAAGGGCAATGGTCAGCTCGGCAGCACTCTCGTCAAGATGGGTTTTATCGACGAGGCAAAGCTGTTGACCTTTCTTTCACATCAGTATCGCGTTCCGTCGATCAATCTGCACACGTACGCAGCTATTGATCCGGCGGTGATCAAACTCGTCCCTATTGAATTGGTCAGGAAACATCTGGTGCTGCCGCTCAAGCGGGTCGGCTCGACGCTTACGGTCGCCATGGCGGACCCAACAAACGTCTTCGGTCTCGACGATCTCAAATTTCGGACGAACTATTCCATCCAACCTGTGATCGCCAGCGAATCGGCGCTGCTTGAAGCCGTTGCGAAATATTACGGCATCACTCCCGGCATGTCCGTGGGCGACGACGGTAAGCAAGGGGACACCTCGAGGTTGCTTGAGGTGAAGGACTACACGATCAACGACCTGCAAGCCGCGCAATGAATACAGCATCCAAGATGAGGGCGCGACAATCGATGTGGAAGATTTCGATAAGACCGTCGGTGACGTGCTGGACTCCGTGGAGGTCGCAGAGGAAGAGGAGCCCCAGGGTTATGCCAGCGATGCGGTGGAGGCTCCTGTCGTCAAGTTGGTCAATGGCATCCTGGTCAACGCGCTCAAGACCGGCTCAAGCGATGTCCACATCGAACCCTATGAGAACGTCTTTCGCGTCCGCTACCGTCTCGACGGCCAGATGATGACCGTCATGAACCTGCCCATGAAGGTCAAAAACGCCATGGTCTCCCGGGTAAAGATCATGGCCAAATTGGATATCGCCGAGCGGCGTCTTCCCCAAGACGGGCGCATTAAATTAAAGCTGGGAGCGAAGAGGGATGTCGATTTCCGTGTCTCGGTCATGCCCACGCTCTTCGGCGAAAAGGCGTGCCTGCGAGTCCTGGATAAGGCCAATGTGCAGTTGGACATGATGAAACTTGGCTTTGAGGACGCGCAGCGCAAGGAGTTGAAAGCCGGCTTAGCGTCGCCCTTCGGGATGATTCTGGTCACCGGTCCCACGGGCAGCGGCAAGACCACGACTCTCTACTCTGCCCTGCAGGCGCTCAACACGCCCTGCCGTCAATATTTGCACTGCGGAAGATCCCATCGAGTTTAATTTTATGGGTATCAATCAGGTGCAGGTACACCCCGATATCGGCTTGACCTTCGCCGCCGCCCTGAAAGCCTTTCTGCGGCAGGACCCCGACATCATCATGATCGGCGAGATCCGGGATTACGAAACCGGGGAGATCGGCGTGAAAGCAGCCCTCACCGGGCATTTGGTCCTGGCGTCTCTCCATACGAACGATGCGCCCTCCACGATCAACCGGCTTTTGAACATGGGGATCGAGCCGTTCTTGGTCTCCAGCTCAGTGGTTCTGATTATCGCCCAGCGTCTGGCCCGCCGTATCTGTAAGGATTGTAAGATGCCGGACCCCGAAGTCACACCGGATCTGCTGAGGAAAATCGGGATGAAGGATGAGGAAATCGCTACGGCGAAACCGCATAAAGGGGCCGGTTGCGTGGTCTGTAATAAGACGGGCTATAAAGGACGCGTGGCGTTGTACCAGGTGATGACCGTCAGCGATCGGATTCGAGCCGGAATCCTGCAAGGGGCTTCGACCGATGAGATCAAGCAGTTGTCAATCGAGGATGGTGTGAAGACCCTGCGCATGAGCGGCCTGACCAAGATTGCGGAAGGGATTACGACGATCTCGGAGGTTGAGAGCTGCACAATCGCCGATTAACCGGACATTTTTCCACAGTGAGGTGAATGTATGCCAGTTTTTGCGTACGCCGGAAGGGGCCTGGGAGGCCAAACCGCCAGAGGAGAGCTGAACGCCGCCGACCGGGACGCCGCGATCGGCCAGCTTCGATCACAGGGGATCACCGTCGCGACGATCGAAGAAAGAAAGAAATCCAAGATGTTCGGTGAAAAAAAGCAAAAAATCACCGACAAGGATCTGGTGGTGTTTACGCGCCAGTTCGCGACGATGATCGATGCCGGCCTGCCGCTGGTGCAGTGCCTGGAGATCCTTTCCTCCCAGTCGGACAACAAGACCTTAGGCAAACTCCTCACTGACGTGAAGTTGGATGTCGAGGCCGGCTCGACCTATGCCGATGCCCTGAAAAAGCATCCCAAGGTGTTCGACAACCTCTACACGAATATGGTGCGCGCCGGCGAGGCCGGCGGTATGCTCGACACGATTTTACAGCGCCTGGCAAAGCAGATGGAGAAGACGGCCAAGCTCAAGGCCCAGATAAAATCAGCCATGGTCTACCCGGCGGCGATCATTGTCGTGGCCATCGTTGTCGTCTCCGTGCTGTTGGTGTGGGTGATCCCGATCTTTGCGAAGATGTTTGCGGATTTCGGAGGCTCCCTGCCGGCATTGACCCAGCTCGTGATCGACCTGAGCAATATCATGCAGAAGTATATTTTGTTCATGGCTGCCGGCCTCGGCGCCGGCTTGTGGCTCCTGAGGCGATATTACCAGACGCCGGGGGGCCGCTTAAAAATCGATGGGTTTGCGCTCAAGGTGCCCGTGATTGGGGACTTGATCCGAAAGATTTCGGTCGCGCGTTTCACCCGTACGTTCGGGACGCTTATCCAAAGCGGTGTTCCGATCATGGACAGCCTGGAAATCGTGGCGCGCACCGCCGGCAATGTCGTCGTCGAAAACGCTATTATGGCAGCCCGTACCAGCGTCGGAGAAGGCAAGACACTGGCCGAGCCTATCGGAAAGACGGGAGTGTTTCCGCCAATGGTCGTACAGATGATCTCGGTGGGGGAAGCGACCGGCGCCCTGGATGCCATGCTGTCGAAGATCGCCGACTTCTACGATGACGAAGTGGATACTGCGGTCGCCATGCTGACCTCCCTGTTGGAGCCGGCGCTGATGGTCTTCTTGGGGACGGTCATTGGATTTATCGTGATCGCGATGTACCTGCCCATCTTTAAGATGGCGTCCGCAATCGGCTGATTGCCGACGATCCGAGACAACATGGAAGCTCTCCGTCTGAAGCTCAAGTGGCTGATGGGCATCAGGGTCGCATTTGTGTCCCTGACGCTGGGAGTCTGGATCTACCTCCAACTGGACGGAGAGACGCCGGGCATTCCCGCCTACAGCCTCATCATTGCAACCTACCTGCTGACGATCGTCTACAGCTTCCTCATCAACCGCATTCAGAGCGCCACTGGACTGCAGGTTTTTGCCTACGCCCAGATTGGGATTGATATGCTCTGCGATATCGTTACTCGTGTCCATTACGGGTGGCGTGGAAAGCCCGTTCTCGCTCCTGTATGTCATCTCCATCACGGCCGCCAGTGCCTTATTGTCACGCCGAGGAGGGCTCGTCGGCGCTTCTGCGGCGGCGATCCTGTACGGTGGGCTTGTTGACGTGCAGTTCTATCGGACGTCCTATGATCTGCTCCTGTCCTCGGCATGGTTAGCGCCTACCAATCTGACGGCGCAGACCATTTTTTACAAGCTCGCGATAAATGTGGTCGGGTTCATCATGGTGGGATACCTGACGGGAACGCTCGCGGAGAAACTGCAAGCGTACCGGCGAACGCCTCGAAACGAAGGCCCGCGCGCTGGTCGGCTTTCAGGAACTCCACCGGTGTATTCTGGAAAGCATCGAGAGCGGGGTGTTTACGACGGATAACCAGGGCCAGGTCACATCTTTTAATCGCCGCGCCCAAGACATCACAGGATATTCCAAGGCCGAGGTCGATGGTTATCTGTGGTGGGACCTGTTCTCATGGTCCTCCATGATAGGGCAGAAGGGTCTGGACCTTGCGGAAGCGCCCGCTCGTTTCGAAGAGGCTGGGCAGCGAAAGGACGGCAGCCGGTATATCCTGGGGCTGAGCCTATCACCGTTGCAGCTTGAAGGGGTCCGCATGGGGCTCGTGGGGGTGTTTCAGGACATCACGCCGTGGAAGAAGATGGAAGAAGCCATGCGCCGCAAGGAGTGGCTCGCCACGATCGGCGAAATGTCCGCCGGGATGGCCCACGAAGTCCGCAATCCGCTCGCAGCATTGTCGGGCGCGATACAGGTACTGCGCAAAGATTTGCGTCCCGCGGATGCTAATCTGTCGCTGCTTGATCTTGTCCTGCGGGAAACGGCGCGCCTCAACACAATTGTCACGGATTTTTTGCAATACGCCCGGCCACGTCGCTTGAACCTTCAGCGCTGCGACGTCCATGACCTTCTGGATGAGACGCTGAGGATGCTGGAGCAAACCCCTCCGTACGATGTCACGATTAACTTCGTTCGAGATTTCGCTGCGGATGCCGTCACCGCGCCCCTCGATCATGATCAGATGCGACAGGTGTGTTTGAATCTCGGCCTGAATGCATGCCAATCTATGCCGCATGGAGGCTCCCTCCGTGTCTCCACCAGACGGAGTTCGCTGCTGGCCGGCGCATTGGAGGCCGACGCCATTGAGATCATGTTTACCGATACAGGCGCGGGCATTTCTGAGGAGGATCTCGGAAAAATCTTCTATCCATTCTTCACGACAAAGCAAGGCGGCTCCGGCCTTGGACTATCGGTCGTCTATCGAATCCTGGATGAACATGGCGGCACTGTGCACGTTGAGAGCGTCCTGGGTGAAGGAACCAGTGTGCGGTTGGTTCTTCCCGCAGAAGAGCGCATGGCGCTTGAGATTTCCGGATGAATTCCGCTGCGGCCAGGATTCTTCTGATTGATGATGAGCCAGGAATGCGCGAGGTCCTGAGCGCCGTGCTGGGACGCGCGGGCCATAGCGTCGTTGTCGCTGAAAGCGGACAACAAGGCATCGTTCTCATCGGCGCGGAGATTTTTGATCTGGTCATCACCGACTTGAAAATGCCCGGTCCGTACAATGGGATCGACGTCCTGAAGGCGGCGAAAGATGTTTCCCCTAACACGCTGGTGGTGATGCTGACGGCTTTCGCCACGCTCGATGTCGCCGTAGAAGCGATGAAGCTGGGCGCCTATGACGTCCTGACCAAGCCTTTCAATAACGACCACGTCGAACTGACCGTTCGAAAAGCCCTGGATGCCAAGCGGTTGTCGGCCGAAAATCTCTTGCTCAAACGTGAGCTCAAGGGACGAGCCGGATTGGACAACATCATTGCCATCAGTGCGTCCATGCAGAAGGTATTTGAGCTTGTCCGGCGCGTCGCGGGATCCGACAGCACCGTCTTGATCTGTGGTGAGAGCGGCACCGGGAAAGAACTGGTGGCGCGAGCCATTCATTACGATAGTCCCAGACGGGACCACGCGTTTGTGACCGTGAACTGCGGGGCATTGCCGGAAACCTTGCTGGAGAGTGAGTTATTTGGTCATATGAAAGGCAGCTTTACGGGAGCGGTAGCAAACAAGGAAGGACTCTTTGAAGTCGCCGATGGTGGTACACTGTTTTTGGACGAGATCGGCGAGGCCTCACCGGGCATACAAGTCAAGCTCTTGCGGGTGATTCAGGAACGGGAGTTTCGAAGGATCGGCGGCACACGAGACGTCAGCGTCAACGTCCGGATTATCGCCGCCACCAACAAGGATCTTGACAAGGCTGTGGCCCAGGGGCTTTTCCGGGAAGACCTGTTTTATCGCCTGGAAGTGATTCCCATCACGATTCCCCCCTTACGCAGCCGGCCGGAGGACATTCCTGCCCTCGTTCAACATTTCTTGACATTATTTAGCCGTAAGAGTGAGAAACGTCTGACGATCGAACCCGATGCCATGGTTGGACTGCAGCAGCACGAGTGGAAAGGCAATGTCCGTGAGCTCGAAAACGTCATCCAGCGAGCGGTCGCACTTGTGCCGGGCCCGACGATCTGCCGCGCTGACCTGGAGCCCTGGTTGAGGCCCTCCGCTTCAACGCCGTCGATCATCTCATCGGAGATTCCTCCGGAGGGTCTTGACCTTGAAGATTTCATGAACGGGCTTGAGCGCGACTTACTTGTGAAAGCCCTGGAACGCACGGGCGGCATGAAGAGGGATGCCGCTCACTTGTTGAAGCTCAATGCCCGTTCCTTCCGCTACCGTATGGACAAGTATGGGATCGGACGCCACAACGGCGGCGACGGCCCGGACGATGCTGATGAGGAGGGTGATGGGTAATCGTGGAGTCGATGTCTCGGCTCCTGGTAAAATCAACTTAATTCTACGCGTTCTGGACCGGAGAGCTGACCGCTACCATAACCTCTATTCAGTGATGCAGGCGTTTGACCTCGCTGATACCATCCATATAGAAGAAGCCCCGGCCGCAGTCGGAATCCGCCTGTTCTGCGAGGGCGCCGAACTGCCGGTTGGGCGGGATAATCTTGTCTACCGCGCCGCCGAGGCCGTTTTACTCCGTCTGAGGCCGGCTCCCGGTGTTCACATCCGGCTCAATAAGCAATTGCCGATCAGTGCGGGAGTCGGGGGAGGGAGCAGTGACGCGGCCGCGACGATTCAAGCCCTCGCGGTCCTTTTGAACACAGGATGGTCGCGGGAGGCAATGTCGGGAATCGGTCAAGAGCTCGGAAGCGATGTCCCTTTCTTCTTTTACGGGCCTGCTGCGCTTGTGGAGGGCCGCGGCGAACGTGTGACCCCGCTCCGGATAGAGGGCCATCGGTGGCTGGTCCTGCTGAATCCCGGCATCACAATAGCGACCTCCTGGGCCTATCAAAGGTTGGCAGATCTCAGGTCAATCGCGAACTCTCCCGCACCCGAACGCCGGTCGCTGTCACTCCCCACGAATTCCCCCATTAAATGGGATGACCTCCTTAGTCTCGTGGAGAATGATTTCCAGGCCGTCGCGGAGGAGACGTACCCGTTGCTACGAGAGCTTCGCTTGTTGCTGATCGCCCGCGGCGCTGAGGCGGCAATGCTCTGCGGCAGCGGCTCGACCGTCGTTGGAGTCTTTTCTTCGGAAGAGAAGGCGAGACAGGCTGCCGAAGGCATTGACTGCCGACCTGGGTGGCGGATATGGGTGACTCGAACGAGCGCCAAACAGGATCCGCCGCGTCGTCTTCAATTGACAACCGCGACGTCGGCGATTACAATCGCTTTCTTCCTTTGGAACGCAGCGCGCCGACCTTTCTACATACCCGGAGGAGCCGTAGGGTGCACGAATTGAAGATATTCGCCGGATTGTCTAATCCGACGCTTGTCAAAGAAGTGTGTGACTACTTAAAGGTGGAGCAAGGGGATGCGCTGGTCTCCACGTTCAGTGATGGTGAAATCCGGATCCATATCAATGAAAACGTGCGCGGCAAGGATGTTTTTTTATTTCAGTCATGTTGCGATCCGGTAAACAAACACTGGATGGAATTGTGGCTGTTGATCGATGCGTTGAAGCGATCTTCGGCGTACCGGATCACCGCCGTGATTCCCTACTTTGGCTACGGCCGACAGGACCGAAAGGATCAGCCGCGGGTGCCGATCTCCGCAAAGGTTATGGCGGACTTAACGACCACAGCGGGCGCGGACCGGGTGCTCACCATGGATTTACACGCCGGCCAGATTCAGGGATTCTTTCAGATCCCTGTGGATCATATGTACGCCGCTCCCGTTTTGTTGGACTATGTCCGTCGAAAAGGCGGCCGCGATTTGGTCGTCGTGTCGCCGGATGCGGGCGGGGTCGAGCGGGCCAGAGCCTTTGCCAAACGACTGCAGGCCAATCTGGCAATCATCGACAAACGCCGCGAGGGTCCCAATGAAGCGCATGTGATGCACATTATCGGTGATGTGAAGGGCCGGGATGCGCTTCTGCTGGACGACATGATTGATACCGCTGGAACGATTGCGCAGGGATCTCTCGCCTGCAAGGAACATGGAGCCCGGCGCGTATGGGCGGCTTGTACGCATGCGGTGCTGTCCGGACCGGCGCTTGAGCGGTTAAGCAGCTCGCCGTTGGAGGAGGTGGTCGTGACAAACAGCATCCCGTTGAACGGCAAAGACCGCCTTTGCACCAAGCTCAAGATGTTATCGGTGGCGCCGCTCTTGGGGGAGGCGATCAAGCGTATTCATGAGGAAGAATCGGTGAGCTCGTTGTTTGTTTGATCCATCTGGACGAAGAAGAGAAAGAGGTATCCCATGCAGTTCGATATGAAAGTCGCATCCCGCACCGCAGTTGGAAAGGGAGTTGCGCGAAGCCTCCGACGCGAGGGCAAAATTCCCGGCATTCTGTACGGACAGAAAGACTCCCTGCCTGTCATCCTGGAACCTTCGGAGATTCGTAAGATTCTTCACTCCGAGTCCGGCTCCAACGCCCTTCTCAACTTGAACATTGCTACTGGAAACGGTGACATGAAGCGGACGGCGATGCTTCGCGATTATCAGGTCGATCCGATTACGGGGTCCATTCTCCATGCGGACCTGTTTGAAGTCGCCATGGACAAACCTGTGCGCGTGCGCGTACCGGTCACGGTCACAGAAGGAACGCCGATCGGCGTCGCCGAGGGCGGAGTCTTACAACACAATCTTCGAGAGCTCCATATCGAGTGTTTGCCGGGGGACATCCCCGCGTCCATTGTCGTAGACCCTTCCAATCTGCGCGTCAATCAGGGCATCCATGTAAAGGAAGTGCCGGTGAGCAAGGGGTGCCGCATCCTTGATGATCCCGAATATGATGGTGGTGAACATCGTGGCGCCCGATCACTGAAGCGAAGTTGGAGGCCTTGCTCGCGGCAACGGCGCCCGGAGCCGGTCCTGCCGAGCCGGAGGTCATCGGCAAGAAGCTCGAAGAGGGCGCAGAAGAAGAAGCGGGAGCAGTGGTGGCCGGGAAAGCCGGCGCGAAGCCCGCGGTGGCCGGTGCCGCACCGGAAGCCAAGGATAAAGAAGAGAAGAAAGAGGGCAAGGAACCTAAGGCGGAGAAAAAGAAGTAGCGTTGCGGCTCATCGTCGGTCTTGGCAATCCCGGCGCGGAATACGCCAAGACGCGACACAATGTCGGCTTTGCCGTCGTAGAAGCCCTGGCGGCCGAAGCAGGGGCCGGCTTCCGCCGGCGCGGGTTGTCACTGCGCGCATCTGGCTCGCTTCACGGCGAGGACCTTATCTTCGCTAAACCACAGACGTTCATGAACCTCAGTGGACAGGCCGTCGCAGAATTGGTGTCGCAGATCGGATTCAAGCCCTCCGATCTTGACAACCTTCTTATCATCCACGACGATCTTGACCTGGACGTCGGACGTATACGAGTGAAGGCTCGCGGTGGGGCAGGGGGCAACAATGGCGTGCTCTCGATCATCGATGCTCTCGGGACAGATCAATTTGCCAGGGTAAAGATCGGGATAGGCCGTCCGCCGGTTGGGATGGAAGCTGCGGAGTACGTTTTGCGCCCCGCGCGCGGCGATGACCGGGCGGTGCTGGATGACGCGATGGAGCGAGCTGTCGAAGCCGTACGGTGTTGGATCTCAGAAGGGCTCGCCACCACAATGAACCGCTTTAACCGCCCTCCTATTGAATAAACGAGTCCTGTGAGAAAGCTACAATGGGCAAAGGAGGCTGTCTCGGCAGCCTCCAGGGCTGGGGGGGTGCAATGGCATTGAATTGCGGAATTATCGGACTGCCCAATGTCGGGAAATCCACGATTTTCAATGCGCTCGTGGGCGGAAAGGCAGTCGTCGCTAATTTTCCGTTTTCAACCGTCGAGCCAAACATCGGGGTGGCCATGGTCCCGGATGAACGGCTCACTCGCCTGACCGAGATTTTCAAGTCCCGAAAAACCACGCCCACGTCCATCGAGTTTCGAGACATTGCCGGCTTGGTCGAAGGGAGCCAGTCAAGGCGAAGGGCTGGGAAACCAATTTCTTGGGCAGGTTCGAGAGGCGGACGTCCTCGTTCATGTCGTCCGGTGCTTTCAGGATCCTGACGTCCTCCACGTCGTCGGGCCTGTGAATCCGGAGCGCGATATAGGCTTGATCGAAACGGAGCTGATCCTGTCAGATCTGGAGACGGTCGAGCGGCGGCGCGATCGGCTGGACAAAAAGGTTCGTGCCGGGGAGGCCGCGGCCGTCAAGGAGATGCCTTTTCTTCTGAGCATACTCGACCAACTTGGGAAGGGCGAATGGATCGGGCTGCGGAATTTTTCTGCGGAAGAGCAGGTATGGGTGCGGGAATATCAACTGCTGACTGCTAAGCCGGTAGTGTTCGCGGCAAATGTCGGCGAAAGCCAAGAGCTCGATACTGCTGTCGGGGAAGCCGAAGCGCAGGCAAAGAATCGGGGGGCCCGGCTTGTCAAGCTTTCGGGGCGCATTGAAGCAGAGGTCTCAGCGCTGGAATCGAGTGAGCGGGATGAGTATCTTCGCGAGCTGGGGATGGGAGAGCCCGGCCTCGTGCGGCTGATCCGCACCGCCTATGACCTCCTCGGATTGATCACGTTCTTTACAGCGGGTGAGACAGAGTCGCGAGCATGGACCGTGCGGAAGGGGACCAAGGCGGCGACGGCAGCGGGCAAAATTCACTCGGACATGGAGCGGGGATTTATCCGGGCCGAAGTGTATCGTTATGATGATCTGATCGCGTGCGGCAGTGAAGCGGCAGTCAAAGAGAAGGGACTCTTTAGATTAGAAGGACGCGACTATGTCATCAAAGACGGCGACGTCATGTTCTTCAGGTTCAACGTTTAGCATCCATCCTTAACCGGCTTCGGACCGAGGCCACCCGTGCCATCCGTGACACGGGGTTCGCCTTGATTCCCTGTCAGCCCTATGTTAGCGTACCCGACTCGGTACGACCCCTTGCTCCGGGCCCGGCCCCGGGGCTTTTATCCAGAAGGAGATCGGCCTTATGGCGCAGCTGTATGAATCAATCGTTATCCTTCGTCCCTCCTTGGCCGATGAAGACATCCAAAAGACTTTGGACAAGGTCAAGTCCACCATCGAAAAGTCAGGTGGGACCATCGAGCGTCTCGAAAACTGGGGCAAGAAAAAGCTTGCCTATGAAGTGAAGCGTGAAAAAAAAGGCGTCTACGTTCAACTGAACTTCCACGGAAGTGGTGTGGCGGTCACCGAATTGGAACGATTCTTCAGATTGGAAGACGCCATTATGAAGTTTCTCACCGTGAAGCTCGAAGCGCAAAAGCTCCCGCCAGCCGGGACAGAGCACCCAACCGGCGGACCGGTGGCCCTGGAGCCTGAGAATGGCAGGGTTTAATAAGGTCATTCTCATGGGGAACCTCACCAGAGACCCAGAAATCCGGTATGCTCCGAACGGCACTCCCGTCGCAAACTTCGGCCTTGCTGTGAACCGACGCTATCGTCAGGCAGAAGAAATGCGCGAGGATGTCTGCTTTGTTGACATCGTGATTTTCGGCAAACAAGCGGAGACGTGCGGCCAGTACCTCAGCAAAGGTCAAGGGGCGCTCATCGAAGGCCGGCTTCAGATGCGTAAGTTCGAGACGAAGGAAGGCCAGAAGGTGACCAAGCACGAGGTGGTCGCAGAGAACGTGCGGTTTCTCTCGAAACGCGCTGATCATGGGGGGGACCGGGAACCCCGAGAACCTGCCGAGGACATCGTTCGCTACGAATCAGAAGAGCCGTTGTAACGTGGGAGGAAAACCGTGAACATGGAGCGAGGAGGAGCGGGAGGAGGAGGTCGATCATTCCAACGCCGACGCGTCTGCCGTTTTTGCCACGACAAAATCGGTATTGATTATAAGGATGTCGGGTTGGTTCGCAATTTTCTGACGGAGCGGGGCCGTATCATTCCTCGACGCATTTCCGGAAATTGCATGGGGCATCAACGAGAGCTGACCATCGCGATCAAACGCGCTCGCACGATCGCGCTAGTCTCATTCGCCGAAGAGAGATAGCCTGACCTAGCAATCCTGACCTCGAAACGGAACGGGAGCTCGCCATGACCGAGGTGGCTGTCGCAAAGATTCCGGAAGAAGGGCTGACGCTGTCATTTCAAGAAGAGCCGGCCGCTCTTGAGTTGTCGGTGGAAGGGGCGCGATTCATCCAGCCGGTCGAAGCGGATGTCATGCTGCAGAAGGCCGGAGACGCCGTGTTAGTGACTGGACGCCTTGCGCTCCCTATTATGTTTGAATGCGTCAGCTGCCTACGCGAGTTTGTCGCGCCTTTCGAGATCCCCGTTGACGCGCAATATGTGCCTGGAGATCCGTCCCTCCAGTCGGGGGAACATGTCATGCCGGTGGAGGAGGCGGAGAATTACTATTATCGCGACGATGTCATCGCGCTGGATGATCTGGTCCGTCAGGAGGTCTTACTGGCGCTGCCGTACAAGCCTCTCTGCAAGCCGGACTGCCGTGGATTATGCGCGCAGTGCGGCCAGGATCTTAACATCCGCACGTGCGCATGTGCACCACCCCCAGACCCCCGATTGGCGGCGCTCCGCCAGTATTTAAAAAACCAGTAGCGCTTTGGCAGGAGAGGAACGACCATGCCGAATCCCAAACACAAACACTCCAAAGCTCGCCGTGACAAGCGTCGCACTGCGAAGGTGAAGATCCGCGCCCAGAGCCTCTCCAACTGCCCACAGTGTCATCAGCCGAAGCCCCCGCACTATACGTGTCTGACCTGCGGCACCTACAAGGGCCAGGAAGTTATCGCGGTCGAAGAGTCCTAGTCTCGCGTGAAGATCGCGGTCGACGCCATGGGAGGCGACCACGCCCCCGCCGCTGAAGTCGAAGGAGCCGCGCTCGCGGTCCGAGAATACGGCGTCGAGGTGGTGCTGGTCGGCGACGAAATCTTACTCAAGGAAGAACTGCGACGACAGGGACTGCAAGGCATCCCCGGCCTTACATTTCATCACGCCTCACAACGGGTCGAGATGCACGAGCAGCCTTCTCAGGTGGTCCGTCGCAAACGAGACTCCTCGATTTGGATCGCCACCGAACTAGTCAAAAAGGGCGAGGCCGTCGCGGTAGTCAGCGCCGGCAATACCGGAGCGACCGTGGTGACCACCTTCTTTCTTCTCGGGGTGCTGAACGGGATTGAACGGCCCGCGATTGCGACGCTGCTTCCCACCCTCCGGGGAGAGATGATTCTGCTGGACGTCGGCGCGAACGTCGATTGCACCGCGGAGAATCTGACCCAGTTCGCCTTGATGGGGCATGAGTACGCCCTCCATGTGCTGAACAAGGCGCATCCCACTATCGGGCTGTTGAGCATCGGTGAAGAAGATAGCAAGGGCAACGAAGTCACTAAAGAAACGTTTAAACGACTGAAAGAAATGCCGCTCAACTTTGTCGGCAATGTCGAGGGCCGGGACATTTTTATGCACAAAGCGGATGTGGTTGTCTGCGACGGCTTCATCGGAAACGTCGCGCTGAAGATCAGCGAAGGGCTGGCAGAGGCGCTCAAAAAAATCTTGCTGGAGGAGATCGCGGCGGGCTCGTTTTTGAACCGTCTCGGTTACGCGCTGTTGCGGCCGGCGTTTCATCGATACAAGCGTCGCATGGATTATGCTGAATTCGGCGGCGCCTGCCTCCTGGGGGTGAACGGTATCTGTATTATCAGTCATGGCCGGTCCTCAGGACGCGCCATTAAGAATGCGATCCGCCTGGCAAAGGAAATTTACGAAGGCGGCGTCAACGATCATATCCAGTCCCTCTCAAGTACGATCCGGCCTGTCCTGCGCGACCGGCCGAAGGGCAACGAGCAGTGAGGATGTTTGGATGAGGGGGCGGATTGTAGCGACCGGCTCGGCGCTCCCCACGCGAGTGTTAAGTAACGCCGATATTGCGCGGATGGTGGCGACCTCCGATGAATGGATCCGGGAACGGACCGGCATTCAGGAGCGCCGCATTGTGGCCGACGGGATCGCCAGCTCAGATCTCGGGACTGAAGCGGCGCAGGTCGCATTGGCCAGAGCCGGGTGGGATCCGGCAAGCCTGGACCTCATTGTAGTCGCGACATGCACGGCGGACATGCCCTTGCCCTCCACGGCCTGCTTCATCCAAAGGAATCTCAAAGCCTCGCGTGCTTTCGCGTTCGACCTGGCTGCGGCGTGTTCCGGGTTTTTGTACGGGCTTTCGGTAGCGGATCTCTACGTGCGCTCCGGAACGTGCCGACGCGTCTTGCTTGTCGGTACGGAGGTGATGTCGACGATTATGGACTGGACGGACCGAAGCACGTGTATTCTGTTCGGCGACGGCGCCGGGGCGGTGCTGATTGAGCCTTGCGACGATGATCGCGGAATCCTCTCCACTCATCTGCACTCGGATGGAAACCTTTGGGACCTGGTGTGCGTCGAAGGCGGCGGATCCCGCATGCCCCCTTCACTGAAGATGTTGGAGAACCGGCAACATCTCATGAAAATGAAAGGAAACGAAACTTTCAAAGTAGCGGTTAAAACATTGGAGGCGACCGTGCGAGAAGCGCTCGCCGAGAATCATTTAGATGTGAAGGATGTGGATCTGTTTATCCCTCACCAGGCCAATGTGCGCATCCTCAAGGCGGTTGCGGAGCGGTTGGGGCTTGAGCCGGAGCGTCTCGTGATCAATATCGAACGGTACGGGAATACCTCCGCGGCCTCGATTCCATTAGCCTTGGATGAAGCGCTTCAAGCGGGGCGGGTCAAACCGGGCAGCCGGATCCTCATGGCCGCGTTCGGATCCGGTTTAACATGGGCTTCGGCATTGGTGAAATGGTAAGGTTGGCGGGGCGGGTGCCACGGGAAAAGGACGCGTCCCACGGGAAAGGCGGCCGTCTGGCGGCCGTGGGGCTGGGTGGGTGAGATAGCGGCCGGGGTGGGCGGGTGAAATAGGGGAAGAAGTCTGTCTTGGCAGACTTCAGGGCGGGCGGGTGAAATAGGGGAAAAGAAGTCTGTCTTGGCAGACTTCAGGGCGGGCGGGTGAGATAGGGGGAAAGCGTGAACGAAGGACGGCGCCAAAAAACAGAATGGGCTCTTATCCTGGGTGCCTCCAGCGGCTTCGGTGAAGCGGCCGCGCTGGAACTTGCCGGTTGCGGGATGAACATCCTCGGCGTGCATTTAGATAGAAAATCAACCATGGGAAATGTGGAGCGAATTACCGGGGCGATCACTTCGCGAGGACGCGAGGCGCTTTTCTTTAATGTCAATGCGGCGGATCCAGAAAAGCGAAGTGAGGTCTTGGACGCCTTCAGTAAACTTCCAAGCGAAGGCGGAGAGCCTGCGCCTATTCGGGTGCTTCTTCATTCGCTGGCCTTTGGGACTCTCAAGCCATTCGTGGCGGACAGCGAAGAAGAGATGCTGTCGAAGGCGCAGATGGATATGACGCTGGACGTCATGGCGAATACTCTTGTCTATTGGACGCAAGACCTGGTCAAAAGGCGGTTGATGGGCGCCGGCGGTCGCGTGTTCGCTATGACAAGCGCAGGGGGGGCCAGGGTCTGGAAAACCTACGGAGCGGTGTCGGCGGCAAAGTCAGCCCTGGAGTCTCATGTCCGGCAACTGACCTTGGAGCTTGGTCCATTAGGCATCACCGTGAATGCGATCATGGCCGGTGTGACGGACACACCTGCGCTGCGAAAGATACCCGGCGCGGATCGCATGATCAAAATGGCCTTGGCGAAAAACCCTTCGGGACGGCTGACCACCACGCGCGATGTGGCAGATGCCATCGGGTTGTTGTCGGATCCCAAAGCGCAGTGGATCACCGGAAATGTCATTTGCGTTGACGGCGGGGAATTCGTCGTCGATTAAGGGCAAGAAGAGGAATCTGTCCCCCGGGACAAGGCCCCGTCTCGGCGGGCCGGGGTGTGGTGGGTGAAATGAGATTTCAGGGCGGACGGGTGAGAGGGGCGAAGGAGTTTGTCTTGGCAAACTCCAGGCTGGGGGAGAAGGCGCTGTCTTGGCAGCGCCAGGGCGGGTTGGGTGTAATGGGTGGGTGTAATGAGGGGAGTTTTCAGTTGACAAGCCGCGACCGATTCCCTCATATGTGTACGCGATGAAGCCCCTCCTTGCATGGATATTTCCAGGCCAAGGATCCCAAGCGGTCGGCATGGGCAAAGCCTTTTATGATCAAGACGCAGAAACCCGTCAGCTGTTCGCAGAGGCAGGCCGGATCGTAGGCTACGATCTTGCCCGACTCTGCTTTGAGGGTCCCCCGGAACAACTAAACTTAACCGAGCATACACAACCGGCTTTGCTCACGGTCAGTGTCATCGCCTTGCGGATGCTCCAGCGTACCGGTCTGCGGCCCTCGGCGGTCGCCGGTCACAGTCTCGGGGAATATACCGCATTGGTAGCGGCCGGCGCGCTGGCCTTCGCTGATGCCGTCGATCTTGTTCGAGCGCGCGGCCGGTACATGCAGGATGCCGTGGAAGAGGGGAGGGGCCTTGTCTGCGCGGTTCTCGGAGTCGACCGGAATATCGTTGAAGATGTCTGCCGAGAAGCCTCCTCGCTTGGGATCGTGGCGCCCGCGAATTTCAATGCTCCCGGTCAAATCGTCATCGCCGGAGAGAAAGCCGCAGTGGAGGAAGCCATACGCCTCGTGAAAACCAAAGGGTGCCGAAAAGTAATTCCTCTGGCCGTGAGCGTCCCGGTGCATACCAGTCTTATGGCGCCGGCAGCCGAGCGGCTCGCGGGAGACGTCATGCGGGTGCCTCTCAAGGATCTCGAAGTCCCGATCATTAATAATGCTGATGCCAAACCGCTGATGAAAGCGATGCACGTGCGCCAATCCCTGATCAGGCAACTTGCATCGGCAGTCTTATGGGAGGATTCCGTACGGGTCTTACAAGATATGGGGGTCAAGACGTTGATCGAGATCGGCCCTGGAACGGTACTATCGGGATTGGCAAAACGAATTGCTCCCGAGCTGCGGCTGCTGAACGTGCAGGATCCGGCCAGCCTGTCATCCACCGTTGAGGCTCTCGCTGCGTAAGGCGACTCGCTTCTGAGGGCGCTTCATGGAACTTGAGGGAAAGGTTGCGATCGTGACCGGCGCCGCCCAGGGGATCGGGCGCGCCATTGCCGAGACTCTCGCCAAGGCGGGGGCCGATGTTGCCGTGGTGGATCGCGATGTGGCCCATGCCGCGGAGGCTGTCGCAGCAATCACTCGTTTGGGGCGGCGGGGCATTGCGGTCAAGGCCAACGTCGCGGAATGGACTGATGTCCAGGACATGGTCGATCAAGTGATCGCCGGGCTTGGGCGCATCGATATCCTTGTCAACAACGCCGGCATCACCCGTGATAGCCTTCTGCTGCGAATGAAAGAAGAAGATTGGAATATGGTGCTTGATGTGAACTTGACGGGAACCTTCCACGGCACGAAGGCGGTCTTGCCTGTCTTGATGAAACAACGCGGAGGAGCCATCGTCAACATCGCCTCCGTCGTGGGAGTTATGGGGAATGCCGGGCAGGCCAATTACGCGGCGTCAAAAGCCGCCGTGATCGGACTGACGAAGACAGTGGCGCGAGAATATGCGAGTCGTGCCGTGACGGTGAACGCGGTTGCGCCGGGATTTATTGATACGGCCATGACGCACGGACTGGTGGGAGACGCACGGGAGGCCTTGCTCAAACAGATCCCGCTGGGACGATTGGGAACGCCGAATGATGTCGCAGAGGCCGTGCGATTTTTAGTATCGCCGGCGGCCGCGTATATCACCGGGCACGTTTTGCATGTGAACGGTGGGATGCTCATGGCATGAGCGCGCAAGGCTCGTCCGAATGGGAGGAGGTGGTAGGATCTATGGCAGCAGTGGAGGAGCGGGTCAAAAAGATTATTGCAGAGCAATTGGGCGTGGAAGACGATGACGTCATCCCCGACGCAAAGTTCGTTGAAGACCTTGGAGCCGATTCGCTGGATACGGTCGAGCTCGTCATGGCCTTTGAAGAAGCTTTCGATATCGAGATACCCGACGACAAGGCAGAAAAGATCCTGACCGTCCAGGATGCGGTGGATTTTATCAAAGAGAACAGCTAGGCCTCGCCGCATTGTAACGGATGGGCACGGAACTCCTGAAAAGGCGGGTCGTGGTGACAGGGCTTGGGGCCATTACGCCTCTGGGGATCGGTGTGGAAGCTACCTGGAAAGCGCGTGTGCGAGGGGCGTTCCGGAATTCAGCGGATCACCCGATTCGATGCGTCTGCCCATGATTGCCAGATCGCCGGTGAAGTCCGGGATTTCAACCCGACCGACTACATCGATAAAAAAGACATCAAAAAGATGGATCTTTTCATTCAATACGCCATGGCGGCGGGCCAGATGGCGTTTGCCGATTCCGGTGTTCAGATTAATGAGGCGAATGCGGATCGAGTCGGGGTCTACGTTGGGTCGGGTATCGGCGGGCTTGCCTCCATTGAGCACTACCACAAGATCCTGCTCGAAAAAGGCCCCAGCCGCGTGTCACCGTTTTTCATTCCCATGGTGATTATTAATATGGCCTCGGGAAATCTTTCCATAAGAATCGGCGCAAGAGGGCCGAATTCCTGCGCGGTCACCGCCTGCGCGACCGGCAACAATTGTATTGGAGACGCCTTTCGGATTATCCAACGCGGTGAGGCGGACGTGATGCTCGCAGGAGGCGCCGAAGCGGCCATTACCCCGGTCTCCGTCGCAGCCTTCGGGGCGGCCCGTGCGCTATCGACCCGCAATGCTGATCCCGAACATGCGTGCCGTCCTTTCGATAAGGAGCGCGATGGCTTTGTCCTGGCGGAGGGGGCGGGGGTCGTAGTCCTAGAGGAATTGGAGACGGCGCGACGGCGAAAGGCGAGAATCTATGGCGAGGTCGTGGGCTACGGTATGACGGCGGACGCCTACCATATCACGGCGCCTCCGGACGATGGGCGAGGGGCCGTCCAGTGCATGCGCCGGGCCCTCACGGACGCGGACCTACCGCCCGATGCCATTCAGTACATCAATGCCCACGCGACGTCGACGATGGCCGATCGCATAGAAACTGTCGCCATCAAGCAGGTCTTTGGCGAACATTCCCGACGTCTCGCCATCAGCTCCACAAAATCCATGACGGGCCATGCTCTGGGGGCTGCCGGCGGCATTGAAGCCATCTTCAGCCTGCTCGCGATCAATCGCGATATGCTTCCGCCCACGATCAATCTCGATGTCCCCGACCCGGAGTGCGATTTGGACTACGTCCCCCACACCGCCCGCCCGGCACACGTAGACGGCGTCCTCAGCAACTCGTTCGGCTTTGGCGGCGTCAATGCGTGTCTGATCTTTAAGCGATATTCAGCCTGACGGAAACGGTTTTTCTCTGGGGGCAAAGAAGTCTGTCCGGGGCACCCCTTGCCTTCACATGCAAGGGGTCGAAAAGACTTCAGGGCCACGGGAGAAACGAGCTCGCTTTCGAGCTCGGGGGTGTAATGAAAATCAAGGAACAAGGAAACTACCCCGGCGGCCATAAATAATCATCAGGCCTTCGGGTCGAGCAAGCTCGGCTTGGCGGGCGGGTGTAATGGCGGGTGAAATGGGGCATACAAAGGGGACAGGCAACTTTTTCGCAAAGCGATGTTTGGCCTACCGCATGAACAACTGAAAAAGTAGCCTGTCCCCTTTTCAACAAGGGGCAAGGAAATCTGTCTTGGCAGATTTCAGGGCGGGCGGGTGCGGGGCAAGGAAATCTGTCTTGGCAGATTGAACGGGCGGGGCTGGGTGAATCTGATGGCCGAGGGCATACTTGAGGCGCTGCAGAGCAAGCTAGGGTATCAGTTTAGACGTCCGGAGCTGCTGCTTCAGGCGGTGACCCACACCTCCTACCTGAACGAATTAGGGCAAACAGGGGATGCCGATAATGAAAGATTGGAGTTCCTTGGGGATGCCGTCTTGAATCTGGTGGTCAGCGAGTATCTGTTAACGGCTTTCCCCCATGCTACGGAAGGGGAATTATCCAAGCTTCGGGCGCGCCTGGTTAGCGAAGAGACGTTGGCGGGGGTGGCTCGACGGCTCCGACTCGGTGATGCGTTGCGTCTGGGTAAAGGTGAAACCATTACTCATGGAAACGATAAGACCTCTATTCTCGCGGACGCTTTTGAAGCTGTTCTCGCGAGCGTCTATCTTGACGGAGGGTTTCAGGCAGCCGCCGCATGTGTTAAGGTGAATTTGACCGAAGAGCTGGCTTCGTGTGATCAACGAGTCCCTGGTCGGGGCGACTTTAAGACTGATCTTCAGGAACTCTGCCAACGTCGCTTTGAAACTTTACCTCAATACCGGCCGATGGCGGAGTCAGGTCCGGATCACGAGAAAACGTTCGAGGTCGAAGTTCTGATTCGCGGAGTCCGATACGGCCTCGGTAGTGGAAGAAGTAAAAAAGAAGCCGAGCAGATGGCGGCTCAGCACGCCTTGGAACGTCTGAGCGCCGGGTAGGAGGAACTATGCGACATGGGCTGAGTGGTATTGTTTGTATGTTCTTGTTGGGATCGATCGCGCCTGTATGGGCCGCGGACGTCCCAAAATCGAAAGGAGTGCAGATGCAGCCGCAGGCGATCATTAAGACGAAGTTTGGAGAAATGGAGATCCGGTTCTTTCCGGATGTGGCCCCCAAGCATGTTGAGAATTTTATCGGGCTTGCGAAGTCAAAATTCTACGACGGTACGATCTTTCATCGGGTGATTCCCGGATTCATGATTCAGGGAGGCGATCCCAATACCAAGGATCCGAACAAGACCAGCGAGTACGGTATGGGCGGGCCCTCCAGGAGCAAAGTTAAAGGCAGAGTTTAATGACAAGCCCCATAAACGGGGAGTGGTGTCAATGGCGCGTTCCGGGCACCCCGATAGCGCCGGCTCTCAGTTCTTTATCGTGGTGAAGGACTCTCACCAACTGGACAAGCAATACACTGCGTTTGGAGAGGTCATCAAAGGCATGGAGGTGGCGGACCAAATCGTCAACTCGCCTCGTGGAGCGAACGACCTTCCGAAAGAGCGCATTGAGATGACCGTCACCATCGTTGAGAAATAACCGATTGTCGTTGCTGCCTCGACCCGGGCTTGCCAGGGCTCCTATACTCGCTGTGTTTCTGGCCCTGCAGCTTCCCTTGGCGGTGTCCGCGGCGGGCCCTTCGGTACCCAGCGCACGAGGGGCCGCGCCGGAATTGTCTTCTGTCTCCCCTGCAGGCAAGGCGCCTCGCGCTGTCCTCGACAGCACTCGAGGTGTCCTGATTATCGAATTGTTCCCCGATGTCGCTCCGAAGACCGTGGCTCGGTTTACCGAGCTAGTCAAAAAGGGATTCTATGACGGCTTGCCGTTCTACAGGGTGTTGCCGAAGTTTCTCGTGCAGACCGGCGACCCCCTGGCAGACGGCACAGGAGGGTCAGGACGAGTTATTCCAGCGGAATTTAATGAAAAGAAGCACGTGGCCGGAACCGTCGGAATGGCGAGGAAGCAGGATCCGGACAGCGCCGATAGTCAGTTCTATATAACCCTCGAGCCCCAACCCCTCCTCGATGGGAAGTACACCGTCTTTGGGCAGGTCATCGAAGGCCTGGAGATTCTCCCGAAAATTCAGGAACGCGATACGGTCCGGAAACTCGCCTTCAAGCCGTAAGATCGGGCATTCTAGAATCCCAGGGTCTTGACAATTGAGCCGGCGGACTTACCTTCCCAAAGTAACCAGGACCTTAACGTCCCGGTCCTTTAGAAGGAGGTTTCCATGAACGCCATGACACGTTGGGATCCATTTAAAGAGCTGGATGAATTGCAAAGCCGCCTGTCCACATTGTTCGGCCGCTCACCGGTTAGGAAAAACGGCGAGAAGGACGAGTTGATGACGGTGGCGGAATGGGCGCCGCTGGTTGACATTGTCGAAGACGAACACGAATATCTCATCAAGGCTGAGCTTCCGGAGGTGAAAAAAGAAGAGGTGAAAGTGACGGTGCAGGACGGCGTGCTCTCTCTCGCCGGCGAGCGGAAGTTTGTCAAGGAAGAGAAAGACAAGAAATATCACAGGCTGGAGCGAGCGTACGGAAGTTTTGTCCGGACCTTTAGTCTTCCTGAAGATGCCGACGAGAATAAAGTCACGGCAGACTTTAAGGAGGGAATACTGCAGGTCCATCTGCCGAAGTCCGAGAAGGCACGGCCCAGGAATATCGAAGTCCAAATTGCGTAAGCGACTTGGCGGGGTGAATCACCGGCCGTCATATAGGCGGCCGGTTTTCCGCCCTTGGGGGAGAGGTCCTCGGTCTTGACTACTGTGCCGGTCGTCGTCAGGCGGATAAATCATCCTGTGCTTCCGTCGGAGCATCGCTTGCCGACTCCATCTCTTCCATCATGTCGCCGTCCAAGTCTTCGCCCATTTCACCCGCCATGGTCTTCATCCATCGCGCCATGCTCTGGGGGTCATTTTCGTCAAGGCCGCCTAGTGCCGCGGGATCTCCTAAGCGTTCCATCCGGCTTTGCTCCGATTTTGGCGTCACGACCCTGGAAATGAGACGCGTGAGGCGACTACTGTGACAAAAGCGGCAGGTCCCGAGGGTTGGGTTGCTGATGCTTCTGATAAAGAGGCTCATCTGTTTTTGACAGTCGTCGCAGCGATATTCATAGATCGGCATAATACTCCGTAGGCCTCGCTGTCCCTCTCGTGGTAGGATTCTTAGGCGACTTCGTACCGTTGTCGCTATGATAACTCTAGGAGCGCAGCCGAGCAATGGACATTCGCACTGAAAGCCGTAACCTCACGATGACCCCCCGGTGGCAACAGGAAATTGAATCGCGTTTACACGACCTGCAAAACGGGCATGAGGATATTCTCCATGCGCGAATGATTTTAGAGAAGAACCGTCACCATAAAAAAGGCCCTCGAATTGCCGCAGCTCGCCTGATATGTAATGTCCGCGGGGCGACGTTTACCGCCAGCAAAACCGAAAAGACATTTGAAGAGGCCATCCGCGCGACTTTTCTGGCCATGAAAGAGGAACTTCAGAGTTACCGCGAAAAGCGCAAAACCCGGGCGAGGACTGAATCAGCCAGACGGGCGCCATTACGCTCCAAACGGTCGGTGGCTTGAATGCGAGTCGGCCGTCTAACGAGCCAAATTCTCCTGATTTCGCGTGGTCTTCCGAGCGCTCGTGTTCTTGACACCCCCGTCCCTGTATGATAACTTGTCCCAGTTTTATTCCATCCTTCTTTCCCCGAGATGTAAGGAGACCCGTGGCATGCTGAAACGCTATCTCTTGGCCCCCGGGCCAACGCAAGTTCCTCCTGAAGTGTTGTTGGCCATGGCGCACCCGATGATTCATCATCGCGCTCCTGAGTTCGCCACGCTGTTTGGGGAAATCCGAGACGGCCTCAAGTGGCTCTTTCAGACCCAAGCGGAGGTTCTGACGCTGGTATCCAGCGGCACCGGCGGCATGGAAGCGGCGGTCTCGAACTTTCTGTCTCCCGGAGATAAGGCGCTCTACGTAAATGGGGGCAAATTCGGCGAGCGGTGGGGGAAGCTGTGTCAGACCTTCGGCGTGCAGGCGACGGAGATCAAAGTCGAATGGGGACAGGCCGTGGACCCGCAAGCGATCGCCGACGCGCTCAAACGGGATTCCTCAATCAAAGCGGTGTATGTGCAGGCCAGCGAGACTTCGACAGGCGTGGCGCATGATACGCGTGCGATTGCGGAGATCGTGCGCAACCGATGAACAGACGATCTTGGTCGTGGATGCCATCACCGCGTTGGGCGTCTTTGATCTGAAGACCGACGAATGGGGGATTGATGTGCTGATCGCCGGCTCGCAGAAGGCTCTGATGCTGCCGCCTGGCCTGGCGTTTGTCAGCGTGAGCGAGAAAGCGTGGCGTCTGGCCGACAAAGCAAAAAATGCCGCATTTTATTTCAATCTCAAGAAGGAACGGGACGCGCAGAAGAAGAACCAGACAGCCTACACGGCCGGCGTGTCTTTAATGATCGGCTTGAAAGAAGTGCTGAAGATGTTGAAGACCGAGGGGCTGGGCAATGTATTTTCCCGCCATGCGCGCGTGGCTCACGCCATGCGTGAGGGGATGAAGGCGGCAGGCCTGGCTCTTTTTCCGAAACACAATCCGAGTGATGCGCTCACGGTCGTGTCCACCCCGGACGGAATAGATGGGCAGGCGGTGTACAAGAATCTTCGCGAGCACTACGGAATCACCGCTGCAGGCGGACAGGATCATTTGAAAGGCAAGATTTTTCGGATCTCCCATATGGGCTATATCGATACGTTCGATGTCATTCAAGCGATCGCCGCCACGGAGATGGTCTTGAAAGGGCTAGGCTATCCGATCAAGTTGGGATCCGGAGTCGGGAAAGCTGAGGAGTTGCTGCTGCAAAAATGAAGATTCTGATCAGCGATAATCTCTCGAAGCAAGGCGTCGAGATCCTCCAGAAGGCGGGCCTCACCGTCGAAGTCAAGACCAAGATGACCAAGGAGGAGTTGCTGCGCGAGATCAAGCGTTACGAGGGGTTGATTGTGCGTAGCGGGACCAAGGTGACGGCCGAGGTGCTTGGAGTGGCGGACAAACTACGCATCATCGGGCGCGCCGGTTCCGGCCTGGACAACGTCGATATCGTGACGGCGACGAAGCGCGGTATCGTGGTCATGAACACGCCGGGCGGGAATACGGTCACGACGGCGGAGCATACACTGGCCATGATTTTCGCGCTCGTCCGTAAAATTCCTCAAGCGACGGCTTCCATGAAAGGCGGAAAGTGGGAGAAAGAGCGGTTCATGGGCACGGAGCTGTACAACAAGAATCTCGGCATCGTGGGCATGGGACAAATCGGCAGTCACTTGGCAAAGCTCGCCCAAGGGGTACTGATGAACGTGATCGCCTTTGACCCCTATCTCGCTGAGGATCAGGCACGTAAGATGGGCGTCGAGATGATGACTCTTCCAGACCTGTTTCGCCGCGCGGACATCATCACCGTCCACACGCCTCTCACACCAGAGACCAAGAACATCATCAACACCGAGACCATTGCCACCATGAAGGACGGTGTAAAAATCATTAATTGCGCCCGGGGCGGCATCATTAATGAGAAAGATCTGGTCGAGGCGCTCAAGACCGGGAAGGTGGCGGGGGCGGCGTTCGATGTGTTTGAAGAAGAACCCATTAAAACCGATCATCCGTTGCTGAGCCTCGAGAATTTCATCTGCAGCCCGCATATCGGCGCCTCCACCACGGAAGCGCAGGAGAATGTCGCGATCGGGATCGCGGAGCAAATCGTGGATTATCTGACGAAGGGAATCGCGCGCGGGGCCGTCAATGTGCCGTCGGTGCCTGCAGACCTTCTCCCGCGCCTTCAACCGTATATTACTCTGGCCGAGAAGCTGGGCTCCTTGCAGTCGCAGCTGTATGAAGGCGGTATCGAAGGCGTGACGATTGAGTACAAGGGCGAGGTAGCGGGCGTCAATGTCGCTCCCTTGACAATCGCCGCTCTCAAAGGATTGCTCACGCCCATTCTCGAAGAGACCGTCAACTACGTCAACGCTCCGGTCATCGCCCGGGAGCGCGGCATTGAGGTCAAAGAGGTGAAGAGCAGTGACGCGGGGGACTTTACGAGCCTGATCAGCCTGCAGGTGGAAGCCGGCAAGAAGACCAGCCGCATTGCCGGGGCCCTGTACAGCCGGCGGGACCCGCGCATCGTGCAACTCGACAGTTTCCGGGTCGAAATCGTACCGGACGGCCACATGCTGTTTATCCTGAACAATGATCGCCCGGGGGTCATCGGGGACGTCGGCCAGGTCCTGGGCAAGCACGGGATAAACATTGCCCGGATGCAATGCTCCCGTGAAGAGAAGGGCGGCGAGGCGTTGTTGATTCTCGGCGTTGACGCTCCCTTGAACGCCGACACGCTTCGAGCCATCACCACCGTCAAGAACATCCTCTCGGTCAAGGTCGTTCATCTGTAAGAGCTTATCCGCATCGGCTTTGTGATGAATACTCCGCCGCGTTCACAGATTCCCAAGGGCGTTCCTACGTTTCTTCCAGCCGCAGCTGATGAGAAGCGGGGGCTCGAGGCTGCTCTGTTCGAGGTATTTGCACAGCGCGGTTACCGGGAAGTGATCCCTCCGACCTTTGAATACCTCGAAGTGTTGGCGCCCGGTCTCGACGCGGAGCTCATCGAGAAGAGCTACAAGGTGGTCGACCGTGCGACCGGCCGCATCCTGGTCTTACGCCCGGACGCCACGGCCCAGATCGCGCGCATGGTCGGTATGGGCATGCTTGATCCCGGATTGCCCCTGCGTCTGTATTACAGCGTGAATATCTTTCGCTACGAGCCCGAGCATGCCGGCAGAGATCGAGAGATCTTTCAGATCGGGGTGGAACTGATCGGTGCGCGCGGCCCGGCGGCTGACGCCGAGCCGGTAATTCTGGCCGGTGAATGTCTGCGGCGCCTGGGTGTCCCGCGGTTCACGATCGCAGTAGGGCATGGAGGATTTTTTCAAGGTCTCTTACGCCGCACCGGGGTGTCTGATGCTCTAGGGCGGGAGCTTCGCGAGGCGGCCGGACGCAAGGATATAGGGAAGATGGCTGGGTTGCTCTCTGCGGCCGGAGTCCGCGGGTCTCACGCCAAGGCGCTTCTCGCCGTCCCGTCACTACTCGGCGGCCCGGAAGTCCTCGAGTCCGCGGGCCGTCTCGCCGCCCACTCGGAAGACTGCCGGCGGTCGCTCAAGCAGCTGAAAGGAGTCTGGCAGCAAGTGGCTGCGGCGGGATTGAGCGAGTACTTGCTGTTCGACATGGGTGAGATAAGAAAAATGGAGTATTACACCGGCCTGGTCTTCGACATTTATGCGGAGGGGGTCGGGGGAGAGATCGGCGGGGGAGGGCGTTACGATCACCTGATCGGTCGATTCGGACGTGAACTCCCCGCGACCGGCTTTGCTTTTGATCTTGATCGCCTCCTGCAATTAAATGCGTTGTGGCCGGTTGCTCGTCCGTTGGGATCGGTCGCAAGGTCCCACCGGTAATGCCGCTCCGATCCGCCGACCATGCACCGGGGCGTCAACCCGACCAGACGCTCAAGCTGCCGCCACAAAATGTCGAAGCTGAGCAGGCCGTCCTGGGCGCCATCCTGCTCGACAACCAGGCTATCTATAAAACCCTTGAGATCCTCGACCCGGACGAATTCTATCGGCCTGTCCATAAGCGCATCTTCATGGCGATGGTTGCTCTCTCAGAAGAGAATCAGGTCATCGATCTGCTGACACTGACCGATCACCTACGTCGAGCGGAAGCTCTCGAGGCCGTCGGCGGCACTGCCTACCTGACGGATCTGGCGCAATCCGTCGCCACGGCGGCCGGTGTCGGCTACCACGCGCGGATGGTGCATGAAACGGCCATCAGCCGTTCTCTGATCGTGGCCGCGACGGAGATCGTATCGCGGGGATACGACGGAACGCGCCGTGTGGACGAGCTGTTGGACTTTGCCGAGCGGAGCATCTTCGGCATCGCGGAGCGGCGCCTCAAACGATTGTTTACCTCGATGCAGGACGTCATTGCCAGCACCGTGGCGCACATTGATCAATTGTACAACCGGAAGGAGAAGATCACCGGCATTCCCACGGGCTTTAGCGATCTGGATGAACGAACAGCCGGGTTGCAACCGTCTGACCTGATTATTATTGCCGGCCGCCCCAGCATGGGCAAGACGAGTTTGGCCCTCGGCATGGCGCTCAACGCAGCGTTGAATCGGGCGCATCCCTACACCGTCGCCATCTTTAGCCTGGAGATGTCCAAGGAGCAGTTGTGCATGCGCTTACTGAGCGCTGCCGGCTCTCTGAACATGCACCGCATCAGGACCGGGCATCTCAATGAAGATGAATGGAAGACCCTGGCGCGGACCGCCAGTCTGCTGCATGACAGCCGTATCTATATTGACGATACCCCTGCGATCACGGTCTTGGAGATGGGCGCAAAGATCCGGCGCCTCCGTGCCGAACATGGCCTGGATCTTGTCGTTGTCGATTACTTGCAGCTAATGTCAGGAGGCGGCAACGCGGAAAACCGGCAACAGGAGATTTCCGATATCTCTCGATCCTTGAAGTCCGTGGCGAAGGAGCTCAACATTCCGGTGGTGGCATTATCCCAACTCAGCCGTGCGGTTGAGAATCGGCCATCCAAACGACCCCTGCTCTCTGACCTCCGCGAATCCGGCGCGATTGAGCAGGATGCGGATCTCGTGATGATGATCTATCGCAGCGAGATGTACGCCGCCGACGTGGAAGAGGAAGATGATGACAACCGGGATGAGGAACATGTGGCCGAGATCTTGATTGCCAAACACCGAAACGGTCCCACCGGCACAGCAAAGTTGACATTCCTGCCGGAATACGCAAGGTTCGGCAATTACCAAAACCCCGCCATGATTTGACAGTGCCCCCGACGGCACCTATAATTCCACTGATAGAGTCTAGGTCATTATACGGGGATAGCTTCATGTTGTTGCAACGAGCAGGTGCGAAGCGGATCGTGGTGGCGCTGGTGGGGCTCGTTGGGGCTTTCAGCACTGCGGGCTTTGCCGCCACACCCGCCGTCGAAAGCTCTCCCGGCGCCTCATCCCAGGCCGAGTCGGCCGGGCATCCACTAGCTTATTATCATTTTCTGTTGGGCTCCCAGTATTACCTTGCGAATAACGTCGATGCGGCGTTGGCGGAATTCAAGCAGGCGCTGTCATATGACCCGGGCTCCATCACTATCCAGCTGCGGCTTGCGGCCATCTGGCAGGCGCGTAGCGAGTATGCCAAGGCTCAGGCGCAGGCTGAAAAGGTTCTGGTGCGCGACCCAGCCAACGTGCAGGCCTTACATCTGCTCGCCACGGTCGCCGCTGCGACCGGCCGACCCGACCAGACGATCGACTATTATCATCGCATTATCGCGTTGCAGCCTGCCGATGGGGAGGCGTATTTTTCACTAGGTTTGGTTTTCGCGGGACTCAAGCGCTACGAGGAAGCCGAAGCGGTCGTACGCCGCGGTATTACGGCGACCGCCGGCTTTCCCATCGGGTACTTGTATCTCGGGAGAATCTTGATGCAGCAGCAGGCCTGGGCCCGGGCCGCTGATGCGTACCGTGAGGCCGTGGCCGTGCACCCCACGTTTGAACCGGCGTATCTTGGCCTCGCGACGGCGCTCGAGGCCCAAGGGCAGACCGCGCAAGCGATGGAGGTGTATCGCAAGATTCTGGATGAAGTCAGTCAGAGCAGCAGGGAAGCTCGCCAGCGCCTCGTCCGGTTGCTGCTCATCGACAAAGCCTATGAGCCTGCCTTGGCTCTCCTGCGGCGTGCCGTCGCAGAATCCCCTAATGATATAGAAGCCCACCTGCGCTTGGGGCTTATCTTCAGCGAGCTCAAAGATTACAAGCAGGCCGTCGAGCAGATAGAGATTGTCGCGACCACGCGCCCCAAAGAGCTGAAGGTACGGGATCATCTGGCGTATCTATATGAGGAGCTCAAGGAGAACGACAAAGCCATTGCCGAATACCAGGGCATCATCCGCGACGATGAGACCTTCGCAGATGCGCACCTGCATCTGGGATACCTGTTGTTTCGCCTGAAGCGGTGGGAGGAAGCCCTGCCGCATTTTCATCGCGTTGTTGCCTTGAATCCCAAGACGGCGGAGGCTCATTTGATGTTGGGCCTTACCCTGCTGCAAACGAATCGGTATGACGATTCGATCGCCGCCTTTCGTGAGGGACTCCGCGGGGATCCGCAGAATGCCGACCTGCACTTCAACCTCGGGACGGTCTATGACAAGATGGGCCGGTTCGATGAGGTCGTAAATGAAATGGAAGCCGCGATCAGATTGAATCCCGCGCACGCCGATGCCCTAAATTACCTCGGCTATACGTATGCGGAGCGGGAAGTCAAACTGAACGAGGCTGTGACCTTGATACAGCAGGCGCTCGCGATCAAGCCTGAGAATGGGTACTATCTCGATAGCCTCGCGTGGACCTATTTCAAGCTCGGGCGGTACCAGGAGGCGTTGTTCGAGATGAAGCGGGCCGTGGCCGCCGTGCCCGATGATGCGGTCTTTTTCGAACATCTCGGTGAGATCTGCCTGCTCAATAATCTGCTGCCTGAGGCCCGGGATGCGTGGCTGCGGTCATTAGAGCTGGACCCGACGAACAAGAAGCTTGAGGAGCGGTACAAGGGTGAAGGGTTCGGCGACCCCTCCGGCGATGAGCGCATCCGTAAAGCTCAGCATCGCCTCTCCAAGAACTAGTACTCGTGGATCTTTGGCTCTAATTCGTACGCGCCGCAACCCTGTCCCGTCCCAAGCAACTCCGAAAGATGACTACTTTTTGACATGAAAATGACGTAAATTGTAAAAAACTTAGCTAGAAACTTACCCTAATTACAACTAATTACCTAAGTCATTGTTTTTACGATGAAGACGGGTTTTCGCTTCCTGGCAGAGCGATTGCAATACAACCTCTGCAGCGGCCGGGGTGAATTGTCGCTCCGGTAAACAAGTTATCGACACCAACAAGGAGGCGAGCATGTCTAGTCGTATCACAGGTCAAAAGGGTTTTACGTTGATTGAGTTGATGATCGTCGTGGCGATCATCGGGATCCTGGCAGCGATTGCCATCCCGAACTTCCTGCAGTACCAGTTGAAAGCGAAGACGTCTGAGGCCAAGACGAACGTCCAGGCCATCAAGACCGGCATGATTGCGATATCGGCCGAGCGGAGCTGTGCTCCTACAATAGCGTCGGCCCCGGCTGCGATGCCGGTTGCTGGTTCAGTCACGGCCTGGCCGGCTGGCTGCCTTGGCCACCGTAGCGCTTCTCTGTGCGCCACCTCCTGCCGTGGCGGTCTATGCTGGTCAGTATGGTGACATTGGGTTTACGCCTGCTGGCTCTGTCCGGTACCAATACAACGTCGCCTCCTTCGTGGCGACCTCACCTTCTGTGGTTGGCGCCAATGGCTGTACCAATCCTACGGCCATCCCGGCGGGTGTTGCCGGAGCGGCGGGTAACATTGGTTGGTTGGTGACGGCCATCGGAGATCTCGATGGTGCGGTCGTTGCTGGCTACCAAGTCGGAGACACTGGTGGATTCCAAGACTGCAATCCTGGTCAGTTCTAAGTAACACTGAGTGTCCCCCGCCAGGACTGTTAGAGTCCTGGCGGGGGCCTCATTTTCTGCCCGACGTATGAATCCTGCGCTAGATCTCGAAATCCCAACCAAATACAAACTCTTCCTCTGGTCTGAAGCTCGGTGTTCTTGGATGTCTTGGAGTGCTGGCCGTTGCGGCCCTTCTGCTGATTCAAGCCCAGCTCGACGCGCGACAAGATACGGCGGCTTTGCACATCGAAGAGCTCCGCGTTCTTCCCCGTGGCGAATACCTGAAACCGGTTTTGCTGGGGTACCATCACTTCGCTGCCGATCTGCTCTGGCTTCGGACCCTGCAAACCATTGGTCAACGTTCGGTGACATCGTTGGAATACGAATGGCTGTACCATGCGCTCGATGTGATCACGACGCTGGATCCGCGATACGATTATGCGTATCAGGCCGGCGGAATCATCCTGACGGAGTTTGCGGAGCGCGCGGATTTGAGTAACCGCCTCTACATCAAGGGCATGGAAGCCAATCCTACGGTATGGCAACTTCCTTTCTACCTCGGCTACAACCACTTCTTTTACCTCCATGATGATGTCAAGGCCGCGGAGTACATGCTTCGTGCCTCGCGTTTGCCGGGGCGGCCGCCATTCCTCCCGTTTCTCGCCGCGCGGCTGGCGGCCGCGGGCGGGAATCCGGAGGTCGCCTTGGCCTTTCTAGGCGAGATGTGGCGCCAAACTGAGGACGTGCAGATCAAAGAACAGATCGAGTTTAGAATGAAAGAAGTGATTCATTGAGCGCGATCTCCGAATGCTGGAACAGTCCGTGCAACGGTATACGGAATTCGCCGGAAAACCTCCCGTCAATCTCCAGCAACTTCTTACGGCAGGGCTTCTAACTGCTGTTCCCCCAGAGCCTTTTGGGGGCGAATACCGGTATGATGCCAAAACCGGCGGGATCAGCAGCAGCACCCATGCGGAGCGGCTGCGGATCAAAAAACGAGGACAGCTCGCAACCAAGCGTTACTGACGGCCAGAGATGAACATGACGTCTGTTCCCATCGCCTTGCAAACCGAAGCGCTCTCTAAGAAATTCGCAGTAGGATTTTGGGGGCGTCCGGTCACTGCTGTTGAACACTTGGATCTGGAAGTCCACACGGGGGAGATCTTCGGCTTTCTGGGCCCGAACGGGGCAGGTAAGACCACCACCCTGAAAATGCTCATGGGGCTGATTTATCCCACCAGCGGAAAGGCATGGATGCTTGGCCGGAAGGTCGGTGATGTGGCCATGAAACATCAGGTGGGTTTTCTGCCGGAATCACCTTATTTTTATGACTATCTCACCGCAGAGGAATTTCTCCGGTTCTACGGACAGCTCTTCGGCTTAGGGGGACAGCTCCTCTCCGAGCGCATTACCTTGCTGTTGAACACCGTCGGTATGTCTGACGCGCGATCTTTACAGTTGCGTAAGTTTTCCAAGGGCATGCTGCAGCGCATCGGCATCGCGCAGGCGCTGATCAACGATCCGCAGCTGGTGATACTCGACGAGCCCATGTCCGGCTTGGATCCGGTCGGGAGAAAGGAAATCAGGGATCTGATTCTTCATCTCAAAGAGCAGGGCAAGACCGTGTTCTTCAGCTCCCATATCCTGCATGATGCCGAGGTGCTGTGTGACCGGGTCGGGATTCTACTCAAAGGCCGGTTGGTGGCCCTGGGCAAGGTCACTGAGTTGATTGGCGCAGACTCGACGCAATCCATCGAAGTGGTGGTGGAAGGTCTGGACCATACCGGAGCTGAGCAGGTGAGAAAGATCGCCGTGTCGTTGATTGCGCAGGGCGAACGTCTGCTGGCGGTGCTTCAAAGCCAGGATCAGGTCAACCAGGTGCTGGAGTTGATCCGTGTCAGAAAAGCCTCCCTGATTTCGGTGACACCACAAAAGTCGTCTCTTGAGGAACTCTTCATGAAGGAAGTCGCCGGGGGAACGACAGGCAGGAACCATGAGGTGTCACTATGAAGCGCGTCCTCGTCATCGGTCTGAATACCTTCCGGGAGAACCTTCGGGAGAAGCTTCTCTACAATCTCGTGATCTTTGCCTTGATCATTATCGGCAGCTCGATCCTGCTGCAACGGCTTGAGCCTGGGAGACACCAACCGGTTGTTTTTGGATCTCGGGCTGGCTTCGATCAATATCTTCGGCGTGCTCATCGCGATTTTCATCGGCATCGGCCTCGTCAGCAAGGAGATCGACAAAAAGACCATCTACACGATCATCTCCAAGCCTGTCCCACGTTATGAATTCCTCTTGGGAAAGTACTTCGGGCTGTCGATCACTCTGTTCGTCAACACGCTGATCATGCTCGCCGGGTTCCTGATGGTCCTTGTTTATATGCAGGTCCCCATAGAGCTTCTCCTGTTCAAGGCAGTGTTCCTCATTTTTCTAGAGCTGATGGTCGTCACCGCCGTCGCCCTGCTCTTCTCCACCTTCACGACCCCGACTCTGAGCGCCATTTTTACGCTCGCGATCTACGTCATCGGGCACTTAACCGGAGATCTGAAAGCGCTGGGCGCCAAGCTCGAGGGAGGGGGCCGGATGTTCTTGACCGGTCTTTATTATCTCATGCCGAATCTAGAGAACTTTAATATCAAAGGGCGCGTGATCCATCACCTCGACATCGGCGGAACGGAATTCGCCCTGATCCTGGCTTACGGGGTCCTCTACACGATGCTCCTGCTCTTGATCGCCGCCGTGATCTTCCAGCGGCGCGATTTCCGCTGAACCACAAGAAGCCTGCCTCACTCAAGCCACTAAGCAAGTTTTGTCATTCGGGGAATAAGTTTCGTCATTCTGAGCCCCTTCGCTGTCATCCTGAACGCAGTGAAGGATCTCAATTCGAGGCTCAGGACAGGCTCCGCGAAGAATCTAGGCCCTTCACGGAGTTTACCCTGAGCGGGGAGCTTAGATGCTTCGCGGAGTTTATCCTGAGGCGCAAGAGAGATGCTTCACTCCGTTCAGCATGACAGCCGAAGGATTCAGCATGACAGACGAAGGATTTAGGCTGACGAGCGAAGGGATCAGCATGACAGGCGAAGGGATCAGCGTGACAGCCCGTAGGTGTACTTCGCGGCGACCAAGAGCCAGAAAACTTTTCGAAGCTGATTAGGAGCTTGTGATATGCTGCGTCTCTATTCGCGGCGCAAAGGGTGTGTGACACATGCATGTTCCCTTGCTTGATCTAAAAGCACAGTATCAACCGATCCGCAAAGAGATCATGGCGGCGCTTGAGGCGGTCTGCGATGAGCAGGCGTTTATCCTGGGGTCTCGCGTGGCCGAACTGGAGAAAGCGATCCAGGACTACGTCGGCTCCGCGCACGCGGTGGGCGTCGCTTCTGGCACCGACGCGATTTTGCTTGCCCTCATGGCTTGCGGAGTAGGACCCGGCGACGAAGTCATCACGGCGCCGTATACCTTCTTTGCGACCGCCGGCTCGATTTCGAGGCTCGGCGCCAGGCCTGTGTTCGTGGACATCCAGCCGTGGAGCTACAATATCGATCCGCGGTTGATTAACGAGGCGATCACCCCCAAAACCAAGGCCATACTGCCTGTGCATCTGTTCGGGCAGTGCGCCGACATGGAGAAGATTCTGGAAGTGGCCACTGCCCATCGGCTGCCGGTGCTCGAAGATGCCGCGCAGGCCATTGGGGCAGAACGTCGCGGAGGCAAGGCGGGCGCCATAGGGCAAGCAGGATGTTTCAGTTTCTTTCCCTCCAAGAACCTCGGCGGCTTCGGCGATGGCGGGATGGTCACGACGAACGATCCATCGATTGCGGAACGCGTACGGCTTCTGCGGGTGCACGGGAGCCGTGAAAAATATCTACATGAGATGGTGGGCCTGAACAGCCGTTTGGATGCCCTGCAGGCCTCGGTTCTGAAGGTCAAATTGAGGTACCTGGATGGATGGACCCAAGGCCGGCAACGAAACGCTGCCCGCTACGAGAGCCTTTTTGCGGACGCGAAGCTGCTGGATCGCATCGCGCTGCCCGCTGTGTCTGAACAGAACCGCCATGTGTACAACCAGTACGTGATCCGGGCGCCACAGCGCGACCAACTCCGCACATTTCTAAAAGAGCAAGGCATCGGCACCGAGATCTACTATCCCACGCCGCTGCATTTACAGCCGTGCTACCAGGATTTGGGGTACAAGCTCGGGGCCTTCCCGCACTCCGAAAAGGCCGCGCAAGAGACCTTGGCGCTTCCCATTTACGCGGAACTTACCGAAGAGCAGCAATCCTACGTGGTCGCAAGCATAAATAAGTTCTATTCGTCCCGCTGAGTCTGACAAAAGGGGACAGGCTACTTTGTTTCGGGTTCGCGGGGGCGGCCGCGGGGTCGCAGTGTCGATTGGAGGCCACATGCCTGTGCCACAAGCAATTGCCACGCAGGTGCGCCGAATGGCGCTTGTCGGTTTACGCATGTACGAATGGCGGTGAGTTCATGCGCATAGAGCGGTTCACTCGACCCGCTCGTTCCAGGTAGAGGGTACCTTGGGAAAAAAAATGGGGTCAGACTCGACTAATGGCGTGTTTCGGGGGGCGTCCTTTCGGCAGCGGACAGACGCGGCGTTGGGCGAGCGCCGCCACGGCCGCTTGAAATCGATCGCTGCCCAAGACCCAGGCCTTGTTCGTGGCATCGCGGATCGCAGCATAGGCGGAGTCGTCCACATGACCTGCGAACAGAGCCCGGTAAGCGATCTGCCGCTCCTCGGCGGTCGTCGCGACGGCCAGGTACAAGGCGTGATCGGTGATGAGAGGATCGTTCGTCCCATGCGCATGATGGCGATAACTCGACCAGGGGTACTCGCCCGGCGTATCCACCATGTGGGCGCGCACCGGATTGAGTTCAATGTACCGGGCACACTGCAGAAAATACTGTTCGCTATCAATCACTGTCGCCCGGTAGCGGCCTTCCCACAAGGTACCGGTGCGCTGGTACGCGGTATTGAAGTGTTGCACGTAGCGCCGCCCTACTGATTGCACGATCTTGGGGAGGCTGTCGGCATGCTGAGGCGTCACGAGCAGGTGCACATGGTTGGTCATCAACACATAGGCGTGGATAGCGGCCCCATGGCGGTGCGTTGCGGTCAGGAGACAATGCAGGTAAAAGGAATAATCCCTCTCAGCGACAAAGATCGGAGACCGGTTATTCCCACGGTGAATCACATGCTGGGGTTGGTCAGGCAGAAAGTAGCGGGGGAGTCGCGCCATCCTGAAAGATTGGACATCCCTTGTCGCACAAACGATAAGTCGAGTCTGACCCCATTTTTAGATTCTATTTTAATTGGTAAGATTCCTAGTCCCTATACTCTTGAGGATCGTTCCTCTAACCGTTATGGTTTGGTTAGGCTTATGCGCGACCTGCGATGAACTTCATTAATCTTCGGGCTTATGGGCCGGACTTTTCTGTGGAAGAGTTTCTCGCCGAGCACCGACTCGACGTGACGTTCCATTTGGCGCAAGGGTGACGATCGACACTCGGGACGTAAGCACGAAGACTCTGGCTTTGACATTGGATTTCCGGATGCCGCCTCTTGGGTTGTTGGCCTCCCAGTCATTCGCACCTTCCTTGATTCCAACGCAGCAGCTTTAGAGAAACTTCGCTTATTGGGCGTCTGCGTCGACCTAGATATTGGCGTTACTGTTGGAGAAGAGCAATCTTTCGCTCCGACGTTGGAGTTTCCACAAGGCTTCCTCACGCTACTTGTGACACTGGGAGTCAATCTTAATGTTGCGGCTTATCCAACGAGTGACGAAGTGAAAGACGCAGACAAATAAGTAGGGTCAGAGTCCAGTTTCTCGGGCCTGTTTGGGCCTGCCAGGCGGCATCGGGCGTACACGACGTTGTAGGAGAGCAACGATTTGGTCTTGAAAGTGAGGATGACCCAACACCCAGGCTTTGTTAGTCGCATGACGAATGGCGTCAATCTGCAGATCGTCCTTGGCAGTCTTAAACAATCCACGATAGGCCCGCTGTCGTTCTTCAATCGTAGACCCGAGGGCTAAATAACAGGGATGTTCGACGATCAACCGATCGGCAATGCCCTGCGCATGTAAATGATAGCTTGACCACGGATAATCGCGTGGGTGGGCAGCCATGCCGGCTCGTACTGGATTGAGTTCGATGTAGCGACAACAGCACAAGAAGTACAACTCGCTGTCAATGACGGTGGCTCTATAGCGTCCTTCCCAGAGAGTGCCCGTCCGCTGGTACGTATCATTGAAATACCGCACATAGCGTCGGCCCACCGATTGTAAGACTCGGGCGAGACTATCAGGACGTCGTGGCGTCATCAGCAGATGCACATGGTTGGTCATAAATACATAGGCATGAACGTCGGCCGGGTAACGGGACGTGGCGTCCGCGAGGCAATCTCTGTAACATAAATAGTCTTCGGCGGTCACGAATATGGGGCCGCGGTTATTCCCGCGCTGAATGACGTGCTGCGGATAGTCGGGCAGGCAGTAGCGAGGGCAGTCTGGCCATGGCGAATAATGAGACACCGGGACTTGACTAGACGCATAAATGGACTCTGACCCTATTTATTGTGATCGCCGCAACTCATTTCTCCGATTACTGAAAAGGCTAGAGCGTCGTATCGATGGCGGCGCCCGAATCAGTCGACGACTGAGCTATGTCCGCTTGGGGCTGTTTACGGCTGTGGTGGGATGTGTGGCTGTGTACCAATCACCCTGGGGATCTTTGGGCGCCTGGTTACTCCCTCCTGTTCTTCTCGCTTTTCTCGCGGTTGTCTGGATTCACTCGCGCCTTGAACATCGCATCCAGCGTCTCCGTGTGTGGCGAACAATTAAAACCACGAATCTGGCTCGCCATCAACTGGATTGGGACGCGCTTCCTCCGTTCTCTGGTGAGCCGGCGTTCGGAGGAGACCGGCACTTTTATGCAGGGGACATTGACATTACCGGCCGATATGGCCTGCTTCGGCTTATAGATACTACGGCGTCGAACATGGGTCAAAGGCGACTCGGGGCCTGGCTTCTTGATCAGAACGACGAGTCTTTAGGCCTTGCACCATGGTTGACACGCCAAGGACTGATTCGAGAACTCGCTGCGCTCTCGCTGTTTCGCGACCGTATCACCCTTGAAGCCGCCCTCGTGGGTAAAGCCGAAATCAGCGGAGAACGCATTGGGCAGCTCCTTGAGCAGCCGGTTGGATTCAAAGGACTCTTGCCGGCACTGTGGGTCTTGGGAATCCTATCGGTTATGACCGCAGTGTTGCTTACTCTGACATTCGTCATGCCGTTTCCAGATATTGGCTATGGTCGTTTCTCCTCTATGTCATTGTCTATCTTTCTGTCCTGAACAATATAAGCGAGGTCTTCAGCCGGGCGCTCTCCTTGCACGGTGGGTTTAAGACCCTCACGGCTGTGTTCCGTTATGTGGAAAAACGCAGATATCCGACGACCCCAATTCTTGCTGAGCTCTGCGCCCCATTCAACCAACAAGCGCTTCGACCGTCAGAAGCCACAAAACAAGTTGAGCGGATTTGTGCCGCGCTCAGCATACGGGGATTCGGTTTAGCTCACATTATCGTAAACGCCCTGTGTCCCTGGGACTTGTGGTTTACCCACCGGCTCGAACACTGGCGCGGCATGGTCAAACCGTATCTGCCTAACTGGCTGGATCGCTTTGCGACACTGGATGCGGCCTCGGCCCTGGCTACTTTTGCCTCTCTTCATCCCTTGTTTCAGTGGCCTGTCTTACAGGAGCACATGGATGCAGATGGAGGCAATGGACTCATCGCGCAGGATCTGGGTCATCCTCTAATCAAGCAAGCCTTTCGCGTTTCAAATGACGTGGCCATTCGCGGCCTCGGTCACCTCGTGATCGTGACGGGATCAAATATGTCAGGAAAGAGTTCATTTCTAAGAACCATTGGCATGAACATCTGCCTTGCGCAGGCGGGGGGACCTGTCTGCGCGACCTCTTTCAGATGGAGCTGGGTTCGATTGATGTGCTGTATTCGAGTCAATGACTCGCTGGAAGAGGGGATCTCATATTTTTATGCCGAGGTTAAGCGGCTTAAGCGCATCATCGACGCTGTGCAAGACCGGACCGCTCCTCCGGTATTGTTCTTGATTGATGAGATCTTTAAGGGCACCAATAACCGGGAACGCCTGATCGGCGCGCAGGCCTTTGCGAAACACTTGGTGAGGGGCAATGCATTCGGCTTTATTAGTACGCATGATCTGGAGATGACCAGGCTCGAAAAGGAAGTGCCAGGTATTGTCAATGTGCACTTCCGTGAATCCGTCGAATCTGGACGGTTACAATTTGATTACCGCTTACGACCCGGTCCGTGTCCGACTACGAACGCGCTGAAAATTATGGCTTTGGAAGGGCTTCCCATTCCTGATGAAAGCTTCGATACTTTTTCTGAGAGTTAAGGCTCAGCGCCTTTCCTCCCCCTCCTCCGAATGCTAGCACGCGAGTTCGCTCGAGTTAGCGTGTGATGAAGACCGCGCCGCGCTGGTCCCGCATGAAAAGGCGGATGATTACTCCGGTGATCCAGCCGGCAACGCCGAGCGCGGATTGCATGCGGTGTAATTAAAAAATAACAACTGCCCAAAAGGGACAGGCTCAGCCTGTCCCCTTTTCCTAGACGGCGTTGCCGGCGGCGGCGCCCGACGCCCAGGCCCACTGGAAATTGTAGCCACCCAGCCGTCCGGTCACGTCGACGACTTCCCCAATGAAGAACAATCCGGGCACCTTCTTCGCCTCCATGGTCTGAGAAGACAGCTCGTCGGTATCGACGCCACCACGCGTGACCTCCGCCTTGCGAAAGCCCTCGGTGCCCCCGGGCGTGATCGTCCAGCGGTGCACGGCGCGTGTGAGGTCTTGTAGCTGGCGCTCCGGCAACCGTGCCACCGGACCCGCGATCCCCGCCCGCTCGCAGAGCCGCTCTGCCCAGCGCCGCGGCAGACGCTCACCAAGCAAGGTCTTTGTCTCCGCGCGCACGCCTGCCTTGCGCGCGGCCGCGAGCGAGGCGCCAAGGTCATGGTCCGGCAGAAGGTCGATGGTGAATGCTTCCCCCGGATGCCAGTCGAGCGAGGATTGCAGGATTGCCGGGCCGCTTAGTCCGGTGTGTGTGACGAGGACATTCTCGCGGAACGAGACGCCGTTGCAGCTGACGAGCGCGTCGGTGGCAGACCCCGGCCAGCCCCTCAATGGCCTCACGATCGGCGCCGTCGAGTGTGATCGCGACCAGCGCCGGAGTAGGCTCCACAATGCCGAGCCCGAATTGGCGCGCGAGGCGGTAGCCCAGATCGCTGGCCCCGGTCTTGGGGTATGACAGGCCACCGGTGGCGACCACGAGCGAGCGGCACGCGAAGGCATCGAGACTTGTTTCAACCACGAACCCATCAGTCCTGCGCACGGCGTTGACGCGGGTGCCGACGTGAAACTCCGCGCCTGCCTTTCCGCATTCCGCCAGCAGCATGTCGACGATCTGCTGCGCCGAGCCGTCGCAGAAGAGCTGTCCGAGCTTCTTTTCGTGATAGGCGATGCCGTGCGCGCGGACCATCCCGATGAAGTCGGACGGCGTGAAGCGCGCGAGGGCCGACTTGCAGAAATGAGGATTGGACGACACGTAGGCGCCGGCATCGACGTGTAGATTGGTGAAGTTGCAGCGCCCCCCGCCGGAGATTAGGATTTTCTTGCCGATCCGCGGCGCGTGCTCGAGCAGAGCCACCCGCCGGCCCCGGCGGCCGGCATGGATCGCGCACATCATGCCGGCGCCACCCGCGCCGATGATAATGACGTCGTACTGCCGCACGGCGAAGAGAGCGCCTCACTCTTTTGTGACCGGCAGCCCGGCCTTTTTCCAGGCCGCCATACCGCCAAGGACGTTCGTCACATCGGGATGACCTTCATGCAGAAGAAGACTTGCAGAAACCGACGAGCGATAGCCGCTGCCGCAAATCACCGCCACGGGGCGATCCTTCGGCACCTCGTGTACCCGCTTTGGCAGTTCCGCGCCGGGCAGATACATGGCCCCCTCGATATGTCCTGCGCGCCACTCATTCGGCTGTCGAACATCCAGGATGAGAACGTTACGCTCCTTCGTTTTCTTCTCCAGGTCCCACACGGTCCATTCGGGCATGGTGCGAATCGGGAGCGCGGCCGTCCGCCAGGCCAGCATTCCGCCCGCCAGCCACCCATGCGGCATTTCGAAGCCGATGCGGAGAAGATGCCAGCACACCTTGGAGAGATCCTCGTGGTCCTCCAATACCACTACATAAGGTGTACCCGCCGGGAGCACGGTTCCCGCCCATACCGGAAAGGAGGGGCCAAGTCCGGCGTTCAACGCGCCGGGGATGTGTCCCCCTCCAAACGCTTCCGGCGACCGGCAATCAAGAACGATTGCACCCTGTTGTATTTTTTCCTGCACGGTCTCCGGCTGAAGCGCCGGCGGTTCGGGGAGGACACCGAGTAAGGGTGGGCCCTCTGTGTTCAGCGTGCGCATTCGCTTCCAGTATGGGGGGACCGCGGGAAGGGAATCCAGGTCTACGCATTTTTTGACGAACTCGGACTTCGACGTCATGCCCGCCAGCATCTTGTTCATGCGTCGCTCGTATCCAATCGTCGTCGAAAGTCTGCTACTGATGTGCCCTCCGCACAACGATCCCGCCACATGAGTAGGGTAGACCTCTACAAAATCATCGAGCGTCAGCACTTTTTCCTTGAGGGTGTGACACAATTGAGACGCATGTTGCTCGGTCTGCTCGCGCCCTCCCAGCAGATCCGGACGACCGACATCGCCGACAAGCAAGGCGCCTCCCGAAAGGAACAGCGCCGGCGCTTCCCCACGCGAACCATCCCTGACGAGAATACTGATGTGCTCAGGGGTATGCCCGGGAGTGTGCAGCACCTCGAACGTGACCTCGCCCATTTCCAGGCGTTCACCATCCGCCAGGCGCCGCGCCTGATACTTCACATGGGAGTGGGCCCCTGAAAGCAGCGCGACCTCCGCGCGGGCCGCAAGCTCGAGGCATCCTGATAGGTAATCGTTGTGCTGATGGGAGTCAGCGGCGTAGCAAATCCGAAGTCCATGAGCCCGGGCTTCCTCAAAATACAACTCCACATCCCTGCGTGGATCGAGAACAAAGGCCTCCCCCGTCTCCTCCGAGCCAATGAGATAGGAGGCGTGCCCCAGACTCTCGAGATAAAACTGCTTAAAGATCATGTTGCCTCTCCTTCAAGCGCTCTCCGATCAGTCGCAGCGCTCCTGCTGTGCGTTTGGACAGGCTCTTGTCCTTTCCGGCCACCTTGATGAAGGCGTTCAGGTCTTCGATCTCATCAAGGTCGCGGAGCGATGGCAGCAGGGCCACGGACAATCCCAGCGTCGCCGCTTTCTTTTGGGTCTCCTCCAGCACGGTGGCCGTGCTCCATGCGATGCCACAGAAAAGCTCCGGCGCAGGCCGGGAAAGAGCGATGAGATAATAGCCGCCATCCAACGTCGGCCCCATCACGAGATCATGACTGCCGAGTTCAGTCGCCGTCTGGGAAAAATGTCCGCGATGGAGATTGGGAAGGTCGGTCCCGGTCAGAATCACTTTTTGATGTCCGAGCGCGAAGGCCTTCTGCATTACGCCAGACATGCGCGCTCCCAAGTCATCGCCCTCTTGGGGCAGAAGCCGGGCGCTGTAGCGCCCTTCCAGGACCTTGAAAAACGGATGGGCCATGTCAGGCGCACACGCCACGTAAAGCGTCACCCCTGTGAGGCCTTGCGCTTGCTCAATCGCATCCAGCACCAGGCTTCCGTGGAGAGATGCCGCTTCATCGGGGGTCAGCGGAGGGCAGAGCCTCGTTTTCACGGTTCCCGGAACCGGCGCCTTCGTAAAGATGATAAGGGCTGTGTTTGCTACCGCGCTTCGGGATACCACTGTTTTAGTCGCCCGGGCGGGACGCCGGCAAAATATAACAGGCGGAGCACCCACATGAGTACGATCGTCCGGATGGTTCCGTGACGCGTCCAGCGGCGAGCGGACGTGACCACACAACTGTCGATGGCCGCGATTCGTCCCTTGTGTTTCAGCGCCCTGCTGAAAGCGATGTCTTCCATGATCGGAATATCAGGAAACCCGCCCACGGCCTCAAACACGGCTCTTCGAACAAACAGAGCCTGATCGCCCGTGGCGATGCTGGTGACCCGGGAGCGAAAGTTCATGAGCCGGGATACGATCCACAGCCAGGCCGTGTCCCTGTCAAGCCTGACGTCGAATCGCCCGCCGATAATGTGGGGATCTTGTAAGGCCGCCACGATATCGTCGCCGGCTGTCTGGGGCAGCAGGGTGTCGGCGTGCAGGAACAGTAAGATGTCCCCGGAGGAAGCTGCTGCGCCGGTGTTCATCTGCCGGGCGCGGCCTTTGGGCGCCGAGAGGAGGCGAGCCTTTGGAGAGACCCTCGCGGCACGTGACAGGGTCTCATCCTGGCTGCCCCCGTCCACGATCAGGATCTCAGTAAAGGCGGGATGCTGCAGACCGCGCAATGTATGTTCGATAGTCGATGCTTCGTTCAGAGTCGGAATGATGACCGAGATGGTCATGGAGGCGGATCGGGAGTCTTCATGCGCCGGGCGGGTTTAGTTCCGACAAACATAAAGTAACCCACGATAAGAATCGTGCCGTAGACGACCACGGCTTTTTCCCAACGGGTGGCTGCTCCGATAGAACTGATGTGGTAATGAAATGCCAGTCCCACGATCGTGGCCGCGCCCATGATGGCATACTTGTACCAGGCCGTTACTGTGCCATTGACGAAGATCACGATGCCCGCAAAAAAGAGCAGGAACGGCACCGAGTTCGCATCGGAGCCGCTGCTCACCGCCAGCAACAGCTGCAGCCATGCGAGCACCATCATCACGAACCCGACGAACTTTTGAACCGCGGTGCTGTGGCGTTCGCTATCAGCCTCTTCTTCCCGCTCGTCGCGGGGGCGTTCGGGTTTCGGGGTTTGGTCCATGCTATCCATGATAGGGTTTGAATTGCTTGCTGAGCGTCAGACCTTGGAACTGGTAGGACGATCCAAGTTTTTCGCCGTACACCTTTTCCGGTCGCTGCTGCATACGCTCAAAGAATACCTTAAAGAACGTCTGGCCGTCGTGGATCAGAAACGGCACGTCATGCGCCCGAACTTCCAGGACAATGGGCGTCCCCAACACATCGCCCGCCCCATAGCCGAATCCCGGATCGAAGAACCCCGCGTAGTGCGTTCGAAGCTCTCCGCATGCAGCTTCGTAGGCCACCATTTCGGCCGCGTAGTCCGGCGGAATGCGGATTCGCTCCTTTGACCCAAGAATATAGAATTGTTCGGGTTCCAGCAACAGCGTGGAGTTTCGCGGGCGCCGGATCGGTTCCCAAAAATCGGTCGGATCATAATGAGCAAGCCGCGACATATCCAGGATTTGGCTGATCGTTTTCGCGCGGAATCCCACAATGCCGCTTTCAGTACCGTTTAGATCCACCCGGAGGAAGAGACCCTCTTTGAGCGAAAGTTGGGAGACGGGTAGGGGCTTGCCGTCCCGGTACAGCAACGGGTCCGCTCCGTGCCTGGCACGCAGCTCGGCATCGGCCACGAGCGGGCGCCCGGCAAAGAGCCGGAGCTGATTGAGGCACATGCCGGCATGCACGCGGACGGAAAACGACCGGGGGACAACTTCCAGAAAAAGCCGTCCCCGATACCCTGGACGAATGTCATCAAAACGCGCTTGGAAATCGGTGATGGTGCGCGTAAAGACGTCCAGCCGGCCGGTGGTGCTTTTGGGATTGGTCCTGCCCCTCATCTCTGCGGGAAGTGCGAGCGATTCCATCAGGGGAATCAGGTAGACGTGGCCTTGCTCCAGCACCGCGCCCTTGTGCAGATCGATCTCGTACATGAGGAGCTCCGGCAAGAGATCATGGAGGGTAATGCGCTGAGCGATGGCCCATTGCTCGGGGAGAAAACTGCTGAGCATCCGGTAGGCGGTCTCCCCAAGGCGGAGGTCAAGGCTCGCCGGCTGGTATTGGCGCTCCTCGATGGCGGGCTTTGCGGAAATGACGCGTTTTTGAACCAGGGCGCGAAGCTGCTGGGAGGTGAGGACACCGCTGGCGGGTCTCTGCCGGGATGTAACAGATGGGGTCAGAGTCGATTTATTGGTTTTGGGCTTCATCGTGTACAGAGGGGGTCAAGTAAATCGACTCTGACCTGGAGATCCTATTCCATCATGACATCAGCCATATCACACCCGGTCGACACGGAGCTGACCATCGGAAGTTCGCGGCTCCTGCTTCCGCTGCCGGTTGTGTGCGCGACGGCGGATTGCGCAGGTTCCGGTTGCGGGTAGCTGTAGACCTTGCCTTCGTAATTCCGCAGGGTCGCCTTTTCCTGAGTCAAATGCACGAGATAGTCGGTGGGCAGGAGGGGAATTTTCCCGCCGCCCTCCGGAGCGTCGATGACGAAGTGCGGCACGGCCATCCCACTCGTGTGGCCTTGCAAGGCCTTGATGATCTCCAGGCCGGTTTCCACCGACGTGCGGAAATGATTGGTGCCGCGGGTCAGATCGGCCTGATAGAGATAATATGGCTTGACGCGTGCAAGCAGAAGCTGGTGGACAAGGCGCATCATGATAGCAGGGTCATCATTGACGCCTTTTAAGAGGACCGTTTGCGCCCCCAGCGGGATCCCGGCGTCTGCCAATCGCCCGCAGGCTGCTTTGACCTCGGGCGTCAGCTCATCCGGATGGTTGAAATGCAGGTTCATGTAGATCGGATGATACTTCTTGAGCATGGCGCACAGCTCAGGAGTCACCCGCTCCGGAAGACTTCCCGGGACGCGGCTTCCGATACGGATCAACTCCAAATGCGGGATTGTGCGGAGCGCCTTGAGGATCCGCTCTAAGAGAGGATCCGGCAGCAGCAGCGGATCGCCGCCCGACAGGATGATGTCCCGGACCTCGGTATGGGCCTTCAAATATTCCACGACGCGGTCCAATTCCCCCTTCTTCAGAAATCCGGGCTTGCCCACCAGGCGCTTTCGGGTACAGAACCGGCAATAGATGGGACATTGATTGGTGACCATGAACAAGACCCTGTCGGGATAACGATGGACAAGGTGAGGCACGGGGCTATCGAGGTCCTCGTGCAAGGGATCATCCATGCTCTCATCGGTCATCTCTTCGGGCTCCGGGACCACCTGCCGCCAAAACGCGTCGCCCTTCTCCTTGATGAGTTTCATCCACATGGGCGTGATGCGCATCGGATACTCGCTGACGACGTCCCTAATCGCCTCCGGATCAATGTCCAACTGTGTGGCCAAGTCCTCGGGTTTTGTCACGCTCGCTGCGAGCGTCCCCTGCCAGCTCTCCATGTCGTGTCTTCCTCCCATCCTATAAAGGGTGCGCTAAGATTGTGCTGTTTTTCTTCCGTACTTGGATTCCAGATACGAGATGATGTCGTCCGTCTCGGTCAGGACCGTGTCACCGTCCTTTAGGACAGGCACATAATATTGACCGGAGACCTCGAATACCTGCGTGCGCTGCGAGTGCCGGTCGGGTACGGTCACACTCTCATACTTGATGGCCAGCTTGTCGAGCTTGGCACGAACTACCTGGCACTCCGGGCACCAGTTGACATGATACAGCGTCACGAAGGCTGCTTCACTTCCGGCCGGGAGTGTATCATTCTCGAGCGCGCATGGGGCCATGATCGCATCCGTCATGCCGTGAATGAGTTTTTTATCGAGAGGGACAACCGTTGCGAGAATCCCTCCTAGCCGCGCCTCATCGCCCGCGACGAAGTAGTAGGGCGAGAGCCGCACGCGGCCGGGCATCTCGATGATCTCGTCGCTGACGGGATCGTGGTACTCGGGCCGGCACCCGCCTGGCTTTTCGAAATTCCTGAAGAATGTATGGAGAAGTGGGAAATGCCGAAAGCGCGCTCTCCAGGGTTTCGCCCCATTGCGGCTGGCCCATGTCGTGGCCTACCGAGACGCCTCGCGATCCCCAGGCCAGCTCCGAGAAGCCCGAGGGCTTGATGACGAACCGGCGCTCTTTCTGACCGAGCCCGGCCAACTCTCTAAAATTGGACATCGGCCTGCCGCCCGGCGCCAGCCCGGGAATGACCGCATGGGGCGGCACCGGACGAGGATCGAGAATCCAGGTTTTCGGCATCAGACTAAGCAGGGTGGAAAACGTCTCGGCATCGAGTGTTTGTCTCCAATACGCTTCCAGGACAGGGTGATGCAGCAAGGCAAAAGCCATTTTTTCTTCGAGCCAGGGTTTTGCCGGTGGCGTGATTTTGACCCGTCCTTTTTTCGCGGCATAGAAGAAGAGGTCCACCTTGGGGATGTTCTTGAGGTCGAACAACTCAAAGAACCGGTACAGCACCGACGCTGCCTGGCCTGCAGGTAGCTGCAAACTCTCTTCGGTAAACGTTACGTCCTTCGGGTCGAGTACATAGGCGGGAAGGCCGGCTTCATGCAGTTGGCCTGCGAGCCAGGCCATCTCAGGGCGGTAATCCTTTGCCTCTTCGGAGACCACGATTGCCAAAACGACTTCCCGGCCGCCCGAAAAATTCCGGATCATTGCTGCAAAACCTTCGACCATCCCGTTGCGGCCGCCGAGGATCGGCCAGCCCAGGTCGCTGTAGGTCTGGCTCATGCATCCCGTGATTCCAATTCCGCCAGGGACGGAGTCCAGTTCACTAATCATCAGACCCGTTTCGGTCAGGAGCAGGTCCGGCCGAATCACACCGGGGAGGTCGTCACGAAAGCGATTCATGCGCGCGAAGGCAACAAGCTCTTCCGGTTTGCCCTGGTCCAGATACTCCGCGACCCATGCCGGTTGGGTGCCGCGGACACTGTCGTAGTACAAGCGGTTCAGGGCTCGAGTAAAGTCGAGAAGATGGGCCCCCAGGCCTTCAATCGCTGCGAAGGTGTCGAGGGAGAGCAGAAACGGAATCGGTGAAATGCGCCACGTCGCACCGCTATCAAGGCCTCCCGCTGAAAGGCGTGCTCTGATTGCCCGACTGTGCTCGCGGGCGGTCTCCGGATATAGGACGGGGGGTATGGGACCGGCAACTGTCGTTGGAGGGTTCATCCCTGGTGTGAGATGCCCTAGACCGCCACGGCACGATGAGTGCTGAAAACCACGGATGGGCTGCGCCGTGCAATGCCCTTATTCTTTAAGGATGCGCCGCCAGGGTGTCGCAATTATGATCAATCCAAATCTCCGTGACTTAGGAAGGCCTGCTCAGTAAAAGTCTAACATGGGGCTCGATCAGGAACAAGACCGACTAGAATCAATGGGAGCGCTACGGTAGAATACTTTAGAGTGAGTTTACCGTTCCGCAAAGAGCTTCCTATAGTCGAGCAAATTGTCCCCGGGACTGTCTGCGCGACCTGCGATGTCTGCTGTCGTTTCCCAGAGATGGACAGCGCTCTTCGTCCGTATTTCACGCGAGATGAAATACAGGCTGCCATCTCGGCAGGTGTATCGGCGGACGCCTTTCCGGATCATGCCGGCTCGAAGATCAGTCTCGTGCCCGATGTCGAGAATGGAGATGGTTACCGTTGTCCGGCCTTTCACTCTGCTACCGGCCAATGTGGCATCTACGAGAGCCGACCGCTGGACTGCAGGCTCTACCCGGTAGCAGTCATGTGGGACAGAGGGCATGCGGGAGTGGTGGCCGGGTGGGACACAAAGTGCCCGTTCATCGTCGATAAGTTGGACGCGCCGGAATCGCACGCATACCTGTCGCGAATCTTGACTATGCTGGAGAGTGAGGAGCTGGTCCGCACCTTTGTGGACAATCCTCAACTAGTCGGCGCTTTCCAGGAGGATGTCCTGATACTACGACCATTGGAGAGGATCACCCAAGGCCTCCGCGGCTCGCAATCGGGGTCAGAGTCGATTTTTCTCGGAGACGTGCCCAGGCCCAAGGGCTCTGAAAAATCGACTCTGACCCCATTATCATCCTTTGACCCTGGCCGATCGTGGGTGGTTCGAGCAACTTCTCCTCGCCAACCAGAACGAGGATCACCCGCTGGCATCCTATTCGTTTGCATATCATTTTATTTGGCGCGAATTGTTTACGTATGAATGGGCCCGACTGGGAGGTCACACCTGTCTTTTCGCGACGAACCCGGACGGCACATTCCTCGCATTGCCCCCCGTGGGCCCTGAGCCGAGTCAGGTGATGGACCAGGTCTTTGATGTGTTGCGCGAGCGCAACTGTGGGTCGGGTGTCTCCCGAATTGAGAACGTCCCCTCTTATCTCGCTGAGCGGTGCGAAAGCCTGGGATATCGAGTGCAGCCAAAGGCCGGAGACTATGTCTATCTGCGGGACGATCTCGCCGGTCTCAAAGGAAACCGCTACAAGAGCCAGCGCGCGGCGTACAATCAGTGCGGCAAGCAAGCGGCGCCTGTGGTCCGTCCATACCGCGCCGCGGACATGTCCAGCTGCGTGCGTCTGTTCCAATCGTGGCAACAGAATCTTGAGAGACGCGTCCATACCGGATTGGCGCGCGACCTGGCAGCGGACAGCTCCTCCGCCCACCGGGTTGCGCTTTGTGATGCCGACGCACTGGGCCTGGTCGGATGCATTGCAGAGGTCGAGGGACAGATTGCGGCCTACACGCTGGGCTACCCCCTGAATGATTCGGTGTTCTGTATTCTCGTCGAGATCGCGGACCGGCAAGTGCAGGGCCTGTCGCAGTATATCTTCCGGGAGTTCTGCCGAAGCCTCTCCCGTTTCCAGTTCATCAATACCATGGACGATTCCGGTCTTGAGGGCCTCCGCCGGGCCAAGGAGAGCTACCATCCCGAGGTGCTCGTGAAATCCTACATAGTTACTCCGGGCGGGGAGGCCCTTGACGCACCTTCGTGACACGTCTAAAATACGTACTAAAATAAGGAACGGTGGCAATGGGCAAAACAACGCTCAAGAAGGAAAAATGGACCTTATCGTTTGATTCGAGGTTGAAGTCGATCGTCGTTAAGGCGGCTCACCGAAAAGGTGTTTACCCCGTCAATCTTCTGGAGGAGATCGTTCGTGAACGGTTCAATCCGTACGGCCTTACCGATGTAAAAGACAGTGCGGTGTATGTGGCGACGATGCGTCAAGCATCGCGTGAGCAAACGGATGCCAACTTCCTGGCCGAAATTCGGGCATGGCAACGATCTCGGTCCTTGTAGACACGGATATTTTCATCGATTATTTCAATAGCGGCAGATTCAGCGCCATCTTCGACTCCTCGCGCTTCACAGTTTATTATTCTGTCGTCACGAAAAAGGAACTGCTATCAAAACCGGGTCTCCGAGAGGCAGAACGACAAGCCATCCTCGCAGAACTGGGACGATGCCGGATCATTAAGTTAACAGAGACTATTACGGTCCGGTATACGGAACTACGTGGTCGGTACCCTTCGCTTGCGAAAGAAGATGCGCTCATCGCCGCCAGCGCTCTGATAAGGAATATGCCTTTGATTACGCGGAACAAGAGACATTTTCAGGTTGTCAAAGGCCTCACCATTCTCGGTAGCTGAGAACATGGCGGTCAGGCCGTGACTTGTGTTAGTTCAGATCCTCTCTCTATAATGATCATCATCAATACGGTGGCGGAAAGATGACCAAGGGCCAAGAGCAAGGCATTGAGCAGTATCGTCTCAAAGACGAGCCGTTCTATGCCGAAACCAATGGAGAGATCGGCCTTTTTAAAGCCGCGGCTCTGAGCCTGATGCCGATCATGCTGAAGGGCCCGACGGGGTGCGGAAAAACCCGGTTTGTCCAGCACATGGCGTATCGCCTTGGGCGGCCGCTCATCACCATCGCATGCCACGAAGACCTCACGGCGTCAGATCTCGTCGGGCGCTACCTGCTCAAAGGAGGCGAGACCATCTGGGTGGATGGCCCCCTCACGCTTGGCGTGAAACATGGGGCGATCGTGTATCTTGACGAGATCGTCGAGGCGCGCAAGGATACCACCGTGGTGATTCACCCGCTGAGCGATAATCGCCGCCTTCTGCCTATCGAGAAAAAGGGGCAAATGATCGAAGCCGTCGACGATTTTCTTTTGGTGATTTCCTATAATCCCGGCTACCAAAGTGTTCTGAAAGACTTGAAGCAGAGCACCAAGCAGCGATTCATGGCGATTGATTTTACCTATCCACCGCGTGACCTTGAGGCGCGAATCATTGAGCGTGAAGCAGGCGTGGACAAGGAAGTCGCAATGGCGCTCGTCAAGGTAGGTGAAAAGGCCCGCCATCTGAAGAACCATGGACTGGAGGAGGGGGTCAGCACCCGGCTTTTGATTTACGCCGGGGAACTCATCCGCAAAGGAATTACGCCGATGGTGGCTTGTGACGCGGCGGTCATTCGCCCCATCACTGATGATCTTGATATGCAGCAAAGCCTGCGCGACATCGTGGCTGCCATTTTTTGATGGGAAGGACAGGTCACAGATGAACACTGAAGACGCTCCACTCCCGCCGGACGGCAGTGAGTGCGGCGATGCGCAGACATCTCCACCGGAAGATACATTGTCCGAGGAGGAGCGGAAACGTCAGGCGATGCGCAAGCGGAAACCGTTAGGCGCCGTCGTGAAACCACTGACGAAAGAACAGATCCAGGCGCTGCTGGGCGATCCGGAAGCTAAGGAACAAGAGAATCTCTCGGACGCTTTGCCGAAGGGTTGGGATCAGGATTATCAGGACGAATTCTAGGCGCTACTTCTGCTCACGTTCTGCCTGTACACCCTCCCCCCCCGCGCCGTCAAGACGGGCGCCTTTCCCGTGCACTAGATGGCGGAGCGCACGGCCTTTGGTCGGGGTGGGGTCGAGCACTACCCCGTAGGTCGTTTTGCCTTCATGGCCGTCCGGTAAGTATTCGGTGATCGGAAGACCATCCTCCCGTACAAATAATAGGCAGTGACAGTACTTGTACATTTGCATCTCATCGCACGCACAGATCCAGCGCCGTAACTTCACTTCAGCGTCTTTGTCTGGATAAAAGTTGCACGGGCACAGCGGTTTGCCGAATTCATCGACATGCGAAGCCAGGCCTTTGATCACGACCTCCGTGCAGGTGGGATTCGGATGCATGCTCGTGCCGGTTTTGTTCGCGAAGCCCGCCACGAATTTCCGCATCTTTTCGAGGCTTTTCTCGCTGGGCTCGGCCATGAAAGTCCTTGGTTGAAGCTGCTATATTGTAGGGACGCCCTGGTAGGGTGTCAAATTTGCCCGTGCGAACAGGTCAGAACCGAGTTTTGGGGATCAATGGGGACAGGCTACTTTGTTTGAGGTTTTCGGCGACTGTTCAGGAGAATGCCTGAAACAAAGTAGCCTGTCCCCTTTCACGCTCTGAATCCAATTTCCGCGCCTTCCCTGTGCTATAATCCCCGCCCTATGTCAGGCGATCTCTCTCCTAAATTCACCATGCTCCTCGCGGAGTTCCTTGAGGAAGATGACGCCCGGTCACAAGGGGCACGGCTGTCGACGTATCGGAATGCCTCGCAATTGCTTGTGTTACTGATGGAGCTGCGTGATCGCTCGCACAAGGCCGCGGCACTGGCGGTCAGAGCCCTCCCCATGGTGATGGAGTTGCTGCCCGAAGCGGAACTTCTGCTCTGGATGGATCTTGCCGTTTCCCTCAGCGAACACTCCGGTGCGATCGCGTTAAAGTACTGTGCAGAAGCAGAGACAATTCTTAAACTGATTCCTCCGGACGCGACCGGTGCGGTGCTCAGGGTGACGCTGGAGTTGGCCGACCAGGATGCGGCGCTCGCGTTGGAAGGGTTTCGCACCGCAGGGGATGCATCATCGATGACGGGGGTTGACGCGCTCTCATCCTGGGCGCAAATCGGCGCTGATCTCGCTCGGTGGGATTATGTGATCGGCGTCGAATATTTTCGTCGCAGCCCGGAAGCGCTCCGCGTCCTTTTAGTTGACGATTTGAAAGCCTGGGCCTCGGTGAGTCTGAAGCTTGTGCTCACCAACACTTTCGGCAAACCCGATTATCTGGGAGCGCTGACGTACATGCGGACGAGCGCAACCCTGCTGACCGAGCTGTCGACACTGGGCGCCCGGCGGCGGCTGGTGGCTCTCGTCGGTGCGATGGCTGATCGGAGCCCGAGCATTGCCATTGCATTGCTAGGGGAGGCGCCTGGGCTGCTGCATCGGCTCCCCACTCCTGAATGGCAGGAGCGCGTGCTCAGGTATGGAATGCTCGTCGCAGACAAGGACCCTGAGGCCGCTGTTGCGTATGTGCACCGGGCGCACGAGGTGCTCACGCTCATTGGAGATGATGCCGAAGCTTCTTTCGCAGTGGGACGCTTTGAAGACTGGTTTAAGGCCGGCATGGAGGTCTTGGACCTCAATCCCGAGGCGGCCCGGGCTTACTTTGCGACGGAGACGCGAAAGGCTCTGGAAGCACTGGAGCGGGCTGCCAGCGGTGTAGCCTTGAAGGACGTCGTGCGTGTCCTGAAGCTTTTTGCCGAAGGGTTGAGTGGCAAGCCGTTGACGATTCGTCACCACGGCCAGGATGAGAGTGAGGCTTCGTCGTCGCCAACCACTTCGGGCGAAGGCATCATCGTGTTGCCCGCTCGCATGCGCCGGTATCCGGGGCGCAATGACAACTTACGCATGTACAAACTTATGACGGCGCACGAGGCCGGCCATTTTGAGTACGGCACATACGATCTGGATCTCGGGTCTGTCCAGGATCTGGCGGCGCAAGCCTGTCTTCGTTACGGCCGGCCGGCGCCGACCCATCTGGGCTCCCTTGACGATCTCTTCCACTGCTATCCTCAGCCCTCTCTCATTCGAGACATCTGGAAGCTGGCAGAAGATGCCCGGATAGACGCGGGCCTAAAGACCGAGTACCCCGGCCTACGCCGGGACATGGAGGACCTGCTCGGAGAAGAGCTGTCTAAACGAACGCTCACCCACGGGATGTCTGTGAAGGAGATGATTGTTGAGCTGCTGCTTCAACTTTCCGCCGATCGTCCTGATGCGGTCCGAATCCCGTTTGCGTTGGAGGATGTCGTCACACGCGCCTGGGCTCTCTTGCGGAGCGTCGTTCACCCTGATGTCTCAACCGAAGCCGTGGTCCGCGCGGTGCATCGAGCCTATGTCCTTATAGAAGAACTCACGGCCCCCAGTGAGCCCGCGTCTGATGATGAGCGAGCGGAACCGTCTGCTCTACCGGACAAGCCTCGAGAAGGAGAGTCGCAAGGAGGAACCTATAGGCCGTTGGAAAACTTTACCTATCGCGGACCAATGGAGGTTGAAGCTGGACCCGCCGGTCACGACCCCGCCAAGACAAATTCGTCTCTCCCGTGGTCTGAGTCTGTGCCGCACCCGCCTTCCTCACGTTTTGCCGAGACGGAACGGCCGGCCCGTGAGGCAGGCTCTTCGGAGCCTCCCGTGGCGCCAGCACAGCCCGCCTCTGCCGAAACGGAAGCCATGCCCGAGGGCCCGAGCCTGGCCGAGTCTGTGGAGGATCGGCGTATCTTTTTTTATGATGAGTGGGACGGCCGGATCGTGGACTATCGTTCCAATTGGTGTCGAGTCATCGAGGAGACAGCGACGGAAGGGCCCGGCGGTTTTGTCGAGCGAACGAGGATGACCCATGGTGGCACCATCGCTTTGATTCGTCGCTATTTCGAGGGAATTCGACCATCGGCTTTACGGCGTTTGCGTCGTCAGTCGGACGGCGAAGAGGTGGATATCGAAGCGGTGGTCGAAAGCCTCGTCGAGCAGCGCGCGCAGACAAGCCCCACCGAGGACGTGTACATCCGCAAGGATCGCCGGGAACGCGATGTGGCAGTCGCATTTCTCGTGGACCTAAGCGGCTCCACCGGTCGGCAGATCGGGCCGGACGGGATGCGCATCATCGATGTGGAAAAGGATGGCCTGGTCTTGCTTGCGGAAGGGCTTGAGGCGATCGGCGATCAGTACGCCCTCTATGGCTACTCCGGACAGTCGCGCAACGAGGTTCAATTTCTGGTGCTGAAGGACTTTGACGAGCGCTACGGACCGACAATCTGGCGACGCATTGATGCCGTCCGTCCGCTGGTGCAGAACCGTGACGGCGCTGCCATCAGGCATGCCACACATCGAATTCTGGAGCGATCCGCGCGCGTGAAACTTTTGGTCCTGCTAAGTGATGGGCGCCCGCTCGACGACCTCTACGGCGACGAGTATGCGCTGGAGGATACTAAGGCTGCGCTCCGTGAAGCGAGGGCGAAGGGCATTCATCCCTTTTGCGTAACCGTTGATCATGAGGAGTCCGGGTACCTGGCAAGAATGTACGGGGACGTGAGCTATGTGATCATCGATCGTGTGCAGACTCTTCCTGAGCGTCTCCCCAGAATTTATCGGACGTTAACCACATGACCGAATCTGCGGAGCGTGACACCGGAGAGAGGCAGATCCCGGCGTGGGTGTACAAGCTCTTCACGGGTCATGCCTATCCCTACGTTCGCCGGCAAGCCAAGTTCGCCTATAAGCGCGAGCCGACGCCCGATGACATCAGGCTTAAATTTTGGGAGATCTATCCGCGGTGCTGGGTCAAAATGCTGCAGGAGATAAAGACCGGGATGATCGTGAGCTTCATTGAGTTAGGGCGCTACGAGCCTGGTACATTCCAAGCATTGATCGATTCTCCGGACGAGTTCTTGGCCAACACCTATGGAAAGAAAAAGATTAAGCTGAATTTCTATCTGGGCGAGAACTTCGTATGCACCATTAATTTCAAGGTCGCGGGCTGGAGCTCTCATGATGACGATTAGGAATAGGAAATGGAGTTAGAGCGGGGGTAGGCATAGTGGCACGTGAAAAAATCACCGTCGTGGGCGCCGGAAACGTCGGAGCGACGACGGCGCAGCGGCTTGTGGAGGCAGGGTGTTACGATGTCGTCCTGCTCGATATCGTGGACGGCGTTCCACAGGGCAAAGGGTTAGACCTCTCGCAGGCGTATCCTCTGGTCGGCGCGCAGGGAAAGATCGAGGGGACGGGAGACTATAAGGCGACGGCGGGATCGTCCGTGGTCATCATCACATCGGGGGTTCCCCGTAAGCCCGGCATGACCCGCGAGCAATTACTGGATACCAACGCGAAGATCGTAAAGAGCGTCGTGGAGCAAGCCATTGCAGTCTCTCCGGATGCGATTCTCCTCGTGGTCACAAATCCGCTCGACGTCATGACCTACGTCGCGTATAAGGTGAGCAAGTTTCCCCGCCAACGAGTCGTCGGCATGGCCGGAGTGTTGGATGCGGCGCGATTGCGGGCGTTCATTGCCGCTGAATTGAAGGTTTCGACCGACAACGTCCACGCGATGGTGCTTGGAGGACATGGCGATTCAATGGTTCCCTTGATCCGCTATACCACTATTGCGGGAGTGCCGCTCAGTCAGTGGCTGCCTCAGGAGCGAATTGAGTCCTTAGTGAAACGGACACGCGACGGCGGGGCGGAGATCGTCGCTCTTCTCAAGACCGGCAGCGCCTACTATGCGCCGTCGGCGTCAATCGTCAGCATGGTCGATGCGATTCTTCAGGACAGCAAGAAGATTCTTCCCTGCGCGGCGATGTGTCAGGGTGAATATGGACTCAATGATGTGTTTGTCGGTGTTCCGGTGAAACTTGGCCGGCAGGGAGTGGAGGAGATCGTGGTCATCTCCCTGAATGCCGACGAGCAAGCTGGATTGTTGAAGTCCGCCGCAGTGGTCAAGGAGATGTGCACGGCCGTTGACGCCATGATCTGAAGCCGCAAAGTGCTCTAAGGATAAAACCCCATGAATGGAAAGGTGGTGATCGGCCTATGAATCCTCTCGATAATCCAAATCAGACAATCGGCGTGGGTGTCGCTCTCACGGTCGTTCTGGTGGTTCTCTATGCTGCGGGGACGGGGGGCGGGGCAAATGCCGATTGGTACGGGCTGGTGATACGCTGGCTGCATTTCCTGGCGGGCATTACCTGGATTGGGCTCTTGTATTTCTTCAACGTGGTCAATGCGGGATTCATGAAAAGCTTGGATGGCCCGACCAAAAATATTGTCATTCCAAAGCTTATGCCGACAGCGTTAGCCTGGTTCCGCCATGGCGCCAGCGTGACGGTGCTTGCGGGATTGCTCTTGTATTTTCATCACTATGGACAAAACATGGCCAGCTCGGGAGCGATTGCGGTGGGCATCGGCGGCCTCCTGGGGATCATCATGTGGGCCAACGTCTGGTTTGTCATCTGGCCAAATCAGAAGAAGATCATTGCTGCGGTCTCCGTTGCGAGTGCCACCCCCCCTCCCCCGGAAATGGCGGGTTGGGGGCGTACCGCGTTGCTGGCTTCCCGTGTCAACTTTATGCTCTCGATCCCGATGTTGTTCTTTATGGCCGCGGCCAGCCACTTAACTCATTAGACTCAACTAGTGTTTTTGTCGATGGCGCTCGTTTCATAGGAAAATCCGGAGCCCAGCAAGGGGCTCTCGGGGAACTCGCACCAGGCACAGGCCAAATCGAGACAGCTCCAAGGAGGACCGCGATGAGGGACAACAAGGCAATGCGCATAGGGATCACAGGCGGAGCGCTCTGTCTTGGGATTCTTGCTTTGAGCATCGCTTATAGCCAAGAAGCTAACCAGAAGCCATCCAGTTACGCGCCCGTGGACATCAAGGAGAGTTTCGCGACGACCATGACCCGGATGACAGCCGCAAAGCCTGATGTTATGAAGCGGCAGATGGACTTGCTCAAGGCGCGGTATGACCTGGTGAACCGCCCGGCCAAAGACGTCTCGATGTCCCGCGGAAAACCTCTCCAGGAAGGCGCACGAGCAAGACTTCCACAAGGGATGACGTGGGAGAAGCTGCAAGCGATGAGCCCCGAGGAGGTCCGTGATAAGGATGTATTCCCAGCCGGATTTTTTCCTCTTCCCCACCCGAACCATCCAGAAGGCGGAATGCTGTTTCCGAAGTTCCACATAGAGGAGATTAAGAAGCAAGAGGGGCGTGATCTTGCGCGCTTTGACCTGGACTTTGACCTGCCGGACCATTTCTTGCCCGAGTTTCCGGCGCCCATTTATCTGACGACCAGACCCGATCTCGGTGACGTATCCCAGGGCAAATTGGTGACGATTGATAACTATTACGAACTGTTCAACGGGATCCTAAATCCCAAGCAGCTCGAAGGCTTGCGCTTGCTGCTCACCCCGTTCCCGCAGCAGCAGTTCAACCAGACTGAGGACCGGCGCACGGTGCGCCCTAGTCGTGGCGTCGTGTGCTTCGAATGTCACGCGAACGGACATACGAACGGCAGCACGCATCTGGTCGGCGACATCCGACCCCAAGAGTTCCGCCATCGTATTGAGACTCCTTCTCTCCGTGGCGTGAACATCCAGCGGCTGTTCGGCTCACAGCGGGCCCTTAAGAGCGTCGAGGATTTCACGGAGTTTGAGCAGCGCGCTGCCTATTTCGATGGGGATCCGGTGATCGCCACGAAAAAAGGGGTCAACATCCTCGAGCGGGGCAGTCAGGTGCATTTTATGGCGGAGTTCCAGGCGCTGCTGGACTTCCCACCAGCCCCGAAGCTTGGCATCGATGGCAAGTTGGATCCGAAGAAAGCGACTGAATCCGAGAGACGCGGACAAAGCCTGTTCTTCGGCAAAGCCAACTGCGCGAGTTGCCATCAACCCCCCTACTACACAGACAACCTTATGCACAATCTGAAAGCCGAGCGATTCTACAAGCCGCGCATGATCAACGGCATGATGGCTTCAGCCGACGGTCCGATCAAGACATTTCCCTTGCGCGGCATCAAGGACTCGCCGCCGTATCTCCACGATGGGAGGCTGCTGACCTTAGAGGACACAGTGCAGTTCTTCAATCTTGTGTTGGAGACGCGTTTGACGGAGGCGGAGAAGACCGACGTGGTCGCATTCCTGAGAGCGCTCTAGAAACAGCTATGCCCGTTCCGTTTTCTTAATGAGGTCCCAGTCATGGCCGAACACAACCTTCAATCCCTCCTATGTCCGAGGCTCGACGAAGCCCAAATCAGCGAGCTCGACCGTTGCACCACGGCCACGCCTCGGTTGTATCGGGACGGGCAGACGCTCTTTGCGGTCGGCGACCGCGACCTCAAATTCTTTATCGTCATTTAAACGTTGGCGTCATAGTCTTCCGTCGCCATCCCATTTTATCTTGATTAACTAGATCTCTAGAGGGTCTTGACTCTTATTCTAAACAATGTTAGTAAATAGTAAACTTAACTAGATAGTAAGAATTCTAACGGTGGTGTAACTGATAGGGATTAAAGGGTATGACCTCGCGCAGCGTCCGAGAGTTATTCCTGTTTAGGAATTATTCAGAACAACGAACATGAACATAAGGATGAAAAGCACGCCCGCGGATAGTTCGGCAGCGATTCCGCGAAAAGGGGCTCAAGTTAACCCCGCAGCGATACGCCATCTATGAGATGATGATCCACACCGAGTCTCATCCGACGGTGGAGGATATCTATCACGCTGTGCAGCCGACGTTCCCGATGTTGTCACTCAACACCGTGTATTACACCCTGACATCGCTGAAAAAGGCCGGATTGATAGATGATGTGCCGGTTCAGGAGGGTGCGGCGCGATTTGATGCCAATATGGACCGGCATCACCACTTGGTCTGTCTTACGTGTCGTAAAATCGAGGATTTGTACGATGACGCATTGGATAAATTGAAGATTTCGGCGAAAAGCACCAATGGATATCTCGTCGAATCTCACCGTGTCGAATTTCGCGGGTACTGCAGCGAGTGCCGGACGTCACGGCGTCGGTCAAAACAAAAGGTCAGGTAATGTCCACACAGAGACAAGAAGGAGGTGCAAGCATGGGCAGAGTTTAAAGGGATCAAAAAGCTACGACAATCTCAAGGAGGCCTTCGCGGGTGAGTCGCAGGCAAATCGTCGATATCTATACTTCGCGCGTCGGGCGGACATCGAGGGCTATCCCGATGTGGGGGGGTTGTTCCGAGACACATCGGAAGCAGAGACAGGTCATGCGTTCGGGCATCTGGACTTTCTCAAGGAGGTCGGGGACCCGGTGACGGGCGTCCCGATCGGCAATACCGAAGCGAATTTAAAGTCGGCGGTCGAGGGAGAGACCTACGAGTACACCCAAATGTATCCCGGGATGGCCAAGACCGCTCGCGACGAAGGCTTCGCGGAACTGGCTGAATGGTTCGAGACGCTCGCGAAAGCCGAGCGATCGCACGCCAACCGGTTTTCCAGGGGACTCGAAGGGCTCAAGCCGGTCTGATCGTAATTGGGAACCTCCCCATGCGGAGAAAGGCGAGAATGAAGGGCATTACACTTACTCCGGCCAAACTGGAACGGCCGGCTGTTGTGCAAGAGACGTTGCGTGTCTTCGACGTCTGCGAGGGTTGCCGCCGCTGCTTCAACCTCTGCCCCTCCTTCCATACACTGTTTGACCGGATTGACGCGCAAGATAGCGACGTGAAGAGGTTGACGCCTGCGGATTATGCACAGGTGGCGGACGAGTGTTACTACTGCAAGCTCTGTTACAATCATTGCCCATATACTCCCCCGCATCAGTACGAAATCGACTTCCCGCGGTTGATGATCGCCTGGAAAAAGTTGCTCGCGCAAGAGCGGCGGGTGCCGTGGCGGGACTGGTTGTTGGTTCGGACCGACTGGCTCGGCACAGTCGGAACTACCTTCGCGCCGATCATGAATCGAATGCTGCGCGCGCGGTGGCTGCGCGCCCTGCTGCATCGCTTTTGGGGGATCCACCGCGACCGATGGCTGCTCACGTTCCAGCGCGAAGCCTTTCCTCGGTGGCTCGCGCGTACCCGACCGACCCGGCCGGAGCCGAGTTTGACGTCCGCCGACGAGTCCGCACATGTCGCGCTGTTTTCAACCTGTCTTGTTGACTATCACGAAGGGGAGATCGGCCGGGCGACGTTAGCCGTGCTCGAGAAAAATCAGGTGCGAGTGGTGAGGCCCGAGCAACAATGCTGCGGAATGCCGTTTTTCGAGATGGGCGACATTGCGGCCATGCTCAAGAAGGCCCGAGTTTAATCTGAACGCCCTGAAGCCGTGGGTACAACGGGGCTATGATGTCGTGGTGCCTTCGCCAAGCTGCAGTCTGATGCTGAAGCGCGAGTACCCCCACCTTCTGCCCACCGAGGATTGCAGGCTCGTTGCGGAGCGAACGTTCGATGTGTGTGAATACCTCATGAAGCTTAAAAAGGCGGGGAAACTCAAAACGGATTTCGTCGCGAGCCCGGGGAAGATTGCGTACCATATTCCTTGCCACCTCCGCGATCAGAATATCGGGTTTAAATCAAAGGAGCTCATGGAGCTCACAGGGGCCACCGTCGATGTGGTGGAACGCTGCTCCGGTCACGACGGCATTTGGAGCGTGAAAAACGAATTCTTCGAGATGTCGATGACGATTGCGGCCAAGGCGGTACGCGATCTGGAAGCGGCTCAGCCCGATATTGTGGTCTCCGATTGCCCGTTGGCCGCACTGCAACTCACCCAAGCGGGAGGACGGTCCGTCGGCCATCCCATTCAAGTCATCAGGCAAGCCTACGGAGTATGAAACCCTTGACCGTCCAGGACCTGTTACCGGCCGACCAGTACGAGCGCACGCGCGATGAGTTCAGGCGACGCATCATCGGGCTCAAAGAGCATCGGCGGATCGCCGTCGGCGATCTCGTCACGCTGGTGTTTGAGAACCGGGATACGATCCTCTTTCAGATCCAGGAGATGATCCGCGCCGAACACATCGTCGCGCCCGAGCGGATCCGTGAAGAACTGGAGACGTACAACGCGCAGATTCCTGGATCGCAGGAGTTGAGCGCAACCCTGTTCATCGAAGTTACGGATCCGACGAAGGTGAAGTCCATTCTTGATCGGTTTCACGGCATCGACACGGGACAGACCGTCGGCTTTCAGTTAGGAAATCAACGGGTGTACGGGATCTTTGAGCAAGGCCGTGCCAAGGAAGACAAGATCAGCGCCGTCCACTACGTACGATTCCCTTTCTCGGACAAGGAGAAGGCGCAACTGGCCAAATTAAGTGAACCCATTGAGATTTTCATCCAACATTCGGGGTATCAAGCCCGTGTCGCGGTCCCTGATGCGATTCGCAGGTCGCTCTTGCAGGACCTCGACTAGACTACAATAAGAGCCTGCGGACACAACCGGGTGCTCACGTGACAATCTGGCTTGCGGGCCGAGGAAACACAGTTCAAAAGCTGGCCATCCTCACCACCCTGTTCATTCTGACCATTGTCGGCATCCTCACCTATACGATCATCACTCTGCAGGAGCATAAATCAAATTCCTTGATGGTCGATCTGGCCGGCCGCCAGCGCATGCTGAACCAGCAACATATGAAAGAACTCTTGCTGCGTGCCCATGGATCCTCTGCCGACTATACCCTCACACGAAACCTGTTAAGTGAGACACTGGAGGCGTTAATCCATGGCGGTCCGGCAGTGGTTACGCTCGGAAGAGATGAGAAAGTCCAGGTGCCGGCTGCGCCGACGGAGGGGATCAAGGCAAAGCTGTCGGAGCAGAGAGAATTAATCCGAGAGTTCTCGATGAGAGCGGATGAGTTTGTGCAATTGCCTGTCGACAGCACAACATATGCCTCGAGGCTTGGGAAACTCCTCGAGCTGAACTCCGATTTACAGCGGACGGCTGACGACGCCGTCAAACTGTACACGGTACATTCGGGGAAAAAGATTGCCACAATGATCCAATGGGAAGCGGCGATTGGCTTGCTTGTAGCGGTGTTGGGGATGCTTCTGACAAGGCAGGTCATCAGGGCAAACCGGTACCTGGAAAACGAAATTGCCGAGCGCAAGCGGACGGAACGAGAGTTGCGCATCAGCGAAGAAAGACGGATCGACGCCTTTCGTCAGAGCGACGCGCTGAAAGCGGCCTTGCTCTCCTCAACATCCCATGAGCTTCGGACCCCGCTGACTGCGATCAAAACTTCTGTGTCGAGCTTGCTTGTAAACTTCGGAACCATGACGGTTACACTCCGCAAGGACTTCCTCGAGGAGATCGATCAACAGATCGATTATTTGAATCGTCTAGTCGACAATCTTCTCGATATGTCAAGGATCGAGGCGGGTATGTTAGTGCCGCGATGTGAATGGTACGGGCTCGACGATCTTGTGGAGGGGGCGATCCGTCGCGTGGGCGCCAGGCTGCAGACTCGTCCGCTGCTTTGCCATGTGGATGAAGACATGCCTTCAGTCTTTGTGGATGGCGTGGAAATACAACAGGTCCTCGTGAATCTTTTGGATAATGCCATGAAGTATTCTCCCGATGGCTCTCCGATCCGGCTTGATGCTCGTCATACGGGCCGTGAGGTGGAAGTTCGGGTGACGAACAGCGGCCAGGGGATTCCAGCAACGGATTTAGAACGAGTGTTCGAGCGGTTCTACCGCGTACGTTTAGAGCGCGCACGGATGATCCATGGTACGGGCTTAGGTCTGACCATCTGCAAGGGCATTGTCGAGGCTCATAGTGGTCGCATCTGGGCGGAATCGAGCGGGGAGACGACCATCGCGTTCACTCTCCCCCAAGGCCAACCGCAGCCTTCAGCAACACTGGAGCGGTTGGACTCGATCCGGGGCAATGTATGAGCCACGGTGCGCGGATTCTTGTAGTGGATGATGAGCCGCAGATCCGGCGGTCATTGGAGGTTAACCTTGCGGCAAAAGGCTATGCTGTCTTCACCGCGGAGGGGGCCGATCAGGCTTTTCAACTCATCGGCAATCGATCACCTGACGTCATCGTTGTGGATTTATTGATGCCCGGTATGGATGGTATTGAGCTGACGCGACGCATCCGGCAGCAATCGGTTGTTCCTATCATTGTCCTTTCCGCAATCGGTGACGAACGGAAGAAGGTGGAAGCTTTGGAGCTGGGGGCTGATGACTATGTTACCAAGCCGTTTAACATGGATGAGTTGCTGGCCAGGATCAAGTCCGTGCTGCGCCGAGCGGCCGGTGCGCACAGCTCGGAACCGATCTGGACCAGTGGAGACCTCTCGGTGAACTTTGATCGGCGGGAGGTGCGACTCAACGGCGAGGGAGTCAAATTGACCCCTACAGAATACGACCTGTTGAAGTATATGATCGAAAATGCGGGGAAAGTATTAACGCAGAAGATGCTGCTGACGGCGGTATGGGGACCAGCGTACAGTGATCAGACCCAATATTTGAGGGTATTTATCGGCCAATTAAGAAAGAAGCTTGAAAAGAATCCGGCAAGCCCTCGCTTCATTCTGACTGATCTCGGCGTGGGTTACCGATTTTGCGCAGATGCGTCGTAGATAGTACCTCCCGTGCGAACGTCCAACGTAAGGACAGAATGGGGACAGGCAACTTCTTCTGAACGAAGAGTGTTTGGGCCAGGGGAGGAGGAATCTGTCTTGGCAGATTCCAGGGCTGGGCGGGTGCGATAGAGAACCCTGAAAAAGTAGCCTGACCCCTTTCCCCACTCATCTAGCCTGACCCCTTTCCCCACCCATTCCGTCGGCAAGCATTCTTTATGGAAAATTTATATTGGGAAGCCGGATCGCGAATAGGATTTTTACGTGCTGAGGAGCTACGGTAATCGTAGGGAGCAAGGTTGATGCAGCGACGGATCTTAGTCATCGATGATGATCAAGATATCAGAGCCATGCTTCGGGACCGCCTGCAAGCCATGGGATTTGTCGTCGTCACGGCAGCCGACGGGTTTGTCGGCATGGAAATCGTGAAATCGTCTTGGATAGACGGGATTCTGCTGGATATTGAAATGCCGGTGATGGATGGCCTATTGACCCTCAAAGAACTCCGGCGCTGGCATGCCCATATTCCCGTGATCATGATGTCGGCTAACAACGATCCTACAAAACTGAAAGCTGCGATCGAATTAGGGGCCCTCGGATATGCGCCGAAGCCTATCGATGGCGCTCGCCTGGGGCAACAGTGCAAGCACCTCTTTGGGTAACAGTGGCACTGCGCGCATGCAGGAGCCGGGCAAAGCTTTATGAAAACCTTATGCCTTTGGACCGATTCAAGAATCGAACTTTTACGCGATTCACATGTAGGGTCGGTGTTGTCATGTTGGGACGTATCGAGAAGTAACAACCAACTGGAATGCGATCATAAATAAGTACACCTAGATATCGTGGACTACTCGCCAACGAAGCGCCGAGGTAAGACGAAATGGAAGTACTGATCCGTTGGAAATGTCATCTCCGCAAGGAGGAATGCCCTGACTGCAACGGCATTGCATATCATGAGCGGTGGATAGCCCTCGACTGCCTACCGTTTCAGTCAGCGCCCCAATACGTCATCTGCGACCGTCGGTTTTTGCCGTCGCGCGATCGGATCAATATACCGCATAGAGCTTGGGCCAACGCATGAAGCACTATTACAGATATGTCATGGCTGCGGCCGCCGCTGGCTTAATCATCTCATTTCCCATCTCTGTGGCGGTCTCATACGGGAGTTTCGGTGATGTCGTGCGGATCGAGCAGCTTAGTTTTTACCCTGATACGTTGAGATTCCCGGGGGACGCTGTTGTAGTGCTCGTGGTACAGAACCGCGAAGACGGGCCGATTCAGCATGAGGTCTTATCCAAAGAATTGTTTCAGCCCGGCACGCTCGTATCAATCGCAGGAACGGGAGAGATCGAATATGATAATGAGCAAGTTGCAAAGATTCTTCTCTTTCCTGGTGAGGAAATCGTAATCTGGTTTTATGCCAGGAAAGGCTCGACCTATGACTTTCAGTGCAATCTTAACGGGCATGCTATGCAGGCGACAATCCGAGCGTTCTGAGAGTCGCCTGACCCATGCTCACCGGTAATTACACAGCGAGGCTTAAAAGACACGGTTAAAGCAGCCGTTCAATCGCATTAGATCGCCAAGTACCACTGACATTGCCACCGCAGATTCTTACGCCTGTCGCTCCTCCAAAATCGCCTAGAATACCTTTAGAGATTTTGATACTCCATTCGGGGTATCAGCGCAGTGTCCGCCTCTCTAATACGATAAGATGCCGGCTGAGGATTGACAGCACTTCGATTTGCAGCAGATCAACTTTGAGAGGAGAACAGTATGAAGAATGATTTTCTTACAGACATCAAGACGCTCAGGGAGCGGGCCCGGCAACATATCGAAAAAGGCGCTGTCACCCAGAGCTATCAAGGAGATCTCAAGACAGCGGTACGCTTGCTCAACGAAGCATTAGCGACAGAAATCGTCTGCGTGTTGCGATACAGACGCCACTACTTCATGGCTAATGGCATTCACTCACAGTCCGTCGGTCAGGAGTTTCTCGAACACGCCAAAGAGGAGCAAGCCCACGCGGATCAGATAGCCGAGCGGATCACCCAATTGCGGGGCGAGCCGGATTTTTCGCCGGAGGGTCTCACGACCCGCAGCCATTCCGAATATGCCGAAGGAGAAACGCTGGTGGACATGATCCGGGAAGACCTCATTGCGGAACGGGTCGCGATCGAGTCCTACACGGAGATGATCCGGTATTTCGAGAAAGATACCACCACCCGGCGGATGCTCGAAGAGATTCTGGCCAAGGAAGAGGAGCATGCCGATGATCTCGTTACCCTGTTGGAAACACTAGGGGAAAGCGCCAAGAACTAGTCTGTTAGAGACCACTTGAGCGCACCACCGTCCTGTCTGAGTGAGCCGAAGGACCCAGGCTGCGGAGGATTGAGGCCTAGTCCTCCGTCGCGCTTGATTTACTTGAAAAAATTGGTCTATAGTAATGGGCTAAGGCACACTAGGAAGGGCATGTTCGCCATGCCTGTCGAGTTACGGCCCCCGTTTCAGAATGAGGAGCGAACGTTGATTCCTGCACCTCGTATTGTCAAGGACTTTGGATCCCGGCCCATGGGAGATTGGGTCCTATATCGAGCAGGGCGGATACGAGGCTTGGAAGAAATGTGTTGTGACATGGACTCCTGAGCACGTCATCGCCGAACTCAAGCGGGCGGGTCTCAGAGGACGGGGAGGGGCAGGGTTTCCCACAGGCATCAAATGGGAAAAAGTGCTGAATCATCGGACTCCCGATCGTTACTTTGTCTGTAATGCAGGTGAGCACGAGCCAGGGACCTTCAAAGATCGCTATCTTCTAAGAACGAATCCTCATCAGGTTCTGGAAGGGGTCCTGATAGCGGCCCATACCGTGAAGGCCAAGGCGGCCTACCTCTACGTCAATCACGAGTATGTGGAAGAACTGGCGAATCTCCGCAAGGCTGCCGACCAGGCGCGTGCGGCGGGCTTTATGGGCAAAAACATCCTGGGTCGCGGCGTGGACCTTGATGTTGAATTTGTTGAGGGGCAGGGGAGCTACGTGGCGGGAGAAGAGACCGCGATGTTGGAATCGATGCAAGGCCGGCCCGCGATGCCCCGGCAGAAGCCGCCTTTCTACCCGACAGACTTCGGTTTGTACGGGAAACCGACCCTGGTCAACAATGTGGAGACCTTGTGCAATGTTCCCCCGCTTCTGCGCAACGGCGCCGATTGGTTCACGGAGGTCGGCACCGAGAAAAGTCCCGGGACCATGCTCTTCTCCATAAGTGGCGCCGTCAACCGGCCGGGCGTCTATGAACTGCCCATGGGAACGCCGGTCCGCACGCTTATCTATGAGTCCGGCGGGGGGCTCCCGGACGGCCGGACGGTAAAAGCGGTGTTCCCCGGTGGACCGTCCTTCTCGATGTTGACGGCGGATCAACTGGATACGCCGATGGACTTTGAAACGTTGAAAAAGGCTGGAAGCGGTTTGGGGTCGGCCGGAGTGATCGTTGTGGACGACCAGACCTGTATGGTCTCGATTGCGCTGAAGTACGGGAATTTCTTTAAGGTCGAAAGTTGCGGGCAATGTCCTCCGTGTCGCATGGGCACCATCAACCTAGCCGAGCTCCTTCAAAAAATCGAGGACGGTGAGGGCACGGAGAAGGATCTGGCGACACTCCTGCAGGTCGCAGGCTTTGTCAAAGGGCGAGGGTACTGCACGGTTGTGACAGGAGCGTCCGTCCTGGTTGAAAGCAGCTTGCGACATTTCCGGAGCGAGTTCGAAGAGCATATCGCGCGCCGGCGCTGTCCGTATCAGCCATTGGCGGTCGCGGTGGCGTGATGCCACGGGTGACTTTCCTCCATCCGGAGGGACGGAGCGGCGAGGTGCCGGACAACGCCTCGCTGCTTGAAGCGGCGGAATTGCTGCAATTTCCGTTGCCGCATGATTGTGGCGGGAATGCGTCCTGCACTACCTGCCGCGTCGAAATGGAGTGCGGGGGCGATAATCTCTCGGAGATTGATTTCGATGAGCAAGACCTTTTGGACCGGGAGAATCTAACTGAAGCCTTTCATCGGTTGGGCTGTCAGGCCAGGCTGTCGGGGGATGTCGTAGTGCGGGTTCCCTTACACAAATGGGGTGAAGCACAGAGCGGTACAATCACAAGCTCAGATAAGTTATGATAAGAGTAAAGGGGGGGCGTAACAAATGGTGACCATTAGCGAAAAAGCTCAGCAGAAAATCGGAGAGTTATTGGAAGAGGAGAAGGATGCGGTCGGGCTCCGCGTGTACGTGAAAGGCGGCGGCTGCCACGGTTATCAGTACGGGATGTCCTTTGAGACGAAGACCGGGTGATGACGATACCATTATTGAAGAGGGCGGCGTCAAAGTAATCCTGGACTCGCAGAGCGCTCCGCTATTGTCGGGGGCCGAGGTGGATTACGTCGATAGCATGCAAGGCTCTGGATTTGCCATCAAGAATCCGCAAGCCAAAACTACCTGCGGCTGCGGCAGCTCCTTTAGCGCCTAGTCGAGCCACCGGGCGGGCCTTCCTCAAGGAAGGCCGCCCGGAGCCGGAATATCCGGCTCTCGGAGTCGCAGGTGAGTGTATGGGTACCGTCCGCCTGACGAAACGACTCGAATTCAGCGCATCCCACCGCTACCACAATCCGGCCTGGTCAGACGAACGCAACCGGGCGGTCTTCGGTCGCTGTAACAATGTCCACGGGCACGGGCACAATTATCTTCTGGAAGTGACGATCGAAGGGGCCGTGGATGAGAATACCGGCATGGTGGTCAACCTCTATGATGTGAAGCAGGTCTTACAGGGCGTCATCGAAGAGTTCGACCATAAGGATCTGCATCTGGACACGCCGGTCTTTCGCGGACAGATCCCCACGACAGAAAATCTTTCCATCGTTCTCTGGGACAGGATTACGGCGAAGACGTCGGGGTTTCAGATTGCGAGGATCAGGCTTTTTGAGGAGGAGGACTTGTACGTGGACTACGAGGGTCGACAGCGCGGTGAAGTTCCGGAAGTCGCTCTAACGCGTCGCTACCAGTTTTGCGCGGCCCATCGGCTGCATTCCACGGTACTATCCGAGGAGGAGAACCGAAAGATCTTCGGAAAGTGCAACAATCCAAACGGACACGGCCACAATTATGTTGTCGAAGTGACTGTCCGGGGGACGGTGAATCCTGAGACGGGAATGGTGGCCGATCTGGACGAGATAGACCGCGCCGTCGACGAGCAGGTGATCCGCCGATTCGATCACCAGCATCTAAATTACGATAAGGCCTTCGTGTCCACCGTTCCCACCGGCGAGAACCTCGTCATATTCATCTGGCAGGCGCTTGAAGCAGCAATGCCGGGCGTCATGCTGGACCGAATCTGTTTGGTTGAGACTCGCGACAACTATTTTGAGTATCGCGGTGAAAAGTCGGCCCGTCCTGAACTCGTATCGCACGCAGCCTCCGCACGTCCTGCCAAGGCGGGTCCTTCAGCCCGTGGAACGAGCTCCTCTCCCCCTGGACCGGAGTCCACCAGCAGGCTCCGATGAGCAAACGGCCGGCTCCGATAAACAGACAGCAGGCTTTGGTGAGCAAAGGAAAAGCGCTCGCCGAGACACGGACAGCTGCCGTTGAACTGCCTAGCCTGGTCACCCAAATGTTGATTTCTCTCGGGGAGGATCCAACTCGAGACGGATTGCAGAAGACGCCGGAGCGCGTCGATAAGGCCCTTCGTTTTCTCACCAAAGGGTATCTCGAGAATGTTGACGACGTCCTGAACAGCGCGCTCTTCTCGGTCAAGTACGATGAGATGGTCGTGGTGCGGGATATTGATTTCTTCAGCCTGTGCGAGCACCACCTGCTGCCGTTCTACGGCAAGTGCCACGTGGCGTACATTCCCAACGATCGCGTCGTTGGTCTCAGCAAAATCCCGCGCCTTGTAGAAGTGTTCAGCCGCCGATTGCAGGTCCAGGAGCGATTAACTGTGCAGATCGCGGAAACCTTGATGGAGAAATTGAACCCCCAGGGCGCTGCTGTGGTGATCGAAGCGAGACATCTGTGCATGATGATGCGCGGGGTGGAGACACCGAACGCGGTGGCTGTCACAAGTTCGATGCATGGCGTATTCCTGAATCAGCAGAAGACCCGCGAGGAATTTCTCACCCTGATACGGCGGGGCGCGCGGCAGGATCTCTAATCGCGTCAGCTACGTGTCATTCTGAGCGCAGCGAAGAATCTAGTTCTTTTCACGGAGCCTCTCCTGACCGTGAAGGCAGATCCTCGCGGAGTTTATGCTGAGCGTCGGATGAGATCCTTCACGGAGTTTATCCTGAGCGCAATCGAGATGCTTCGAGGAGCCTGTCCTGAGACGCAAGAGAGATGCTTCACTGTGTTCAGCATGACAACCAGGGATTCAGGATGGCGAAGGGTTCAGGATGACCAAGTCAGCTAGGATTTTGCAGGACGCTCTGAATTGACGCGCGCAAAGCCGCCGGATCAACCGTTCCTTCCCGACTCTCGACCATTTTGCCTTTGGAGTAAAAGTGAATGGTCGGGTACGTCTCAAAGGTGAACCTTTTTTTGATCTCCCGTGAAGCGCCGGGAACGTGCATCTTTCCCTTGCCAAAGCGCACCTTACCCTGAAATTCCGGCGCAACCTCGGTCAGCACACCATCCATGTACGCGCATCCCTCACAATTGGCGATTCCGTATACGACCACAGACGCTGGGGCGTTAAAATACGCATCGAAAGTCGTATCGTTCACGTTGCCGATGAGGTCTTCCATGTGCTTGTAGCCCTTTACTAACCCTGTGTTGGGACTGGCTCCGATTCGCTTCGAATCGGAGCCTCTCCCGCGTTCACACGAAACAAAGGGGACAGGCAGCTTTTTTCAGAAGAAAAGCAGCCTGTCCCCGAAGAGAGCAGAAGGGAGAATCAGCTCAGTTTCTTCAGCGCCTCTAGGATGTCCTTATCGTCGCGGGCGGTTTTGATCTCCTGCACCTTTGCGTAGGCGACCTTGCCGTTCTTGTCGACGATAACGGTGGCCCGCTTGCCGCAGTTGAGCGGTTCAAAATACAGGCCGTATTTCTTTACCACGTCGCGGTTGAAATCCGCCAGCAGCCGCTGTTTGAGCCCGAGCGCATCGGACCATGCTTTATGCGAGAAAAAACTATCAGTGCTGATGCCCACGACTTCCGCGTTCGCTTGCTCGAATTTCGGGAAGTCGTCGCTGATGCATTTGTTCTCGCCGGTACAGACTGGGCTCCAGTCCAAAGGGTAGAAGATCAGAACAACATTCTTCTTCCCGCGGGCGCTGCTGAGACTCCAATCTTTCTGATCCTGATCCTTCAGAGTAAAGTCTGGGGCAGTATCACCCACTTTGATTTCATTTGCCGCCTCTTGTGCTACAGCCACGGTACCCTCCTTGAGAATGAATTCTGTGTGTGGACGTTGATTTGGAACGAACCACAATTGTACACCGGGCGTTGCCGAGTTTGTCAACCAGTCGCTGCGTCTGATATCGTGATCTTATGGACCTTTTTTCCTCGGATGCCCCCCCGGGGGTTGAGATACCTGGGCCCCTAGCCGATCGCATGCGCCCGTCGTCACTTGACGACCTGCTTGGACAGGACGACGTCATCGGTCAGGGCCGCTCTTTGCGGCTTGCCATTGAGCAGGACACCTTGACCTCAGTCATCCTATGGGGTCCACCCGGAAGCGGCAAGACATCACTGGCCCATCTCATCGCGCTGCACACAAAGGCTCACTTCGTTAAATTCTCCGCGGTGACGAGCGGCCTGCCCGAATTACGTAAAGTCATACAAGCAGCCGAGCAGCGCCGCAGGGTCAGCGGCCGACGGACGATCCTATTTGTGGATGAGATTCATCGTTTCAATAAGGGCCAGCAGGATGCCTTCCTGCCCCACGTCGAGAGTGGCGCGATTACCCTCGTCGGGGCGACGACCGAGAACCCCTCATTTGAAGTCGTCTCACCACTACTGTCTCGCTCGTTGGTGGTGGTGCTACAACCCCTTTCAGAACCCGCTCTCATGAAGATACTCACCAAGGCGCTGGTGGATGCCGAGCGGGGTCTAGGGCGGTACTCCGTGGATCTGAAAGAGGATGCGCTGCGGCAGTTGGCCGCCTTTGGGAATGGCGATGCCCGTGTCGCTTTGAATGCCTTGGAATTTGCGGTGCTCCATACGCCGCCCGCAAAGGACGGGCGTGTTCGGTTGGATGGCCCGGCGTTGGCCGAGGCGCTGCAGAAGAAGAGCTTGCGCTACGACAAGAGCGGAGAGGAGCATTACAACCTGATCTCCGCCTTCATCAAAAGTCTTCGAGACTCGGATGCGGACGGCGCGCTCTACTGGATGGCCCGCATGCTCGAAGGCGGAGAATCGCCGCGATATATTGCCCGCCGCATGGTGATCTTCGCCTCGGAGGATGTCGGGAATGCGCAACCGCTTGCGCTCGTCGTCGCCGAGGCGGTTTCGCGGGCGGTCGAATTTGTGGGGCTTCCTGAGTGCCGGTTGAACTTGGCCCAGGGTGCCACGTATCTGGCAACCTGCCCGAAGGATAACGCTTCGTATCAGGGTCTGATCGAAGCGACAAACGATGCCCAGGAATATGGCAACCTGCCGGTCCCGTTGCACTTGCGAAATGCGCCGACCTCTCTCATGCGCGGTCTCGACTACGGCAAAGGGTATCGGTACGTGCACGAAGAACCGGAAGCTCAAACGGAGCAGACCCACCTGCCTGAGGAACTGGGAAGAAAAAAGTACTATCGGCCTAAGCCGGCGAAGCCTACGTAAGTTATGACCCGGGAGCGGCTGTTTGACTGTCCAGTTCTTTGATCTCGGTTTTGACGCCTTCGGCTTCCTCACATAGGGTCGCCCATTGGGCCGTTCGCGCTGTTTGCTCCCTGACCCAGCGTTCACGCTCGGTGCTCATCGCCTCCCAGCGCACAGGGTCCTGGTACAGAGTGCTGGTGGCTAATTCTGCATCCCGCGCCTGAATCATGGTCTCTGCCGTGGCGATCTCTTCCTCTAGGCGCGAGATTTGCCGATTGGCCCGCCCGAGAGCTTTGCTTAAATCACGTCGACGTCCGCCGACACCCTTCTCGCCTTTTTCACGCCCTGTTGAAGCGGTAGATTTTTGTTGGGTTGTGGGCGCTGATTGGTCTTCGGGGGCTCCCTTTATCGATTCAATCTCCTGCGTCTTTTTCCACAGATAATATTCATAGTCTCCGTGATAATCGCGGGCTTGGCCATTGTCGATTTCAATGACGCGCGTCGCCACCCGTGTTAGAAAAACCGGATCGTGCGAGATAAAGACGAGAGTTCCAGGGAAATCCACGAGGGCGTCGGTCAGGACGTCCACGGAAGGGGGATCAAGATGATTGGTCGGCTCATCGAGCAGGAGGGTATTTGCCGGTTCGACCATCATGCGGGCCAGCGCGACGCGATTGCGCTCGCCACCGCTCAAGACCTTGATAAACTTTTTTTGATTCGCGCCTTCAAACAAAAAGGCACCGGCCAGTCCGCGAATGAAATTCATTTCCGTGCGCGGGGCGACCTCTCCGATCGCCTCAAGGACCGTATGCTCTTGATTGAGGATATCGGCCTGATGTTGCGCAAAGTAATGAAGGGTAACGCCATGGCCGACGGCCCGGGTTCCGGCATCTGGAGCAAGTACCCCCGCCAACAGTTTGAGCAAGGTACTTTTACCGGCCCCATTTTCGCCGACCAGGGCGACCCGCTGACCCCGCTCAACGGAAAAATCCAGGGAGCGATACACCACGCTCTCCCCGTACGCTTTTGCGATACCTTTCAGATCGAGGACATGGCGGCCGGACGCCGGAGGGACGGGGAAACGAAAGCGCACCCGTTTAGGATCCCGGGTGCGCTCAATCCGCTTGACCTTCTCTAATTGCTTGAGCCGCGACTGTACCTGGCTCGCCTTGGTCGCCTGATAGCGGAACCGGTCCACGAACTTCTGTACCCGGCCGATCTCCTTGTCCTGCCGGTCAGCCGCGGCGGCTTGAGCAGCCTCATAGGCCTCCCGCCACGCGATATATTTCGTGTAGTTTCCGACGCTTTCCATGATGCGATGATGCCGAATCTCCCAGATGTGCGTCACCACTCGATCAAGAAACGCCGTATCGTGGCTGATCACGAGGATGGTAAAAGGAGACTTCAGAAGAAAGTCTTCAAACCACCGCTGGGTCGCCTTGTCCAGGTGATTTGTGGGCTCGTCCAATAATAGGACATCGGGCGCCGACAGCAACAAATGGGCGAGCGCCACCCGCATTCGGAACCCGCCGGAGAGGGCCGAGAGCGGCCGGGTGAAATCGGTCTCCGTAAAGCCTAACCCGGACAGAATCCGCTTCGCTTCATGCTCCGGATATAAGCCGCGGTGTGTCGCATCCACAGCGGTATGTCCCGGAATCGTTTCAAGATCCTGGGGAAGGTAGCCAATTTTCAGGCGCGGGCGTTTGCGAATCCGACCGTTATCGACCTCGTGCTCGCCGAGGACAAGCCGCAGGAGGGTGGTCTTCCCGACCCCGTTGGGCCCGACTAACCCTACGCGTGTGCCAGGCCGCAGATGCACCGTGGCGTCTTTTAGAAGGACCTTCGTGGAAAACTGTTTGCTGACTGACTCGAGTTGCAGCATTAGTACTTCGACTCCTGCGTAAGACTGTAGCCTTTTTTTGTCATGCATCCCTTGAGCTCGCTCGCGTACGCCGGCGAGTTTTTGTCGGCGCCGTACCATCCGTACTTATCCCGTAATTCGATGCGGCATTCGTACAGGGCGATCTCCATTTCGGATTCTATTTTTCCTTGCTGATACCAGAAGTCTTTCCCAGCACAAGCCGGCAGAATGAGCATCAACAAGATAATGGCGGCTGCGCGCATTTTCATGTCTCCTCCGGGAAGTGACCGATGGCGCCTACATGAGCGATGCTAGCGACGGGAGCCGGCGAGCGCCGGCCGTCTGAATGCTGAGAGGGGCCGCATAAAGATAGAATACAACATTAGGCCAGGAAAATCGAGGGGATTAGCACCCATCGCAGGGATGCCAAGCGGGAAAGATCAGCGGAGGGAAAGGCTGGGCAGCGTGGGCTGAATCGGACAGGAAAAAAGCGCAAGCAGAGGAGCGCGGAACGAAATAGTACTCGGGTCGACCGGCGCGCTGCTGTTCTGAATGTGCACCGTACCATCGTGACTGCGGGAAAGAACCAGGAGGGGCTGCACGAGCAATTGTCCCACTTCTTGCCGGAGCGTCATTACCGGGGTTGCGCCAAAATCGAAGGCGGACATTCCGCCGATGCCCCGGTCCTTATAGGGTAGGAAGTTCCCAAATCCGGTGCATCCCGGCGTGAAGATGAGCAGCGACAGCAGCATTGTGATAAGCGAACGAGGCACCATAAACTCCTTGCCCTGACCGGGGATAACACTATCGGCCTGAAGTCTTATCGGAACGGGAGGAGAGAAACGTAACTCAGACGGCTTCTTAGAGGCGCGGGTACACTGGAACTTGTGGAACCTGCTACTTTCAGGTAGGTTGACCGCTTCATGCGCTTAACGTAGGTATACTTAAGTTTTAAGGGCTTATGCTGTTTGGAAGGGCATTTTGTAAGAGCTGATGCTCTGCAAGGTGCTCCTGTCACTTCGCTGACGGTCACTTACTAGATTGGGGTCTTGTCACGTATTAGGTTTGGGGGTGGCTGGACTCCTGGCCTAGAATGACCGCGCTTTGCGGCCGACGCTCCAACTTTCGTTTGTCAGGGAAACCCTGACAGACAGGCGGGGAAAACTCTTCTATGGTTCCGATAACGGAGACATATCTCCGAGCGGAAAGAAGGAAACCAATGGTAGTGAAAGCGATCATGTTGCTGGCCGTTGCTTTGCTGATAAGCGCCTTACTGGTTCCCACCGAGGCGCAAGTGACGCCGCCTCTTACCTCATCAGGACTCAATACACAGGTCAGTGCTCCGACACCGGTGACTGGTGGAAAGACTCAGTACGACATTACAGGGGGAACCAGACCGAACAGCGGCCCTAACCTGTTTCATAGTTTTGGAAAGTTCGATGTTCCGACGAACAACATCGCGAACTTTCTCAACGACACCAACACGCCGACCACGAATATCCTGAGTCGTGTCACCGGCGGGACTCCATCCAATATCTTCGGCACCATACAGACCACGGGTTTCCCGGGCGCACATCTTTTCCTCATGAATCCCGCCGGCGTCGTGTTTGGCCCCACGGCTCAGTTGAATGTCGAGGGCTCCTTTCACGTCACCACGGCGGATTATTTGCGAATGACGGATGGCGCCAAATTTCACGTCGATCCGGTGCAGCCCAGTGTGCTGTCAGTCGCTCCCGTCGCAGCGTTTGGATTTACGGCGGCCAAGCCGGTGGCGATCACTGTTCAGGGCAGCACCCTCGAGGTACCAACCCAGCAAGGGCTGTCAATAGTCGGCGGCGATTTCACATTGACCGGGGGCACCCTGCGTGCATTTGGCGGGCGGATTCAGATCGCGAGCGTAGCCTCAAGCGGCGAGGTGATCCCGAGCGGGGCCGGTCAGCCGCTTGCCCTCGATGTGTCCTCATTTACTCGACTGGGCTCGGTTACGGAATCAGCATCTTCCAACCTCTCCGTGAGCGCGCCCACGACGACCTCGACAATCGGAGCGGGCACGGTACTGATCCGTGCCAATCAGCTGACTGTCGCTTCGAGCGGTATCAACGCGACGACTGCAGTCACAAACGGCGCCTCAGTGGGCATCGATCTTAACGTCACCGAAAAGATCCTGCTCACCGGGTCCACTGCTCAGACAGCAGCCAACGGAGCCGGGCGGGCAGGCGACATACGGATCCAGACCGACACGTTGCAAGTCGATGGCGCAGGTATCTTAGGCAGAGCACTCAGCGGAACGGGGGACGGCGGTGCGATCGATGTCAATGCCAGATTAGTGGACCTGCGCAATGGCTTTGGTATCCAAACGTTTACGAACGCCGGCGGCCGCGCCGGAAATATCACGCTGCGTGCAGATCGCCTCGAGATCCGGGACGGAGCCAATATCTTTTCTGGGGGACTGGGCACAGGATCAGGAGGCATCATCGATGTCGCGGTGAAAGAACTTTTTGGTTCGGCCACAAATCTCGCGAGTGTACAGAACTGTGCTCAATGTAATACCGGCATCAACGCCCAGGCCGGGTTTGGGTCGCGGGGAGGGAGCGTCCGCGTCCACGCCGATAACATTCAGCTGTTCGATGGAGCAGTCATTCTAAGTCAACTCTTCAGTATAGGGCCGGGAGCGAACATGGAAGTCACGGCGAAGGATATTCTTTTATCCGGGACTGTCACTGTGACAGGCTCCAGCGGGCCGGTGACCCACTTTGCGACGATCGGTTCAACCCTGAGCGGGACCTTCGCCACTGGCACCGGCGGAAATGTCACGGTCAATGCGGAGAACATCGAGCTCACCAACAATGGTCGGATCTTCAGTAGCCTTATTTTCAGCGCGCCGGGTAATGCCGGTAACACGGCGGTCAACACCGGCACCCTGAACATCCACGATCGCGGAGGAGTGTTTGCCACTTCGTTTCTCGGTACGGGCAATAGCGGGGACATCGACATTACGGCGAAAGAGATCACTATTTCAGGAGTGCGGAATTCCCTGGATCCAGGAGGCGTGGCGGATTTCACCGGGCTCTCGGCGTCGACCCTTTCCGGGCGCGGAGGGACGCTACGTGTGACGACGGATGATCTCTTCGTGAGGGACAAGGGGATTATCGCTTCGACGACATTCGGGACGGGGAATTCCGGAAACATCCAGATCGCTGCGAAGAATGTTTCGGTCACCGACGCGGGACAAATGACTGCTGTCACAGGGGGATCCGGCCGGGGAGGCAACATCGACATTATTGCCGACAATGTCGCTGTCACTGGCCAAGCTCTTGTGCCCGGGGCGTTGGACGCCGGCGCCGCGGTTATTACGTCACGGTCGCAAGCCGGCGGCGATGCCGGCTCGATCACGATTGTTGCAAAGCAGCTTGACGTCTCGAACGGCGGCGCCATAAACAACGATGCCCTTGCTGCCGGGAAAGGCGGCAACATTCAGATCCAGGCCGGTCAGATGCAGGTTGAGAACCTCGCCAGCGTGTCAGCCGGAACCTTTGGCAAGGGGAATGCGGGGAACATCAGTCTGAGTGGGGATAGCCTCATCGTGACGTCCGGGGGCCGGGTCGAGGCCGGCACTTCCGCCCAGGGCGCCGGCGGCACCATCAACATCACGACCACCGGCGATGTGACGATATCAGGAGTGAGCGCAGACGGCCAGACCCGCAGCGGGATCTTTGCCAAGACGCAAACCAGCGGGAGCGGCAGCGGTGGGGGGTCGGGTGGCGGTGGTTCGGGTGGCGGAAGCGGGGGCGGAGGTGCGGTCCCAAGCACCATCCCGGGCAATGCCGGTGACATCAATATCACCGCCAAGAACCTCTTGCTCGACCTAGCGGGCCCAGGTCGATAGCAGCACTACGAGCGGCGGGGCCGGCGGCGGTGTATCCATCAACGTGGCAGAAGCTATCACCATTGTTGGTTCAGGCACACGCCTCACTTCAGATGCGTCGCGGGGGGACGGCCCCGGCGGCAACCTCATTCTGCAGGCACAGAATATTACCGTGGGCGACAAGGCCAGCGTGACGGCCGCGACAGGCGGCAAGGGCGATGCCGGCAGTATCGCCATGACCGCTCAGAACACGTTGCTGCTGCAATCCGGCGGCACGGTTTCCACCAGCACAAGAGGCGCAGGTAAAGGCGGGACGATCCTGATTAATGCCAATCAGCTGATTTTAGACGGCCCGGGCACTAGTATTATCGCGGACACGTTACGGCCTTTTGCCGATCTTGGTGTGACGCTGGAGATTCTGCACACCAACGACGGAGATCTGGTGGCACAGCTCGACAGCCCAGCCGGCACAAGAGTCGCGCTTTTTTCCCGTGTCGGTGGCAACGGTGATAACTTCACGGGGACGACACTCGATGACCAGTCTGCTACTCCGATCACAGGCGGAAAGTCGCCCTTTACCGGGACCTTCCAACCCCGCGAGCCCCTGGCCCAACTCATTGACCAGCCTGCGACGGGCACCTGGACGTTGAATATCCGGGACAGCGCCACAGGGAACACCGGACAGCTCAAGAACTGGTCCATACGGATCGGCGACCAGGTTTTTCAGTCCGCGAATGTTCCCGCAACGATTCCCGACAATGGAGTGCTCCAATCTGCCGTGACGGTGGCCGGCCCGGCCGGCGCCAGGGTCACAGGCATCGGTGAAGTCCCGGGCATCGGTGGGGATATCACGATCCAGGCCGGCGCCGTGACGATTCAGAACGGCGCCACGCTCTCCGCGACGAACCGCGGTTCGGGCAAAGGCGGCACCCTGCATGTGAATGCGACGGGGCCGGTCATCTTGACGGGCGCGAACAGTGGACTCTTCACCGATGCGGAAGCCAGCGGGCCCGGAGGCAGCATCAATGTGCACGCCGCTCGTGTAGATCTGACTAGCGGCACGACGGTTTCAGCCGCCAGCTCCGGCACCGGCAATGCTGGCAATATCAGCATCACAGCTGCGGACCAGTTGGTCATGACCGACAGCTCGGTGACGACGGAGGCCGGTCTGGCCGACGGCGGCAACATCAGTTTGAGAGCGGACAACTTGATACATCTCACGAATACCACAATCTCCTCGAGCGTGGGCAATCCCGACCTCACCACGACCACCGGCGGGAATATCTTCATCGATCCCCAGTTCGTCATTCTGAAGAACAGCAAGATCCTGGCCAATGCCTTCGCGGGAACGGGGGGAAATATCAACATCGTAGCAGGAGTCCTTTTGCTTGATCCGCTTAGCATCATTGATGCCTCCTCAGCGAAAGGGGTGTCCGGCACGATCACGATCCAGTCGCCTCTGTCTAATCTGAGCGGGACCCTCGCCCCGCTGCCGCAAACATTCCTGCGCACCGGAGCGCTGCTCAGCTCACGGTGTGTCGCGCGACTCGGGGGTCCGGCCAGCAGCTTCGTCGTTGCCGGGCGCGATGCGATCCCGATGGAGCCGGGCGGCTTGCTGCCGAGCCCGCTCGCTCGAGCCCGGACCGCACCTGTCCGTCGCGGAGTCGAGCGCTGCGGCCACGGTCTTGCACGCTACGGCCCTGTCCGCCGGGCTTACGACAGACCTGGCTCAGGGATGTGGCTCGTGAGCCGACACCGTCAGTCGCGACGCATGATAGGTTCAGCGAGTCTGGGGCGGCTGCTTGTTATTGCTGCGGCCCACCTTGTTCTGATCCATCATGGCGGAGCCTTGGCGCAAGTGACGCCGCCTCTTACCTCATCGGGACTCAATACACAGGTCAGTGCTCCGACACCGGTGACTGGTGGAAAGACTCAGTACGACATTACAGGGGGGACCAGACCGAACAGTGGACCTAATCTGTTTCACAGTTTTGGAAAGTTCGATGTTCCGACGAACAACATCGCGAACTTTCTCAACGACACCAACATACCTACTACGAATATCCTGAGTCGTGTCACCGGCGGGAATCCATCCAATATCTTCGGCACCATCCAGACCACGGGTTTTCCGGGCGCACATCTGTTTCTCGATGAATCCTGCCGGCGTCGTCTTCGGCCCCACGGCGCAGCTGAATGTCGAGGGCTCCTTTCACGTCACCACGGCGGATTATTTGCGAATGACGGATGGCGCCAAATTTCACGCCGACACAAGCAAAGCCAGCACATTATCCGTCGCGCCCGTTCAGGCGTTCGGGTTTTTGAGCGACAATCCGGCGCCCATCGCCGTCGAGGGCAGCTCCTTGACGGTTGCCAAAGGGAAAACGCTTTCCTTGATCGGCGGTGATCTTACCATTGAAGGCTCGTTCTTCTTAACCGGTGTTCCCACTATCACTCTCGATGCGCCCAGCGGACGTATTAATCTTGGGAGTGTGGCGTCAACAGGAGAAGTCGTTCTCGGTCCCTTTGAGCAGGGTCACGGATTAGAGATGGAAGGCTTCAACCGGCTTGGAACCATCACGATACTGCGAGACTCGATAATCAGCACCTCCGGCGAGAGCGGCGGCACGATTGTCATCCGGGGTGGTCAATTAATCGGTTGATGGTTCCCTGATTATTGCGGACACGCTGGGAAATGAAAATGGGGCGCCCCTGGCCATTGATGCTCTCCTCATGGGGGACATGCTGGTGACGAATGGATCATTCGTTTCAGCAGACGCGTGGCAAGGAGGAAACGCGGGGAAGATTACGCTCAGCAGCGAGCGTTTACAGATCGATAATGGAGCGGTGGTAGGGTCACATACAGTCATCGGTTCCAGCGGTGACGGGGGCCGGAGTGGAAATACAGACTGGCGATCTTCTGCTTTTAAGCGACGCTAAGATCCTCAGTACCACGAATGGACCTGGCAAGGCAGGTGATGTGGTTATTACCACTGGACACGTCACTGTCGCGGGAGGCGCTCAGTTAGCCAGCGCGACGTTCGGGCCAGGCGAGGGAGGCTCAGTACGGATTGTCGCGTCCGGAGCAGTCAACGTTTCCGGCACGAGTGATGGCTCCTTTCCGACTCAAATCACGACACAATCCTATGGTGTAGGCGGAGCAGGTGATATATCAGTCACAGCCCAAAGCGTCACGGTAGACGGCGGGGCGCAGGTGGGTAGTACCACTTTTGGGGCGGGTCGGGGAGGGTCAGTGGGGATTGTGGCGACAGATACGGTGAACGTGTCTGGTGTCACGCCGGATGGCATGCTTCAAACCCAGTTGAGTGCGAATACCTTCGGCACTGGACCGGCAGGAGACGTAACTATAGCGGCACACAATGTAACGATTAAGGAAGGTGGTGCGGTAAGCAGCAGTACAAACGGACCGGGCGCCGGAGGCTCGATAACTGTATTTGCCAACACGGTGACACTCGGGGCACCGGCGCTGAAGGTACATTACCCTATGGATTATTCTCTCAAGCCTTGGGCACTGAAATAGGGTCCGGAGGCGCGGGCACAATCGTGGTCACGGTAGAGAACGTCACGGTGAGCGGTGGAGCCCAAGTATCCAGTGGTACCTTTGGGCCCGGCCGCAGGCGGCACTGTGAGACTGACTGCAACCAACACGATAGAAGTTTCTGGTCGAAGTTCTAGCGGACAAGCTGGAAGTCACGTCTCGGCGAGTTCCAATGGCACTGAAGCCGGCTCAGGTGATGCCGGGGACGTCGTCGTCACGGCAAGAAACATTATTGTTGCGGGCGGAGCCGAGATAAGTAGCGGGACCTTCGGGCCACAAGCCGGAGGTTCGGTGCTTATCACTGCGACTGATAGCGTAATGGTGTCTGGAGCGGGAAATTCAAACCCAAGCCAGTTGTCGGTCTCTACAGAATCCATGGCATCTGGCGCCGGAGCAGGAGGTCAACTGGTGGTAACGGCCAACAATATTATTCTTACTGAAGGCGGGCAGGTGAGCAGCACGAGTTTTGGGGCGGGGCAGGGAGGTACCGTAACCCTGAATGCGACTGAAGCTGTGACGATGACAGGCACGTTTGCTGAGTTTCCAAGTGGCATATTTGCCCGGGCTGCAGGGATAGGAGAACATGCGGGGAATGGAGGAAATATCGTGGTGACGGGCCGCAATGTGACCGTTTCCGGAGGCGGCCGAATGGACAGTGCCACTCTCGGTCCTGGACAGGGAGGGACACTCCAAGTGACTGCGACGGAGAATCTCAGAATCTTGGGCACATCTGCGGATGGCAGGTTTGCAAGTGGATTGTTCGCAGGAACCGAAAGCGATGCGGTAGATGCGGGGCACGGTGGAAACCTAAGACTCACGGCGCGCAATGTCATGGTGAGCGGCGGTGGCCAAGTAAGCAGCAATAGCTTCGGTCCTGGAGAGGGGGGCAGCATCCTCGTGTTCGCGTCAACAATTGATTTAACCCAGACCAGCTCGATTACTGCGCGCGGCCTGGGCGCCGGCAATGCAGGGATCATCGATATAACGGCTGCGGACCAGATGGTCATGGCCGACAGCTCGGTGACGACGGAAGCCGGTCTGGCCGACGGCGGCAACATCAGTTTGAGAGCGGACAACTTGATACATCTCACGAATACGACGGTCTCCTCGAGCGTCGGCAATCCCGACATCACCACAACCACCGGCGGGAATATCTTCATCGATCCCCAGTTCGTCATTCTGAAGAACAGCAAGATCCTGGCCAATGCCTTCGCGGGAACGGGGGGAAATATCAACATCGTAGCAGGAGTCCTTTTGCTCGATCCGCTTAGCGTCATTGATGCCTCCTCGGCGAAAGGGGTGTCCGGCACGATCACGATTCAGTCGCCTCTTTCTAATCTCAGCGGGACCCTCGCCCCGCTGCCGCAAACATTCCTGCGCACCGGAGCGCTGCTCAGCTCCCGGTGTGTCGCGCGGCTCGGGGGTCCGGCCAGCAGCTTCGTCGTTGCCGGGCGCGATGCGATTCCGATGGAGCCGGGCGGCTTGCTGCCGAGCCCGCTCGCCGAGTCCGGACCGCACCTGTCCGTCGCGGAGTCGAGCGCTGCGGCCACGGTCTTGCACGCTACGGCCCTGTCCGCCGGGCTTACGACAGATCTGGCTCAGGGATGTGGCTCGTGAGCCGACACCGTCAGTCGCGACGCATAATAGGTTCAGCGCGTCTGCGGCGGCTCCTTGTTATTGCTGCGGCCCACCTTGTTCTGATCCATCATGGCGGAGCCTTGGCGCAATTGGCGCCTCCGTTTCCAACGCCGCCACCTCCGTTGCCTGAAGGAGTTCCGCCGCCGCCCCCGCCAAGCAGGGTGGAGCCTCCCCCGCCGATACTGCCGCCGGCTAAGCCCAGCCTGGGGATGATCCGGGTCTTCGTCCGGGAGATCAGAGTCGTAGGCAGCACCGTGTTCTCCAAGGATGAGCTGGCAAAACTCACGGCGCCCTATCTCAATCGCGAATTGACCTCGGAGGATCTGGAAGCCTTACGGATGGCGTTGACCTTGCATTACGTCAACAATGGCTATGTCACCTCAGGCGCTGTCATTCCCGATCAAACGGTCGCAGATGGTGTGCTTACACTTCAGATCGTGGAAGGACGGCTGGCAAGAATTGATGTGGAAGGGAACAAATGGTTCGTGCCTTCCTACATTCAGAAGCGCATCGAGTTAAGCGCCGGGCCGCCCGTCAACATGAATAAGATACAAGAGCGCCTGCAATTACTGCAGGAGACTCCTGGCATTACGAGGCTGAATGCGGAGCTGCGTCCGGGCCTCAAGCTCGGAGAGAGCGTTATGAATGTCAAGGTCACCGAGGCGCTGCCTTTCAAAATCTGGCTGGACTTCAACAACTACCAATCGCCGACGGTCGGCGCCGAGCGGGGTCTGATCACCGTGGCAGCCCAGAGTCTTACCGGTCATGGGGATATCCTGACCGTGCAGTACGGCTATTCACGCGGCGTGAACCCGCAAATTGACGCCAGGTACACGCTGCCGATCACCCGGTGGGATACCACCTTCAGCGTGCAGTACCGAAAGAATGATTTTAAGGTGGTTGAAAGTCCTTTCCAGCGATCTGGGTATCAAGAGCGAGTCTGATATTTTCGGAATCACCCTGCGCCAACCGGTCTATCGGACGGTAACTCAGGAGTTCGCCTTGGCATTGACCGGCGAGCGGTTGTACAACAAGACCTTTCTTTTTGACACGCCGTTTCCCTTTACCATCGGTGCGACGGAAAATGGTGTGTCACAGGTAACGGCCATACGATTTTCGCAGGAATGGGTGCGCCGGACCAGCGCGCAAGTCGATCGCCGCGTTCTCGCGCTTCTCAGTCGGAATTGATGCCTTGGGGGCCACGACGACGGGCGCCGTGACTCCAGCGACTGAAGGGGATCAGGCGAAGGCGCAGTTTTTCTCATGGTTGGGTCAAGCGCAGTGGGCCCGGCGAATCGACCCCTTACGTCTGCAGCTCATATCGCGCATGGATCTGCAAGTGTCAATGCAGCATTTCTTTCCCTTGGAGCAGATCTCAGTCGGGGGCCGCTACAGCGTGCGTGGATATCGGGAAAACACGCTGGTGCGGGACAATGCGTTGCTCTTCTCGTTGGAGCCCCGCGTTGCGGTACTGCGTTCGGCCGTCGGCAGGGACATCGTGCAGATTGCGCCGTTCTTCGACTACGGATATTCCTGGAACAGGCAGGTGGCGACCCTGGATCCCAAAGACGCTGGCAAGCCTTGGACTGGGTCTGATCTGGAATATCCTGGCCGGCAGCCGGTTTGAAGTGTACTGGGGCCAGTCTTTATATCCAGTCCCGACGAAGGGCGGCAATTTGCAAGACCATGGCGTTCACATGCAGTTGGTCGTGGAAGTGCTGTAGAGTGCCCGGGAGAGGCTTCCTCTAGTGCAACGACTCATCCAATCAGTCCTCATCATATTCCTTGTATCGTTTTCATCGTCGATCCCCGGCTCCGTTCATGCCACAAACGGCGCCGAGCCGCCTTCGGCCGAGGTGCATATGGCTCAAGGCCTGCAGGCGTTTCAGCGCGGCGCATTCGATCAGGCCGCATTAAGCTGGACAGAAGCCTTGCGCCAGTACGAGAAGAGCTGGAAAGGTTAAAGAACAGGGCGAGGTCCTCGTGCGCCTTTCTCAAGCCTACCAATCCATGGGTCACTATACGGAGGCCTTTCAAAGTCTGAAAGCAGCATTGGCGCTTGCGGAGCAGGCGCAAGATCCCGCCAGGCTCGCGGTGGTCTTGGAAAGCGCCGGAAATCTGTATCTTGCGGCAGGGCAAGATCGAGGAGGCGGATCAGTCTTTGCGAAAAGCCTTAAGCATTGCCAGGGACCTCAAAAACGACTCCCTCTCGGCCACGATTCTGAACAATCTTGGCATCCTCCTGACGTATCAGAAGAACTACCCTGAAGCGCTGGCCGCCTATCGTGAAAGCGTCGCCCTTGCCACGGCGTCGAAGCAACCTGGATTGGCCGCGCGGGCTTTGGTCAATGCAGCCACGGCGTCGTCGCAAGACGCCAAATACAAGGGGGCTCTGCAACTGGCTGGACCAGGCGGCAGAGCAGATGCAGAGCGTTGAGCCGTCGCACGACAAGGCCTATGGCCTGATCACGATCGCGCTCGCCTATCAGCGTCTCCGTGCCTCGTTTCCCGAAGCTGAAGGAAGCCTTATTGCTCAAAGCCGCTGAGCTTTTTAACGACGCCGCGACTGTCGCCGAACGGCTCGGCGATCCCGCGGGCCTCGTCCTATGCCTTGGGCTATCTCGGCAGCCTGTATGAAGGAGAGGGACGGTCGGAGGAGGCCTTGGATCTGACGCGCCGCGCGGTGTTCGCAGGCCAGCAGGCGGTATCGCCCGAGGCGCTGTACCGGTGGCATTGGCAGACGGGACGCCTGCTGAAGACGCTCGGGAAACGTGAGGAGGCGATCGCCGCGTATCGCCGCGCAGTCTACGCGCTTCAATCCATCCGTCCGGAAAGATCCCCCGCATTTGCCGTGGCTCAAACGTCCTTCCGCGAATCGGTGGGCGCGCTGTACTTCGAGCTCGCCGATCTCCTCCTACAACAAGCCGCGTCCGTTTCGGAACGCGAGCAGATACGAGCCGTATCTGATGGAAGCGCGCGAAACGGTCGAATTGTTCAAGGCGGCTGAACTCCGGGACTATTTTCGTGATGAATGCGTGGACGCCGCCCGGTCCCGCAGCACCAGTGTCGAGATTATTGCGCAATCGGCGGCCATCATCTATCCCATCATTCTGCCTGACCGGCTGGAACTGCTCGTAAGCCTGCCTGGCGGTTCTAAAGCGGAGTTCTGCAGCGGATTCCGGTAGGAGTGAATGCGGCCGTGCTCAATGGCGAGGTCCGCAAGTTCCGCGATAAACTCGAGAAACGTACAACGCGGGAATATCTGCCTCACGCCCAACAGTTATACGACTGGATGATTCGCCCGCTGGAGCCGATCATTGGCATCCATGAAGATCGATACACTGGTCTTCGTGCCGGATGGATCCTTGCGGACGATCCCGATGGCGGCGCTTCACGATGGCAAGCAATTTCTGATCGCCAAATACGCGCTCGCAACCACCCCGGGACTTACCCTGACCGATCCCCGCGCCTTGAAACGCGGGACCATCAAAGCCTTATCCATGGGGCTCACTGAGTCGGTCCAAGGTTTTACGCCTCTGCCGAATGTGCTGGAGGAACTGCAAGCCATCAAGCAGATTTACGGCGGCACGACCCTGATCAACGAAGAATTTTTGATCTCGCGCCTGGAAAAGGAGCTGAGAGAAGGTCAGTTCACAATCGTCCACATTGCGTCGCACGGGCAGTTCGCAAACGACGTCAAGAAGACATTCGTGCTGACGTTCGACGACAAACTCACGATGGACCGACTGGATCAATTCGTCGGCCTGCTGCGCTTTCGCGACGAACCGCTGGGGTTGCTGACCTTGAGCGCGTGCGAGACGGCGGCCGGAGACGATCGCGCAGCCCTTGGGCTCGCGGGAGTGGCCATCAAGGCCGGCGCCCGAAGCGCGGTGGCTACACTGTGGTTTATCAATGATCAAGCGTCCTCGGACTTGGTCGCCGAGTTCTACCGGCAAATTCAAGATCCATCGGTATCAAAGGCCGCGGCGCTCCAGCGGGCGCAGTTAAAGATGATCGGGGATCCGGTTTATCGTCATCCGGCCTATTGGGCCGCGTTCCTCTTATTGAATAACTGGCTGTAAGGCATGGGAGGGATATTAAAGGCGCTGCGCTCGCCCCCTGTTGCGAGCTTTGTCGTGAGCAGCTTCGTCGCGCTCGCCGTCCTTGGGGTTCGCAATGCGGGGTATCTCGAGTCCTGGGAACTCAAGGCCTACGATTGGTTACTCCGTCTGCAACCCATCCCTCAGCCCCGTCCGGCCCCGGTCGTCCTCATTGCAATCACGGAACACGATGTCGAAGCCATGAAAAGCTGGCCCTTGACGGATGCGGTGCTGGCGGAAGCCCTGCAAAAACTCCTCCTACTCAGGCCACGCACCATCGGAGTCGACATCTACCGCAACTTCTCAGTGCCTCCGGGAGAAGGACAACTGAACGAATGTCCTGACCCGCAACTCCGAAGTCATCATGGTGATGAAATTCGGGGAGACCCCGCAGGGAACTGTCGCGCCGCCTGCTGTGCTCGACGGGACAGAGCAAATTGGATTCAATGACCTCCTGGTCGATCAGGACGGAGTCGTGCGCCGCGGCCTCCTCTTCCTGGATGACGGCATCCACAGCTTCTATTCGTTCTCGCTCCGGTTGGCGTTGCAATACCTGCAAGCAGCCGGGATCAGGCCTCAACCTGATCCGGCGAAGCCGGAACACGTCCGGCTGGGCGGGGTGACCCTCACACCGTTGGATACGAACGACGGCGGCTATGTGAACACCGACGCCCGGGGCTATCAAATCCTGCTCGACTATCAGGGCCTTCGGACGCAGATACCTACATACCCTTTGACTGCTTTGCTGGGTAACCAGATTCCTCCAGAGGCGATCCGAGACAAAATTGTGCTTATAGGGGTCACCGCGGTCAGCATTCCAGATCTGTTCCATACCCCCTATAGCTCCGGAAGTGGTGTCGAGCAGCGGGATACATTTGGGGTTCTCATTCATGCCTACACTGTTGACCAGTTGTTGCGCGCCGGATTGCAGGGAGTCTCCCCGATCAGATCCCTCAGCGAATCGCAAGAAGCTCTGTGGATCGCAATGTGGGCTCTCGTCGGAGGTGGCATCGCGCTTCTTGGCCACTCGCTGTGGCGGTTTACCCTCATTACCATCAGCGGGCTGATCTTCCTGGGTATCATCGTGTATGCCGCCTTCACGAAGGGCTTTTGGATTCCCGCTGTCCCTCCCGCGCTCGCGTGGCTCGCCTCCACAGCACTGATTACCGCCTATCTTTCAAATCTTGAAAAGCGCGAACGTGCTGTGCTGATGCAACTGTTTTCTCGCCATGTCTCTCCGGAGGTCGCTGAGACTATCTGGCGCCAGCGGGACCAATTTTGGGATGGAGGGAGGCCTCGGTCTCAGCAACTGATCGTCACGGTGCTGTTCACCGATCTCGAAGGATTCACGCCCGTCGCGGAGAAACTGGACCCGCAGGGATTAATGGACTGGATGAACGAATACATCGAGACAATGGCGCAATTAGTCATGAAGCACGGCGGCGTGGTGGATGACTACTATGGAGACGCGATCAAGGCCAACTTCGGCGTGCCCTTGCCGCGCGTATCTGAAGCCGAGATCAAACAGGACGCGATGAACGCCGTCAGCTGTGCGCTGGCCATGGAAGCAGAGATGCGACGCCTGCATGCTATATGGAAGCAGCAGGGAATGCCGACGGCGCGGATGCGGATTGGAATTTTTACAGGCCCGGCCGTAGCCGGCAGCCTGGGAAGCGCCCAACGGTTGAAGTACACCACTGTCGGCGATACGGTCAATATTGCCGCAAGGCTTGAAAGCTATGACAAGGATTCAGCAGATATTTTTGCCGCCAGCCCGTGCCGGATCCTTGTGGGCGAATCCACGGCACGATACTTGCGAGATCATTACCATATGACGAAGGTAGCGGTGGTGAGACTCAAGGGAAAGACCGAGCAAATTTCGGTGTATCAGGTTTTGGACGGAGCGACTCCACAAACGCTCGGCATTGGACAGGAGGAACGCACATGACCCCGTGTAAGTTGGCAACAGCGCTGTTAATGGCGGGCTTAATCCTGGGAGTTCCATTCTCCGGATCAGGGGCGGACACCCCACCAAAGAAACCTGACCAGGCAGGGGACGTCAGCAAAAAAATAACGTCAACGTCTCCGGTGCCGGTCTATAAGCCCCCGGTTCGTGGAGCGCCGGGCGGACGTGTCGGAGGAGGTACCCGCGGTATCGGAGGTGCCCGCGCGATCGATCAAACGTTTGTTCTGTCGGTGGTCGCGCCGAATCATACGGGTCTGACCACCCAAGAACAGCCGGAGCTGTTCTGGTATCTCTCGAAAGCAATCTCCGCTCCGATGGAGTTCACCCTGATGGATGATACAGGCATCAAACCGCTGATCGAAGCGTCACTCGGCGTGCCGTCCCGGCCAGGCATTCAAAGAGTGCGACTTGCGGATTACGGTGTACGACTTGAGCAGGGGAAGCATTACGAATGGTTCGTCGCATTGGTCGTTGATCCTGACAGACGCTCGAAAGACGTGTTGGCGGGAGGGGCTATTGAACGGGTCGAGCAGCCTAAGGACCAGCCGGGGCGGCCGACTTCAATGTCGGATGCCGAACTGGCGAGGTTCTATGCCGAGCATGGAATTTGGTACGACGCCATTGCGGCGGTCTCGAATTTGATTGAGGCCACGCCTAACGACTCCACTTTGAGAAAGCATCGCGCTGCTCTGTTGGATCAAGCAGGCCTGCAGGAGATTGCCGAGGCTGAGCTGCGGCCGTGAACTAGAAGGCTCAGCCGTACCTGGGGAGCAGTTCGCCTGCTCCCCAGCCCAACATGTGATACGGTTGTATCCAAACAGATAAAGGTTCCCCCGAGAAAGTTTTTCAACTCGCTCAACTGTCTTTTCGCGAAAACTGAGTAAATGACACCCAGCTGCTGAAGGCCAGCGTCCACTTGCGTCGGGCCGTGGGCTTTCGTTAAGGTGAGCCTCCTTTTGAACATCGGCGGGGGGAGGTAGGATGACCTTCAGCCAGCACCTGCGATCGATCGCTCAGGATGTCTGGATGGCGCAGCTCACGCATCCGTTTGTCGTCGCGCTCGGCAACGGCACCCTGCCGGAAAGAAAATTCAAGTACTACATCCTGCAAGACGGCCGCTTTCTAGCCGAGCTCGCGCGCGTGTTCGCAATTTCCGCAAAGAAATCCCCGGACGCGGATTCGACGATACGGTTCGCACAACTGGTGGAGGAGACCCTCGCCGTGGAGCGCTCGCTGCACGAAAATTATGGAAAGCGATGGAAGCTCTCGCCGAAACAGATGGGTGGAGTGCCGATGGCGCCGACCAACTATGCCTATACTCGTCATATGCTTCACGTCGCAGAGAGCGGCTCCGTACTGGACGCCACCGTCGTCGCGCTTCCCTGCGCCTGGATCTATTGCGTGGTCGGCCGGCATCTGTTGCGGAAAGGCATGCCGTCGAAATCTCACCCCTATCGGGATTGGCTGATGCTCTACGCCTCTCCGGAATTCGCGGAAGTGGGGCGGTGGATGCGGGAAAAGGTGGACGCCTGGGCGAAGTCATCGAGCAAGGCGGAGCGTGGCCGTCTGGAGGAAGCGTTCCTGATCAGCTCACGGTACGAATGGATGTTCTGGGAGATGGCATGGAACGAGGAGGCGTGGCCTGTCTAAGAAAGGTGTTGGAAAAGAAAGGTTGGTGGAGCTGGCCGGGATTGAACCGGCGACCTCCTGACTGCCAGTCAGGCGCGCTCCCAACTGCGCCACAGCCCCAGCCGATCCGGATCATAGCATCAGGGATAAGGGGAGTCAATTATCGAGGAAAAACATACTGGTAGCGCGGTATTTGTTGACAACAAAAAATGATCAGCCTAGACTTCCGGCGCTAGAGCTCTGGCCGCTCCGTTGCCAGGGCTCTTGTCATGTCTGGAGCCTCTAAGATGTCGATATTGGCAGTGGTCGGCGCACAATGGGGCGACGAAGGAAAAGGGAAGATTGTCGATCTGCTCGCGCGCGACGCCGATATGGTCGTGCGCTATCAGGGCGGCTCCAACGCCGGCCATACGGTGGTGAAGGGCGGGGACACCTATGTCTTCCATCTCATCCCCTCGGGAATCCTCTACCGCGGCACAACCTGTGTGATCGGAAACGGCGTCGTGATCGATCCCGCCGCGCTGATTGTAGAAATGGACGAGCTGCGGAGTAAAGGCATGCGGGTTGAGAAAACCCTATATATCAGTACGGCGGCGCATGTGATCATGCCGTACCACAAGGCCATCGACAAGGCCAGCGAAACCCAGAAAGGCGGCAGGCTGATCGGGACGACAGGTCGGGGCATCGGCCCCGCGTACGTCGACAAAATGGCGCGGATCGGCATTCGCATGGGGGATCTGCTGGACCCCCAGTATTTCCGTCAGAAACTCGAAGACAACATGGCCGAGACGAACGCCATGCTCCAGGCGGTGTATCGTGCCCCTGGTTTTGAGGCACAGAAAATCTTCCAAGAGTATCTAGGATATGCCGAACGGCTTCGCGGTCTGATCGTGGATACCGGTCTTCTTATTCACAAGGCCGTGATGAAAGGCGAAACGGTGCTGCTGGAAGGGGCCCAGGGCACCCATCTCGATGTGGACCATGGCACCTATCCCTACGTGACATCGTCGAGCGCGACGGCGGGCGGGGCGTGTACGGGCGCCGGGATCGGGCCTACCGCGATCGACGCAGTGCTCGGCGTCGCCAAGGCGTATACGACCCGCGTCGGGAGCGGGCCGTTTCCGACCGAGCTGCATGATGAAACAGGAAGCGCCTTGCAAGCGCAGGGCAACGAATTCGGCGCCACCACCGGGCGGGCACGGCGATGCGGGTGGTATGACGCGGTGATGGTGCGACATGCGGTGAGGGTGAACGGCCTTTCGTCGCTCGCAGTCACCAAGCTGGACGTGCTCGACGGTCGGAGTGAGATCCAGATTTGCACGGGATACCGGATGGCCGGCCGTAAGGTGACGGAGGTGCCGCAAGACACCAATGCCCTGGCGTTGGCCGAGCCGATCTATGAATCGTGGCCAGGGTGGTCCAGTTCCACGACCGCCGTCAAGACGTACCGCGCGCTGCCGAGAGATGCACGCCGGTACCTGGCGCGAATTGAGGAATTGGCCGATTGTCCGATCGATATCGTATCGACCGGATCCAACCGTGATGAGACGATCGTGTTGAGAAATCCGCTTCTCCGCCACCGCCGCCGGCCTACCGCGCAAAGCGCGTGATCTTCCGCATTTCGCTGCGTGTCTCATTGAAGGGCCATGCGCGCCCGTGCTAGAGTCTTTTTCCCGCAAGGTGAGCCGCTAGCTCAGTCGGTAGAGCATCGCCCTTTTAAGGCGAGGGCCCTGGGTTCGAGTCCCAGGCGGCTCACCAAATTATGTATTCGAGCCGAGAATCCTCCGATTCCGACTGCGCTTTATCGTGGTTACGCGCGCTGTTTCCTTTTCTTCACACGATAGCCAGCCAAGTAAGTATGTGACGGCTGAGACGTGGACAGGAAGACCCCGGCTCCCCCGTTGCACCTCCTGACAAATCAGATAATATGATTTCACGTATTTCAACGGAGATAACTCAATGAGGAAAACCATCTCCGCGACAGAGGCAGTACGCAACTTTTCTGACCTCCTAAACACGATTCGATTCCGCGGTGAAAGTTACACGATCGAAAGAGGGGGGAAACCGGTGGCCTCGTTCGGACCCGCGGCGCCGCCTGTCAGGGTGGCACTGAAGGATCTGCCTGGACTCTTGAGAGATTTACCGTCGCTTGGCCCAGATGCCAAAAGCTTTGCACGCGATGTCAGACGCAGAATGCGAAAGGCACCCGGTCTTCCTAAACGGAGCGACCGCCCTCGCCCATGACGAGTCCGTCGCCACGTTCGACAAACGGGATTTCACGAAGATTCCCGGCCTGCGGGTCAACCTCATGCAATAAAGTCCGGAACCGGAACCTTCGCATCTCTTGATCGCAGTATGCCTCGCGCCGGGGTCCTCGTAGGTGGCCAATTCCGCGGATTATCGGCAGTTCTGTCCTTGACCCTGTCAATTCTGACAGTTGCCACATTCTTTCGCCCGAATTACGATGTCCCTTAGTCTATTGACGGTTCTATACCAAACCGTGTATCGGCATGAAGAGAAGACTTGTTTTGGTTAATTCAGGACTCAGAGGAGGAGGAGGGGATATGCGTAATGTCGCAGGTGTCATGGTGCTCTGTATTCTCATCGCAGCAAGTGGCTGTGCGTCCACCCAGGAGGCAAAGTCGGTGGAAAAATCCGGCTTCCTCGGAGACTATTCCATGCTGAAGGAGGGCCAGCGCAGCGCCTTCGACGGAGGGCCCGGGAGACACGGCCCTGTTGGTCTACAAGAATCCAAGCGCCGATTGGCGCAAATACAAAAAAATACAGCTCGATCCCGTGACCATATGGCTGGGTAAAAACTCTCAACTGAGCAAGGTCCCGGTGGAAGATCGCAAGCACATGGCCGATATACTGTGGAAGAAGCTCGACGAGAACCTCAGGAAGGATTACGAAATGACGAACGAGCTCGGTCCTGACGTGATGCGGGTCCAGGTCGCCATCACCGAAGGGGAAAAATCCAATGTCGTATTGGACACGGTGTCGAGCGTCATTCCCCAAGCGCGTATGTTATCGGGCGCGAAGAGCCTGGCGACCGGGGTCTCGGCGTTCACCGGTAGTGCGGCTGGGGAGATGAAGGTCACCGATGGCGGCACCGGAGACCTCATTTTTGCTGCGGTAGACCGCCGGGGCGGAACCAAGAGCCTGAGCGGAGTGACCAACTCCTGGAATGATGTAGATGAGGCCTTTCGGTACTGGGCTGAGAAGATGCGATACCGCTTGTGCCAATGGCGGGGCGGCACCAACTGCATTCCGCCGAAGGCATAGCGGTTCTGTGAAAGGAGCCTGATCGATAACAAAAGGACATCTGGAATAACAAGGGACTGATGGTTGAGAAGAGGCTGCCGCCTTTTCGAGTGGCGCTGATGATGCGGCGGGGGTCTGATTCATGAGTTCGGTGTCTCCAATAACGAGAGGATGTCTGCGGACGCTTGCGCAAAATCGGCGCCGAATCCACTGACGCCATGGCGGATGCGCTCGTTCGCGGAATCTCGCAGCTCGGGCTATTGGCGCAGCGCGAGTCTTGTCTAAGAACATGCCGATGCCTCATCACGCCCTGGCGGTGAAGGGCGTTCCTTGACATGGACGAAGGCAATCGGTTGCGGATCTCAAATAACCTTGTGCGTCATGGGTGCGGCGCTCCTGTGCGGAACACCGGTCCAAGCGCAAGCGCCGCCGAGCGAGACTCCCGCGGCTGCGCCGAACGAGGCGCAGGAGCAGCTGCAGCTCAAGCCTCTACTGAGACCCCTTCGCACCCTGTTGGAGCTAGCTCTCTCGCAAAGGGCGATAGAGGCGGGGACGAGTGAGACCGTCTTCCGCGCTCGGATACAGCTTCGCTATGAGCATCGTGACCGCCGGGACAACGCCGTCCAGGACAAGATCGTCTTACGGATCGATCGCCCTCTCTTCGATGACCGATTATATTTTCGGGTTGATGTCCCTTATGAGCAGTTCGATCCCCACAACTCTGAAGAGACGACCGGCAAGGGCTTGGGGGATGTGTTGATCCGGACAGGGGCTCTTCTGGTCCAGCAGCCGAAATTCTCCTTCTTCGCCGGAACAGACGTCATCTTTCCCACCGGATCACAGGAGGATGCTGGGCGAGGTAAATATCAGGTCGGGCCCGGCGTCGTGGCGGAGGTGCCGATTCCTGAAATCAACACCCTTATCTCTCCCCTCGTCCAGCACTTTCAATCCGTGGGGGGCGATCCCAGCAGGCGCAACGTGAACTACACCAAGTTCCGCCCCAAAGTGAATACGATCTGGGAGGAGCAGTGGTGGACCAGCCTCGAGCCTTCGTGGATCGTGGACTGGACCAGGAGCAACAAGACGGCGCTCAATCTGGAATTCGAAGTGGGCCGTAAGCTGGGGAAGCACTATCGTATGTGGGTAAGGCCGGGCATCGGACTTTGGGGAGATACCGTCATCGGCTCATATGACTGGCAGTTTGAGGTCGGCATGCGGTATATGTTTTGATCCGCCCGGAGCCGGGGGGACATGCGCATTTCCTTTCCAATTGGTCCCATTATGATTAAGGTGTTGCCTTGCCCCTTGGGATGCTAACCGGTTCAAAGTTGATTATTGATCTATTTTCACCTCTGCTCGCGCTCTAAATCTTTCTCCCTTCGCGCTCCCGGAACGCCCTTATGCGTCAAAATCGGCCCCTTTCGCCCCTGATACTTTTGACAGTATGAGCCAGGTAGCGGTTGGGATAAAGTCCTCGCGAAATCGAAGCGGACGGCAACAATTTCACAGGGAGGTCTGTATGAAAGCAATCATTGGTGTTGGGATTCTAATGCTTCTGTTGAACGGAGGACTCCCGGTTTCTGCGGCGGACCCGGACATGCCGGGCGGTGAACCGAAGGACTTCCGAGTCGCAATCCTCAGCATCGATCCGGTCAGCTTTTACGCTCCTTCTGCGATCATTCTCGACGAGAGAGGGAGATTGAACCCGCTGGTCCTGATCGTCACCAACAACACGCAGAAAGAGCATGGGTTCGCGATGGACCCGGTCAAGATCAAGGAAGTCTTGAAACCCGGCGAGAGCAAGACGTTTAAGCTATCGCAGACGGACTTGGATGCCCTCGGGACTGATCGGAGCAGCTTTAAGTATTACTGCCACCTTCACCCCGCACACATTGGCGGGCAGATCTATATCAAGCGTTAAGCGACAACCAGCAAGGCGGGAAGGGCAGAGCACCGCCCATCCCGCCTGTCGTATGCGCCACGCCCGCGCGCATGTCCGCGCCCTTGGACGCCCGCATTATCGCGGAGGCGACCGTCAAAACTTTTCCCCCGGGTGGTTTCTATCAACCCCGCCTGTCATCGCGGTGGACTGGGAAACGCCCAGGGGTCACGAAAAAGCAGTTGTGGGTCACCGGCATTTCTGTTAGTAAGCGCCTGGACCTCAGAAAGGAGGCTGGCGGCATGGGACAGCTCACTCAACCTATGCGCTGGGTATGGCCACTGGCGCTCAGTCTTGTCGTGTTGCTTCCGCCGGTCGCGCAGGCGCAGCCGGTGGACGTTCCCCCCACGTGGGGCGGCGATCTCTCGTCCCGTCCCCGGCTCACCGGCAGCTGGGGCGGATTGCGAGACGAGCTCGGGAAGAAGGGCGTCGTCCTCGACGTGGATGTGCTTGGGACCCCGCAGGGCGTCGTGAGCGGAGGGCGGGACACCGGCGTGGACATCTGGGGTTCGAGCGAGTATACCCTCCATGTGGATACGCAGAAGCTGGGTCTCTGGCCGGGCGGCTTCCTCAAGGTTTACGGCATGAGCAGCTTCGGGCACAGCGTGAACCCCCGGATCGGCTCCATCGCCGGTGAACACTGCCACCTTGGTGCCCGCGATCAACGACCCTACCTCCTCGCTCATGAGCGCGACGTTCACGCAGTTCCTCAGCCCTAAGTTCGGCCTGTTTGTGGGCAAGGTCTATACACTCAATTTAATGGAGGGCGAGTTCACGGGCGACTACCATACCCAGTTTATGAACTCGGGGTTCGTCTTCCCTAGCACCATGGGGCTGGTGCCGATTGCGGCATACGGCGGAGGCGTGGTCGCTCTTCCGTGGGAGGGCGTCGTTCTGTCGGCCATGGTGCTCGACCCGAACGGCACGCCGACGAACAACGACTTGAACAAGCTGTTCAATGACGGCGTGACGGTCCTGAGCAATGGCCAGGTGACCATCAAGCCCTTCGGGCTCGTCGGCCACCAGAACCTTGGTTTCATGTGGAGCAACAAGGACCGCCTGTCGCTTCAGCAGGATCCCTCCAACCTCGCCCGGCTTGCCCTCGACGAGCGGTTCCCCCGCCTGGGGGATCCCGGCCCGGTGCTCAGACAAATCCTGGAGAAGTTCTTCCCGGCTCTGCTCGTTCCCACCCAGCCTGCCAACCGCGTGGATAACGCCTGGGCCGTGTTCTACAGTTTCGACCAGTTTCTCTGGAACCCTGGGGGCGATCCGAAGCGCGGAATCGGGCCATTTTTCCAGTTCAGCATCACCGACGGCGTAGCGAACCCGGTCAAGTACTTTTATAGCGTGGGGATCGGCGGCAAAGGGGTGGTGCCGGGGCGCCCACGGGATTCTTTCGGGATCGGCTGGGCGCGCACGGAGTTCAGCAACAACTTCGTACCGTTCCTGCGCCAGCAGCTCGGCCTGGGCCTCGACCGGGAGGACGCCGTAGAGATGTACTACAATGCCTCGATCACCCGCTGGCTCAACGCGAGCCTGGACCTCCAGATCATCGACACCGGCCTCACGAAGACGCTCGATTCGTCCAACCAGCTCCAGAACGTGGACACGGCGGTCGTGGTAGGGTTCCGGCTGTACATGCGGTTGTAGCGAGTGACCCTTTCCGGGGGATCTGATGAAACGACCCATTAGCCTGACCCTCATCGCGTTTGCGGGTCTCTTTCAGGGTATGTGGGGTGTCCTTCGAGCGTTAGATTGGTTCCAGTCTGCCCGCGATGTGAGTGCACAGGGCGGGATCCTCGTTCTTCCGCTGGTGAGTGCCTTCGTGTTTGCGGGAGGAGTGCTTATCGTCATCATCGCTCTTCTATACTTCCTATTTGCTTGGGGAGCGCTCACTGGCCGAGGTTGGGTATGGGGGGTCGGACTCGCTGCAACCGTGTTGAACTTGCTGATCGTCCTGCGGTTCGTGCTTCAAGAAGAGGAGCCGTTGGTGCCGGCATTGCTCTCGGCACTGATCCCCATAGTGCTCCTCTGCTACTTGATCGCCCCGGTCGGGCGTCGGGCATTCAACACACTGCCTATCGCGGAGCGCATGTAATACATCAAGCTCTCTGACATATTTGACAGTGGCGCGACGTTGACCACTGCGCTTAAATTCGTCGTGTGAAGTAGGCAATGTGCTCAGACCGCTCTTCGTGAATCTCAAGCAGCGGGCCATGGAGGCCGAAGCGACCCGGCGTGGTTGAAGCGCAACACTAGCGACTGGAAGGCTGCTATGGACGATGCAGTGTTCTACGATCGGCTTCAATTTGCCTTCACGGTGACGTTCCACTACCTCTTTCCCCAGCTGACCATGGGACTGGTCTTGCTTCTTGTCTACTTCCGTACACGGGCTCTTGTGACCGGCGACGGCCATTATCAAGAGGTGGCAAAGTTCTGGACCAAGATCTTTGCCCTCGGTTTCGCCTTCGGGGTCGTCACCGGAATCCCACTGGAATTCCAGTTCGGCACCAACTGGGCGAAGTTCTCCAACTTCGCGGGCGGCGTGATCGGCCAACTCTTGGCGATGGAGGGCCTTTTCGCCTTCGCCCTTGAATCGTCGTTCCTTGGCCTCTTGCTGTATGGCGAGAAGCGCTTCAGTGCGTTCGTTCAATGGATGGCGACGGTGATGCTCTTTCTCGGCTCATGGCTTTCGGGTTATTTCATCATCGCGACCAACGCGTGGATGCAGCATCCCGTTGCCTATTCCGTTGCTGAGGATGGACGGCTGTTCGTGAACAGCCTGACCGGCCTGCTGACGAATCCGTGGATCTTCTGGCAATACGCGCACAACATGACTGCGGCGGTCGTCACGGCGTCATTCGTCATGGCCGCCATCGGCGCGTTCTATTTACTGTCCGGCCAGCATGTGACACACGCAAAGACGTTCGTGAAGACCGGCGTGGTGGCCGGGGCCATCGGGTGCGTGCTCCTCATTTTTCCCACCGGCGACGGCAATGCCAAGCAGGTGTTCAAGTATCAGCCCATAAAGGGCGCGGCGTTTGAGGGATTGTTCCGCACGGAGCGGGCCGCAGGCTTGCTGGTGATCGGGCAGCCGAATATGGACACGTTGACGATTGATAACCCGTTGGTGCTGCCGGGCGTGCTCAGCCTTCTCGTGTACGAAGAACTGTACGCCCAGGTGAAGGGCCTCGATGCCTTCCCACGCAAGGACTGGCCGGACAACGTGCCGTTGCTCTACTACTCGTATCACATCATGGCAGGGCTGGGAACGATTCTGGCTGCCCTGATGGGATTGTCGCTCTTGTTCTTGTGGCGCGGTCGGCTGTTCCGCACGCCGTGGCTGCTGTGGCTCATCATGCTGAGCGCGCCGTTTCCCTATATCGCGACGACGGCAGGGTGGATGACGGCTGAGCTCGGCCGCCAGCCTTGGCTCGTGTATGGCTTGATGCGGACCGCCGACGGTATTTCCCCGCTCGTGCATTCCGGCAATGCCCTGTTCACCCTGCTTGGTTTCCTCGGGATGTATCTGTTGTTGGGGCTCCTGTTTCTCTTCCTGATGCTCGAAACGATCACGAGCGGGCCGGTTCCGGTCGAGCACCGGTCGGCAACCCACGAAGGTGCGCACTCGGTCTCGTAAGGAGAGACGCTCGCGTGGAGATTTTCTGGTATGTAGCGGTGACCGTGACACTGGCCGTTTTTGTTGCTCTCGACGGCTTCGACTTGGGAGTCGGCATCCTCTACCCGTTCGTGGCACGGACCGAACAGGAGCGACGAACGGCCTTGGCTTCAATCGGTCCCATGTTCAACGGCAACGAAGTGTGGCTGATCGTGGCCGGCGGGTTACTGTTCTTCGCGTTTCCCAAGGCCTACGCGGCCGGGTTCAGCGGCTTCTACCTCGCGCTGATCATCGTGCTGTGGCTGTTCATGTTCCGTGGACTCGCGTTGGAACTGCGATCGCATGTGGACAATCCGCTGTGGCGGCAGTTGTGCGACGTAACCTTTTCGGGCGCGAGTCTTTTTCTGGCCATTGTCCTCGGCGCCGCGTTAGGCAACTTGATTCGCGGCGTGCCGCTGAATCGCGACGGTTATTTCTTCGTCGCGCTGTGGACAGACTTCTTGACGGGTCCAGAGCCAGGGATTCTGGATTGGTTCACCGTGCTCATGGGGCTCGCGAGTGCCGCGATCTTGGCCTTGCATGGAGCCAACTATCTCGCGATGAAAACGAAGGGCGACCTCTATGCGCGGGCCGTGGCCGCGGCAAAACTGGTGGGCTGGCTGGCGCTTGGAAGTGCGGTGGTGGTCAGGCTTGGGATCACGTTCGTACAGCCGGATCTTCGGCTCAACTATATCGCCCATCCGGTGGGCTATATCTTTCCCGTCGGCGGGGCGATCGCGCTTATCGCGACGCTCGTGCTGCGACGACGGCAGCGCGACGTTGCCGCATTCATGACCTCGAGCCTGTTCATCCTTGCAATGCTCGGAAGTGTCGCCTGGGGCTGCTATCCGAACATCCTGATCGCGACGACGGACCCGGCAAACAGTCTCACGATCTTCAACGCCACCGCCGGCGCCTACAGCCTGCAAGTCGGGGTCGTGTGGTTTGTCATAGGACTTGTGCTGTTCATCGCCTATCAGGTCTTTGCCCACCGCTTCTTCTGGGGAAAGGTCCCGAGCCAATGAGCCGCCATTTCAGGCTGATGATATGTGGATGGATACGAATGGCAGGGGCGAGCTTATGAGCGAAGGGATCCCGGTCATCTACCTCGCCAGGCACGGTGAGACCGACTGGAGCCTCTCGGGCCAGCACACGGGACCCAGCGCATTATCCCAGAACTCGAGAACAAAGCAGAGCTCAGGGGCGACCATGATAGTTCAACGAACAACCTGATCCGGCGCTACCGAAAGCAGAAGGGAGTGTCATGAAAACTCTCGGCATTGACCAACAACAGCAGCAGAAAATGAAGACCCATCCCGGTTTCATTGCCGCGCTGGATCAAAGCGGTGGCAGCACGCCCGGCGCGCTGCGGCTTTACGGAATCAAAGAAGGGGCATGGTCCGACGAGGATGAGATGTTTGCGATCGTGCATAAGATGCGTACGCGCATGATCACCAGCCCCAGCTTCAGCGGCGAGCGGATTATTGCCGTCATCCTGTTCGAGAACACCATGGACCGGGACATCGAGGGGCGGCCGAGCGCGGACTATCTCTGGAACGTCAAAGGTGTGGTGCCTTTTCTGAAAGTGGATAAGGGCCTTGCCGCTGAGAAGGACGGGGTTCAGTTGATGAAGCCCATGCCCGCACTGGCTTCACTGCTGGACAAAGCGAAAGCAAAGCACATCTTCGGAACCAAGATGCGCTCATTCATCAAGCACGCCAATCCCGCCGGCATCAAGGACATCGTGAGCCAGCAGTTCGAAGTCGCTGGGCAGATCCTCGCTGCCGGCCTCATGCCGATCATCGAGCCGGAAGTTGACATTCACAGCCCCGAGAAGGCCAAGGCTGAAGCGTTGCTCAAGGCGGGCATCCTCGAGAAACTTAACGATCTGCCGGCGGGTGCGGCGGTCATGCTCAAGCTGACGCTTCCGGAGCAAGACGACTTCTACGCCGATTGCGTCAGACATCCCAATGTTTTAAGGGTCGTTGCGCTGTCGGGCGGTTATGGGCGGGAGGAAGCCAACGACCGCCTGCGCAGGAATCACGGCATCGTGGCGAGCTTTTCACGGGCGTTGGTTGAAGGGCTGTCGGTCCAGCAATCCGACGCGGAGTTCGATGCGGTCCTGGACAAATCCATTCAGAGCATCTTTGAGGCCTCCAATACCTGAGCAGGCCATGACCGGGGAATCGCCATGACCGGGGAATTGAGATTGCGCCAGTACGAGGATTCTGAAACCTGAACGAGTCGCGTGCCGACATCAGCAAAGGAGTGACATATGCAACTTGGAATGATCGGACTCGGTCGGATGGGCGCGAACATGGTGCGGCGGCTCCTGAAGGGAGGTCATCAGTGCGTGGCCTTTGACAGGTCGTCGAAAGCAGTCAAGGAGTTGGCCCAGGAGAAAGCCATTGGCGCCTCCTCGCTCGCGGACCTCGTGAAGAATCTGGAGAAGCCGCGGGCGGTCTGGTTGATGGTCCCGGCGGCGGTCGTGGACAAAAGCATCGCTGACCTCCTGCCCTATCTTGAGGAAGAGGACATCCTCATCGACGGCGGCAATTCATACTACGTGGACGACATCCGGCGCGCAAAGGAACTCGCGCCGAAGCGGATCCACTACGTGGACGTGGGGACGAGCGGTGGTGTCTGGGGCCTGGAGCGAGGGTATTGCATGATGATCGGGGGTGAGAACAGGGTGGTCAAGTACCTCGATCCAATTTTCGCGACGCTGGCGCCCGGGAGGGACGCGGCGCCTCGGCTGCCGGGGCGGGAGAAGGTGGACGGCACTGCCGAGCAGGGCTACCTGCACTGCGGGCCGAACGGCGCCGGCCACTTTGTCAAGATGGTGCACAACGGCATTGAGTACGGGCTCATGGCCGCCTACGCCGAGGGGCTGGGCATCCTGCGCGCCGCCAACATCGGCAAGGAGGAACATGCGATCGACGCCGAGACGACGCCATTGCGCGAACCCGAGCACTACCAGTACGACTTCAATCTGCCTGACATCGCGGAGGTGTGGCGGCGCGGGAGTGTGATTGCCTCGTGGCTGCTGGACCTGACCGCTTCCGCCTTGCTCAAGGACCCCGACCTCTCGAAATTCGCGGGACGAGTGTCGGATTCCGGCGAAGGGCGGTGGACGATCAAGGCCGCCATCGACGAGGCCGTGCCGGTGCCTGTGCTCACCACGGCGCTCTACGAACGGTTCAGCTCACGCGGCGAATCGGATTTCCAGGACAAACTGCTGTCGGCGATGCGGTACGAGTTCGGCGGGCACCTGGAAATATCCGCGAAATGAGAAGAACACGGTGAACGTTCCCCATTCTGACGCTGACGCCCTGGTCTTCTTCGGCGCCACGGGCGATCTGGCCTACAAGAAAATCTTCCCATCGCTGCAGGCGATGCTGAAACGCAGCCACCTCAACGTGCCCGTCATTGGGGTAGCCAAAGCCGGCTGGACCCTCGACCAGCTTCGGGCGCGGGCGCGCGACAGCCTCGAGAAACACGGAGGGGTCGATCCCGCGGCGTTCGATAAGTTGTGCGGGTTACTGCGATATGTTGACGGCGACTATAAGGATCCGGCGACCTTCCAGTCTATTCGCAAGGAGCTCGGCGCCGCGCAGCGGGTGGCACACTACCTCGCCATCCCGCCAACGCTCTTCGGGTTGGTCGTGGAGCAACTGGCGAAGTCGGGCTGCACCAACGGTGCTCGCGTCATCGTCGAAAAGCCCTTCGGGACCGACCTCGCCTCGGCGCAGGAGTTGAACCGTATTCTGCTCGGAACGTTTCCGGAGAGCGCGATCTTCCGTATCGATCATTATCTCGGGAAGCGACCCATCAACAATATGCTGTACTTCCGCTTTGCGAATGCGCTCCCCGAGACGTTCTGGAACCGTACCCATGTGCAGAGTGTGCAGATTACGATGGCGGAAGACTTCGGCGTCCAGGGGCGGGGCGCCTTCTACGATGGGACGGGGACTATCCGGGACGTGGTCCAGAATCATCTCTTCCAGGTCTTGGCCAACCTGGCCATGGAGCCTCCTATCAGAATGGATAGCGAATCGATTCGTGATGAAAAGGTCAAGGTACTCAAGGCCATTCCCCCGCTGGATGAGAAGAACCTTGTCCGTGGGCAATTCCGCGGTTACCGCAACGAGAAGGGAGTGGCGCCGGACTCACAGGTGGAAACGTTCGCGGCCCTGCGGCTGGCGATTAACTCCTGGCGTTGGCAAGGGGTGCCGTTCTTCATCCGGGCGGGCAAGTGCTTGCCGTTCACATGCACGGAGATCCTACTCCGGCTGCGTCGGCCGCCCACGGCCTATCCTTCCGCGAGTTTGGCGCCGAACCATCTGCGATTCCGGGTCAATCCCGACACGACACTCGCATTCGGTATGATGGCCCCCAAAATCGGTGAAGGGATGGTAGGCCAGGTGATAGAAGCGGTGGTCAGCCGTAATGCCCAGCCGGATGAGATAGATGCGTACGAACGGGTGTTGACAGACGCCATGGCTGGAGATGCGACCCTGTTTGCGCGTCAGGATTATGTGGAAGAGGCGTGGCGAATCGTCGATCCGGTTCTGAAGAAGGGCACCCCGGTCTACGAATACGAACCGGGTTCGTGGGGGCCGAGTGAGGTCAACGAGAGCGTGTCGCCAGCCGAAGGCTGGCAGAATCCAACCGTGACAAACTAGTCGGGGATTCGAGACACGCTCATGAAAATGGAAGTGGCAATGGGATCTGTATATTCCTTGGAGAACCTGTTATAGAGCGGCAAATTTATTGTCTTGGTATGTCTGTGAGGAGCGAGAGATGAGACCTGACGAGGACCCCGAGGACAAAGTTTTGTCCCGTTGCGATACTCCGGCCGGCACACGCAGGACATTTTTTCAGTGGGTCATTCGTGTGGCTGCCGGCGTGATCGGTGCAAGCCTCGCAATTCCACTCGTCGGCTATGTGATCTCGCCGGCTCTCAAGCGACGCGAGAAGCCCTGGGTGGAGATTGGAGGAGTGGATCAATTGAACGCCGGCGATCCCAAACAACTCGATTATGTGGCGACTATTCGGGATGGCTATATCGAAACGCAGGCCCACAAGGCGGTTTGGGCGGTAAAGCAGTCGGACGGGGAGATCACAGTCTTCTCACCGATGTGCACCCATCTTGGGTGTGGGTATCGTTGGGAGGGCGAAGAACGCAAGTTCAAATGTCCCTGTCACGGGAGTGTGTTCGACCTGTCCGGGGAGGTGTTGGCAGGTCCAGCGCCCCGACGCTTGGACAAGCTGCCAACCAAGGTGGAGAATGGCCGCCTTCTCGTGATGTACAAGGAATTCAAGTCCGGGGTCCGGTCTCAGGTTGAATTGTAGGAGTCGGGACTGCGCGAGATGCGAGGCGCCAGAGCTCCTGAAAACGGAGGCTGACATGGCTGCTCCCCCTGGGGCATCTGAAGGACGATGAAATCGCCAGCATCCTCACCTACTTGCGGAATTCATGGGGCAATCAAGGCGATGCGGTGTCCTCGGCCGAAGTCGCCGCGGAACGAGCGAAAACTTCCCACTGATTCACCGCTGATGATTGAGAGGCCAACGATGAGGAACATATTGAATGGGATGATATTCGGCAGTGCCTTGAGCCTAGGACTCATCGTATTGCAACCGCTTTCACTGGAAGCGGCAGGAGATCCCACGAATGGAAGTCTTGTGTACGAGAAGCACTGCCTGGCTTGTCACGGACCGCAGGGGAAGGGTGATGGGCCGACGGGAAAGATGCTCAAGCCGCCGCCTGCGGATTTTACAAGTGCTGCGAGCAAGAAGAAGTCTGAAGCAGACCTGCGTCAGATCATCGAGAACGGGAAACCGGGGACGGCAATGGTTCCGTGGAAGGGGCAACTCTCGGAAACAGACATCATGAACGTGCTGGCGTATCTAAGTACCTTGAGAAAGTAGCAGCACCGGCAGGCATCTACAGGGGGTACTATGGCTTCCCGTATTTACGCATGGCTCGATAGCCGTCTCAACCTGAAGTCAGTCCAAAAGACGTTACTGGATGAACCGATCCCTGGCGGCGCCAGCTGGATCTATGTATTCGGCTCGGCAACCCTCTTTCTATTCATCCTCCAAGCGGTCACCGGCATGTTTCTCGCCATCTACTATGCGCCCACGCCGGATCATGCCTATGACAGCGTCCAGTACATCGAGAACCAGGTGTCCTTCGGCTGGTTTGTCCGCGGCCTCCACCATTGGGGCGCCTCAGGGATGGTGGTTGCCGTCGGCTTGCACATGCTCCAAGTCTTCCTCTACGGCGCCTATAAGCCTCCCCGGGAGATGATGTGGATGGTGGGGATGGTGCTCTTCCTGATTGTTATGGGGTTTGCATTCACCGGCTACCTTCTTCCATGGGATCAGACCGCGTACTGGGCGACGCAAGTTGGAATCAACATGGTGGGCACAGTGCCTTTTGTCGGGGAGTTCCTTGTGAAGGTCCTGCGTGGCGGAGAAACATTGGGGGCCCTGACACTGTCCCGATTCTTTGCCGTACATGTTCTGTTCTTGCCTGCGTTGATCCTCTTGGGAATCATGCTGCATCTGTTTATTCTGCGGCGAGTCGGCCCGGCCGGCCCCTGGGATGAGGCGAGGGCGGCCGCTCGCACGGAGACCTTTTATCCCCGGCAGGTTTATATGGATGCGGTGGTCATGCTGGCGGTGTTTGCTGTCCTCGCCGCACTGGCGTTCGCAGTCCCGATTCCGCTGACGGACAAGGCCGATCCATCGGATACCAGTTTTGTGCCGGTGCCTGAGTGGTATTTTCTTTTCTATTACGAATTCCTGAAGCACGTGCACGGGCCGCTGGAGCCGTTGGTCACGTGGGTGCTTCCCGGGCTCGTCGTGCTTGTCATGCTGTTCTGGCCCTTCATTGATCGCAGGAAGTCCCGCAATCCTGCCTCGCGTCCCATCGGTATGGCGCTGGGAGTCCTGTTCTTGGTCTTCGTCTTCTCCCTGCTCGGCATCTCCCTGAAGAATCTCTATGCGGTGAAACGAGTGGACCCGGCAGTAGCGCACGGCAAGGCACTCGTCAAACAGTTTGGCTGCGCCGGCTGCCATCGGATTCACGGCGAAGGGGGGGCCATCGGGCCCGACCTGTCATACATCGGCGATCAACGGCCGGAACGCGAGTGGCACATCAAGCACTTCCGCGATCCCCAGTCGGTTGCCCCCGGCTCCATCATGCCCAAATTTCCTCTCTCCGATCAGGAGCTCAATGACCTCACCAGTTACATGCTGAGCCTCCGGCGTGGCAGTTAGGCGGGCACATCGTCTTCGGCGCCACCGCTTTCGAACCGACAATCGGCCGTAGGGTGAAGGTCTCCTTTTAGGATCCTGATGGGAAGCTGTATTTTTTTGGAGGACATGATATAGAGGAGAAAGATAACGTAAGGCAATTAACTTGCCTCTTGGGCGGGGGATCATAAGTATATGCTGAGTCCTTTTAATCAAAGACCGGTGTCCCATGACCGCTGAACACATTCGACTTGAGGAGTCTCGTGAGGACAAGGTTTCGTGGAAGAAGTGGGGCCCCTACCTGAGCGAACGCCAGTGGGGCACGGTGCGGGAAGACTACAGCACCGACGGCAATGCCTGGGACTATTTCACGCACGATCAAGCCCGCTCACGGGCCTATCGCTGGGGCGAGGATGGCCTGGCGGGAATCTCCGACGACAAGCAACGGCTCTGTTTTGCGCTCGCCCTCTGGAATGGGAAGGATCCCATTTTGAAGGAACGACTCTTCGGTCTGACCAACAGCGAAGGCAATCACGGCGAGGATGTGAAGGAGTATTACTTCTACCTCGACAGTACGCCGACTCACTCCTACATGAAATATCTCTACAAGTATCCACAGGCCGCCTACCCCTACTCTAACCTGGTGGACACGAATCGAGGGCGTTCTCGGAACGAGATGGAGTATGAACTGCTCGATACCGGGGTGTTTGCTCAGGATCGCTACTTTGATGTCTTCGTGGAGTATGCCAAAGGCGGTGCTGAAGACATCCTCGTGCAGATTACGGCGGTCAACCGGGGGCCAGACAAGGCCGAGCTGCACCTGCTGCCGACCCTGTGGTTCCGCAACGACTGGGCGTCGTGGATTATTGGACCTGGTGCGAAACCGGTCCTCAAGCAGATCAAGGGACCGGCGGGCACAAGTGCGATGGTGGCGGAACATCCCATACTGGGCACGTACTCTCTGTACTGCGAAGGCGGCGTGCCGTTGCTTTTTACCGAGAACGAAACAAACAACGAGCGGCACTTTCCCGAACACCCGAACGCCAGCCCCTACGTCAAAGACGGCATCAACAACTATGTCGTACAGGGTCATAAGACAGCAGTGAACCCCGGCCACCAGGGCACCAAGAGCGCGGCGCACTACCGGCAGGTGGTGGGTCCTGGCCAGTCGATGACCGTGCGCCTGCGCCTCACCAATCAAACCCCCGCCGTCCCCTTCGGGCCGGCATTTGCCGACACCCTTGCCGCTCGCTTGCGAGAGGCGGACGAGTTCTACCGTTCCGTGACTCCGCCTTCGGTCTCACCGGACGCGGCCAATGTCATGCGCCAGGCCCTTGCCGGCATGCTCTGGTCCAAGCAGTACTACTTCTTCGATGCAAATCGCTGGCTATTGGAACACCGGGCCCACCCCCTCCATCCCGGCAGCCGGTACTCCAGAAATTCGGAGTGGTTTCACATGGTCAACGAGGACATCATCTCGATGCCGGACAAGTGGGAGTATCCCTGGTACGCGGCCTGGGATCTGGCCTTCCACACACTGCCGCTCGCGATCGTAGACCCCGACTTCGCGAAACAGCAGATGCAACTCATGCTCCAGGGGTTATATCTGCACCCCAACGGTCAGATGCCCGCCTACGAGTGGAACTTCAGCGACGTAAACCCTCCGGTCCACGCCTTTGCAACCTTGTTCCTCCACCGCACCGAGGAAGCGCTGCGTGGCGAGACGGACGTGGATTTCCTCAAGTCGGCGTTCAACAAGCTCTTGCTGAACTTTACCTGGTGGGTGAACCGGAAGGACCGGTTCGGCAAGAACGTGTTCGAGGGGGGATTTCTCGGTCTCGACAACATCGGCATCTTCGACCGCAGCGCCCCGCTGCCCACCGGCGGCCACCTGGAGCAGGCCGATGGCACGGCCTGGATGGCGCTCTTCAGCCAGAACATGCTGGAGCTCGCCGTGGAGCTTGTCCCCCACGACCCCACCTACGAGGACATGGTGATAAAGTTCATTGAGCACTTCCTCTATATTGCCGCGGCCATGAACAAGCCCGGGCCGGACGGCATGTGGGACGAGGAGGACGGCTTCTACTACGACCTGCTGCGGCTTCCCGACGGCAGCGCCCAGCGGCTCAAGGTACGCTCGATGGTGGGGCTGCTGCCCTTGTGCGCCACCACGGTAGCCGAGAAGTGGCAGCGTGAACGCATTCCAAGGTTTGCCGCTGCGATGCAGGCCCGCATGCGCCAGATGCCTGAGCTGTTCAAATTCATTCACCCCACCGGCGCCGGGCATTACGGGGTGGCGGAGCGGGGGATCATTGCCCTGCTCAACCCGGAGCGGCTGCGACGAATCCTCTCGAAGATGCTCGACGAGAACGAGTTCCTGAGCCCCTACGGCATTCGCTCGCTCTCCAAGTTCCACGAGCGGAACCCGTATGTCTTCCACGCAGGCGGCCAGGAGTACCGGCTGGACTATCTGCCTGGTGAATCGGACAGCGGCATGTTCGGGGGCAACTCCAACTGGCGAGGGCCGATCTGGATGCCGGTAAACGCCATGATCATCCGGGCGCTGCTCAATTTCTACCTGTACTACGGCGACAATTTCAAAATTGAATGCCCCACGGGATCCGGCAAGATGATGAACCTCTTCGAGGTGTCCAAGGAGATCGCGGATCGGCTCACCCGGATCTTTCTGCGTGACCCTTCGACAGGCTCAGGGCAGGCTCCTTCGACAAGCTCAGGGCAGGCTGGCCGGCGACCCGTGTACGGGGGCACGGAGAAGTTCCAGACCGATCCTCACTGGCGCGATCACCTCCTTTTCTATGAATACTTCCACGGCGACAGCGGGGCGGGGCTCGGCGCGAGCCACCAAACCGGCTGGACGGGGGTGATTGCCAAGCTCATCCAGCTCGGCGGCTTGCTGGACCCGAAGCAGGCCCTTGAGGGCGGGAAACTCGCGGCCTTCCAAAAGCCGGCGGCAGCCAAGAAACCGCCGGGCAGGAAATGATGGTAACGGGCACGGCCGGTGTACCCTCTCCTCTTCTATGAATACTTCCACGGCGACAGTGGGGCAGGCTTGGGTGCGCCTTTAAGGCCGGCGCACCGCACGTGAAATCGTGAAGGCCTGGCCCGCGCATCCCCTGCTCTATCAGATCAATACCCGGGTTTGGTTGACGGAATTATCAGAAAAGTTGGGCCGACCAGCGACGTTGGAGGACATTTCCGACACCGAGTTGGATCGCCTGGCAGCGAAGGGGTTTAACTGGATCTGGTTTTTGAGCGTTTGGCAGACGGGGGTCGCCGGACAACGAGTCTCGCGTGCCAATCCTGAATGGCGGAGAGAATTTCAGGAGACCCTGCCGGATTTGACAGACGCAGACATCCCTGGATCCGGGTTTGCGATCACGGGTTACTCTGTTCATCCCGCATTGGGAGGTGATGCGGCGCTCGCGCGGTTACGTGAGCGTCTCCGCAATCGAGGCCTCCGGTTGATGCTCGATTTCGTCCCCAACCACACCGGCCTGGATCATCCTTGGGTGGAAGACCATCCCGAGTATTACATTTCTGGAACCGAACTCGATCTCGCGCGCGCCCCGCAAAACTATACATGGACCAAATGCAAAGGTCGCGACATGTTGCTCGCCCACGGACGAGATCCGTATTTCCCCGGCTGGCCGGATACGCTGCAGCTCAACTACGGCAATCCGCCACGCAAGACGCGATGATCGGAGAATTGCTGAAGATCGCCGGGCAATGTGACGGCGTGCGATGTGACATGGCGATGCTCGTCCTACCCGAGGTTTTCGAACAGACGTGGGGTCTCAAGGCAGATCCGTTCTGGCCCAAGGCAATTCAGCGCGTGAGGGAACGAGTTCCGGGTTTCTGCTTGATGGCTGAGGTCTACTGGGACTTGGAATGGACGCTGCAGCAACAGGGATTTGATTACACATACGACAAGCGGCTATATGACCGTCTTCGCGAGAGCCATGCCAGGCCGGTGCGCGACCATTTGCGCGCCGAGCTCGACTACCAGAAGAAGATGGCCCGGTTCCTGGAAAACCATGACGAGCCCAGGGCGGCCGCAACATTCCCTCCCGGCATGCATGAGGCTGCGGCTGTCATCACGTTCTTGTCCGCTGGACTGCGCTTTTTCCATCAAGGGCAGTTTGAAGGCCGGAGGAAACGTATCTCGCCTCATCTGGTTCGCGCGCCACATGAGCCGATCGACGAAGCACGTCACGAGTTCTACGAGCGTCTCCTCGCGGTGCTCCGGCAGCGGACGGTTCGAGACGGCCAGTGGCACTTGCTCGAGTGTGTGCCGGCATGGGATGGCAATGGGACATCGGATTCTTTCCTGGCGTTTGCCTGGCAAGGCCCCGGTGAGGAGCGGCTGCTGGTCACGGTAAACTACGCGGCCAACCAGAGCCAGTGTTACGTGCGTCTCCCCTTCCCCCATCTTGCCGGCCGCAGGGGGCGATTCAAGGATCTCATGAGTGCAGCCTCCTATGAACGCCATGGGGACGAACTCCTGTCACGAGGCCTCTATCTCGACATGCCGGCTTGGGGCTATCACGTCTTCGAGGTGAGCATCGGGACCTGATTGGCAAACATGGTTTCTCCCAAGAGACTTCAGTTGCTTTGGTTCTTTTTCAGTGTGATCATCCTTGCGGGCTGTGGGGAATTAGCCATACAGGATACAGCGAGTCTGTTAGTCCCCAGCTTTCGAAGGTCTGAAGTCGTCGGCTTTGTGGCGGGATTAGGAACGACCTTTGCCGCCCTGCCGGATTTGATCGGGATACCGTAATCCTTTGGAATATCATCGCGGTGGCGACGAGTTGATCGAACCTGTCACTTTTGACAGTTTCTCTTTCCCCCGCCTTTCTATATAAGAACGATCAATCGGCTCCGCTCTATGCGCCGAACGCGAAGGTGTCGCAATGGCGGCCTACTCTCCCCGCCGGCGAAGCGGGTCGATTAATATAGGGTGTTTCGGCGAACAGCATCTCTCAAATCGGAAGCTAATCCCCCATGGCTGCGCCGGCACAACAGGTGTTCATTGTGCGTCACGGTGAAACCGAGTGGAGTCTCAGCGGACAACACACCGGAACCACCGACATCCCGCTGACGGAACACGGCCGGCAAGTGGCCAGACTACTGCAACCGATCCTGGCGAAGGAATCGTTCGCGCTGGCCCTGACCAGTCCCCTGCAGCGAGCCCAGGAGACCTGCCGGCTGACCGGTTTCGGGGACGTGGCAACCGTCGAGCCTGACCTGGTGGAGTGGAACTACGGGCGCTATGAGGGATTGACGCCCGGCCAGATCCATGCCACGGCTCCGGGCTGGCTGATTTTTCGAGATGGCTGCCCGGGCGGAGAGCAGCCAGAAGAGATCGGAGCGCGGGTCGATCGCGTGATTGCAAAAGTGCGCGCCGTCGAAGGCAATGTCGCATTGTTCGCCCATGGGCACGTGTTCAGAGTCCTCGCCGCTCGTTGGCTGGGCTTTCCCCCTTTGGCCGGACAGCATTTTCTGCTCGATACGGCGACTATGACCATCCTGAGTTACTATCGCGGTGTCCCGGCGATCAAGCAGTGGAACGCGCCGGTTCAGCTCTGAGCGACATGTTCAAAAATCTTCAGGCCAAAGTAAATAAGCAGGAATGTGCCGGGAACTGCCCACCTACGTCGTCCATCTAACGAAACTCAAAAGCCACGTGAGACTGAACCGGCCGAGAACGAAGGGGAGAACGAGGACATGAGTGAGCGAAATCTGGATGGCACGGCGATGGCGCTGGTCGCTGAGGGCAAGGGCATTCTGGCAGCGGACGAGACGGTTCCTACGCTCACCAAGCGCTTCGCCGCGCTCAAGATCGAGTCGACGGAAGACAGCCGCCGCGCCTACCGTGAAATGTTCTTTACGACGCCGGATGTTGCCGAGTTTATCAGCGGCGTGATCCTGCAAGACGAAACCATCCGGCAGAAGAATGCTTCGGGCATACCGTTGGCCGAGGTATTGTCCAAGCAAGGAATCATCCCGGGCATCAAAGTGGATAGCGGAGCGAAGGTGCTTGCCGGTTCGCCGGAAGAAAAAATGACCGAAGGACTCGATGGACTCAGAGACCGTCTGAAGGAATATGCGGCGATGGGCGCGCGATTCGCCAAGTGGCGGGCGGTGATTCGTATCACTGATGCATTGCCCAGCCGGATGTGTGTCAGTGTGAACGCCCACGCGCTGGCCCGTTATGCTGCCCTGTGCCAGGAGCAAGGCATCGTCCCGATTGTGGAGCCAGAGGTTCTGATGGACGGTTCTCACACGATCGAACGCTGCGAAGAGGTCACCAGTTCGGTGCTTCACGCGGTCTTTGATGCGCTCTTCGAGCAAAGTATCAGGCTGGAAGGGATGCTCCTCAAGCCGAACATGGTGATCTCGGGCAAGGAATGCAGTCGTAAAGCCTCGGTCGAAGAAGTAGCAACCGCGACGTTGCGGTGTTTGCGCCGCCATGTGCCGGCTTCGGTCCCCGGCATCGTCTTTCTGTCCGGTGGGCAAAGCGACGTCCTCGCCACAGCCCATTTGAATGCGATCAACAAGCTCGATTTGCCGAAGCCGTGGACGATCAGTTTTTCCTACGGGCGGGCGCTTCAGGATCCAGCGATTGAAGCCTGGCACGGCAAACAACAAAATCTGAAAACAGGCCAGCAAGCCTTCTCTCACCGGGCGAAATGCAACAGTGCTGCCGCTGTTGGCAAATATACCAATGCATTGGAAGGCAAGAAGTCGGGTGCGGAGGCAGGCGCGCATCGCTCGGACTGGCACGATGACTGAAACACCCTGGCGCATGCCGTGAGACTTCAGCGCTGACATGCAGGTGCTGGTGATCAACAGCGGGAGCTCGTCGATTAAATTTCGGCTCGTGGACGTGGTTGAGGAGGCGAGGGGAGTACTGACAAGTCGGCCGGCGTTACTCCAAGGAGCTGTCAAAGGCATCGGGGGGGGCGCAAGCTTCGAGGTGACAGGACAGGACAGCCACCGTTCGACCACGACATTGGAGATTCGCGACCATGCGCATGCATTGCGCGTTGTGTTTGATCGTCTGGCCGGTTCTCTCGGCAACATCGAGGCGGTCGGGCATCGGGTAGTGCATGGAGGAAATCGGTACGTGGAGCCTACGTTGATTACTGAAGAGGTTGAGGCAGGCATCGACGCTCTGTCCGAATTGGCGCCGCTGCACAATCCCTCGGGTCTTGCAGGGATTCGCGGGGCCAAGGCGGCCTTGGGCCGCTCGGTACCGATGGTGGCGGTGTTCGACACGGCTTTTCACCAAACCATGCCCGAGGTCGCCAAACAGTATGCGCTTCCCGCGGAACTGGCCAATCGACATCGTATCCAACGCTATGGTTTTCACGGGATTGCCCATGCCTCGCTTGCGAACGGTTACGCGGCCTGCACAGGGAATTCGTTGGAACAGGTGCGTCTGATCACCCTGCAGTTGGGCAATGGCTGCTCCGTCGCTGCAATCGCGCGAGGCCGTTCGGTCGAAACCTCGATGGGATTCACGCCCCTGGAAGGGCTGGTCATGGGAACGCGTTCGGGCGATGTGGATGCCTCCATTGTCAGCTACCTGTCCGAGCGGGAGAAGGTCGAACCTGCTGAAGTCGAGCGGTGGCTCAACGAGCGGTCTGGCCTCCTCGGACTGTCGGGCCGGTCAAACGACATGCGGGAGTTGCTCCGTGCAGCCGAACAGGAACAGGACAAACGGGCGCAGTTCGCCATTGAGTTGTTCTGCTATCGGGTGCGCAAGTATCTCGGGGCCTACCTTGCCGTGTTAAATGGCGCCGATGCCATCGTGTTCGGAGGCGGGATTGGGGAAAACGCACCGGAGATTCGTGAGCGAATTTGCCAGGGCATGGAGTGGTGCGGTCTGAAGCTTAAGCCTGACCGCAATCGAGCAGCGGTGGGACTGGCGCCGGGCCGTGCTGTAAAGATCAGCACAGATGAATCGCGCTTGGCGGCCTACGTGGTCGCGGCGGATGAGGAAACCTGGATCGCCAACGAGACTGTCCGGTGCGTGCGCGGCGTATGTTCAAGCTGACAGCGTTAGAGAACAATTGAGCGCGGGTCGTAACCCAGAAGGAGAGATCATGGGAAATTCATTGTCGCAGAAGGAACTGAAATTGATCGACGCCTACTGGCGCGCGGCGAACTATCTTTCGGTGGGGCAGATCTACATGTACGACAATCCCCTGCTGAAAAAGCCGTTGAAGAAAGAACACGTGAAACCCCGCCTGCTCGGTCATTGGGGGACCACCCCCGGGCTGAATTTTATCTATGCCCATTTGAATCGAGTGATCAAGCAACGGGATCTCAACATGATCTACATTATCGGTCCCGGCCACGGCGGTCCCGGCATCGTCGCCAATGCGTACATGGAAGGAACCTACTCCGAGGTCTATCCGGACATCGCACAGGACGAAGAGGGCATGAAGCGGTTGTTCAAGCAGTTCTCGTTTCCCGGAGGCATTCCCAGCCACGTGGCGCCCGAAACCCCCGGCTCGATTCACGAAGGCGGTGAATTGGGCTACGCCGTGTCACACGCATACGGGGCTGCGTACGACAATCCCGACTTGATCGTTTCCTGTGTCGTCGGCGATGGTGAGGCGGAAACGGGCCCGCTGGCAACCTCCTGGCACTCCAACAAGTTTCTCAATCCCCTCTCTGACGGTGTGGTGCTCCCGATCCTGCACCTGAACGGATACAAGATCGCGAACCCTTGCGTGCTGGCCCGCATCAGTCATCAAGAATTGGATCAGCTTTTCCGCGGCTACGGCTACACGCCCCACTTTGTCGAGGGCAGTGATCCGGAGAAGATGCACCAACTGATGGCTACCACACTCGACAACATCCTCGAGGATATTCACCGCATCAAGGCTGACGCCCGCCGTACCGGCGGCAAGAAGCGACCGCTCTGGCCGATGATCATTCTCCGTTCACCCAAGGGATGGACCTGTCCGAAGGAGATTGACGGCAAACGGACCGAGGACTACTGGCGGAGCCACCAGGTGCCGATGGGTGAAATGCACGAAAAACCCGCGCATATCAAGATCCTCGAAAAATGGATGAAGAGTTACAAGCCGGAGGAGCTGTTCGACAAGAACGGCCGGTTGAAACCCGAACTCGCCGATCTGCCGCCGAAGGGCAGCCGTCGCATGAGCGCCAATCCGCACGCCAACGGTGGCCTGCTGCTCAGGGATCTACGTCTGCCGGACTTCCGCGATTATGCCGTGAAGGTGACAAAGCCCGGCGCCATCTCGGCAGAATCCACCCGCCTGATGGGGAAATTCCTGCGGGACACGATGAAGCTGAACATGGAGAGTCGAGAATTTCCGTCTGTTCAGTCCGGATGAGAACAACTCGAACCGCTGGCAGGATGCGATGGAGGTCACCAACCGCGCCTGGATGGCGGACCGCTACCCGTACGACGACCATTTGGCGCCGGACGGACGCGTGATGGAAATGCTCAGCGAACACCAGTGCCAGGGGTGGCTGGAAGGGTATCTCTTGACCGGCCGGCACGGATTCTTTTCCTGCTATGAGGCGTTCATCCACATCATCGACTCGATGTTCAATCAGCACGCCAAGTGGCTGAAGGTGTGCCACGAGATACCTTGGCGGCGCCCGATCGCCTCGCTCAATTATCTCTTGTCGTCCCACGTCTGGCGGCAGGATCACAACGGATTCAGCCACCAGGACCCCGGGTTCATCGATCACGTTATAAACAAGAAAGCAGATGTCGTCCGCGTGTATCTTCCGCCGGACGGGAACACGCTCCTGTCTGTGACCGATCACTGCCTGCGCAGCCGCAACTATGTGAACGTCATCGTCGCGGGCAAACAACCGGCCCCCCAATGGTTGACGATGGATCAGGCGATCAAACATTGCACGGCGGGCATCGGAATCTGGGAATGGGCCAGCAACGACAAGGGAAGCGAGCCTGATGTGGTGATGGCTTGCTGCGGTGACGTGCCCACGCTGGAGACGTTGGCCGCCGTGGATCTTTTTCGGCAGCACCTCCCGGCGTTGAAGATCCGGGTCATCAACGTCGTCAACTTGATGAAACTGCAGCCGCAGAGCGAACACCCGCATGGCCTGTCGGACCCGGACTTCGATGCGCTCTTCACCAAAGACAAGCCGATCGTGTTCGCCTTCCACGGCTACCCGTGGTTGATCCATCGACTCACGTACCGGCGGACAAACCACAAGAACCTGCACGTGCGCGGCTACAAGGAAGAAGGCACGACGAGCACGCCGTTCGACATGGTGGTGATGAACGATCTCGATCGGTTTCACCTCTTCGGCGACGTCATTGATCGGTTGCCGCAACTCGGGTCCCGCGCCGCCTATGCCAAGCAAGCGATAGGTGAGAAGCTGCTTGAGCACAAGCAATACATCTGCAAGTACGGTGAGGACATGCCCGAGATCACTGACTGGCAATGGGGTCAAAGAAAAGTGGAGACGAGACGGAGGACCTCGACCGAAGGCGACAACGTGTGATGCGGAAGCAGCCATCGGTGCACAGCGTGTCGTCCTGAGAGCGAAGACATTGTCTACATGATGGGAGCGGGAGAAGGAAACCATGTCGGCGAAGAAACCGCTTCCTTGAACCGCTAGGCGGAGGGTGTATGGAACAGGAACGCTCGAAAGAACTTCTTCAACAATATGGGGTTGGGCCCATCCAATTTACCGGGACGAACGACGCTCTCTATGAACGACATCTGATTTTCGACCACGTCGTTGATGTCAAGAAGGCCGATTTGCGTGAACAGTTTGAAGCAGCGGCACATTCGGTCCGCGATATCATTTCACAACGCTGGCTCCGGACGGAAGACACCTATGCCCAGAAGAATCCCAAGCGGGTGTATTACCTGTCGATGGAGTTCCTGCTGGGGCGGTCGTTCGCCAACAATGTCACCAACGCATTGCTGGGATCATTGGCGTTTGAGGCCATGAAAAAGAGGGGACTGGATGCGTCGGCCCTGGCCGAGATGGAGCCGGATGCCGGGTTGGGGAACGGAGGGCTTGGCAGGCTGGCGGCTTGTTTCATTGATTCGATGGCGACGATGCAGATTCCCGGGATGGGCTATGGACTCCGTTACGAATACGGAATCTTCAAGCAAACGATTAAGGATGGTTGGCAATGCGAACAGCCGGATAATTGGTTGCGTCGTCCCGATCCCTGGGAAGTGGCACGGCTCGAGGCATCGGTCGAAGTGAAATTGAACTGTTCGTTCGAGATGCACGACGGGGTATTGGGCATGGTCCTCGGGCAGCCGTCCAGCATCATCGGCATCCCGTTCGACCGTCCCGTCGTCGGGTACGGCGGAAAGACCATTAATACACTCCGGCTCTGGGCCGCGGCGGTACCGGATTACTTCGACTTCCAGCGATTCAGCGGCGGTGATTTCGTGGCCGCGTTGGCTGGAACGCTCGCGGCCGAGTCGCTGACGCGTGTGCTCTATCCCGACGACTCCACAGTTCGAGGCCAGGGGTTGCGGTTCCTGCAGGAATATTTCCTCGTCGCCTGCTCGCTGGGCGATCTCGTGCGGCGCTTCCGGCGCGGCAACACCGACTGGAACGCCCTGCCCGAGAAAGTCGCCATCCAGTTGAACGATACGCACCCGACGATGGCCGTCCCCGAACTGATGCGGATTCTGCTGGACGACGCGCATCTCGATTGGGAACAGGCCTGGGATCTGACGCAACGATCACTCGCGTATACCAACCATACGCTGCTCCCCGAGGCGCTGGAAAAATGGCCGCTCGAATGGTTCGCAAACGTGCTGCCGCGTCATTTGGAAATCATCCACGAGATCAATCGCCGGCATCTTGACCAAGCGCGCGCGCGCTTCGGCGGCGACCAAGGCCGTCTCGCCAGCGTAAGTCTCATCGAGGAGGGCGCAACGCGTAAAGTCCGGATGGCCAACCTTGCGATCGTCGGATCGCATAGCACGAACGGCGTCGCCGCCATTCACTCCGGATTGCTGCGCACAATGACGGTCAAGGACTTGGCCGAGATGTTTCCTGAGCGGTTCAACAACAAGACCAACGGTGTCACGCCGCGACGCTGGTTGCTGCTGGCGAACCCCGCGCTCTCGCGCGCCATCACTGAGGCCATTGGTGACGGGTGGGTTACCGATCTCGGCCAATTGAACCAGCTCAAGAAACTGGCCGACGACAAGGGCTTTCGCGACGCGGTCCGCAAAGCCAAGCGCGAGGCGAAATCGCAGTTTGCCCAGTGGCTCAAAACAACGTCCGGGCAAACAGTCGATCCGGACAGCATCTTCGATTGCCAGGTCAAGCGCATCCACGAATACAAGCGGCAACTCCTCAATGCGTTGCGCATCGTCGTGCTGTACAACCGGCTGCGGGAAAATCCAAACCTCAAGATGGCCCCACGGACATTTTTCTTTGCCGGCAAGGCGGCACCGGCCTACCACCTGGCCAAGGTGATCATCAAGTTCATCAATAATCTGGCCGGCACCATCGACGGCGATCCTATCGTTCGCGGAAGGCTGAAGGTCGTCTTTCTGCCCGAGTACTGCGTGTCGCTTGCAGAGCGCCTGATTCCGGCTACCGACGTCTCCAACCAGATTTCGACGGCCGGCTACGAGGCCAGCGGTACGAGCAACATGAAGTTCATGATGAACGGAGCGCTGACGCTGGGGACACGCGACGGCGCAACCATCGAGATGGCAGAAGAAGCGGGCGAGGAGAACTTCTTCCTGTTCGGCCTCACGGCGGACCAGGTGGCCAACGGCAAGGGCTGGTATAGCCCGGGCTGGCATTATGACAACGAGGCGGAGACCAGGGCGGCGCTGGACCAAATCTTCTCTGGCTACTTCAACCGCTATGAACCGGGCATCTTCGAACCGCTGCGGCACGCCTTGCTGACAGGCGGAGACCACTATATGCACCTGGCGGACCTCACGTCCTATCTCGAGGCCGACCGCCGGCTCTGCGACCTGTACGCCGACCCGGATGGATGGGCGCGCAAAGCGATCTTGAATGTCGCCGGCTCAGGGAAGTTCTCCAGCGACCGCACGATCGCGGAGTACGCAGCCGATATTTGGAATGTGAAGCCGTGTCCGATTCCGTAAAGTCGCCACAACGTGTCAGAGAGAAGGATTAAAGCTCATGGCGATTTCATCCTTAGCAGGTAAGCCGGCTCCGAAAGAGATGTTGGTGGATCTGGCCAAGCTCGAAGGGGAGTATTACGCGCGCGCGCCGGATATGGGAGATCCCAACGAGTCGGTCGCCTTCGGCACGAGCGGGCATCGCGGATCGTCGTTCCGCGGCTCGTTCAACGAGGCGCATATTCTTGCCATTACGCAGGCCATTTGCGACTACCGGCGCGGGCAGGGCACCGACGGCCCGCTCTACATGGGCAAGGATACGCACGCGCTGTCCGGACCGGCTCAGCGCACGGCGCTCGAAGTCCTTGCGGCGAACGACGTGCACACCGTCATCCAGCAGGACGACGAGGTGACGCCCACGCCTGTCATCTCACGAGCCATCCTGGTCTACAACCGCGGCCGCAAGACGCACCTCGCGGACGGTATCGTTGTCACGCCCTCGCATAACCCGCCGGAAGACGGGGGCATCAAGTACAACCCGCCCAACGGCGGACCAGCCGATACCGATGTGACGAAATGGATGCAGGATCGTGCGAATGCGTTGCTGCGGGAAGGCAACGCCGGCGTCAAGCGCGTGCCGTTCGAGAAGGCGTTCAAGGCGGCAACCACGCGTCAGGAAGATTTCATTCTGCCCTATGTTCAAGACCTTCGGAACGTGATCGACATGGAGATCATCCGCGAGGCGGGCCTCGTGCTGGGCGTGGACCCGCTCGGCGGCGCCGCGGTCCATTACTGGGAGCCGATCAATACGGTCTATAAGCTGAACATCGCCGTTGTGAACCCGAAGGTCGATCCGACCTTCTCCTTCATGACGGTTGATCACGACGGCAAGATCCGGATGGACTGCTCGAGCCCCTATGCGATGGCCAGCCTTGTCAGTCTGAAGGATCGGTTTCGCCTCGCCTTTGCCAACGACCCGGACTCGGACCGCCATGGGATCGTCACGCCGTCCGCCGGGCTGATGAATCCCAACCACTATCTCGCCGTGGCGATTCGCTATCTACTCACGCATCGACCTCAGTGGCCTACCGACGCGGTGGTCGGCAAGACGTTGGTGTCGAGCGGCATGATCGACCGTGTCGTGGCCAAACTCGGCCGCCGGCTGTCCGAAGTGCCGGTCGGCTTCAAGTGGTTTGTGCCTGGCCTGTTCAATGGCTCTTGTTGCTTCGGCGGTGAAGAGAGCGCCGGAGCGAGCTTTCTCCGTCACGACGGCACCGTGTGGACGACCGACAAGGATGGCCCGATCATGAACCTGCTCGCGGCCGAGATCACCGCTCGAACCGGCAAAGATCCGGGGGAACACTACCGCGAACTGACAGCTGAATTTGGGAGTCCGCTCTACACGCGCATCGATGCGGCGGCCACGCCCGAGCAGAAGGAAAGGCTGGGAAAGTTGTCGCCCGATGCCGTCAAGGCATCGACGCTCGCCGGCGACCAGATCACTGCCAAGCTGACCAAAGCGCCGGGCAACAACGCCTCTATCGGCGGATTGAAAGTCATCACAGCCAACGGCTGGTTCGCGGCCCGGCCCTCCGGGACCGAAAACATCTACAAGATCTATGCAGAGAGCTTCAAGAATGAGGGCCATCTAAAGGCCCTCGTGAACGAGGCCCAGGAGATGGTGAACCACGCACTGGGGAGCGACCGATGAGCCTTCCCCCATTTCCGTCCAACTACCGGGCCTCCGGCGTGCTGCTGCACGTCACGTCGCTGCCCTCGCCCTACGGCATTGGCGATGTGGGCGCAACGGCGCTTGCCTGGATCGACCGCCTTCACGAGGCGGGGCAGAGCTGGTGGCAAGCGCTGCCGGTGGGACCAATAGGCTACGGCGATTCTCCGTATCAACCACTGTCGTCGTTCGCCGGGAATGGGCTCCTCATGAGCCCGGACTGGCTGATCGAGGACGGACTGCTGCGAGTGAGCGATTGCGAGGGTCGGGCATTTTCGTCAGACGCGGTCGACTACGACGCCGTCTTCTTGTTCAAGCGCCGGCTGCTCGACACGGCCTGGACCAACTTCAATGCCGGCGCGCGCCCGGATCTGCGGCCCGCTTATGCACAGTTCTGCCAGGACCATGCCTGCTGGCTGGAGGACTACGCGCTGTTTCGCGCGCTGAAGGAGAGGTACGGCGGGGCCCACTATCTTGAGTGGCCGGCCGAGCTGACCCGTCGCGCTCCGGGCGCGCTGGCCCAGGTCCGGCAAGAGTTGGCGAGCCAGATCGATCAGGTCCGCCTCGCCCAGTTCCTGCTCTTTCGCCAGGCGGCGCGCCTGAAGCAGCATGCGCAAGCCCGGGGCGTGCGGCTGATCGGTGACCTGCCGTTCTTCGTGTCTCCGGACTCGAGTGACGTGTGGGCGAACCCTGAGCTGTTCTTGCTGGATGAGCACGGCCGGCCGCGTGTCGTCGCCGGTGTCCCGCCCGACTACTTCAGTGCCCAGGGACAGCTCTGGGGCAACCCCGTCTACGATTGGGACGCTCTGCGCCGGACCGGCTACCGTTGGTGGGTGGACCGCTTGCGCGCCTTGCTCGCCCACGTGGACATCATTCGCCTGGACCATTTCCGCGCGTTCGCGGCCGCCTGGCACGTTCCGGCCGGCGCGCCGACGGCTCAAACTGGCCGCTGGGTGCCGGGGCCTGGGGCCGAATTCTTCAGTACCGTCCAGAAAGAGCTGGGCGGGCTCCCGTTCATCGCGGAGGACTTGGGGTTGATAACGCCGGACGTCTACGTTCTCCGCGACCGCTTCAGTGTGCCCGGGACGCGAGTCCTCCAGTTCGCCTTCGACGGTCATGCGGACAATCCGTACCTGCCGAGCAACTATGTCGCGAACACCGTGGTATACAGCGGCACCCATGACAACCCCACGGCCCGCGAGTGGTACGAGGATCTGCCGGACGACCAGCGGCAGAACCTCTGGAGTTGTCTGAAGCGTTCTGGGGGCGACAGCAGCGAGGCCGCGCCCGGGCTGATAAGTCTGGCCTGGTCGTCGATTGCCGCGCTCGCGCTCGCGCCGCTACAGGACGTGCTCAATCTGGGCAGAGAGGCCCGGATGAACGTGCCCGGCTATGCCGAGGGCAACTGGCGGTGGCGCTGCACGCAGCAGATGCTGTCCGACTCGGCCTTCGAATGGCTGCGAGCGCTGACGGCCACCTCGAACCGCTTGGCTGAGCTTCGCAGTACGCAGACGGTCGGAAGCGTGGAGGCCGCATCCGCATCATGACCGCGAGCCCGATCGTTTCTTCTTTGTCACTCGAACGGCGCAGTACTCGTGCTCAGGTTCATGAAATGGGGAACCGCTGGAATGCCAGGGAGGTGATGTGATGACGAGCGGTGCAGTTCCACTCACCCAAGGCACTGCCTGGAACGCCCTTCGAGAGCATTACGAGGCGATCAAGGCCGTGCATATGCGGGATCTGTTTGCGAAAGATCCGGGGCGCGGCGCGCGCTTGGTGTGCGACGCGCAGGGAATCTATCTCGACTATTCGAAAAACCGTCTCACGGATGACACGATGCGTTTGCTGCTCGACCTCGCCAACGCCGCCGGCTTGCGGACCGGCATCGACGCGATGTTCCGCGGCGACAAGCTCAATGTGACGGAGAATCGCGCGGTCCTCCACGTCGCGCTGCGCGCTCCCGCCGGCGCCACCATTAAAGTGGACGGCGAAAACGTGGTGCCGAAGGTCCACGCGGTGATCGAAAAAATGGCCGGCTTCGCAAACCGCCTCCGCAGCGGCGAGTGGAAAGGCCATACCGGCAAGCGCATTCGCAATGTCGTGAACATCGGCATCGGGGGCTCGGACCTGGGGCCCGTCATGGCCTACGAGGCGTTGCGGGCCTACAGCGATCGCGCGTTGACGGTTCGTTTCGTCTCGAACGTTGATGCGACCGATGTCGCCGAGTCGACGCGGGACCTCGACCCGGCGGAGACGCTGTTCATTGTCTGCTCGAAGACCTTCACCACGCAGGAGACCCTCGCCAACGCGCAGACCGCGCGTGCGTGGTGCCTGCGGGCGCTCAAGAACGACACGGCGGTGGCCCGCCACTTCGTGGCCGTGTCCACGAACGCGGACGAAGTCGCGAAATTCGGAATCGATCCCGCCAACATGTTCGAATTCTGGGACTGGGTCGGAGGCCGCTACTCGCTGCCCTCGGCCATCGGCCTCTCACTGATGGTCGCCATCGGGCCCGAACGGTTCCGCGAGATGCTGGCCGGGTACCATGCAATGGACGAGCATTTCCGGACCGCCCCGTTCGACAAGAACCTGCCCGTGCTGCTGGGGCTCATCGGACTCTGGTACGTGAATTTCTTCGGCACCGAGTCACAGGCGATTCTGCCCTATGACCACTACCTCGGGCGGCTGAGCGCCTATCTGCAGCAGCTCGACATGGAGAGCAACGGGAAGCGTGTGGACCGGGATGGGAGCGTGGTGAATTATCACACGGGTCCGGTCATTTGGGGGACGCCTGGCACCAACGGCCAGCATGCATACTATCAATTGATCCACCAGGGCACGCGGTTGATCCCGTGCGACTTCATCGGCTTCTGCCGGTCGCTCAATCCCATGGGGCAGCATCACGATCTGCTGGCGTCCAATCTGTTCGCGCAGACGGAGGCGCTGGCCTTTGGCAAAACGGCCGCGGAAGTGGAGGCTGAAGGAGCGCCTCCGGCCCTGGTGCCGCACCGGACGTTTCCAGGCAACCGCCCGACGAATACCATCCTGGTCGAGCAACTGACGCCGGAGATATTCGGCAAGTTGATCGCCCTCTATGAGCACAAGGTCTTCGTTCAGGGCACGATCTGGCGCATCAACTCGTTCGACCAGTGGGGCGTGGAACTGGGCAAAGTGCTGGCCAAACGGATCACGCCGGAATTGACGAGCGGGACGGACCACGATCTCCGGCACGACAGTTCAACCAACGCGTTGATCCGGCGTTACCGCCGGCTTCGCCTGCCGGGCTGACACATCGTTCCGCCAACAACAAATAACCTGAGAGGCTTGCGATGACCCGTGAACAACTCGATCAACTCTGCGTCGACACGATCCGCACGTTGTCCATGGATGCTATTCAGGAGGCCAACTCAGGCCATCCAGGGACGCCCATGGCCATGGCCCCCGTGGCGTACTGCCTATGGCAGCGATTTCTCCGCTTCGATCCGCAAGATCCGATCTGGCCCAACCGCGACCGCTTCGTGCTGTCGATCGGCCACGCGTCCATGCTGTTGTACTCGCTCCTTCATCTCACCGGGGTGAAGGCTGTCAGCAAAGATTACGAAACCCTCGGTGAACCGTCGGTGCCGTTGGATGCCATCAAGCATTTTCGTCAATGGGGCAGCCGATGCCCCGGTCATCCGGAGTACCGATGGACTTCCGGCGTCGAAACCACAACCGGGCCGCTCGGGCAGGGGATTGCGAACAGTGTGGGCATGGCCTTGGCCGGCCGCTGGATGGCTGCGCATTTCAATCGGCCCGGACTTCGACGACATGATCAATTTTAACGTCTATGCCTTGTGCGGGGACGGTTGCATGATGGAGGGGATCTCTCACGAGGCCGCCTCGATGGCCGGACACTTGGGCCTCTCGAACCTGTGCTGGATCTACGACAACAATCACATCACGATCGAGGGCAACACCGCGTTGTCTTTCTCGGAAGATGTCGCAACACGGTTCATCGCCTATGGCTGGAACGTCACCCGCGTCGGTGACGCCAACGATCTCGTGACATGCTCGAGCGGGCGTTCCGCACCTTCCAGAAGACGACGGATCGGCCCACGCTGATCATCGTGGATAGCCACATCGCGTATGGGGCGCCCAACAAACAAGACACCTCGGCGGCCCACGGAGAGCCGCTCGGCGAAGAGGAAATCCGGCAGACCAAGAGAAATTACGGATGGCCGGAGGACGCCAAATTCCATATTCCCGACGGAGTCTATGAGCATTTCCGGCAAGGGGTCGGCGCTCACAGGGAAGATACTCCGCGACGCCTGGTTCACGCGCATCAAAGAGTACAAAGCCAAGTACCCGGAGCTGGCCGATCAATTGTACCGGATGCAACACCGGCAGTTACCGGATGGATGGGACAAGGATCTGCCTGCTTTTCCGGCCGACGCCGAAGGGCATGGCAACGCGGGTCTCATCCGGAAAGGTATTGAACGCGCTGGGAAAGCGCGTGCCCTGGTTGATGGGCGGGTCGGCGGATCTGGCCCCTTCGGCCAAAACACGGTTGACGTTTGAAGGGGCGGGCGATTTGTCTCGCCGAGACTCCCGGCGGCCGCAATCTTCACTTCGGGATCCGCGAGCATGCGATGGCGGCAATTCTGAACGGGATGGCCTTGGTGAAGGTCCGGGCCTATGGTTCCGGATTCCTGATTTTCAGTGATTATGCCAGAGGTGCGATCCGGCTCAGCGCAATCATGGAATTGCCGGTCATCCATATTTTCACGCACGACTCGATCGCCGTGGGAGAAGACGGGCCGACCCATCAGCCCATCGAACATCTCGCCTCGTTGCGTGCGATGCCCGGGTTTGATCGTCCTGCGGCCGGCCGATGCCAATGAGGTGGTAGAAGCTTGGCGCGTGATCATGAATCTGCATCATGAAGCCGGTCGCGCTGCTCCTCACCCGGCAGGACGTGCCGACATTGGATCGGAACAAGTATGCGCCCGCCTCGGGCTTGGCTCAGGGAGCCTACATCCTGGCTGACAGCCCGGATGGGACAGCCCGACGTGATCCTCATCGGAACCGGTAGTGAGGTTTCACTCTGCGTCGCCGCGTATGAACAACTGAAGTCCAACGGCATTAAGGCTCGGGTCGTGAGCATGCCCTCGTGGGAACTGTTCGAGCAGCAGGACCAAGCCTATCGCGACCGCGTCCTGCCGCCAGCCGTGACGGCCCGTGTAGCGGTCGAACAGGCCTCGACTTTCGGGTGGGCACACTATGTCGGCACTCACCGGCACCATCATCGGCATGACGACATTCGGGGCCTCGGCTCCACTGAAAGAATTGCAGAAGGAGTTTGGCTTCACGAAGGAGCGTATTGTCGAAGCCGCCATGCAGCAACTGAGATAAGCGAAGTAGTCGCGGGAACACGCGAGACTGTAGCTATGAGATCGAAGATGCATTCGAGCAGGCAGGCGACCGGCAATAGCTCTCCTCTCGGCGCGACCGTCGTAAACGGGGGCGTCAACTTCAGCCTGTACTCGCGTGAGGCGACAGGCATGGAGTTACTGTTCTTTGATCGGCCGGATGACGCGAAGCCGTCACGTGTGATCGCCCTCGATCCCGCGTCCAACCGCACCTACCACTATTGGCACGTGTTTGTGCCGGGTGCCCGGCCGGGACAGATCTACGGGTATCGCGCTCAAGGCGCGTTCGATCCCGCGAACGGGATGCGGTTTGATTCTGCCAAAGTGCTGCTCGATCCATATGGCCGCGGTATTGTGATGCCGAAACACTACAGTCGTATTGTCGCCAGTGACGAGGGGGACAATGCCGAGACAGCGGTGAAGAGTGTAATCGTGGACCCATCGGCGTACGATTGGGAGGGTGATGCGCCGCTGAGACGACCTTCCGCTCGGACCATCGTCTACGAAATGCACGTGCGCGGCTTCACCCGGCATCCCAGTTCAGGCGTTGCGGAAAAAGTTCGTGGCACGTATGCCGGTCTGATCGAAAAGATTCCGTATCTCCAACAACTGGGGATCACCGCGGTTGAGCTGCTGCCGGTATTTCAGTTCGACCCCCAGGACTGCCCGCCGGGGAAAACCAACTATTGGGGCTATGCGCCAATCTCGTTCTTTGCTCCACATGAAGCCTATAGCTCGCGGCAGGATCCGATCGGCCCAGTGGACGAATTTCGCGACATGGTCAAGGCGCTGCACCGGGCCGGAATCGAGGTCATTCTCGACGTCGTGTTCAATCACACCGCCGAAGGCGATCACCGAGGGCCAACGCTGAGCTTCCGCGGTCTGGACAACAACACGTACTACATCCTCGAGCAAGACCGTTCGCGCTACGCCAACTACACCGGCACGGGGAACACGCTCAACGGTAACCATCCGATCGTCCGTCGCATGATCGTGGATAGTCTCCGGTACTGGGTGGAGGAGATGCACGTGGACGGGTTCCGGTTCGATCTCGCGTCGATCCTCGCGCGGGATCGAGTCGGGGCAGGTGATGGCGAACCCGCCGGTCTTGTGGGATATCGAGTCGGACCCGTCACTTGCCGGCACCAAGGTCATTGCCGAGGCATGGGACGCAGCCGGACTCTACCAGGTCGGCAGCTTCATCGGAGACAGTTGGAAAGAATGGAACGGCCGGTTCCGCGACGACGCCCGCAGCTTCTTCCGCGGTGAAGAAGGCTCGATGGCGCGCTTTGCCGACCGCTTGGTCGGAAGCCCCGAGATCTATGGACACAAGGAGCGCGAACCGGAGCAGAGCGTCAACTTCGTGACCTGTCACGACGGCTTTACGCTGAACGACCTCGTCTCCTACAACGGGAAGCACAACGAAGCCAACGGCGAAGATAACCGGGACGGAGCCGACGACAATCGAAGCTGGAACTGCGGCGTCGAGGGTCCGACGGACGATCCGGTAGTGGAGAAACTACGCAACCGGCAGGTCAAGAACTTCCTGACCGTCACGCTGCTTTCCCTGGGTCTGCCCATGATTCTGATGGGGGACGAAGTGCGGCGTACACAACGCGGCAACAACAACGCCTATTGCCTTGACGACGACACCAATTGGTTCGACTGGACGCTGGTTGCCAAACACGCAGACGTGCATCGGTTCGTGACGCTGCTCAACGCGCGACGGCTCTTGCGGGACGTGGAGCACGAGCGGCAGCGCATGAGCCTGACCCAATTGATCCGGCGGGCGAATAAAGCGTGGCATGGGGTCAAGGTCGGGCAGCCGGACTGGGGCCCGCAATCTCATAGCGTGGCGGTCAGCGCGGAGTTGAAGAACGAAAGGATCGTCCTCTACATGATCCTGAATGCCTACTGGGAGCCGCTCGATTTCGAGTTGCCTCCCGTGGGTAACGGGAGCGCAAACCCGTGGTGTCGATGGATCGATACGGCCCTCGACTCGCCCCTCGACATCGTTCCATGGCAAACCGCTCCCTCGATACCCGGCTTCACATATCATGCCGAGTCGCGCTCGGTGGTAGTGCTGTTCGCCGACCTGACGAGAGCACCGGGATAATTACAGGTCACGAAGTGACGCGAGGTAAGTGAGGAGTGATGAAACTGGAAGCAGACTAAACATTTTAGGGTAGGGGACACGATGGCAAAGGACGACGGCCAGGGAGATAACGGGAAGGGAAAACTAAAGCGCAAAGAATACGAGAAGGAGATGCGCCGGCTTCAGGCCGAGCTCTGCCATCTTCAGGCATGGGTAAAACACAAGGGCTTGCGAATCATGGTGGTGTTCGAGGGACGCGACGGAGCGGGAAAGGGCGGCACTATTCGCGCAATCACCGAGCGCGTAAGCCCACGCGTGTTCCGCGTTGTGGCATTGGCCGCGCCGTCTGATCGAGAAAAAAGCCAGATGTACATGCAGCGGTACATGGCACACTTCCCGGCGGCCGGCGAGATCGTCATCTTCGACCGCAGTTGGTACAACCGCGCCGGGGTCGAACACGTCATGGGCTTCGCCACCAAAGAACAGTATGAAGGCTTCCTCGAACACGCCCCGCCTGTCGAAGGTTATATCACTAGGGCCGGGATCATCCTGATTAAGTACTGGCTCGAGGTGAGCAATGCGGAACAGGAACGGCGGTTCGAGGCACGCGTCAAGGACCCGCTGCGCCAGTGGAAGCTCAGTCCCATAGACCTGCCGTCGCGAGAGAGGTGGTACGACTACTCCCGCGCACGAGACCGGATGCTGGAGGCCACTGACACGAAGCATGCACCCTGGTACATCGTGCGGTCAGACGACAAGAAGCGCGCCCGCCTCAACTGCATTACTCATTTGCTGTCGCTGATTCCCTACAAAAAGCTGCCGGGTCAAAAAGTAAAGATTCCCAAGCGATCGAACAAGAATGAATACGATGACCAGGCGACCTTAAAGGGGAGACGCTTTATTCCGGAGAAGTATTGAGAATCTTCTCACGCTTGCGTGCGGGAAACGAAAGCGTCGCTGGCAGTGTTGAGTGTCGCGAAGATGGAATCGGTACCGATGTGTTCCATCGTCCCGGCGCGTTCGAGCATGTTACGCACCTCACGGCGTACGTTCGCAAGGCCGAAGCGAACGCCCCGTCCGGCCAGTTCTTCGGCAAGGGATTCGAGCATTTCCGCGCCGGTGATGTCCACCTGATTGATCGTGCTTCCATCCACGATCAACCATTCGACGTCCGGGTGGCTGGCGACAATCTCCAGCACGCGTTTCTTGAAGTACCCCGCATTAAAGAACACGATCGCAGAGCCGAATCGGTAGATCACCAGGCCGGGATGGGTAATGGCATCTTGATGGTGAGCCACCTCGTGCCATCCTCTCATCCCCGGCACATGGCCCAACAGGGCATCCGGCGGTCGTGAGGTGCGCTTGATGAGCAGGAGTAACGCGCTGCCCACCGCCAAGAGAATACCCTCCAGCAGATCCAACCAGATGACGCCGAGCATGGTGAATAGGGCCAGTCCACACTCCGCTCGGCTCACACGCCACATCCTGTGCAGCGCAGCACCATCGAATAGTCCGACGGCAGCAACGATCAGCACCGCACCCAACGCCGCCACCGGCAAGTATTGCAGGGGTTCGGTCAGGAAGAAGAGCACCACTGCCATCGTCGCAGCCGCGATGAGCCCAACCATCTGGGTCTTGCCACCCATGGCATCATTGACCGCGGTTCGCGAGTCAGCCCCGGCTACGGTGAAGCCCTGTGACAAGCCGGCGGCGATCTGGCTGGCACCTAGCGCGATGAACTCCTGGTCGGCGTCGATGTCGTAGCGGTTCCGCGCGGCAAAACTCCTCGCCGTTACCATGCCGCTACTGAAGCTCACTAGGGCCACGCCCAAGGCGCCGCCGAGCAGAGGTTTCAGGAGCTCCGGATCGAAATGCGGCCACCTCAACTCCGGGAGTCCTGCCGGCAATGCACCCACGACCGCCACACCTTTGGCCTCCAGACCCAAACCATAAACTAGGGCCACTGCCGCCACGGTGGCCAGCAACGGCGCCGGCGCGAGAGGCGACAAGCGCTTGCTCACCATGATGACCGCGAGGGTCGTCAATCCAACGGCAAGTGTCGGCAGATGGGTTTGAGGCAGCTTTCCGGCAAACTCGATGAGCCGCGGTACGATACCGGGCGAGTGCACGGCGAAACCGAACACTTTCCCGATTTGGCCGAGAAAGATGCTGATCGCCACGCCGTTGAGATAACCGACCAGGATCGGCTTCGCGAGAAAGTCGGCGACAAAGCCGAGCCGGAAGATCCCCGCAGCGATGCAAACCAGCCCGGTCAACACCGTCAGTGCCACTGACAGTGACCGGAGGGTCTCGGGGTCGCCGGCGGCGAGCGGCAGCACCGTGGCGGCAAACACAGCGCACGTGGCAGCGTCGGGATTCACGATAAGCTGCCGCGAGGTACCGAACAGCGCGTAGGCCACGAGCGGAAGGATGGCCGCATACAACCCGACGATCGGCTCGAACCCGATCAGTTGCGCATAGGCGATCGCGGTGGGCACTGCGACTGCAGCAACCGAGACGCCGGCTAGTAGATCGGAGCGCAGCCATTCGCGCCGATAGGCGAGGAGTTTCAGAAGACCAGGCGCAAAACGACCTATCACTGCCTTAGAGTCGTTCCATGGAGTCGTTGGATTTGCTGCCATTCGAATGGTGCCAGGAAATCAGTATCTCACAGGGAGAATCCCGGATCGAACCTGTCACTTTTGACAGTTTCTCTCTCCCCCGCTTTTCTATATAAGAACGATCAATCGGCTCCGCTCTATGCGCCGAAGGGGAAGGTGCCTCAATGGCGGCTTACTCTCCCCGCCGGTGAAGCGGGTCGATTAACATAGGTGTTTCACGAAGGGCGCCATGGCTGATATGAATCCCCCTCCAAAGATAGACGGCGCTGTTAAGCGTCTTGCCCTGTCGGTTCTTTGCATCGTGATCGCGGCCTGCGGGGGTCCGACAATCAACGCCTTGCACGACCCCGAGGCCTTGTCGGACTTCGGGCGCTACCAAACGTACGCCTGGCGGCCGCACCCCTCGCCGGAGACCGGCGTGAACCCCGCTGTGGGCCCGCTCGTGGTCGGCGCCGCGGATGAAGCCTTGGCGGCCAAGGGTTACCGTCTGGCGGCCGCCGGCACCGCGGACTTCCTCATCGCCTGGCAGGTAACCATCGAGGCCAAGCAGCAGGTGTCGGAAATCGACATCAGCCCACACTCCGTGGCTCCCGGGGGGCGTTTGCCCGCAGGACCGCCCGTACGCCGGACAGTCCCTCTCACTAGAGAGTTCAATGAGGGGACTTTGATTCTGGACATTATAGATAGCCCCACGCAGCGCCATGTCTGGCGGGGTTGGGCCCAGGGGGAGGTTCAGAAGGATGTCGAGCCCGGAGTGCGCGAAAAGCGGATCAGGGAAGCCGTCCGAAAGATTGTCGACAAGTTTCCGTCGAAGCGATAGGGACACATCATGTGTGAGGTTATGCCATGACCCTGAAACGAGCAATGGTTCTGGGGGTGGCCGCGCTGACGTTCACGTTGGCCGGCTGCACGACCTATTACAAGATCAGCGATCCGGCCGGCACCAGGGAATACTACACCACGGAAGTTGATACCACCAAGGCCGGCGCCATCCGCTTCACGGACGAGAAAACACAGGCCGAAGTCACGTTGCAGTCCTCCGAAGTAAAGAAAATCTCCAAAGAGGAGTTCAAGGCCGGAGTCAAGAAAGGGCAGGAGAAGAAGTGAGATTAGCCGCGCTCGCTCCAGTATGCGGGCAAGAAGCGCCGACGAGCCGCCTGAGGGGCATTGTGTGCCTTGCTTCCATTATAGATGTTGTGCTAGTTTCAGTCCCCCGCGTAGAAGGCCCGATTTCACCCGCCTGTTGGGGGGTGTTTCTAGGGATCGCCCCGTACACGAACAGGGAGGACAACAAGATGCATCCGACCAAAATTGTGAGCACGACTACCATGGTTAGTCCTCCTTTCAGGCCATACTCCGCTGCTAGGTTGAGCCCACTTCCGATAGCTCTGCTTGCATGTCTCGTGACGGCAGCCGGTCTCGGCTGCAAACAGGAGGCCTCTTCCACTTCCGCACAGGCCAAGCCTGAGGTCGAGGTCGTGGAGGCGGTGCAGAAGGATGTGCCGATTTATTCCGAATGGATCGGATCGGCTGATGGCATGGTCAATGCGATTATCAAGGCTCAGGTGAGCGGATACTTGATGAAGCAAAACTATGTCGAAGGCGCGTTCGTGAAGAAAGGTCAGGTGTTGTTCGAGATTGACCCAAGGAAGCTTCAAGCGGCGCTTGATCAGGCAAAGGGGCAGTGGGAAAAGGCCCAGGCTCAGGTCGTGAAAACGCAACAGGATGTCAAGCGCGATACGCCGCTTGCTCAAGGCGGCGCGATCAGTCAGAAGGAACTGGACGACTCGACTCAGTTAAATCTCGCGGCGCGAGCGTCAATGGCGTCCGCAAAGGCTGCCGTTGAGGAGGCGCAGTTAAACGTTGCCTTCGCCAAAATCATCGCGCCCATTGACGGCGTAGTCGGGATCGCCAAAGCGCAGGTCGGGGATCTCGTCGGCCCCGGAGACGAGCTGACGTCTATGTCCACGCTTGATCCGATCCGAGTGTATTTCCCCGTCAGTGAGCAGGAGTATTTCGCAGCGGCCGAGAAGATCCAGCAAGCCTACAAAGAACGAGAACAGAACAAGGACCGTCCGGGCGTGCTTGAGCTTATCCTGGGTGATGGCACAGTCTTTCCGCATAAGGGCAAGTATTTACTCGTCAATCAGGCAAGTCGACGTGAAGACCGGAACCATTCTACTCGCCGCGCAGTTTCCCAACCCGGACAATCGTCTTCGTCCGGGACAATTCGCTCGGGTACGAGCCATCACCCAAACCAAAGAGGGAGCGGTCCTGGTTCCTCAACGCACGGTAACTGAATTGCAGGGCAGCTATCAGGTGGCCGTCGTGAATGCCGACGATAAAGTGGAAATCCGTCCCGTGAAGGTCGGTCAGCGAGTGGGCAACCTGTGGATCATCGAGGAAGGACTCAAGGCCGGCGACCGAGTGGTGGCAGAGGGACTGCAAAAGCTCAAGGCCGGTATGACGGTGAGTCCGAAGGTGTTCACGCCGGAACTGGAAGGCAAACAAGGCGATTCAAAAGCTTAGGCGTCCGCACCCTCTTCGAGCCACGAGTTAGGTCCGAGCAAGGACCATGGCAAAATTCTTCATCAATCGACCCATCGTGGCGATGGTCATCTCCATCCTCATGGTGATCCTCGGCCTCGTGGCGATGGTCCAGCTTCCCATCGCGCAGTTTCCCGACATCGCTCCACCGGAAATCCTCTTGACGGCCACCTACGTCGGTGCCGATGCCGTCACCCTCGAACAGTCGGTCGCCACCCCCATCGAGCAGCAGATGAGCGGGGTGGACAACATGATCTACATGTACTCCGTGAACGCCAGCAATGGGCAGACGAACCTGCGGGTGGACTTCGACATCAACACGGTCCCGAACGACGACCAGATCCTGACGCAGATGCGGTACTTGCAGGCCGAATCGCAACTGCCGCAGGAGGTAAGAAACTACGGCGTCACCATCAAGAAATCAACCACGAGCCCGCTGGCGCTCTTTTCTCTCTACTCGCCCAAGGGAACCTACAACGACCTTTGGCTGAACAATTACGCCTACATCAACATGAACGATCCCCTGACGCGCGTTCCGGGCGTCGGCCAAGTCACGATCTTCGGCGCCGGCCAATACGCGATGCGGTTCTGGGTGCGGCCGGACGTGCTGGCCAAACTCGGAATCACCGTCCCCGAGATCCTCAACGCGATCAAGCAACAGAATACGGTGAACCCGGCAGGACAGATCGGCGCCGAGCCTGTCCCCGCCGGGCAGGAGTTTACCTATACGCGTCCGCGCGCAGGGGCGGTTGCTCACCAAGGAGGAGTTCGAGAAACATCATCGTCCGGGCGAACCCCGACGGGTCGGTTGTGCGGCTAAACGACGTTTCCCGGATCGAGCTCGGCTCTCAGATGTACAACAACAAAAGCCGGTTGAACGGCAAGCCGGCCGCGCTCATAGCCATCTATCAGATTCCGGGCTCCAACGCGATCGACACGATGAACGGGGCGAAGAAGCTGATGGAGGAAATGAAGGGGCGATTTCCGGCCGACCTTGACTACGTGGTCGCCCTCGACACGACGCTGGCGGTCCGGGCAGGGATCAAGGAGATCGTAAAGACCTTGTTTGAAGCGCTGGTCCTCGTCGTCATCGTCGTCTACATCTTCCTGCAAGGCTGGCGCGCCACGTTGATCCCGCTTCTCGCCGTGCCGGTCTCCCTGATCGGAACCTTCGCCGTCTTTCCGATGCTCGGGTTCTCGATCAATACGCTGTCACTCTTCGGACTGGTGCTCGCGATCGGTCTGGTCGTGGACGATGCCATCGTGGTCGTCGAGGCCGTCGAGCACCACATCGAGGAGGGGATGTCGCCGAAGGATGCGACCTTGAAAGCGATGGAGGAAGTCTCGGGCCCGGTGATCGCGATCGCGCTGATCCTGGTCGCGGTCTTTGTGCCGACCGCATTTATCCCCGGTATTACCGGCCGGCTGTACCAGCAGTTTGCCATCACCATCGCGTTGTCCGTGGTGATCTCGGCGTTCAATGCGCTCACGCTCAGCCCGGCCCTCTCGGCGCTGCTGCTCCGCCCCAAGAAACCGGCGCGAGGCCCGCTCGGCATGTTTTTCGGCTGGTTCAATCGCTGGTTCGATCGGGCCACCGACGGCTACACCAGTGCCTGCGCCCACTTGATCCGCAAAGTCCGGACGCGCGATGGTCTTACTGGCGGTGTTCACGATTGCCGCGGGCTTCTTCGGCATGCGGCTCCCGATGGGTTTTCTACCGTCCGAAGACCAGGGCTATGTATACCTGAATGTCCAACTGCCCATGGCCTCGTCTCTTCAGCGAACCGATGCGGTCTGCAAAAAGATCGAGGAGATCCTGAGCAAGACGCCGGGCGTGCAGTATGCCTCCACGATTGTCGGCTACAGCCTGCTCAGCAGCGTGAGCACCACCTATAACGCGTTTTTCTTCGTCTCGCTCGCTCCGTGGGACGAACGCAAAAAACCCGAGGAGAAACTCCAGGCGATCTTCAAGCGTGTCAACCAGCAACTGTCCGAATTACCTGAAGCCCAAGCGTTCCTCTTCCCGCCGCCGGCTATCCCCGGCGTCGGCACTTCGGGGGGCGTATCGTTCATTCTCGAAGACCGGGCCGGCAAGGACATCGCGTTTCTCGCTGAGCACACGCAGAAGTTCATCGAGGCGGCCCGTCAGCGGCCTGAAATCGCCGGCGTCAACACCACCTTCATCCCGAGCGTCCCGCAGGTCTCTGCGAAGGTCGACCGGGACAAGGTGCTGAAACAAGGGGTCGACCTCGGTGACGTCTATCAGACCCTTCAAACGTTTATGGGAGGGGTCATGGTGAACTACTTCAACCGGTTCGGGCGCGTGTGGCAGGTCTATGTCCAAGCCGAAGGTGAGTTTCGGACCCGTCCCGAGAACGTCGGCCAATTCTACGTGAAGAACGCCTCCGGTAATATGGTCCCTCTCTCCACATTGGTATCGATGGAGACGACGTCCGGGCCGGAATTCACCTTGCGCTACAACGCCTACCGGTCCTCCCAATTGTTCGTGTCTGCGAAGCCAGGCTACAGTTCCGGCCAGGTGATGAAGGCACTCGAAGAAGTCTTTGCCCAGACCATGCCTACCGACATGGGCTACGACTACATCGGGATGTCCTTCCAGGAGAAGGTAGCGGCACAAGGGGTACCGGCGAGCGCCATCTTCGGGTTTTCTCTGCTCGTTCGTGTTTCTCATTCTCGCGGCGCAGTATGAGAGTTGGACGTTGCCGTTCAGCGTGCTGATCTGCACGCCGATTGCGGTCTTCGGCGCGTTCGGAGCCTTGTGGGCCCTCGGGCTGGAAAACGATGTGTTCACCCAGATCGGCCTGGTGATGCTCATCGGCCTTTCCGCAAAAAACGCGATCCTCATCGTGGAATTCGCGAAGATGGAATATGAGAAGGGCAAAACGATCGCGGACGCGGCACTCGCGGCAGCCCGGGTGCGGCTGCGCCCCATCCTGATGACGTCATTTGCGTTCATCCTCGGTGTTGTCCCGCTTGTCCTCTCCAGCGGGTCGGGGGCGCACGGGCGAATCCTCCTCGGTGTCGCAGTCCTCGGAGGAATGCTGGCTGCGAGCTTCATTGCGATCTTCTTGATCCCGGTCGCTTACTCCGCCATAGAGAGCCTGGTGCACCGCCATGATCACCCCACGCCTGGAGCACCGAAGCCAGGGCCGTCAGGCGATGGTGAAGCGCGGCACATCACGCCCTCACCCGACATCTGTTCCGCCCATGCCAGGTTCGAGGGACAGCACTAAGATGCATCGGTTTATGCTGACAGCGGTAGCGCTCCTCTTGCTCAGCGCGTGCAAGATGGGGCCGGACTACACCAGGCCGGAGACGCCGACCGGAGACGCCTGGCGTCTGGCGCCGGCGACGGCGGAATCTTTCGCCAATTTGCCTTGGTGGGAGCTGCTCAAAGATCAAGAACTTCAGAAGTTGATCCGAACCGCGCTGGAGGAGAACCAGGACCTGCGGGTTGCCGTTGCCAGCATCGAGCAGTTCCGGGCTCAACTGTTCATCGCCAAGTATGACCTCATCCCTTCGGTTGGTTATGTAGGCAGCGCCCAGTACTTTCACAACACGAAGGATGCAGTGGGCATTGGACCCGTAAACATTCCGGATGCATCCAACAACGATCGGTCAGGGGGAAGGGACTTCTCACATGAGTCCGCAACGGCCGGCGTCAAATGGGAGATCGATCTCTGGGGCCGCATCCGGAGATCGATCGAAGCGGCTCGAGCCCAACTCCTTACGCAAGAGGAGAACCAGCGCGCGGTGATCATCGGATTGGTCGGCAATGTCGCCGAAGCCTATTTCGATCTCCGTGGGCTTGATTTGCAGGTAGACATCACCAAGCGGACGCTCAAGTCGTGGGAAGACAGCGTCAGGGTTTCCAGGCTCCGCTTTGAGCACGGCGACATTTCTAAACTCGATTTAAATCGATTCGAGGCGGAACGCGCGGGCGCCGCGGCGCAGCTGGCCGAACTGGAGCAACTGGTGGTCCAACAAGAGAATCAACTCAGCCTGTTGCTCGGGCGAAGGCCGATGCCGATTGCCCGCGGCCTCGCTCTTACAGCCCAGACCATGCCTCCGGAAGTGCCGCCGGGCCTTCCTTCGGCCTTGCTTCAGCGCCGTCCGGACATCGTGCAGGCCGAACAGGAACTGGTTGCGGCGAACGCGAATATCGGGGTCGCTCAGGCGCATCGCTTTCCGCAATTCGCGCTCACGGGCACCGCGGGGGTGGCTGGTTTTCAGCTGACGGGGACCTCGGCGGTGGGTCCATTCGGGACCTTCGGGGCTTCCGCCGCTCTCACGGGACCGATTTTCAACGCAACGGCGCTGGGCTATCAGGTGCAGGTGGCGGAGGCGCAAACCAGGGGAGCCGTAGCCCAGTACCAAAAAAGGATTCTCACAGCGTTTAAGGAAGTAGAGGATGCGCTGATCGCCGTGCAAAAGTTGCGCGAGCGGCGGGAGGCTCAGGAGCAGCAAGTGCAGGCCTTACAGTCTTCATTGAGCCTCGCGACCCAGCGCTACCAGGGAGGCAGGGCCAACTATCTCGATGTCCTGACCGCGCAGCGGAATCTGTTTGATGCGGAGTTGGCCCTCGCCAGGACGCGGCGTGCGCAACTTGTGTCAGTGGTCCAACTCTACAAGGCCCTGGGCGGCGGGTGGTCACCGGCTGCCCCTTCCGAGGCTCAGGCGCGGCCCGTGTCATCCTCACCGCGCTAATGTAGAGATTCAAAACGCCAACGACTCATCACACAACACAAACAAAGGAGAATCGCTTATGACACTGTTACGAATCGCTCTGCTCGTCCTCGTCGCGGCGCTCGCGGCGCCCGCGATGCCCGCAACCGCCCAGGACAAGGGGATGAGCAATACGGATATGGAGATCCTCCGCCAGAAGATCAGCGCGGACAAGAAGCTGCTGATCGCGTCGAACATGGACCTCACCGAGCCCGAAGCCAAGGCGTTCTGGCCCATCTACGACGCGTACCAGAAGGACTTGCAACAGATCAACGAACGGATCGTCAAGGGCCTCAGGGTCTATGCCGAGGCCTACAAAAAGGGCCCGCTGCCGGATGCACTGGCGAAGCAGCTGCTCGATGAAATGCTGGCCATCGAGGAGGCTGACGCCGCGCTGAAGCGGTCGTATACTCCGAAGCTCCTCGCGGCGCTGCCTGCGGGCAAGGTCGCGCGGTATATCCAAATGGAAACCAAGATCCGTGCCCTGGTGCGACTCGACCTCGCGGCAAACGTTCCGCTGGTGCCGTGACGGCTGTTCATCCGGAAACCATCAGGCTGGAAGGCTGACGATGACGACGAAGCGTCCGCCATCCGCTTCACGGACGAGAAAACACAGGCCGAAGTGACGTTGCAGCCGTCCGAAGTAAAGAAAATCGCGCTAGTCCTCTTGCTTCTCTGTTCGGCGCTGCTGCCGGGCGCGCTGGCTCCAGCATACGGGCAAGAAGCGCCGACGAGCGAGCCGGAGGCGGCCGAGCCGATCGAGACAGACGATCCTGCTACCGCGCCTGATGAGGAAACCCGGAAACGTCGGCTGTTCAAACGGCTTGGGCCGCAGGTGCTGACGCCGGAAGAGCAGGAACAGGCGTCGCGGCTGTCCAAGATCGCCGCGGCGCAAGGGACGGATCCCACGGCCATCGTCGGACGGTTCCAGCTTTCCACACGCTATATTGACCTGCCCGGCAACAGCCGGGTCACTACGCTGGTAGGTAGGCTGGACCTGGCCCTTCGCAACAACTGGCTGCTGCGGGTGGATGTGCCACAGGTCTGGACGGACCCGAATCTCCCGGGCGTCCCGAACCAGAGCGGTCTGAGCGATCTGTTCGTACGAACCGGCGGGCGTGTGTACTCGGCTCCCGGGTATGCCTTCTTCGCCGGGGTGGATTTTACCTTCCCGACCGCCGCCGACCCCCCGGACCGCCCCTGGGCCTTGGGAAGTACACGATCGGCCCGCTTGCCGCGACAGCTCGCGTGCTTCCCAATATAAATTCCTTCCTGTTCGGATTGATCCAGCATCAGACCACGATCGGCGGCGACCCTTCGAGAAAGGATGTCGAGTTGTCCCGCTTTGCACTCACTATGAATACTGTCTGGGCGGAGTGGTGGTGGACCCAGGCGCAGGGCCTCATCACACTGGACTGGAATCGCAAAACCAGGAGCGGCATGACACTGGAATTCCAGGGCGGCCGCCGGCTCACTCCGAAGTGGCTGGTGTACGTGCAACCCGGCGTCGGGGTTTGGGGGAGAGACGTTTTTGGCAACTATGACTGGACGGTGGAGGTTGGCTTCAGGCGCATGTTCGCGAGTTTTTGAGATGACGCTGAAAGTGAAAGGACTCCACGGCGGCACGATGACGCCAACAACGATGATGATTGCCCGGTCAGCGCGAACGCGATGCGCGCACGCTTGAATGACATGCTCAGTGTCCAGATGACACGCCTCGAGAGGAAGGAATTATGAGACTCCAAAACCGCTACATTCAGTTCGCACTCGCTGCTGTGCTCTGTTTGATTCTGACGGCCTGCGCCACCGCCAGCAAGTGGCAATACCCGCCTCAGCCGCCGGGCACCTTGCTCGACAAGAAGGCCGCCACTACATTGCCGGCGCGGGTGGCAGTCCTGCCGCTTCGTGATGAGCGGGGCACTGCAACGCAATCCTACGGCTGGCTCGCCGCCATTCCCTTGGTTCCCTACGGGGTCAACTCCTCCGATCGGCCGGAAAGCGCTCAAGATCCCGGACCTGCTCCCATTGTGAAAATGGATCCGACGAAGGATTTCCCCCGGGCGGTTGCCGACGAACTCCGGAACGCCTCCATCTTTTCCGGCGTGACGTTCGCCGAGAACAACGACCCCGCGGGGGCTGACCTGGTCTTGGCAGGCACGCTCCGTTCCACCAAGTGGCGACGATCCACTACCACCTACGGACTCGGCCCTGTCGGTCCCCTCCTGTGGATCCTGGGCGCCCCGATTGGGAACGGCACCAGCACCGTTGTCATGGATTACAACCTCACTCCGGCGAACGATCCCTCGCGCATCCTCTGGGCTTTTTCCATGGAGGCCGAGGACCAGCACATCATCGGCATTTATTTAGGGCTGGAAGACGGGGGGGAGGGCTATGCGAGAGCCGTGCAAGAGGCCAGCCGGCAGGTCGTGCCTGACCTCATAAAAGTTGCCGCCGAGAGGCCAGACGACTTCAAGGCCTCCCGATAGACAGGACGGTCAGGGGGAAGTTAGGAAAACCAAAGGAGGGACGAACATGTCAAACGTGCGCCGGTACATCCGAACTATGGGAAGCGCGTTCATTCTCGCGCTAGCGACGACGACTCTGATCAGCCCGAGCCCGGCCGTCGCGGAGTCCGCCGCCGGACTCGAGGCCGACGCCGCCGCCGCGCTGAAAGAGCTCTACAGGGGCTCGCCTGAGGCGAAGATGCTCTCGGAGAAGGCCGTGGCGATCCTGGTGTTTCCGAACATCGTCAAGGCGGGCTTTCTGGTAGGCGCCCAGTATGGCGAAGGCGTGCTCAACAAGAAGGGCGTGCCGGTCGGGTTCTACAGTTCCGTTGCCGGATCGTACGGTCTGCAGGCCGGCGTGCAAGCGTTCGGCTACGCGCTCTTCCTGATGACGACCTCCGCGGTCAACTATCTCGACGAGAGTGACGGCTGGGAAATCGGCGTCGGCCCGAGCATCGTCGTGGTGGACGAAGGCGTCGCCCGTTCGCTCACGAGCACGACACTCAAGCATGACGTCTACGCGTTTATCTTCAACCAGCAGGGCCTGATGGCAGGCATGGGAATCCAGGGCTCAAAGATCACCAGGATCAGCAAGTAACTCGATGAGGACCTTTGCCAAACAACTGGGGCGTTTCGTCGTCGCATTCGTCATCCTGGCTGCGACGGCGTGGGGTGCGCTAGCGCTGTTCTATACCGGGCCGTCCCCCCAAGCGCTGCGCTCTCTGCTGGCGGGTCTCTTCGGACTTGTGGGACTCGTCGCGGCAGTGGTCTTTCTGTTCTCGCGCCGGCGTTGGCGGGCGGCGGGAGCGTTCGCGGCGGTGTTTCTGTTGTGGGTTGTCTGGTGGAGCACCGTCCGGCCGTCCAACGACCGCGACTGGCAGACGGAAGTCGCGGTGCTGCCTTACGCGACCATCGCCGGCGACCTGGTGACAATGCACAACATCCGCAATTTCGACTACCGCAGCGAGACCGATTTTACGCCGGCCTATTACGACAAGACGTTTGACTTGCGGCAACTCGATTCGGTCGATATGATCGCGGTCTATTGGATGGGCCCGGAGATCGCGCACATCATACTGAGTTACGGGTTCGCGGGCCGGGACTATCTAGCGGTGTCGATCGAGACGCGCAAGGAGCGCTCGGAAGAGTATTCGACCCTAAAAGGCTTTTTCAGGCAGTATGAGTTGTTTTACGTGGTGGCCGACGAGCGGGACGTCATCCGCGTGCGGACCAATTATCGGAAGGACCCGCCGGAGGAGGTGTACTTGTTCCGCCTCCATGGTCCGACAGAGAATGCGCGGCGTCTCTTTTTGGATTATGTGCGCGAGATCAACTCGCTCAAGGAACACGCGGAGTTCTACAACACGCTGACGACGAACTGCACGACCAGCATCTTCATGCACACGCGCGTCAATCCGGGACATATGGCCTTGAACTGGAAACTTGTGCTGAGCGGCTACACTCCCGCCTATGTCTATGAACAGGGGAGGCTCGATACCAGCCTGCCGTTGGAAGAGCTCAAGAAGCGCTCGCGGATCAACGACGCCGCGCTGGCGGCCGACCACGCGCCCGACTTCTCCCAGAGGATCCGCGCCGGCCTGCCGGGCGTGAACAAGCCGTAGCCCGCACGCGGGGGCAAAGGATGGGAGAGAAGGGATTCCTGCTCGCCCGGGGCCTGGGTGTCTTGCTCATCACGCTGAGCTTCGGCGCTGCGGCGCTCGCCGATGAGGCGAGAGAGCTGGCGAAAAAAAGGCAGAATCCCATTCCGGACCTCAGTAGCGTATCGTTCGACAACGGTACGAACTTCGGCGGGAGCCCTCATCACCGTGTCCAGAATGAGCTGGACATCCGGCCCCTCGTGCCGTTCCGCCTGACCGAGGACTGGTATCTCGTCACCCGTACCGTTGTCCCCGTCATCAAGCAGCCGCACGAGGATTCGCCCACCGGCGACATCTGGGGGATGGGCGACATCACCTTCACGGGGTTTCTGGCGACGGAGGAGACCTCGGGGCTCACCTGGGGCGCCGGCCCGGTGGTGATCCTTCCGACGGCCACCCACGATGCGCTCGGCTCCAGGAAATGGGGCCTCGGTCCATCGGCGGCCGCGATGGTGAGCTCCGGGCACTGGGTCATCGGGTTCCTGGTTCAAAACGTGTGGTCGGTCGCCGGCAACAAGGACCGGCCCGATGTCAGCCAGTTCCTCCTGCAATACAGCGTGAACTACAATTTCCCTGACGGGTGGTATCTCACGTCGGGACCGACCGTCACGGCGGATTGGAAGGCGGAGACAGACCAGCGCTGGGTGGTACCGGTCGGCGGGGGTTTCGGAAAACTCTTCAGGCTCGCGCGACAGCCGATGGTCCTTGAGACGCAGGCTTTCTATAACCTGGAGCGCGGGACCGATGGAGGCAACTGGAGCCTGTCCGTCCTCTTGCAGTTCCTCTTTCCATAAATATGGAGGAATGTGAAACGTATACAAGAGCAGGTATTTTCGTGTACCGTGTCGGCTCCAGAACGGACCATCACCGTGAGTAGAACCGTGAACAACCTCGAATCACAAGGGAATCAATCAATGCACCGCTCTATCGTAAGAGACATGAACCGCGTCGCCTTCTCTCTGCTGCTGGCCGTAGGGCTTGCCGCCGCCGGCGTTTCTGCGCAAGGGACGCAATTCGATGAGCGAGGCGACGCTGCAGGCGTCCAAGATTCTGCCGCCGGAGCTTGTAGCCGGCCCGAACCACGTCGTGCAAGAGCGCGTCGTCAACGATGGCTACCTCAATATCTATATGATCGACTCGTCTTTCGGCCAGTTGCGGGCGGCGTCCACCGCGCAGCTCCGCCAGTACGTGCACGAGCTGAACGCGGTCGCCCGCATGGAACTGCTGTCGAACAGCGACGCGTTCAAGAGCGGCATCAAAGGGAAGGCCGGGGACGTCGTGAGCGGCACGAAAAACTTAGTGGTTAATCCGGTGGACACCGTGTCGGGCGCCGTATCCGGGGTCGGCTCAGTTTTCGGGCGTATAGGCGAAGCGGCCACCAGCCGCTCGACGAGCGACGCCGAGGACAGCCGCATGGAGGGCGCCATCGGCTTCTCCAAGACGAAGCGGGACTATGCCTACGAGTTCAAGGTGGACGTGTACTCGCGGAACCCGATTCTTCAGGACCATCTCAACCAGCTGGCCTGGGCGCAGTACGGGGGCTCGCTCAGCACGGCTGCTTTGCTGATGGCGGTGCCCGGCGGCGCAGGCGTGGCGGTCTCCGTCAGCGGCGGCAACGAGCTTATGAACAAGGTCTACCGGGACCTGCCGCCGAACGAATTGCGCAAGCGTAGCCGCGCCAAGCTGGAGGCGATGGGCGCCAGCTCCGATGTCATAGACCTGTACATCAGAAACGAAGTGTTCACGCCGCGCGAGCAGAACGACATCGTCGAGGCGCTCGATACGATGCCGAAAACGGCGAAGCGCGTCGAATTCATCAAGTTCGCGGTGCTGACCGAGAACCCGGACATCGCGTTCTTCCGCCAGCGCCAGGCCGAGATGTATTGGACCTATCACCGCAAGGTGGCGCCGATCGCGCGGTTCGTGCCGTTCGGCAACACCACCGCTGCTCTCACCCAAGACGGCACGCTGGTCTTCAACGCGCCGCTCGATTACCTCAGATGGACTCCGCAGACGGCGGGCTTCGTGAACAGAGTGACCGGCCTCGCAGACATGATTCCAAATGTTCGCGCGAAGCACTTGTGGATCGATGGCGCTGCGAGTCCGCTCGCGCGCAAGAACCTGGAGCGCTCCGGCTGGAAGGTGTTCGAGGGTACTAAGCCGCGGCCCGCCGCCGCCGGCTGAAAAAACCCCACCGTGTAGATCCTCGCCTTCCGGCGGGAAGGAGATGCAGTAGTTAGCGGCCTTGCGCCGATCTGCTGTTTACGGCGGTAAGGTGCGCGTTGCGAACGGCGCTGTACAGATCAAGAGTGGCTTCTTCTACGCTCTGATAATTTTCGAGGTTGACTGCGCGGTTGTTAACGACGTCCTCCGTTGTCTTCCCGAAGCCCCCGGCGAGCGGCAGCACATAACTAATCGGATCCAGCGCAAGATCGAAAGCTTATCCGACGGCGCCCCGAACCGTAAAGGGAGGCAGGAACGGAAGGACCACATATGGGCCGGGCCCGGCGCCGTAGAAGCCGAAGGTATCGGCGCTATTTACGTCGCTCTTCTCCACATGGAACTGATACTTGGCCACATCGGCCAACCCGCCCACACCAAGCGTTGAGTTGATGACGAAACGCAAAAGCTCCCGGCCGGCGCCTTTAAATTTGCCTTGCAGCAGGCTGTTGATGAAGCGCCGGGGCATGGCGATGTTGTCATACGCATTATGAATGGCTTGCTTCTCTCCATCCAGCACGATCTCGTTGTACACTTTCGCCACTGGTTTGATGACGTGCCGATCTAACTGGTAATTGAAGGCAAAGGTCTTCTCATTGAAGCGCTCCCAGGGATCGTAATCTTCAGTTTCCGTGTCAACGGACTCGAGTCTGGTATCCGTGACGACGACCTCCTCCAGCGGCTCCGCCTTGGTGTCGGTCTTGTGCAACGGTCCGGCTCCGAGAATTCCGAAAGAGACGATCACTGCAAGCGCTACATAACTGGCCTGGTTCACCATTCATTTCCTTTCGCTCGATTTTGACCCCGATTCCACCGGCGTTTCAGAGGCGGGAAGACTACGAGACGAGACTTACTTAGTCGGGAGTGCGAACTGGAAGACACATGCCCGGTTGAGGGTGGAATCCGGCCCCATCGACTGCTCCCCAAATCCGCCGCCCTGCCATCCGGGGCACCATGAGGAAGCAGACTTGAGGCTCCTGCCGAACGCGCTGCCGAGCGCCGCGACCTGCTCGAGCACGGACTCCCTGGTCTCCTTCACACCGCTTTCCGGGATGGACGGTTGGTCGAGCATAGTGGCTTGGAGATCGGGTATGCCCATCGACTCGGCGAGCGGCGCACGCTTCGGAACTGCCAGTGTGCTATCCATCCTGACGTTCCTGGTCGGAGCGGGTCCGTACGATAGGTTGGCTGAAAGCAGATATATCTCCTGGGCCGAAACTTTACTTGCTCCCGCGACGACCAGGATCAGCGCTAGGCTCGTGCCGAGGATCCCGATCCGTCGTTTCAGTTGGTTCAGTGTGATCACTTAGGTGGCCTCCCTTTACGATGACTATGTTAAGTAACGTCTACAATGTGACTTTATTTAGTAACGCGACAGTACAGTCGCGCTCCTTGACATGCAATCGCGATGAAGACCTATTGCCTCATGCAAACGGGGCATCCATTCATCTGCAAACAGTCCCTCCACTGTCAAAAGACACTAGACCGTTTGCCCAGAATTATCTGAAGAGATACGCCCGCTGCACTTGATAGTTCTGGAGCGGAGTAACAGAAAAGCCAGCATAAACAATGCGATTCTGGGAATCTTAAGTGGCGTCGTTGGAAGGCGGGGGAGCTGGGCGCGACGCTATCAGCAAATCACTTCGCTCTCGGGGGGCACGTTGGATCTTCGAGATAGGGTTGTTCAGCGCACGCCGATGTGTTCTCCAGGAGAATGCGCCGTATTTCCTCGATGGCCTCCGGGTTACCCTGAACTGAGTGGCCTGACGTGATGACTTTCTCGGAGACCGCCTCCTCGATGTGCGCGCTCGAGTACTTCACCACCCCGTCGTCGCCCTCTGCCTGCGGTTTGCCCGCCAACACGGGGATGATCGAGTGGGCCGTGACGGGCGGCTCTACGCGGATCGAGGCCAAGGTGCGAATCATGGGGTTGGAGGGATGCATGTTGTTCACGCTCCGTGGGAGCTTACTCAGCAGCTTGCCTTTTTCCGGGTCCCCCGCCGCGACCGCTTTCGCGAGCTCCGCTCCCTGCGAGAGGAGGGTGCCCGGCAGCTTCACCAGGTCGGCGAGCCAACCCGCGATCCGTCCCTCGGAGACGTAGCTACCGCGCTGCGGCGTGGAGATGAAGATGACCGTTTTCACAAAGGGCAAGGGCGTGACGAACATGGAATGGCGAACGAGTTCCCTGGTCTCCGGTTTGAACTCCACTTCCTCGAACGGTTTCGTCATCCAGTTATCCCAGAACTTCGTCCCGCTGTTGATCGCGGTGAGCTTGGTCAGCAGACCGCCCTGGCTGTGTCCCATCACGACCATCTGCCGCAACGCCGGGTCCTTGCCCTCGGGGTCGAACTCCTTGACGGCATTGGTCAGAGACGTCCGTAAAACGCCGGCGGAGAGCAGTATGGGGCTTCCCGTGTTGTACGTGAAGATCCAGAACTGGTAACGCTGCGCAATACGCGGGTCTGCGTTCATCTCGTTGAGCAGCTCGGCCCACCGCACGGGACTGGAGGCCGTTCCATGGACCAGCACGACGGGGATCTTCCCCGGCTGGTACGGCTGCATGGTTAAGAGGTTGCCGGTCTTGGTCTTGAAGAGTTGCGGCTCCAGCCCCAGGAATCCATAAATCTCCATTGCGAAGACCGGGAAGTTCTTGAGGGTATAGGCGAGCGCGGAGGTCGGCTCGTACTCCAGCGGAACGTCGAATGCCCCCAGTTTCACGGTGCGTTGGGCGTCCGTCGTATAGACTGCCAGAGTCCCGCGTGGGTGGCCACTGATAAGACCGCTGTACGCTTTGTCGAGGCGGAGGAACGCGGTCACGGGTATTTTCAGCCCGGGCCCGACATAATAGCTCGCGGGATCGTTCTCGGTCACCGTGGGGCCAAGGCTCGCGATGAGCGGCGCGCCGATGCCGGGCTGGCGGTAACGGTTTCTGAATCCGTACACGTCGAATTGCAACGCCGGGATGAACTGCTGCAGCGTACGGCCGGCCCAAACGAAGCGCTCCGGGGCATCAATCACGAGCTCTCCGAACGGCAGAGGGTAGCGCCCGCCGGTGAGCGCGACCTCGTCCACATCACGCACCTCTACGCTCCCGTCCTCCGCCACTTTGGGAGGGATCACGAGCCCCATCGCGAGCGCGGTGTTGTAAATGTCGGCGGCGATGCGGTTCCGCGGGTCGAGGGGGATGGGAGGTTTCGCGCCTGCCTCGGGGACGAGGAACGCGTAGGCATACAGGGCGGCGGCGAGGAAATGGGGCTGCGACCCCGTCTTCCGGGCGTGAAGAAGTGACAGTTCCGCCAGCGCAAAGAGGCGGTTGTCGTCGCCGGCCGACGCAAGACCCTTATGCAGCTCGGCAAGGGTGCCGGCCGGGTCGTCCTTGAACTTCTCGTACAGGCCGAGACGGAGCAAGGCCTGGATAGTGAAAGAGGTCGGGTTGATCGGAGTCGAGCGCGTTGGCGTAACTTTGTTTGGCGGATTCTTCCGGAGTCCAGCGTGTGACCCCGATAAGCGAAGAACATCCCGCCGCGCTCAGGGACAAGGCCAGAAAAAGAACCGCCAACGTGAATGAACGGCTGTTGGCTCGCATCAATAAGGTATTACGAAACCCATGCAAACGCGACCTTAGCACGATATGGGGCACTCTGTACCCTGTCAAGTTTGACAGTTGTGGTATTTTTCCTCCCCCGTTATGTTTGCCACAATAAATTCACCGTCAAGGTCCATCAAGGTGCGTTTGAGCTGAAGTAAGCCGGTAAGCAGGAGATTTTCTGCTTCAGCGCGGCGCTCAAGGCGGAAGCAACTGACGCCCCGCTGGAAGTGAAGGGAGAGAAATGCAATCCGACCGGGTGCTAGACCTTGCCCGTATCACCTTCCAGTTGCTCGCCCTCGGCATACTGATCGCCGCGAGCTTCTGGATCATGCGTCCATTCCTGGTCGCGTTTACCTGGGCGACCATGATCGTCGTCGCCACATGGCCGCTCCTGCTGCACGCGCAAGCGTGGCTCGGCGGCAAGCGCTCCCTCGCCGTTACTTTAATGACGATTGTGTTGCTGCTGATTCTGGTGGTGCCGCTCTACTTCGGCATCTCGACCATTGTGGAGAATGCCCCACAGATCGCGGGCTGGTCGAAATCGCTGGCGACTTTTAGCCTCCCGCAGCCCCCCGCCTGGGTGGAAGGGCTCCCGGTGGTGGGCTCGAAGCTTGCGGCGCGTTGGCAACAACTCGCGGCCGCCAGTCCGGAAGAGATCTCTGCGCGCATTGCGCCCTATGCCCAGAGCCTCATCCTCTGGTTCGTAGTCCATGTGGGTGGTATCGGGTTGCTGCTCGTCAACTTCCTGCTCACGGTGACCATTGCTGCGATCCTGTACGCGAACGGCGAGACGGCGGCTCGCGCCGCAGACCTTTTCGCCTGGCGAATCGCTGGGCCGCGAGGGCAGAACGCGGTGCATCTCGCTGGACAGGCGATTCGAGGCGTCGCGCTGGGTGTCATCGTCACCGCTATTCTTCAGTCCACTGCGGCCGGCATTGGGCTCGCGATCGTCGGGGTGCCTTTCGCGACGATTCTGACCGCCGTGATCTTCATGCTGTGCGTCGCGCAGATAGGCCCCGGGCTTGTGCTGATCCCGGCAGTCATCTGGGTCTACTCGACGCGTGGCGCCGTGTGGGGTACCGGTTTTCTCATCTGGGCGATCTTCTGCGGCACGTTCGACAATTTCGTGCGCCCGCTGCTCATCAAGCAGGGTGCCGACCTGCCGCTGCTGCTGATCTTCGCGGGTGTGATTGGCGGGCTCATCGCCCTCGGCGTCATCGGGCTCTTCATCGGGCCGGTGGTGCTCGCAGTGGCGTACACGCTGCTTGTCGACTGGGTGTCCGAGAGCACTCCCTCTGAGGAACCAGCGCCGCCGCCGCCAGCGATACTGAAAGAGTGAAGGCTGGCCGCGAAAGGACTCACCCATGAAAACCACACGCAGATCAAACCTCATGGCCGGCGTGCTAGGCCTGATCTACTGTTGTTTTCTGTCCGGGAACGCCGCGCTCGCCCAGAAGCCGGCTCCACAAAAAGGGGCTGGCGGGACTCTCACCATCGATCTCGCGAAGGTGGGGAAACCGTGGACCGGTGATCTGGACGGGATGATCGAGCGGCGGGTCATCCGCGTGCTGACCGTCAACAGCAAGACCATCTATTTCCTCGATAAGGGCGTACCTCGCGGCACCGCCGTTGAGTACGTCCGGCTGTTCGAAGACGAGCTCAACAAGAAGCTCGCCGCCGACAAGAAACGAAAGAACAAAAACCTGAAGGTGCGGGCGGTGTTCATTCCGGTACGGCGCGACCAACTGCTGCCGGGGCTTACCGCCGGCAAGGGCGACATCGCCGCCGCCGGTCTCACGATCACGCCGGAGCGCCGGAAACTGGTGGACTTCAGCGCGGCCGGTCTGAGCAACGTGAGCGAGGTTGTGGTGTCGGGGCCCGCTTCACCGAAAGTCGCCAGCCTGGACGATCTCTCCGGCAAGGAAGTCTTCGTGCGCAAATCGTCGAGCTATTTCGAGAGCCTCGTTGCGCTCAACGAAAAGTTTGCGGCCGACAAGAAACCACCGGTGATACTCAAGGAAGCGCCCGAGACGCTGGAGGACGAGGATCTGCTCGAGATGCTCAACGCCGGCCTCATTTCGCTCATCATCGTTAACAAGTACCAGGCGGACTTCTGGAAGCAGATCTTCCCGCAGCTCACCGTGCACGACAACGTCGCGGTTCGCACCGGCGGCGAGATCGCGTGGGCGGTTCGCAAAGGCAGCCCGCAGCTCAAGGCGAGGCTGGACGATTTTGCCGGGCGCCACAAGGTCGGGACCTCGACCGGCAACCAACTCCTGACGCGCTACCTGAAGAACGTCAAATACGTGAAGAATGCGGCATCCGAGGAGGAGCGCAAGAAGTTCCTGGCCCTCATCCAGTATTTCCAGAAATACGGCGACCAGTACGACGTGGACTGGCTGCTGATGGGAGCGCAGGCCTATCAGGAGTCGCAGCTCAACCATAATGCAAAAAGCTCGGTGGGCGCGATCGGGGTCATGCAGGTGATGCCCGCCACCGGCAAGGAAATGAAGGTGGGAGACATCACCGACATCGAGGCGAACATCCACGCCGGCATCAAGTACATGCGCTTCATGATTGACCGGTACTACGAGAAGGAACCGATGACGAAGCTGGACAAGGCCCTGTTTGCGTTCGCCTCGTACAACGCGGGCCCCGCCCGCATCAGGCAACTCCGGCAGGAGGCCGCCAAGCGCGGACTCGATCCCAACGTCTGGTTCCAGAACGTGGAATATATCGCGGCCGAGAAGATCGGCCAGGAAACGGTGACCTACGTCAGCAACATCTACAAGTACTACATTGCCTACCGCCTGGTTCTGGAGAGCCGGGCTTCCACGAAGGAAGCTGTCGAGAAGATCAGGGGTGGCAGCAAATCACAATGAACGAGATGATGAAAACCATCCGCACCCGAAACCTCATCGCCGCCGCGCTCTTGTCGCGCTGGCTGTCACGACGACCGTCGCGCAGTCCGCCGACCCGCTGCCGTCGTGGAACGACGGCGCGGCGAAGAAGTCCATCGTGGAATTCGTGGCGAAGGTCACGAAGGAAGGCTCGCCGGACTTCGTCCCGCCCGCCGAGCGCATCGCGACGTTCGACAACGACGGCACGCTGTGGGCCGAGCAGCCGATGTACTTTCAATTCGCTGTTCGCGCTCGACCGCGTCAAGGCGCTCGCACCGCAGCATCCCGAATGGAAGGACAAGGAGCCGTTCGCCTCGCTGCTCAAAGGCGACTGAAAGGCGCGCTCGCCGGCGGCGAACCGGCCATCGTTCGAGATCGTCATGGCGACGCACACCGGCATGACGACCGAAGAGTTCGAGAAGATCGTGAAGGACTGGCTCGCCACGGCGAAGCATCCGAAGACCAAGCGGCCCTACACCGAGATGGTCTATCAGCCGATGCTCGAGCTGCTCGCCTACCTGCGCGCGAACGGCTTCAAGACGTTCATCGTCTCCGGCGGCGGCATCGAGTTCATGCGCCCGTGGACGGAGAAGGTCTACGGCATCCCGCCCGAGCAGGTCGTCGGCAGCAGCGGCAAGACTCAAGTTCGAGATGCGCGACGGCAAGCCCGTGCTCGTGAGGCTGCCCGAACTCAACTTCATCGACGACAAGGCCGGCAAGCCCGTCGGCATCCAGCAGCACATCGGCCGCCGCCCGATCCTCGCCTTCGGCAACTCCGACGGCGATCTGCAGATGCTCCAGTGGACGGCTGCCGGCAGCGGGCCGCGCTTCATGGGCTCTGCGTCCACCACACCGACGCCGAGCGCGAGTGGGCCTACGATCGCACGTCGTCACATCGGCAAGCTCGACAAGGGCCTCGGACGAAGCGCAGACGAAAGGCTGGACGGTCGTCGACATGAAGAACGACTGGAAACGGGTGTTCGCGTTCGAGAAGTAACCGGTCAGGAGAACAAGTCAGATGAGTTCGACCTGTGCGTGATGCCCGGGAGCCGAGGCAAAGGCCGCATCGCGCGTGAGCAATGGCGCAGCAAGGGCTTCCGCCAGGGCGATGTAGGCTGCGTCGTAGGCCGTGACATTGTGACGCAGCTCCCAGATTCTGGGGAGCAACAGATCATGCGGATAACGGGTCAGGGGGAAGTCCGCGAGGTCTTCAAGCGCCTGGAGGCCTCGCGTTGGATTGAGTTCGCCTGCCAGGGCGTAGCGGCGAAGGACTTGCGCAACTTCGAGATCAGCAGGAGTGGTGTGTGAAGGGTCTCGTTCTTGGTGAACAGCCGACGGGCGACCAGAGATCCGGCGGATGTGTTGAGAAGCATTCGAGCAGGGCAGACGCGTCAACGACGATCACCGGCGCTCTCGCTCGGCTCTGACGGCTCTGGCCGGCGGAACCGTGGGCGTCACCGCGGTCCGATGAGCCAGGCGGTCTCTCAGCTCGGCCACTGTGGGGCGTTCGGCGACGCGCCGGACCTCTTGAAGAAGGTAGTCGGACAATGAGAGCCCCGAGAGGGCCGCTCGGGCCTTCAGCTTCCTGTGGAGGTCTTCCGGAACGTGACGGAGTTGGATCATCTTGGACATGTGCTCAGCGTACTTGCATGTCATACACATGTCAATAGGCACGACCGTGACCTCTTTCGTTCCTGCAGATAAGAACACGACGATGAAAACCAACACCTGTTCATTGCGACCGCGGTGGTTGAGGTAGGGGCTGGCCTGGCGCTGTTGCTATTGCCGCCGCTCCTGGCGTCGGTGCTGCTCGGCGCATCCCTCGACACGCCCAGCGGATTGGTCGTGGCTCGTATTGCGGGGGCGGCGCTCCTCTCACTGGGCGTCGCTTGTTGGCTCGCGCACTACGACGAGAAGAGCTGTGCCGCGAGAGGGTTGGTCACCGCGATGTTGTTCTACAACGCTGCTGCCGTCGCGGTCCTCGGTTATGCCGGCGTTGGTTTGGGGCTGTCTGGTGTCGGCCTTTGGCCGGCAGTTCTGCTTCACACAGTCCTCGCGGTGTGGTGCATCGTGAGCCTTCGATCAAGCGGGTGAACGTGGTGACGGAAAGCAGTCAATGAGCAAAGCCGGACCAGCGAGCAAGCCTCAATCCGCACGCAAGGCCTGGATGTGGGTGGGCGCTGCCGTGCTGGTTTGCGCCGGCGCGGTCTGGTGGTATTACGCCTCGGCCAGTCCGCGCCACTCGGCACCCAATACGATGTCTGCCATGCCCGGCGCGCCGCCTCGTCTCAATCCAACGCCGCCTCCCGGTCCGGCGCCGGCAGGGATGGTCTGGATTCCCGGCGGGGAATTCTCCATGGGCGCGCAAGATCCACCCGGCATGGATGAGGTCGGGATGAAAGGCACGACAGATTCGCGGCCGATCCATCGCGTGTATGTCGATGGCTTCTGGATGGACACGACCGAAGTCACCAACGAGCAGTTCGAGAAATTCGTGAAAGCCACCGGCTATGTCACCGTCGCCGAGCGCACGCCGCGCGCGAAGATTTTCCCGGCGCGCCGCCTGAGAATCTCGTGGCCGGCTCGGTCGTCTTCACGCCGCCCGATCATCCGGTGCCGCTCGACAATCATTTCCAATGGTGGACGTACGTGAAGGGCGCGAACTGGCGTCATCCCGATCGGGCCCGGACAGCGACATCGAAGGCCGCGAGCAACTATCCCGTCGTGCATGTCGCCTACGAGGACGCGGTGGCCTACGCGAAGTGGGCGGGCAAGCGGCTGCCGACCGAAGCGGAATGGGAGTTCGCGGCGCGCGGCGGCCTGACCGGCAAGCTCTATCCGTGGGGCGACGAATTCATGCCCGGACGGCAAGTGGATGGCGAACATCTATCAGGGACATTTTCCCGATCACGACACGGGCGAGGACGGCTTCGCGGCATCGCGCCGGTCGCGCAGTTCCCGCCGAACGGCTACGGCCTGTACGACGTGGCCGGCAACGTCTGGGAATGGGTCAGCGACTGGTATCGGCCCGACTACTACGCGCAGCTCGCGCTGCGGGCGGCGTCGCGCGCAACCCGCAGGGCCCGGACACGCCGTTCGATCCGAGCGAGCCCGGCGAGAAGAAGCGCGTGCATCGCGGCGGGTCGTTTCTCTGCACGGATCAGTATTGCTCGCGCTACATGGTCGGCACGCGCGGCAAAGGCGAGGTTAGCACCGGCACCAACCATCTGGGTTTCCGTTGCGTGCAATCCGCATCGGTGGCCGGCCACTAGAACAGTCGTCATTCATGAGCAATCAACAAAAGGAGGACGAATCATGAAGCGCAGTCACAACACCATCCTGAAGGCCCTAGCCGTGGCAGTTGCGGCCCTGGCCTTCACCATGATCGCGCCGTTTGGGTGGCGCGGCGGATAAGAAAGCCCAACATCGTCGTCATCATGGGCGACGACATCGGCATCTGGAACATCGGCGCTTACCACCGCGGCATGATGGCCGGGCGGACGCCGAACCTCGACAAGCTCGCCAAGGAAGGCATGTTGTTCACCGACTACTACGCCGAGGCGAGCTGCACGGCGGGTCGCGCGAACTTCATCACCGGCGAGTTGCCGATCCGCACCGGCATGACCACGGTCGGCCAGGCGGGCTCGCCCGACGGGCTGCCCGCGAGGCGTGACCATCGCCACGGCGCTCAAGGACATGGGCTATGCCACCGGCCAGTTCGGCAAGAACCACCTCGGCGATCTCAACGAGTTCCTGCCGACCGTCCACGGCTTCGACGAGTTCTTCGGCTACCTGTATCACCTCGACGCGATGGAAGACCCCGCGCATCCCAACTACCCGCAGGAGCTGCTGAACAACGTCGGCCCGCGCAACATGGTTCACAGCTGGGCCACCGACAAGGACGACGCGACCGAGATGCCGCGCTGGGGCAAGATCGGCAAGCAGAAGATCGAGGACGCCGGCACGCTCTATCCCAAGCGGATGGAAACCGTGGACGACGAGATTCGCGACCTCGCCTTCAAGTTCATGGACAAGGCCAAGGCGGACGGCAAGCCGTTCTTCGTCTGGCTCAACCCGACGCGCATGCACATCGTCACGCACCTCTCGCCGAAAGTATGAGGCGATGCGCAACTCGAAGAATGGCTGGTCGGTACACGAAGCCGGCATGGCCCAGCTCGACGACATCGTCGGCGACGTGATGAAGAAGCTCAAGGACATGGGCGTGGACGACAACACCATCGTCGTCTTCACCACCGACAACGGCACCGAAGTCTTCACCTGGCCCGATGGCGGACAGACGCCGTTCGCGCAGTGCAAAGGCACGGTCTATGGAAGGCGGCTTCCGCGTGCCGGCGCATGCTTCGCTGGCCCGGCAACGTGCCGGCGGGCACGGTCCAAAACGGCATCATCTCCGGCCTGGACTGGTTCCCGACCTTCGTCGCCGCCGCCGGCAATCCGAACATCACCGACGAATTGCTGAAGGGCAAGAAGATCGGCGACACGAACCTACAAGAACCATCTCGATGGCTACAACCAGATGGACATGATCACCGGCAAAGGGCCGTCGAATCGCCACGAAATCTTCTACCTCGGCGAAAGCACGTCGGTGCGGTGCGCATCGACGACTACAAGTATCGCTTCATCGACCAGCCCACGGCTGGCTCGGTGACAAGACCCATGTTGACGTGCCTTACCTCACCAACCTGCGTCTCGATCCGTTCGAGCGCACGGGCTGGCCGAAACGGGACGAAGAAAGGCGGCGCAGGAGTACTTCGATTGGTTCAAGTACGAGTTCTGGCGCTTCGTGTTTGTCCAGCAGGAAGTGGCGAAGCTCCAGACCTTCCTCGAGTTCCCGCCGATGCAGCAGGGCGCGAGCTTCAATCTCGATGCCGTGAAGGCGAAGATCGAGGCCGCCAGGGCGGCAATGGGTAAGTAAAGGGATGACCTTCATGGGGGCGGTGGAACTAATGGGCTAACTGACTGGAGCAGACAATGAAACGAACCATACTGACAACTCTTGCGCTAGCCTCCGGGCTTGGCATGCTCACGGCGCTGACGGCGGCGCCGGTCGCCGCTCAGGGCGCCGCCCCTGTACAGGTGGTGCTGCCGACCGACCGTACGGTGCTGCCGATTCCGGAGCCGACGTTTAAGCCGATCACTACGTTGGACGCCCGCGATGCGAAAGCGCCGCCGCGCTTCGAGGTGAAGGCCCCTAAAGATGCGCCCAATGTCGTGATCGTGCTGATTGATGACATCGGCTTCGGCCACAGCAGCGCCTTCGGCGGGCCTATCCGCATGCCTGTGCTGGACAAGCTGGCGAACGGCGGCCTGAAGTATAACCGCTTCCACACCACCGCGCTGTGCAGCCCCACCCGCACGGCCCTGCTGACAGGCCACAACCACCATGCGAACAATGCCGGGGCGATCATGGAACTCGCCACGGCATTCCCCGGTAACACCGGCGTACGCCCCAAGAGCATTACACCGCTGGCCGAGATTCTGCGCCAGAACGGCTACAGCACGGCCGCCTTTGGCAAATACCACGAGACCCCGCCGTGGGAGGTTTCGGTTTCCGGTCCCGTATGACCTCTGGCCGACGGGTTCCGGCTTCGACAAATTCTACGGCTTCATCGGCGGCGAGACCAACCAGTGGGCGCCGGCGATCTTCGATGGAGTCACGCGCGTAGAGCAGAAGCAGACACCCGACTATCATTTCACCGGCGAGATGACCGATCAGGCGATCAACTGGGTCAGCGCCCAGCAGGCGCTCACGCCCGACAAGCCGTTCTACATGTATTTTTCCACGGGGGCCACCCACGCCCCGCACCACGTGCCCAAGGAGTGGATCGCCAAATACAAGGGCGAGTTCAGCGGTGGCTGGGACAAGCTGCGCGAAGAGACTTTCGCCCGCCAGAAGAAGCTGGGCGTGATCCCCGCCGATGCCAAGCTCACGGAGCGACCCAAGGAGATCCCCGCGTGGGACGGCATGAGCGCCGACGCAAAAGCGGCTCTTCGAGCGCCAGATGGAAACCTTCGCCGGGTTCGCCGAGCACACCGACCATGAGGTCGGCCGGCTTAGTCGGCGCAGTTGGAAGTCCATCGGCGAGTTGGACAACACGCTCTTCTTCTACATCGTGGGCGACAACGGCGCGAGCGCCGAAGGCGGACCGGAAGGCACCTACAACGAGATGATGGCCCTGAACGGCATCGTGGGCAAAGCCGACCAGATGATGGGGCACATCGATGCGTGGGGTGATGCCGACGACGTTCCCGCATTTCGCCATCGGCTGGGCTTGGGCGGGTAATACGCCCTTCCAGTGGACCAAACAGGTGGCCAGCCACTTCGGCGGCACGCGCAACGGCATGGTGCTCCATTGGCCCAAAGGGGTGAAAGCCAAGGGCGAGGTCCGCAGCCAGTTCCACCACGTGATAGATGTGGCTCCCACCGTGCTCGAGGCCGCGAAACATCCCACGGCCCAAGATGGTGAACGGCATCAAGCAGCGGCCCATGGACGGCGTCTCGATGCTGTACTCCGCCGACAACGCCAAGGCCGCCGATCGGCGTAAGACTCAGTACTTCGAGATGTTCGGCAACCGCGGTATCTATCATGAGGGCTGGGTGGCGTGCACTCGGCCACTCGATTCCGTGGCTGGCGACCGAAGCTTCCGGCGCTGAAGGACGACGAATGGGAGCTCTACAAAGTGGATGAGGACTTCAGCCAGGGGAACGATCTCGCCAAAAAGAATCCCGCCAGGCTCAAGGAGATAAGGCCGTGTTCATGAAGGAGGCCGATTCAGGAACAATGTGCTACCCATTGACGATCGCCGCTTCGAGCGCTTCAACCCGGCCCTCGCAGGGCGGCCCGACATCATGGGCGGGCGCAAGTCGCTGACGGTTTACCCCGGTATGACGGGCATGCTGGAGAATGCCTTCATCAATGTGAAGGGCGTGCATCACACCATCACCGCGGAGGTGGAGTTGAAGGACGAAAAGACGGAAGGCGTGATTATCGCCCAGGCCGGCTACTTCGGTGGATGGGTCAATTAAATGAAGGACGGAAGCCGCACAACGAATACACATTTCGCCCTTGAACGCACGAACATCGCGGGCACACGGCATGCGCCCGGGCAAACACACGAACTCCTACGAGGGCATCCCCGATGCGGTCAAGCCCGGCACCGGTCAGGTCGATTCTGAGCGTCGATGGCAAAAAAGTTGCCGAAGGGCAAATCCCCAAGACCCAGCCTTTCGGCTTCTCTGCGGATGAAGGTGCGGACGTTGGCGTGGACGGGGAGACGAACGTTTCTCCTGACTACAAGCAGGGTAACAACACCTTCACCGGCAAGATCGCCAAGGTGACGATCGAGCTGAAGGAGATGAAGGCTGCTGACACGCAGGAGGCGGAGAAATCCCACCGGGAAGCCGCGCTGAAGAAAGGCCTGTCCGACTAATGCATTATTGCAGAAATCGCGGGGCAGCGCGGACTACCGCCCGCTGTCCCGCTCCTTGCTAAGGAGGGGGTAGGCGTAAGGTCCGAAGTTCAGTTCGACAAATTAAGGAGGCAAGTATGATGAAACGACTTTTTCCCCTTGTGATTCTTGCGGTTTTCTTTTGTGCAGGCCTTGTCCTGGCTGCCGAGTCGCCGGTCGGCAAATGGAACACGATTGATGAAAAGACCGGCAAGGTCACGTCCGAAGTGGAAATGTACGAGCAGGGCGGCAAGCTTTTCGGCAAGATCACGAGTTTGCCTGAACCAAACGACGCACAGGGCAAACCGAAGATCTGCACCCCCTGCACGGGCGCCGACAAAGACAAACCTGTCGTTGGACTGGTCATTATCAAGGACCTCAGCCTGAAAGGAGATCGCTACAAGGACGGGACGCTCCTGGACCCCGATGACGGCAAGATCTACAAAGGAGAAGTCTGGCTTGAGGGTGACAAGCTGAAGGTTCGCGGCTATCTCGGACTCTTCTACAGAACGCAGACATGGGTCAGGGCCAAATGAGAAGACGACGCGCCTGAGGTGAAGGCAGGTGGACGTCGAACTGAACGACGCCATCTACCTGGTGATGCGTTTGTATTGGCCGAAGACGGAGTGTCCTTCCATTCTGCCTGCCGGCGAAAGTTCCTGGAATCCGCCTGCGGTGAAGCGGGCGCAGTGAATACCGTGAAGAAGGAGGTGTGTATGAAACGCGCTTCAACGGCAACAGTCATCTCGTGTCTGTTCGCCATGGTCGTGGCCGCCGGGTCTGCCTCAGCCAAGGTCAGCGACCGCGAGCAACTCGTAACCGGGAAGCTCCCGCGGCCCGATCACATCCTGGTGTACAACTTCGCCGCCACGGCCGCCGATGTTGCGGCCGAGTCCGCCCTGGCCGGTCAACCGGACTTGGACACCACGCCCCAAACCGCCGAACAGATCGCGGAAGGACGAAAGCTGGGCGCTCAAATTGCGGCGGAGCTGGTCGAGCAGATCCGTGGCATGAGACTGCCCGCCGAGCGGGCTTCGACGGGAACAAAACCGCAGATCAACGACATTGTGATTCGAGGCTCTCTCCTCTCCATCCAAGAGGGCAGTGCCGCCAAGCGCGTCGGAATCGGATTCGGCTCCGGGGCGTCCGAGTTGAAAACGGCGGTGGAAGGCTTCCAGATGACGGCTCAAGGACTGCGCAAACTCGGATCCGGCACCGTCGATGCCGGCGGAGGTAAAGCCCCGGGCGCCGCCTTGGGGGTTGTCGGCCTCGCTGCCACCGGCAACCCGGCGGGACTCATCATCAGCAGTGGGATGAAAGTGTATGGAGAGAAAAGCGGCAGCAGCAAGGTTGAGGGCAGGGGCAAGCAGACCGCCAAGGAAATTGCCGGCGTGCTCAAGCAGCGGTTTCAGGAACAGGGCTGGATCAATTGAATGGGATACGAGCCTGGAAGACTTCAACGCATAGAGCGCTGGGAACCATCAGCGACTTTGACGACCTGTCAATTTTGACAGTATCCATTCTGCCGGCGGCGCGTTGATAATGCTCCGCGCATATCCATTACGTCTCGGCGGCTTAAGTCTCATCAACGGGCACTCCTGAAGGCGTGAGATGATTGCGAGGAAATTCAACATCGGTGCCGTCACAAGCTTCTGGACCCCGGATCGGAACCTGAGCGTATTTCTGGGGACACTGGTTGTTGCCGTATTCATCCTGTCTCCCCTCGGGATCACGCTGCTCACCAGCATAGGGTTTTCGCTTCTCCTCATTTCAGGCGTCATGGCCGTTGCCGACAGCCGAGCCATGATCGTTTTTATGGTGGGCAGCGGCGCCGCGGCTCTCGTCGCCCATTGGGTCCAACATCTCGTTCAGAGTCCCGGACTGGCGTTGTTGGATGCGCTCTCCTCGATGTGGTTTTTCGGGTTATTGGCCGGCCTGATCCTCATAGAGACCTTTAAAAAAGGACCGATCACTGTGCATCGGATCCAAGGCGCAATCTCCGTTTATCTGCTGTTGGGCTTGATCTGGGCCTTTGCCTATGACATGGTCGCCCTCCACTTTCCCGGGTCATTCCAATCGGAGGAACTGAAGGTGCATCATGGCATCCTCACGCCCATCTTCATCTACTTCAGCTTTACGACCCTGACGACGGCCGGGTACGGCGATATCACCCCGGTCCATCCAATCGCACGCTCGCTCGCGATGCTTGAGGCGCTGACAGGGCAACTGTTTCCAGCCATCCTTCTTGGCAGGCTGGTGGCGATGGAACTGCAGTATAAACAGTTGCGATAGGAGATCGTTTAGGCCAGGAGAATTGTGATTAGCTCGACTTCAGCTTTCATCGCGTGCCATGAATGCGACCTGTTGCAGCGGAGGATCACCCTTCCTCCAGGGGGCGCCGCGTGCTGTATACGCTGCGGTGCGGCTCTCTACCGCAACAAGCCTGACAGTCTCGACTACACGCTCGCGTTCACGCTCACGGCCGCCGTCCTGCTGATCGTGGCCAATCTGTTCCCCGTGGTCGGACTCGAGGCACAGGGTAACCGGACCTCGACGACACTATTCGGCACGGTGCGCACGCTTTACGACGACGGGATGCGGAGCGTGGCGGCGCTCGTCTTTGTCACGACGATCCTGATGCCGCTGCTCGACGTCGGGGCAATGCTCTACATGCTGTTGCCCCTCAAGCTCGGGTGGGTCCCGAAGGGACTGCCGGCCATGTTCCGTCTTGTCCAGACGGTGCGGCCGTGGGGCATGGTCGAGGTGTTCATGCTCGGAACCCTCGTGTCGCTCGCCAAGCTCGCGCACATTGCCCATGTCCAGCCTGGGATCGCGCTATGGTCCTTCGGCGTGCTGATGTTCATGGTCGCGGCCGCCGCGGCATCTTTTGACGCCGATGATCTCTGGGCCCGCGTAGAGGCGACCGGGCGACGGCCGCGCTTCGCCCCCGTGGCCGAGAGAGCGGAGGAGGCACGATGACCGCGATGACGGCTGCCGAAGCGGGGCTGCTCCTCTGCCACACCTGCCATCAGCTCAACCGGCCGTCCGGAGGGGGGCACGACCTGGTGTGCACGCGGTGCGGCGCGAGCCTGCACGTGCGCAAGCCCGACAGCATCACGCGCGCATGGGCGTTCCTTATCGCCGCCTGCGTCCTGTTCATCCCGGCGAACGTCCTGCCCGTCATGGAAACCGGCTCCCTCTTCGGCGCGCAGAGTGATACCATCATGAGCGGCGTTGTGTATCTCTGGACGTCGGGCTCGTGGCCCCTGGCGGTGATTATCTTCATCGCGAGCATCATGGTGCCGGGCTCGAAGTTAGTCGCGATGTTTTTCCTGCTCGTCTCGGCGCAGCGCCGCTCCACCTGGAGGCCGCTGGAGCGCACCCGGCTGTACCGGGTCGTGGAACTCGTCGGCCGCTGGTCCATGGTGGATATCTACGTCGCGGCGATCCTCACCGCGCTTGTCCAGTTCAAGGCGCTGGCGACGATCAGGGCCGGGCCGGGGGCGATCGCCTTCGGAGCGGTGGTGGTGCTCACGATGTTTGCGGCGGAGTGTTTTGACCCACGCCTCATTTGGGATCCGCTGAGGAAGACTGATGGCTAACACTCCACGAGATTTCGATCTCCCCGACGCCGTGGCCGCGCCGAAGCGGCGTTGGAAGCTGTCTGTCGTCTGGCTGATCCCTCTCGTGGCCGTCGTGATCGGCGGGTGGCTCGCGGTGAAGGCCGTGCTCGACAAGGGGCCAACGATCACGATCAGCTTCAAGACGGCCGAAGGACTGGAGGCGGGCAAGACCAAGATCAAGTACAAGGACGTCGATGTGGGTCTAGTGACGTTGGTTACGCTCAGCAAAGATCTTAAGGGTGTCGTGGCGACCGCAGAGCTTGTCAAGGGGGCCAAGCCCTACATGGTCGAGGACGCCCGCTTCTGGATCGTGCGGCCCCGGGTCGCCGGCGGTGTGGTCTCCGGGCTCGGGACATTGTTCTCCGGCTCCTATATCGGTGTGGACCTCGGGAAATCCGGCAAGGCCCGGCGTGACTTCGTCGGCCTCGAAACGCCCCCGATCGTCACCGGTGATGTCCCGGGCCGTCAGTTTGTCCTGCACAGTGAGAATCTCGGCTCGCTCGACGTCGGCTCGCCGGTCTACTTCCGGCGGGTAGCAGTGGGACAGGTGGTGGCCAGCGAGCTCGACAAGGACGGCCAGGGCGTGACATTCAAGATCTTCCTGAACGCGCCGCACGACCAGTACGTGAATCCGAACTCGCGGTTCTGGAACGCGAGCGGGATTGATGTCACCCTGGACTCGACAGGGATCAAGGTGGACACCCAATCCCTCGCATCAATTCTCATCGGCGGCATCGCGTTCGAAACGCTGCCGGGTTCGTCGGCGGAATCGCCGGCCGAGGCAAACACCATGTTCGCCTTGGCTAGTAGCCGGGCCGAGGCTATGAAGCGTCCGGACGCGATGTCCGTGCCTGCCGTCCTGCTCTTCACGGACTCGCTTCGCGGTCTTGCGATTGGATCGCCCGTGGAATTCCGGGGGATAAACATTGGCGAGGTCAAATCCATGGAAGTGGAATTTGACCAGGCACACAACGAGTTCCGCTTCCCGGTTGGGGTTGCAATTTATCCCCAGCGTCTGTTGGCGCTCGCTCCCGCTGCTTCACAACAGGTCCAGTTTGACGAGGCCAGCCGCAAGGCGAGATGGAATGCGATGGTCGAGCGTGGACTGCGCGGTCAGCTTAGGTCTGGAAGCTTGCTGACGGGCCAACTGTACGTGAGCATGGACTTCTTTCCCAATGCGCCTAAGGCCCATGTGGATTGGACGAGAACGCCGCCCGTCTTGCCGACGGTTCCGGGTGTAATGACGGAGATACAGGAAACCCTTTCTAACCTTGCAAGGAAACTTCAGAATGTGCCGTTGGACCAGATCGGCGGCGATATCCGCCTAGCCCTCAAGAGCATGACCCGCACGCTTGAGAGTGCAGACAAGCTCGTGAAGGGACTCGACGCGGACGTGGTGCCTGCGGCGAGTACCGCCCTGAATGAAGCGCGCAAGACCCTCATCTCGGCGGAGCGCAGCCTCAACGCTGATGCACCGCTGCAGCAGGACGTGCGCGGGACGCTTCGTGAGCTCAGCCGGGCGGCACAGGCCCTGCGCGTGCTCGCCGATTATCTCGAGCGCCATCCCGAGTCGCTGATTCAGGGCAAGAAAGCGCAAAAACCGTGACGCGAATTCGCTTCGGCATCGCTACCTCATCCCTCGTCGCCGCGATCCTCGTGGGCTGCGGCGGCTCTCCTGAGCCGCGCTTCTATACCATGGGCGGGGGAGCGATCCCGGCCAGTGACAGAAACGAGAAAGCGACGGCGGAGTACACTGTCGCAGTCGGGCCGGTCAGTCTGCCTGAGTCTGTGGATCGTCCGCAGATCGTCGTGCGTGCCGGGGCCAACCAGGTCTCCATTATGGAGCAGCACCGGTGGGCAGCCCCTCTCAGAAGCGAGATTGCCCGTGTAATCGCTGAGGACCTTGCGCAATTGCTCGGCAACAGGCTGGTCTCGTCCTATGAGCAGAACACTGCTCGTCCAGACATTCAAGTGTCGGTGGACCTGCAGCGCTTCGACTCAACCCTCGGCGAGACCGTCACGATCGATACCCTCTGGTCGGTTCGCCGCTCTCCCGATGGTCAACCGAAAACCGGCCGGTCGCTGATCCAGGAGCCGGCGGGCGGGGAAGGCTATGATGCGCTGGTGGCCGCGCACAGCCGCGCGCTTGCCAAGGTGAGCAGCGATATCGCGGAGGCCATCCGCTCGACTAACACGATGGCACGCTAAGGTCCCGCAGTTCTGTTCAGCCTTTCTGCGATATCCGGGGCGCACTCCGATAACATGAGCTAGTCTACGTGCGCGCCTAAAGGTCCTGATCGCGCGCAGCGGCGCTGGTGCTGCTCTCTCGCCCCTGTCATTTCTGACAGTATCAGCTTTTTACCGCGTGGTATACGGTCACCATTTGTCGAGTACGCCTAGACGCGGCTTCGCTTGTCTGGCTGCACACGGCGCAAGGGGATTTCAAAGACGATGACAAAAAGGGCAATCTCGGCTGCGTCGAATATGCGGTGCGCCTTTAAATGAAGGGGGCAAGGCCATGTGCACTGTCAGAACGAGGGTCGTACCCGCAGGAGAAACGCTTACTAATGATCTGATCTCTTGTCGTGACTGCGGCGCGACAGACTTGGATGTTTTTTATACCTCTCCACAGGATTGCTATCATCTCTGCTCTGACTGCTTTCACATCGCACAGCGCAGCGATACGGTTTCTAGAGATGCCGTCCTGCAGCGCCGACTGGACCGCACCCCGATAACATGAGCTAGTCTACGTGCGCACCTAGAGGTCCTGATCGCGCGCAGCGGCACCGGTGCTGCTCTCTCGCCCAGCCTGTTATTTCTGACAGTAGCAACCTTTTCCGGCGTCATGTACGGTCACCCATATTGCGGCCGAGCCGGGAGGGTTTCCCCTCGGCGCGACCATTTGTCGAGTGGACTACATTCTGCATTCAAAAGATCAAGGAGGCTTTGAAAATGAACAGGAAAATGATCAATACGCTCCTGGCGGCGGTCGTGATGATTACGAGCGTTGGGTTTGGCTCGTTTGCCTTTGCTGAGGAAGGTACGGTCAGGGCCATGGCCCCGTGGAAAGGCCAGGGGTTCGCGTTCCCAGTCGGCGAAGATACGGCGTACATGGTGGCCGTTTACTCCGGGACCATGTTTGTAGAGGACGCGAAAGGGGCCTTGCACGCGGGCTCGATCGTGTGTCCGGGCACGGTGGAAGGAAATTTCAAGACGATGACGAAAACGGGGCAGGGCCGGTGCATCATCACCAATGAAGACGGCGACCGGATCTATGCGCGATTCACTTGCAAAGGCGACATGGAAGGTTGCCGCGGGACGTTCAAGCTGGACGGCGGCACCGGCAGGTTTTCCGGGATCACCGGCGAGGGCGAGATGGTGTCGCAGCTTCAGGCGCGCGCGGTGACCGTCGTGGCTGGCTTTGACCCTGCACATCAGGTCAGCGAAGGGGTTATCGTCTGGCCGAAGCTGAAATACAACATTCCAGAAGCGAAATAACCGACCGCCGAACGCAGCCGCCGTCACACACACTGGAGGAAAGACATGCGTACGAACAGAATTGCAGTGCTCACTTTCGCACTGGGCCTGGTCCTCATCTCGACCACCGCTCAGGCGCAGTCGTTCGTGTTTCCGGAGAAGGGGCAGAGTCCGGAGCAACAGCAGCAGGATGAGTTCGCCTGCCATCAGTGGGCGAAGCAACAAACGGGGATTGATCCGGTCCAGCAGATGGCGACGGCCCCTCCGCCTCCCCCTGAGCAGGGGGGCGCACTCCGCGGCGCGGGCCGGGGCGCCGCGCTCGGCGCAGTCGGAGGCGCCATCGGCGGGGATGCGGGCAAGGGCGCGGCCATCGGCGCGGGCGTGGGTGCGGCAGCGGGCGCGCATCGAAGGCGGCAAGGCGAGATGCAGTACCAGCAGCAGGTGCAGCAACAGTCTGCCCAGCAACAGCAGAGCCAGCAAACCTTCAACCGAGCTTACAGTACCTGCCTTGGGGGCAAGGGATACAAAGTCGGATAACTGAAAGGAGAGACACGGCACACTCCCGGTACCATGCAGGAAATGAGTACCGGCCGGCCGCACGCTTGAAGATTGCGAGTCGGAAAAGTCAGATGAGTTCGATCTGTGCGTGATGTCCGGGAGCCGAGGCAAAGGCGGCATCGCGCGTGAGCAATGGCGAAGCAAGGGCTTCCGCGAGGGCGATGTAGGCTGCGTCGTAGGCCGTGACATTGTGACGCAGCTCCCAGATTCTGGGCAGCAACAGATCATGCGGATAACGGGTCAGGGGGAAGTCCGCGAGGTCTTCAAGCGCCTGGAGGCCTCGCGTTGGATTGAGTTCACCGGTCAGGGCGTAGCGGCGAAGGACTTGCGCAATTTCGAGATCGAGCAGGTGTGGTGTGTGAAGGGTCTCGTTCTCGGCAAACAGCCGACGGGCGACTAGAGATCCGGCGGATGTGTTGAGCAGCACTTCGAGAAGGGCCGACGCGTCAACGACGATCACCGACCCTCGCGCTCGGCTCTGACGGCTTTGGCCGGCGGGACCGTGGGCGTCACCGCGGTCCGATGAGCCAGGCGGTCTCTTAACTCGGCGACTGTGGGGCGTTCGGCGACGCGCCGGACCTCTTGAAGAAGGTAGTCGGACAATGACAGCCCCGAGAGGGCCGCTCGGGCTTTCAGCTTCCGGTGGAGGTCATCCGGAACGTGACGGAGTTGGATCATCTTTGACATGTGCTCAGCATACTTGCATGTCGTGCACATGTCAACGGGCACGACCGGGGACCGTTTTCGTTCCGCCACATAGGGACACAACATGAAAACCACACGCAGACAAAACCTCCTCGCCGCCGCGCTCATTTGCGGCCTGGCTTTCACCACAACCGTGGCTCAGGCTACCGATCCGCTTCCATTGTGGAACGACGGGCTGGCGAAGAAGTCCATCACCGAATTCGTGGCGAAGGTGACCAAGGAAGGCTCGCCGGACTTTGTCCCGCCCGCCGAGCGCATCGCGGTATTCGACAACGACGGCACGCTGTGGGCCGAGCAGCCGATGTATTTCCAACTCGCCTTCGCGCTTGACCGCGTCAGGGCGCTCGCGCCGCAGCATCCCGAATGGAAGGACAAGGAGCCGTTCGCCTCGCTGCTCAAGGGCGACCTCAAAGGCGCGCTCGCCGGCGGCGAACCGGCCATTTTCCAGATCGTCATGGCGACGCATACCGGCATGACAACCGAAGAGTTCGAGAAGATCGTGAAGGACTGGCTCGCCACGGCAAAACATCCGAAGACCAAGCGGCCCTACACCGAGATGGTCTATCAGCCGATGCTCGAGCTGCTCGCCTACCTGCGCGCGAACGGCTTCAAGACGTTCATCGTGTCCGGCGGCGGCATCGAGTTCATGCGCCCGTGGACGGAGAAGGTCTACGGCATCCCGCCCGAGCAGGTCGTCGGCAGCAGCGGCAAGCTCAAGTTCGAGCTGCGCGACGGAAAGCCCGTGCTCGTGAAGCTGCCCGAGCTCAACTTCATCGACGACAAGGCCGGCAAGCCCGTCGGCATCCAGCAGCACATCGGCCGCCGCCCGATCCTGGCCTTCGGCAACTCCGACGGCGATCTGCAGATGCTGCAATGGACGGCTGCGGGCAGTGGCGCGCGCTTCTGGGCCTGATCGTCCACCATACCGATGCCGAGCGCGAATGGGCCTACGACCGCAAGTCGCACATCGGCACGCTCGACAAGGCGCTCGACGAGGCGACGACGAAGGGGTGGACGGTGGTGGACATGAAGAAGGATTGGAAACGCATTTTCCCGTAAAAACTCTGTTCGTCGTGACTGCGGTGATTGAGGCAGGGACCGGCCTGGCGCTGGCAATAGCACCATCGGTGCTGGTTGCGATACTGCTCGGTTCATCGCTCGACACGCCCGCGGGCTTGATGGTCGGGCGGATCACTGGGGCGGCGCTGCTCTCATTGGGCCTCGCCTGTTGGCTGGCGCGCGATGACGAACAGAGCCGGGCAGCGACCGGCTTGATCGCGGCCATGTTGCTGTATAACACGGCTGTTGCCGCTGCCCTCGTTTATGCCGGGATCGGCATGGGACTTTTTGGTATCGGCCTCTGGCCGGCAGTTCTGCTTCACGCAGCGCTGGCGGTATGGTGCCTTGCGCGCCTTCGGATCAAGCGGGTGAACGTGGCGGCAGAAAATAGCCAATGAGCAAAGCCAGATCAACAAGCAATCCTCCGCCATCCACGCGCAAGGCCTGGGTGTGGGTGGGCGCGGTGGTACTGGTCCTTGCCGGCGCGGCCGGATGGTATTACGTCTCGACCGGTGCGCGCCACTCGGCGCCGAATCCGGTGGCCGACATGCCCGGCTCGCATTGCGAGGAGGGCGTCTCCGCCGCGCGGCTGAGAGCCGGCCTGCAGAGCGGCGAGGCAAATGCCACGGCCGGCGCTCAGCAGAACGCACCGCAGGCGGCGTCGGCGGACACCGCTCCACGTGTCAATTCAACAGCCGCTCCAGGTCCGACGCCGGATGGCATGGTCTGGATTCCCGGCGGCGAGTTCTGGATGGGTGCCGATTACTTTCCCGACGCCAAACCCTGGCACCGCGTCTATGTCGATGGGTTTTGGATGGACAAGACCGAAGTCACGAACGAGCAGTTCGAGAAATTCGTGAAGGCGACCAAGTATGTGACTGTGGCAGAGCGCACGCCCCGCGCCGATGATTTCCCCGGCGCGCCGCCTGAGAATCTCGTCGCCGGCTCCGTCGTCTTCTCGCCGCCCGATAGTCCCGTGAAGCTGCACGATCATTTCCAATGGTGGAGCTACGTGAAGGGTGCCGACTGGCGCCATCCCGAACGCCCGCAGAGCGGAATCAAGGACCGGGGAAACTATCCCGTGGTGCACATCGCTTACGAAGACGCGCTGGCATACGCGAAGTGGGCGGGCAAGCGCTTGCCGACCGAAGCTGAGTTCGAGTTCGCCGCAGCGCGGTGGGCTCGATCGCAAGCCCTACGCCTGGGGCGATGAGTTCAAACCAGGCGGCAAGTTCATGGCCAACACGTTTCAAGGCCATTTCCCGGACAAGAACATGCCGGAGGATGGCTTCGCCGCCACGGCCCCGGCCGCCTCATTCCCGCCCAACGGCTTCGGGTTGTACGACATGTCCGGCAACGTGTGGGAATGGGCCAGCGACTGGTACCGCCCTGACTATTACCAAACGCTGATCGCGCAGGGGCCGCTCACGCGCAACCCGCAAGGGCCGGCGGACAGCTTCGATCCGAGCGAGCCCGGCGTGAAAAAGAAAGTGCAAAAGGGCGGCTCGTTCCTCTGCACCGATCAGTACTGCGCGCGCTACATGCCGGGTGGCCGCGGCAAGGGGGAGCCCGAGACCGGCACGAACCATCTGGGATTCCGTTGCGTGCAATCCGCATCGGTAGCCGGCCAGTAGAACAGACGTGATTCATGAGCAACGAATTAAGGGAGAACGAGAATGAACAGCAATCACAATACCATTCTGAAGGCCCTAGCCGTGGCAGTTGCGGCCCTGGCCTTCGCCATGACCGCCCCGTTTGGGTGGGCGGCGGATAAGAAACCCAACATCGTCGTCATCATGGGCGACGACATCGGCATCTGGAACATCGGCGCTTACCACCGCGGCATGATGGCCGGGCGGACGCCGAACCTCGATAAGCTCGCCAAGGAAGGAATGCTGTTCACCGACTACTACGCCGAGGCGAGTTGCACGGCGGGTCGCGCGAACTTCATCACCGGCGAGATTGCCGATCCGCACCGGCATGACCACGGTCGGCCAGGCGGGCGCGCCAGATCGGGCTGCCCGCCGAGGCCTGCACCATCGCCACGGCGCTCAAGGACATGGGTTATGCCACGGGCCAGTTCGGCAAGAACCACCTCGGCGATCTCAATGAGTTCCTGCCCACCGTCCACGGCTTCGATGAGTTCTTCGGCTACCTGTATCACCTCGACGCGATGGAGGACCCCGCGCACCCCGCCTACCCGCAGGAGCTGCTGGACAAGGTCGGCCCGCGCAACATGGTCCACTCGCTGGGCCACCGACAAGGACGACGCGACCGAGATGCCGCGCTGGGGCAAGATCGGCAAGCAGAAGATCGAGGACGCCGGCACGCTCTATCCCAAGCGGATGGAGACGGTGGACGACGAGATCCGCGACTTTCGCTCTCAAGTTCATGGACAAGGCCAAGGCGGACGGCAAGCCGTTCTTCGTCTGGCTGAACCCGACCCGCATGCACATCGTCACGCACCTCTCGGAGAAGTATGAGAAGCTGCGCAACTCGAAGAATGGCTGGTCCCTTCACGAAGCCGGCATGGCCCAGCTCGACGACATCGTCGGCGACGTGATGAAGAAGCTCAAGGACATGGGCGTGGACGACAACACCATCGTCGTGTTCACCACCGACAACGGCACCGAGAACTTCACCTGGCCGGATGGCGGCAACACGCCGTTCTTCGGAGGCAAAGGGCACGGTCTATGAAGGCGGCTTCCGCGCGCCGGCCATGATTCGCTGGCCCGGCAACGTGCCGGCTGGCACGGTCGAGAACGGCATCATCTCCGGCATGGACTGGTTCCCGACGTTCCTCGCCGCCGCCGGCAATCCGAACATCACAGAAGAATTGCTCAAGGGCAAGAAGATCGGCGACCGGACCTACAAGAACCATCTCGACGGCTACAACCAGATGGACATGATCACCGGCAAAGGGCCGTCGAATCGCCACGAGATCTTCTACTTCGGCGAAAGCACCCTCGGCGCGGTGCGGATCGACGACTTCAAGTATCGCTTCATCGACCAGCCCAACGGCTGGCTCGGCGGCAAGATCCATGTGGACGTGCCGGCTCTCACTAACCTGCGCCTCGATCCTTTCGAGCGCACGGGACTGGCCGGAGAACGGGACACTAACGGCTCGTACGAGTACTTTGGATGGTTCAAGTACGAGTTCTGGCGCTTCGTGTTTGTCCAGCAGGAAGTGGCGAAGCTGGCCAGACGGTCATCGAATATCCGCCCATGCAGAAGGGCGCGAGCTTCAACCTCGATGCCGTGAAAGCGGAGATCGAGGCCGCCAGGGCGGCAATGGGTAAATAAAGGGATGACCTTCATGGCGGGAGGCTCGCAAGGGCCGCCCGCCTTTGCGCGACATGCGCTGGGATCTGGTTTTCTATGAACGAACGGACAACGGGCTCTTGTAAAAAAGGGAGATACGAAAATGAAAACATGGACGATTCACATCGCATCCGCGGCCGCACTCTGCATCACGGTCGGCCTTGCGGGTTGTGCTGACACAGCGAAGGAATCGGCTTCGGCATCGCGTGAGCCGGCAGTCGCGCCCGCGCCCGCGTCGCCCGCGGTGAGCGGCGTCGTCCGCGAGGGTATCGTGTCCGCGACCGCTACCGTAAGCGCCATTGACCAGGACACACGCCAGGTCGCGCTGCAGCGTGCCGATGGGTCGGTGATCAAGTTCCGCGCTGGTGAGAATGTGCGGAACCTCGCGCAGGTGAAGGTCGGCGACGAGGTAACCGCGACCTACTACGAATCGCTCGTCTACGAGGTGAAGAAACCGGGAGAGGCGGCGTTGGGAGGCGCTATCGCTGAGGGAACGGAGCGGGCCAAACTCGGGGAGATGCCGGGTGGCGCCGCAGCACGGGTGATTGTGCTGAACGCTGCGATCGCGGCTATTGACAAGCCCGCGGGGACGGTCACGTTGCGAGGTCCGAGTGGCGACACGACCACCATCAAGGCGCGCGACCCGCAGAAGCTCGACCGGGTGGCCGTCGGCGAGATCGTCGAGATCACCTACACCGAGGCGGTTGCGATCGCGGTGGAGACGCCGAAGAAGTAGAAGAAGAAACAAGATGGAGTTACCCGTGAGAAGACGACGGGCCTGAAGTGAAGGCCGGAGCGACATCGAGTTGATGAGGTGAACGGAGAGGAGAAACACGCCATGAACAGAACCATACTGCCAACCATTGCACTAGTCTGTGGGGTTGGCGCGCTCACCGCGCTCACGGCGGCACCGGCTGGAGCTCAGCAGATCACTGGCGCGCCGGGTTCGCCCAGCGCCACGACGACCATTGACGGGAGATATATCCCGAACCCGCCGCCGCCCTTTGGCGGCAAGATCAACTTGAGCGCGGTGAGCTCCAAACCCGGCTGGCCACCGACCGTGGTGCCGCCCAAGGGCGCGCCCAACGTGCTGCTGATCATGACCGACGATCAGGGGTACGGAGTCACCAGCACCTTTGGCGGTGTCATCCCGACGCCGGCCATGGATCGCCTGGCGAAGGCGGGCCTGCGCTACACGCAGTTCCACTCCACCGCGCTCTGCTCGCCCACGCGCGCGGCCCTCATCACCGGCCGCAACCACCACTCCGTGGGTACCGGCGTGATCGCCGAACTGTCCACCGGCTATCCCGGTTACGACAGCATCATCCCCAAGAACAAGGCGACTATTGGCACCATCCTCCGGGACAATGGCTACGCAACGTCGTGGTTCGGCAAGAACCACAACACGCCGACCTATCAGTACAGCGTGGCCGGACCGTTCGATCAGTGGCCGAGCGGGATGGGCTTCGAGTATTTCTACGGGTTCATGGGCGGCGAGACCGACCAGTGGACGCCGTATCTTTTCCGAGATCATTCCCAGATCTATCCGTGGGTCGGAAAGCCCGGCTACAACCTGACCACCGACATGGCGGACGAGGCGATCAGTTACATGAAGGGGTTGAATGCTGCCGCACCCGATAAGCCGTTCTTCCTCTATTACGTTCCCGGCGGCACGCACGCGCCGCATCAGCCGACGCCGGAGTGGATCAAGAAGATCAGGCGACATGCACCTGTTCGACAAAGGCTGGAACGACCTGCGCGAGAACGATCTTCGCCAACCAGAAGAAGCTCGGCGTGATCCCGGAGAATGCCCAGCTCACGCCCTGGCCGGACAGCCTGCCGAAATGGGATACGCTCAATGCCGATGAGAAGAAGTTGTACACCCGCCAGGCCGATGTCTTCGCCGCGTATGTGGCCTATACCGATCACGAAATCGGGCGGGTCATCCAGGCGGTGGAAGACATGGGCAAGCTGGATAACACGCTCATCATCTACATCAGTGGCGACAACGGCACCAGCCCGGAAGGTTCTGTCCTCGGGACGCCGTTCGACATGGCCGCGATTCAAGCCGTCAATGTTCCCGTCGAAGTCCAATTGAAGTTCTACGACGTCTGGGGCTCGGCGCTGACCACCCCTCACATGTCGGTAGCGTGGTCGTGGGCGTTTGATACGCCCTTCAAATGGACCAAGGAGGTGGCCTCGTTCTTCGGCGGCACGCGACAGGGCATGGTCATGTCGTGGCCCGGCCGTATCAAGGACGTGGGCGGCATTCGCACGCAGTTCCATCACATCATCGACATCGTGCCGACGATCCTCGAAGCCGCCGGCATCCAGGCGCCGGTGATGGTCAACGGCATCGCACAGAAGTCCGATCGAAGGCGTGAGCATGGCCTACACCTGGGACAAGGCGAACGAAAAAGCGAAGTCCACCCGCGAGACGCAATACTTCGAGATGTTCGGCAGCCGCGCGATCTACCACGATGGGTGGATGGCCAGCACGCCGCCTCCGCAACCGCCCGTGGCTCATGGGCGCGGCCAAAATGCCCGAAGTGCTGAACGGCTACAAATGGGAGCTCTACAACATTGCCGAAGACTACTCTCAGAACAACGATCTGGCGGCAAAGTATCCCGAGAAGCTGAAGGAATTGCAGGAACTCTTCCTGGTGGAGGCGCAGAAATACCAGGTGTTCCCGCTGGATAATTCCGTCCTCCCCCGCTTGATTACCCCGCGGCCGAGCTCAACCGCCGGCCAGACCGAATTCACCTACTCGGGAGAAATGGCCGGCCTGCCGGACGGCAGTGTGCCCAACACGCTCGCCAAGTCCTATTCCATCAGCGCCGAGGTGGAAATTCCCCAGGGCGGCGCCGAGGGCATGCTCAACACGCTCGGCGGCCGATTCGGCGGCTACGGCCTCTACGTGCTGAAAGGCAAGCCGGTGTTCACCTACAATCTCCTGGGGCTGGAAAAATTCCGCTGGGAAGGCAAGGACGCGCTGGCTCCGGGCAAACACACGATCATGTTTGACTTCAAATACGATGGCCCCGGCATGGCCAAGGGCGGCACCGGCGTCCTGTCGGTGGACGGCAAGGAAGTCGATAGCAAAAAGATCCCGCACACCATCCCCGGCCTCATGACGATCGACGAGTCCTTCGACGTCGGAGTGGATACCCGCACGGCGGTGGACGACAAAGACTACCAGCCGCCGTTCCGCTTCACCGGCAAGCTCGCCAAGCTGACAATCAAACTTGGGCCCGCGCAGTTAGCGGAGGCGGACCGTAAGATCATTCAGGAGAAGATCGCCAGGGCGAAAGACTAGGCGAGAGAGCAGCAGCGGCGGCAGAGATCGCAAGCAGAGCAGAATTACGGAAGGAAAATAATGAAACGACTTGAAGGGTACGCACGCCATGAGACGAACAAACGGAAGGGAGCAGGAATCGTGAAACGAAATGCAATGCTGAGGACCGCCTTCAGCGTGGCCTTGGTGCTGACGCTGGCCGCGCTAACGGCGGCACCGGCCGCCGCCCAGGGGGCCGCCCCTGGACAGGTGGTGCGGCCGACAGATCGCACGGTGCTGCCGATTCCGGAGCCGACGCTCAAACCGATCACCACGCTGGACGCGCGCAATGCGAAGGCGCCGCCGCGCTTCGAGGTGAAGGCCCCGCAAGGCGCGCCCAACGTCGTGATCGTGCTGATCGACGACATCGGCTTCGGCCACAGCAGCGCGTTCGGCGGGCCTATCCACATGCCGACGCTGGACAAGCTGGCGAACGGCGGCCTGAAGTATAACCGCTTCCACACCACCGCGCTGTGCAGCCCCACCCGCACGGCCCTGCTGACCGGCCATAACCACCATGCGAACAATGCCGGGGCGATCATGGAACTCGCCACGGCATTCCCCGGCAACACCGGCGTGCGCCCCAAGAGCATCACGACCGCTGGCCGAGATTCTGCGCCAGAACGGCTACAGCACGGCCGCCTTCGGCAAATACCACGAGACCCCGCCATGGGAAGTTTCGGTCTCCGGTCCCTATCGACCGCTGGCCCACGGGTTCGGGCTTCGACAAGTTCTACGGCTTCATCGGCGGCGAGACCAACCAGTGGGCGCCGGCGATCTACGACGGAGTCACGCGCGTCGAGCATAAGCAAACGCCCGACTACCATTTCACCGTGGACATGACCGATCAGGCGATCAACTGGGTCAGCGCCCAGCAGGCGCTCACGCCCGACAAGCCGTTCTACATGTATTTCGCCACCGGCGCGACGCACGCCCCGCACCACGTGCCCAAGGAGTGGATCGCCAAATACAAGGGCCAGTTCAGCGGCGGCTGGGACAAGCTGCGCGAGGAAACTTTCGCGCGTCAGAAGAAGCTCGGCGTGATCCCCGCTGACGCCAAGCTCACCGCGCGGCCCAAGGAGATCCCCGCATGGGACGGCATGAGCGCCGAGCAGAAGCGGCTCTTCGAGCGCCAGATGGAAACCTTCGCCGGATTCGCCGAGCACACCGACCATGAAGTGGGCCGGCTTAGTGGCGCAGTTGGAAGCCATCGGCGAGCTGGACAACACGCTCTTCTTCTACATCGTGGGCGACAACGGCGCGAGCGCCGAGGGCGGGCCCGAAGGCACCTACAACGAGATGATGGCGCTGAACGGCATCGTCGGCAAAGCCGACCAGATGATGGATCACATCGATGCGTGGGGCGATGCCACGACATTCCCGCATTTCGCCATCGGCTGGGCCTGGGCGGGTAATACGCCCTTCCAGTGGACCAAGCAGGTGGCCAGCCACTTCGGCGGCACGCGCAACGGCATGGTGCTCCACTGGCCCAAGGGGATCAAAGCCAAGGGCGAGGTCCGCAGCCAGTTCCACCACGTGATCGACGTGGCTCCGACCGTGCTGGAAGCCGCGAAACTGCCGCAGCCCAAGACGGTGAACGGCATCAAGCAGCGGCCCATGGACGGCGTCTCGATGCTGTACTCCGCCGACAACGCCAAGGCCGCCGACCGGCGTAAGACGCAGTACTTCGAGATGTTCGGCAACCGCGGCATCTACCACGACGGCTGGGTGGCCTGCACTCGCCACTCGATCCCGTGGGTCATGGGCGCGAAACTCCCCGCCGCTGAAGGACGACGTGTGGGAACTCTACAACGTCGATGAGGACTTCAGCCAGGCGAACGATCTCGCCAAAAAGAATCCCGCCAAGCTCAAAGAGCTACAGGCCGTGTTCATGAAGGAGGCCATCCGGAACAACGTGCTGCCGATCGACGACCGCCGCGCCGAGCGCTTCAACCCGGCCATCGCCGGCCGGCCCGACCTGATGGGCGGGCGCAAGTCGCTGACGGTTTACCCCGGCATGACGGGCATGATGGAGAATGCCTTCATCAACGTGAAGGGCGTGCATCACACCATCACCGCCGAGGTGGAGTTGAAGGATGACAAGACGGAAGGCGTGATCATCGCCCAGGCCGGCTATTTCGGCGGATGGGTCGTCTACATGAAGGACGGAAAGCCGCACCACGAATACAACTGGTTCGGCCTTGAACGCACCAACATCGCGGCGCACCACGGCCCTCGCGCCCGGGAAGCACACGATCTCCTACGAGTTCATCCCCGATGCGGCCAAGCCCGGCACCGGCGGCAAGTCGATCCTGAGCGTCGATGGCAAAAAGGTCGCCGAAGGGCAAATCCCCAAGACCCAGCCTTTCGTTTTCTCCGGGGACGAAGGCGCGGACGTGGGCGTGGACGGCGAGACCAACGTGTCTCCCGACTACAAGCAGGGCAACAACACCTTCACCGGCAAGATCGTGAAGGTGACGGTCGAGCTGAAGGAGATGAAGGCCGCCGCCGCGGACGAGGCGGAGAAATTCCACAGGGAGGCCGCGCTGAAGAAAGGCCTGTCCGACTAACACATCATCGCAGAGATGTACGAGGGTACAGAGCAGATCATTCCAGTTGCGCAAGAAGGCCCCGAAGGAGTCCTTCAGCGGTCTGCTGTTGGGCGTGATCTCTATAGGGAATCTGAAAGGAGCTATTTATGAAAGGCGCTTCGATTTATCTCATGGTTGGTACGATGCTGCTGACTGCCGCGGCGCATGCCGGTCCCGCGCTGGCACTGCCAACTGCCGATGAGGTGCTGCAGGAATTGAATATTTCCGACAGCGACCAGCAAAGCATCCGGAATGGCAACATTGTCGAGTGGTCGCCCAGTGAAGGGTCGGATCGGGAACTCGCCCTCGGAGGGGCCTTGCTGGTCAAGGCAAAGGGTGCGGATATTGTCAGGCTCTTCCGTGAGGCGAGTGCGTTCAAAAAGATATCGGTGATCACGGCATCTGGCAAGATTGCGGGCGACGGGACGCCGGCCGATTTCGCGGGTGTGGTGCTGGCACCGAACGGAGAGAAGGAAGCCCGGCGCTATCTGAACGCGAGCCCGGGCGACGAACTGAATCTGGACGCCAAGGAGATAGCGGGTTTTCAAGCGCTGAAGGCAGGGGGCGATGCGGACGCCGTGCCTGTACAAAAAGTCGAGGCCCTTGTGCGTCAGGGCTTGCTCGCCCGCTACCAGGCCTATCGGACCAAGGGACTGTCCGGCATCGCGCCGTATGAGCGCGGGAGCGGACGTCAACTGCTCGCGAGCGACGAGCTGTCCATTGCAACCAAGCAGCTGAAAGGCATCGCCAAGTATGTCCCAGCCTTTTATGACATTCTGCTCAACTATCCGGCCGTCGATCCCAAGGCGCGGAAGGATCTTGAGGAACAGTTTTACTGGCTGAATATTGACGTCTTTGGACGTCCGACGTATGTGCTGTCTCACCGCATGCTCTTGCGGTTGGGCGAGGCATATGTCACGGCTGATCGACACTTCTACGCCAGCCACGATTACAATAGCCTGCTGCAGGGAGTGATAGCGCTCCCAACCAAGGACGGGATGCTCGTGATCTACTTGAGCCGTGTGTCGACCGACCAAGTAGCCGGCTTTGGATCCGCGATGAAACATCCCGTGTCTCGTGCCATCATGGCGCCCTATCTCAAAGACCTGTTCGTAGCTCTTCGAGGCATGGTGGATAAGCCGTAGCCATATTTTGAATCAAGCCATTCCGTGATGCTCGCGAGGCCATGCAGCCGCATATACGTACACATGGTCATCGGCGTCCTCTGCACGATCTTTGGTGGGTGCGTTTCCGCGTATCGCCAGTAGGCCAAAGACTGCTCTCGAAGGCGCTCCCATGTATATTGTTGTGGCCTTCGAAACGGTTGAAAACAGCCGCTCGTGTGGCGTTTGGGCCAGTGTGTCTGTAGAAAATAGTCCTTTCCTTTTCGCGTGTTGCGCGGACAATCACCGTAGTATGGCGTTCGGGGATAAGGTCGCAGTTTGAAATGGTTGGTATGTTTCGTGCTTCATGAATGGCAGGATCGCCTTGACATGGCGAAGTTATGAATTTACAAGTATGCAACGTGGAAGTGCGCTAAGGGAAACATTCGAGCTCTAAACTGCCGATCCGGTGGGCGAAAGCTGTCCTGAAGAAAGATCTTAAGCATGCTTGCCGAAAGTCCAGGGAAGGACATTTCTAAGGTAGCGACTTCCCCGCGCACATCACGTTCCCCATCCATGACCGTGCAGGCGGTACTCGATGCAATACCCTCGAACGCCGCCCTACTCGATGACTCAGGGACGATTCTTTACGTCAACACGGGCTGGCGTAACTTCGCAAAGGACAATGGCTTTGGCGGGTCAGCTTCTGAAGTCGGGTCGAATTACCTGAAGACCTATCGCTCCACCACGGGTTCCGGAACAGACATGGCCCGACTGGTTGCACACGGCATTGAGCGAGTGGCGAAGGGAGAGGAACCGCACTTTTCCTCGGAATACCCTTCCAATAGCCCCACAGGCAAGCGGTCGTTCCTGGTCCACGTGGCCCGCCTCGAGCTTCGCGATGGGACAACGCGCCTCATCGTGGTTCACGAGGATGTGGGTCCGATTAAACTGGCCGAAAACACTCTAAGAGAAACGGAAGAGCGGTTTCGCCCGTTGTTGGAGACAATGAATGTCGTTCCGTGGGAAGCGGATGCCGTGACCTGGCAATTCACCTATGTCGGTCCGCAGGCGGAGAGGTTGTTCGGGTACCCGATCGCGCGATGGTACGAGAAGGAGTTCTGGGCCGAGAATCTCTTTGCCGCAGATCGCGAGCGCGCCTTCGAGTTCTGCCTGCAGCATTCTCAAACAGATGATCAGTACGAGTTTGACTACCGAATGCATCGGGCCGACGGCAGGATCGCGTGGATCCACGATGTCGTCAGCGTCGTCCGGGACCGCGGTCGCCCGATTCTGTTACGAGGGTTTCTGATCGATATGACGGCTCGCAACGAGGCGGACGAGGCGTTGCGAGAAAGCCAGGAGCGTTTTGCTCTTGCCGTGCAAGGCTCGAATACCGGCATTTGGGATCGGGATCTGAAAACCAATCGGACGTACTTGTCCCCGCGATGGAAAAGTATGCTCGGATATGAGGAGTACGAGATCACAGATTGTTTCGAGGAGTGGGAGAACCGCATCCATCCTGAAGACCGAGAGCGTGTGCGCGCCTTGGTGAAGGATTATTTAGATGGGCGTGTTCCGGAATATGAGGTCCAGCATCGCCTCCGACACAAGGACGGCACGTACCGCTGGATCCTATCGCGCGGCGTCTCAGTTCGGGATGCCACCGGTAAGCCGATGCGCATCGCCGGGTCCCATGTGGATATCACTAAACTCAAGGTGACGCAGAAGGCGCTGGAAGCGAACGCGCACGCGTTGCGCGAGCAAGAGAGACTCTTTATCCACCTTGCGGAGACGATTGACCAGGTATTCTGGTTTGCCGAACTGGATCCGGAGCGAGTGATCTATGTCAGCCCGGCATTCCAACAGATTTGGGGGATTCCTGTCGAGACCCTGTACCGGGATCCGCGAGTTTGGATGCATACGATTCATCCTGACGATCGGGAGCGAGTGAGCCGTGCATTCGACGCGTACATTCGCGGGCACGCGCCCGCGTACAGAATTGAATACCGTATCCAACGCCAGGATGGAACGCTCCGCTGGATTCAGGACAACGGCACGCGGAGGCTCGACAACTCGGGCCGGGTGCGGTGGGTGAGCGGTATCGCCAAAGACATCACGGAATCCAAGAGAGCCGAGGAAGCGCTTCGCGAAAGCGAAGGGCGATTCCGGCTCATGGCGGATGCGGCGCCCATTCTGATGTGGATGTCTGGGCCCGACAAACGCTCCGTCTATTTCAATAAGGGTTGGCTGGAGTTTACCGGCAGGCAGATGGAGCAGGAGCTCCGTGACGACTGGTCCGAGAATATCCACCCTGAAGATGTGCAGGGGTGCACCGAGACCTATTCGCAAGCTTTCGACGCACGAGAGCGCTTCGAGATGGAATACCGGCTCCGGCGTCATGATAGCGAATACCGATGGATGTGGGACATTGGTGTGCCGCGATTTGGCGAGGCAGGGCAATTCGCCGGCTACATTGGCACCTGCGTCGATATCACGGATCGGAAGCGCGCGGAGATTGCGCTCCGGGAGCTGAGCGGGCGGTTGATCCACGCCCAGGAGGAGGAACGTGGCCGTATCGCACGAGAGCTTCACGACGACGTGAGCCAACGGCTGGCGCTTCTGGGGATCGAGCTCGAACAATTGGGGCAACAGTCCGCGCCCTCGGCCGCGCAACTCAGCGCCCGCACCCACGGGTTGTGGAAGACGGTCAGGGACATTTCCGCGGACATCCACAACCTGTCCCATGACCTTCACCCGTCGAAGCTGGATCATCTCGGCCTCGCGACCGCAATTCGGAGTTTCTGCAATGACCGTCGGGTACGTGGTGATCTGCGAATTGAATTTGCGTGTCGTGATGTGCCTGATTCACTGCCGAAGGATATTGCCCTTTGCTTGTACCGAGTCCTGCAGGAAGCGATTCAGAACGCCGTGAAGCATAGCAGGACGCGGGACGCTAAGGTTGCGATCTACGGTAGCTCAACCCAGATCACTTTGAGAGTGTCTGATGCCGGCATCGGTTTCAATCCCGACGCTGACAGTATGAAAACAGGGCTCGGTCTGACCAGCATGCGGGAGCGGGTGCGCCTCGTCGGTGGAGAACTCTCCATTCAGTCACAGCCGTCAAAGGGAACGCTGATCGAGGTGCGAGTGCCACTGGCTTCAGCATCATAGGGAGAGGAAAGAACCGATGTATCGCCCACGGGTTTTGATCGCCGATGACCACGCGATGCTTCGCGAGGCGTTTCAAAAGTTCCTCGAACCGGATTGCGAGGTCGTTGGATCGGTGGCAGACGGGCGTGCACTGCTCGATCTGGCGCCGAAAGTACGGCCGGACATCATTTTGTTGGACATTTCCATGCCTCTGCTCAACGGCCTGGATGCCGGCTTACAGCTCAAACGGATGATGCCGCAGGTCAAGTTGATTTTCTTGACCGTCAACGACGATCCGGATTTCGTCACGCAAGCGTTTCGTAACGGGGCCTCAGCATATCTTCTCAAGACATGTGCTGTCGCGGAGTTGTATACGGCGGTCCAGTCCGTCTTGCATGGAAAAAGCTATGTGACACGGCTCGTTATGCAAGGGAGTGAGGAATCCTTCAGGCAGGCGCCGTCATATCACGAAGGCGTGAGGCAACTGACCTCTCGGCAACGAGAAGTGCTGCAACTGCTGGCCGAGGGATACTTGATGAAACAGGTGGCAACTATTATGCGTATCACGCCACGGACCGTCGCCTTTCATAAGTATCGGATAATGGAGCGGTTTCAGTTGAAGACAAACGCGGATGTGATTCAGTTCGCGATGAAACAGGGTCTGACGCCTACACCTGTGCCTCGCTGAAATTCCCTCTCCTAGTACTTCTGACAGTATCCCTGGTTCTTCCCCTCTGCTAGTGTGCGCAAGGTTCACGGTTGGAACTCGCCTTCTTGAGATCTAATGTAGAGGGGCCTCCCATACGAATGCGTCTCGTCATCGCAGACGACAACGCCGCTATATTAGAGACCGTCACTCGGTTGCTTGCGCCTGACTTCGATATCATTGCGACCGCGGATACTGGAAGCACTGCATTAGAAGCCATCACCAGATTGCGTCCGGATTGCGCGGTGCTCGATATCTCCATGAATGATTTCAGCGGTATTGAGGTAGCCAAACGCCTGAAAGCCAGCGGTTCGAATTCCAAGATTGTTTTCCTGACCGTCCACGAAGACTCGGACTTCGTGGAGGAAGCTGTCGCGGTTGGAGCCATCGGCTACGTTGTGAAGTCACGCCTTGCGTCTGACCTGCAACCTGCTCTCAAGTGCGCACTCGCTGGGGACTTGTTCATCTCTCCTTCCATAGGAATGGCTTAGGAAGACCGCTGACATCCGAAGAACCTTCGCCGGATCCCAGGCGGCTCACCAAATAATTCAATGTGTTCAGGGAGCCATCCTGCCTCGTCACTACCATCGTGCTAAATTTGTAATAATTAGCGTGGAGAACACACGTGTTCGATGACTGTGGGCACTTCTCCCACGGGACGTTCCAAAAGTGCCGCGCGTCTCATCCGGTCGGCATTGGGTGAAAGCTAATTTTGAAACATGAGGAGGTTATTGCCATGGTCACACTGGACAATGCCAGAAAGGTCATTGCTGCTGCCGAAAAAAAGGCGACGGAAATCGGTCAACCCTCGAACATCGCGGTCGCCGATGCCGGAGGAAACTTAGTCGCGCACGTGAGGATGGACGGAGCATGGATCGGCAGTATAGATATTTCCATCAAAAAGGCGTTCACCTCGCGTGCCTTCGATATTGAAACGAAGGAATTAGGGAAACTCGCCCAGCCCGGCAAAGACTTTTACGGCATACATGCGTCCAACGACGGCAAAATCATGATCTTCGCGGGCGGCGTCCCGCTCAAAAGAGACGGGAAAGTCGTCGGAGCCATCGGCGTCAGTGGCGGTTCGGGCGAGCAGGATCAGGCCGTGGCCGAAGCCGGCGCGGCCGCCTTTAAATGAAGTTGATACCGACACTCAGACGGCGATGCGCCGCATCAGGATTATGCGCGAGAGGTGTGATTCGCCATCCGGTTGAACTGGCGGCGACCCAAGCCAAGGAGCTCCTGCGCAAGGTGGGGATCTTACCGCCCTTTTCGAAACTGCGGTGGGATGGATCCATGCGGACGGGGTGCGTGTGACCTGAATGACGGAGAAAAGTTTCTATAGCCGCCCCTATGTCCACCGCCCCAGTAACCTCCTCGGTATCCACCCCACGGACGCGGAAAGGGGCGGTAGTAGCTTCGCGGGTACGGATAGACATAGCCGTACGGATACGGTGTCGCATATGCATACGATTCAGCTACCCGGTAGTCCTCGCCATACAGCACGCCCACCGAGCCAGCGCATCCGGCCAGGAGGAGTCCAGCGAGTAAGACAGCTATGAGAAGCATGTGTGTGTCCTCCACACGTCGTCAGTAGGGTGGCGGCCATCCGTAACGAACAACCGCCACCGCGGGACACGAACCTTAACCCTGCTTTGGGCTGCCTTCCCTCTGGTGCTGCTTGTCATGGTGCCGATGCGTGAGGCGCATCTTAATCAGCTTTCCCTGTTGTTCAGGTGTCAGAGTCTGCCGAAACAACTCTCGCCGCTGTTGCTTGAGCGTGGTGAGGGCATCAGTGGCCGCGTAATAGCGCTCTAGCGTCTGCTTCAACGTCGCGCTGTCCGCCTTCCCCTGAGCCTGTGCCTTAATAGTCGCTACCGCATCGTACCGCTGCTTGCGTAGAGGCTCAGCCTTTTGATTCAATTCATCTAAGCCCTGAGTCAGCTTTGTCCTGGTCTCTTGATCGAGCTGTAGCTTTTCAAACAAACGTGCCCGCTTCTTCTCGCCCCGATCACGAAGTTCTGGAGCCTTTCCCTGCTGGCCTTGAACCGCCGGTGATTCTGGAGTCGTGGGGTCAGCGGCAAAGGCGAACGCTGGCATAAGCGAGACCGCCAAAAACACTGCTAATACTTTCCTCATATGATGTCTCCTTTTCGAGCTGTCTATTTTCTTAGACAGTCAGAACGAAGAAAGGTAAAAAGAAAAGTGGGGTCAGAGTGAGGTATACCCGCTTTCGCGGACACCTAGTGAGGGGACATAATGCCCCAGGAGGTGTCCGATGGGAAAGCGCCAGTCGTTCACGAGAGCGTTCAAGCTGGAAGCCGTGCGCTTGCTGGAGAAGTCCGGCAGACCGATCGCCGAGGTCGCGCGGGAGCTGGGTGTGCGGCGCAATCAGCTCTACAAGTGGCATGAGCAACTCCAAAGCAAAGGCCCCGACGAGGTGTTTCCGGGTCCAGGGCGGCGCCTCGGGCGCGCCGCGGAGCTGGCCTGTCTGCAACGCGAGAATGCCCGGTTGCTGGAGGAGAATACGATTTTAAAAAAAGCCGCGCGGTACTTCGCGAGGGAATCTGCGTGAGGTACCAGTTCATCGCCGACCACACGCGCGAGCACCGGATCGGCGCGCTTTGCCGGGTGCTGCAGGTGTCGAGGAGTGGCTTCTACGGCTGGACGCGCCGACCCGAGAGTGGTCGCGCGCAGGCGAATCGGCAGTTGCTCGGGCGCATCCGCGCCCTGCATGCGCACGCCCGCGAGGCCTATGGCATTATCAAGACCTGGCGTGCGCTCAATGCCGAAGGGCTGCGCTGTGGGCACAACCGGGTCGCTCGCCTGCGCCGCGTGCACGGCATCGAGACCCGGCGGATGCGGCGCTTTCGCATGGCGTACGCCGCGCGCCAGAGCGCCCCGCCCGCTGCGAATCTGTTGGAGCGGGACTTCCACGTGGCCGCGCCGGATCGCGTCTGGGTCGCGGACATCAGCTTCATCCCCACGCGCGAGGGGTGGCTGTATCTGGCGGTGCTGCTGGATCTGTATTCCCGCCGGGTCGTGGGCTGGGCCATGCACGAGAAACAGAATCGCCAACTCGCCACCGAGGCGCTGGTGATGGCCCTTGAACGCCGCCAGCCCAGCGCGGGGCTCATCCATCACAGCGATCAGGGTATGTTGTACGCCACGGCAAGCTACCGCCAGATCCTGACCGCGCACGGCATGATCCCGAGTATGAGCCGCAAGGGCGACTGCTATGACAATGCGGTGGCTGAGAGTTTCTTCAGTGGCCTGAAGAATGAGTTGATTTGGCATCGTGACTTCAGAACGCGCGCTGAAGCACGAAGCGCCATCTTCGAATGGATCGAAGTCTTCTACAATCGACAGCGGCTGCATCAGACGCTCGAATACGTTAGTCCAGCCCGCTATGAGGCGCAGGCCGATGTTGCTTAACCATGTGTCCGTGGAAACGGGGATAGCTCAGAGTCGCTTTGGGTCTCTGACCCATTGGGGCCTGTAACTTTGCTGAGAAGAAGCTCGATGCTTTATTCCTAATGCTTTAGTATCAGGTTCGGCCTGTTGGCTAACCGATCGGGATGACGGCATAGATGAACACACAGCCTTTGATCTCCACGCTGGTAGGAGCATTCGTCGTGGCCTTCATCTTTGGGACAATTGCGAACCGTTTGCGCATATCGCCGATTGTCGGCTTCTTGCTTGCGGGGATCGTGATCGGGCCTTTCACGCCCGGCTTTGTGGGCAATGTGGCGTTGGCACCCGAACTGGCCGAGATCGGCGTGGTTCTTCTGATGTTTGGAGTTGGCCTGCACTTCTCGATCCGCGACCTTTTGTCCGTCCGCATGATAGCCATCCCAGGAGCCATCGTTCAGATCGTCATCGCGACAGGGCTCGGGGCTGGGCTAGCTTATGCGCTCGGATGGTCTCTTAGTACCGGCATGGTGTTCGGCCTGGCGCTGTCCACGGCCAGTACGGTCGTGCTGCTGCGAGCGCTCGAAGAGCGGCGCTTGATCGACACTCAAGAGGGCCGAATTGCCGTAGGCTGGTTAATCGTAGAAGACATTGCCATGGTCGTGGCGCTCGTCGTGGTGCCGGCATTGTCGAACAGCCTTAGCGGATCGGTCGAGGGATCGAACCCTGCACTCAAGACACTCCTTGCGGTTGTCATCACGCTCGGCAAGGTTGCGGTGTTCATCGCGCTCATGCTGGTCGTCGGGAGGCGCTTCATCCCCTGGACGCTCGACCGGATCTCCAAGACGGGTTCGCGCGAACTATTTACGCTCGCGGTGCTGGTCATCGCACTCGGCGTGGCCTACGGATCGGCGGAGCTTTTCGACGTCTCGTTTGCCCTGGGAGCCTTCTTTGCGGGGTTAGTGCTCCATGAGTCCGAGCTCAGCCAAAAGGCGGCGACGGACACGCTCCCGCTGCGAGATGCCTTTGCGGTGCTGTTTTTTGTTGCCGTCGGAATGCTGTTCAACCCGAGTATTCTGATCCGCCACCCGTGGGCTGTCGTGGCGACGCTGCTGATCATCGTTGTCGGCAAGTCGTTCGCCGCGTGGCTCATCGTCCTGGCGTTCGGGTACCCACGCAAGACGGCGCTCACCATTTCGGTCAGTCTGGCGCAGATCGGGGAGTTTGCGTTCATGTTGGCAGAGCTGGGTGTTACCCTCGGCTTATTGACAGCCGAAGGGCGCGACTTGATCCTGGCGGGTGCGATCCTGTCGCTTTTAATCAACCCCTTTTTGTTCGTTGCGCTGGACTGGCTCGAACCACGAACGGATCAGGGGGAACGTTTCGCGCCGCCTCCAGTATCGGCAAAAGACCATATTATTCTGGTCGGCTATGGTCGCGTCGGCGCGATCGTGGGCAGTGCACTGCGGGAGGTGAATCACGCATTCGTCGTCATCGAAGACAACGCGGATATAGTCGTCAGACTGCGTGCGGAAGGTGTGATTGCGATTCTCGGCAATGCGGAGGCAACCGGAGTGCTGGAGTCAGCCATGGTTATCGACGCTCGCCTCCTTATTAGTGCGATTCCAAACGTTTTCGAGGCAAGCCAAATTATTGAGCGGGCTCGATTGGCGAATCCGTCGATCGACATTGTGGCCCGCGCACATTCCGATGCGGAGGTGGAGTTTCTGAAGCGTCACGGCGCCGGCGTTGTGATCATGGGGGAACGAGAGCTTGCGCGCAGGATGATCGAATACGCGTTCGAGCGAACATAAACGAAGAAGCTCGATGTCTTTATTCCTAATGCTTTAGTATCAGCCTACGCAGATGTCATGATGATCGAGTCGGCCTGCCGTGCAGGCAGGTTCGGCCTGTTGCCTAACCGATCGAGATGACGCACAGATGAACGCACAGCCTCTGATCTCCACGCTGGTAGGCGCATTCGTGGTCGCCTTTATCTTTGGGATGATTGCGAACCGTTTGCGCATATCGCCGATTGTGGGCTTCTTACTTGCGGGAATCGTGATCGGGCCTTTCACGCCCGGCTTTGTGGGCGATGTGGCGTTGGCGCCCGAATTGGCCGAGATCGGCGTGGTTCTTCTGATGTTTGGGATTGGCCTGCACTTCTCGATCCGCGACCTTTTGTCCGTCCGCATGATTGCCATCCCGGGAGCCCTCGTTCAGATCGTCGTTGCGATTGGTCTCGGGTCTTGGCTGGCCTATGCGCTCGGGTGGGCGATTAGCACCGGCATGGTATTTGGCCTGGCGCTGTCCACGGCTAGTACGGTCGTGCTGCTGCGAGCGCTCGAGGAGCGGCGCGTGATCAACACTCAAGAGGGCCGAATTGCCGTCGGCTGGTTGATCGTCCAAGACATTGCCATGGTCGTGGCGCTCGTCGTGGTGCCGACATTGTCGAGCGGGCTAGGTGTATCGGTCGAGGGATCAAACTCTGCACTCAAGACTCTCCTTGCGGTTGTCATCACGCTCGGCAAGGTTACGGTGTTCATCGCACTCATGCTGGTCGTCGGGAGACGCTTCATTCCCTGGGCGCTCCACCGGGTCTCCAAGACAGGTTCACGCGAACTTTTTACGCTCGCGGTTCTGGTCATGGTGCTTGGCGTGGCATACGGATCGGCGGCGCTATTCGACGTCTCGTTTGCCCTGGGCGCTTTCTTTGCAGGATTGGTACTCCATGAGTCCGAACTCAGTCAAAAGGCGGCGACCGAGACACTCCCGCTGCGAGACGCCTTTGCGGTGCTGTTCTTTGTGGCCGTCGGAATGCTGTTCGATCCGAGTATTCTGATACGCCAACCGTGGGCTGTCGTGGCGACACTGTTGATCATCGTCGTCGGCAAGTCATTCGCCGCGTGGCTCATCGTCTTGGCGTTCGGGTACTCACGCAGGATGGCGCTCACCATTTCAGTCAGTCTGGCGCAGATCGGCGAGTTTTCGTTCATGTTGGCCGAACTGAGTGTGACTCTCGGCTTATTGATCACCCGAAGGGCGCGACTTGATCCTGGCGGGTGCGATCCTGTCGCTTTTAATCAATCCCTTTTTGTTCGTTGTGCTTGGGTGGCTGGAACCACGAACAGATCAGGACGAACGTTTCGCGCAGCCTCCAGTATCGGCAAAAGCCTCCACTGTAGATATGACATGACAGTCTGTCCCAGGCACCCGCCGGATCGCCGACTTTGCGGCACTGTTTTGGAGAATTCTTCGAGACCCCGCACGAGTTGTTGACGACTGCTTATGTCTCGACATGAGAGGGTGAAGCCGGTATGAACGATCGATCCGCCCGGACCCTTATCGCGGGATGATCTCGAGGCGATCTTTCTGCCTGATCATGGAATGCTCGGCGCCTCCCTTCGCCACAGAGGCGAGGAGATCCTCAGGCGCGTGGAAGACCTCGATGCGGCTGCAACAAAGGGAAGCACGGCCGGAATCCCGTTCCTTCACCCGTGGGCGAACCGACTCGCGGGGCCTCGCTATCGGGCGGCAGGACGGGAGGTGACGCTCGATCCATCGTCGCCGCTACTCCATCTGGATGAGCATGGGCTTCCGAATCACGGCGTGCCCTGGTCCCGGCTATCCTGGGAGTTGAGCGAAGCGAGGCCGGATTTTATCGCGGCCCGCCTCGAGTGGTCCCGCAGCGATCTCCTCGCAGTTTTTCCGTTTCGACATCGGGTTGAACTGGCCGCGACCCTTCGCCCGGATGGTCTGACGCTGGAAACGACGTTGATCGCCGGGCCTGATGGACCTGTGCCGGTGAGTTTCGGTTTTCATCCTTACTTCGGGCTGCCGGAACTTCCACGCTCGCAATGGCGCCTGGAGTTGCCCGCCATGCGGAGGCTCGCGCTCGATCGGCAGGGGATCCCGACCGGAGAGGAAAAGCCTTTTGATGGATTCGACGCCGAGCTTCATGAACTGAGCTTCGACGATGGCTTTGCGCTGACGGACGAACGGACGTCGTTCTCTCTCACGGGGGCGGGTCGCCGAATCAGTGTAGAGCTACTTGAGGGCTACCGGTATGCGCAGGTTTTTGCACCGAAGGACAAGGAGTACGTTGCGCTCGAGCCGATGACCGCACCGGCAAACGCCCTGATGAGCGGGAGCGGCCTGCGACTCGTGGAGCCGGGCGGGCAGTTCCGCGCGGCGTTCCGGATCCGCGTGGATGCGCTCTGAGTGTAGTCGTCGGTGAATCCCTTAGCGACCCGTTTCTGTCGGATCGCCGGCAACCGCGTAACGCAGTATGTCGGGACGCTTCGCCAACGAGCGCAACAGGTCATCAATGCTGGCGACATAGGGGCTGACCGAGCCGTAGTATTGGATGGGCTTGCCCATCGGCTCAAATTCCAACCCGAATCGCTTCAACAGTCGCCACAGCCTTTCATGTACGGCGACGATCAGATTCTCATGACCCTGGTGAATACATGTCACGATCATTGCGCGAAACAACCCCAGCAGGAGCCGAGGGTATTGGAGCTGGCCGGCGAGACTGGACGTTGCCCGCACGTGCAACTGTCCAAAACCGCGGGCACTACGATAGTCCTTGGCGATCACCAAATGTGACACTTCTACCGTGCGCGCACGCGAGAGGCTGGCGAAAAACGGCGACAGAGATGACGTGTGCTGTTCGATAGGGAAACCAAGCGGAGAGTCTACGACGAGGCGAAACCTCCGATCACAGCGCCCGCGGTATTGGTCGCGGCGATGTGGATGGAGGACTCGTCCCACTTGTCGCGCATATGCCCGTCGTCGCCTCTTTCGACGTCGAGGAGCAGTTGCTCGCGGCAGTAGACGTCATATCGTAACCGATAAATCTCCTCGAGTTTGGGGTTATTATGGTCAATTTCAAGAAACGAAAATCTGTCCGGGGTCGCAAGGACCAGGCCATGGCACGTCGTGTATGTTTTACCGCTCCCACATAAACAGACGTCATTTGGCTTGACCGTTGCTCCAGATAAGGCTCGACGCCTGTCCTGGAATGCGGAAGATCCGGTCGGTGCAGATTCTTCTTTCTTCTTCTTGTTGCTTGTGGGCTTGGGCACGACGAACCCTCCAAAATCAGTCGACAGTTCACAATTAGCCCGACTAGCGCTCAGTCACTTGCAAAGTGCGCTTGAAAACTAAACACGGCCATTTCTCAAGTCCTGATAGTACTCCGTAAGGGAACCGAAAGCCACAAAAGGGATACTAATTTCACCTGTCTGCCGCAGAGGGAATTTAGAGGGAGCGAAGGTTAGGGTAAATCCGTTCCCACTTTTCTTTGTCAGCGTAATGCGTCCGAGGTCATCTCTTTGCCACATCGCCAGCGCGTTACAGGCCACAGACTCGTCTCTGTCCTATTCAGACAGGAGTAGACGCCACTCCGGGAGCACGCCGGCTGTCAGCAGGTCTCGGCCTCGTCCGGGTTGCCGGCGAGTTGAGTGACCGGCAAGCAAGTACTGCGCATTCTGTGACAGATTCAGCGACGGTTCAGGGGGTCGGAAAGCAGGATCACGCCGTTACCGACGCTATACAGAAAGCCGTTGCCAATTCCCAGAGACGGGTGTGATCCCATACGTGGAGCTATATTGTGTGAAATTGGAGGTCAGCCCGCCCAGCGTGTCTGCTGCGGGGTCGGTGGAGTAGATGAGCCAGCGGCCGGGCTGGCGTCAATGATGGCGCTCGCGCCCGCGGTGTTGATGAAGTTGCGTCCCGCGCCCAGCACAACCGCGGCAGTATCGGGGGTGCCGGCGCCGGTGCTGGTAGCTGGTGAGCTGACCGGCGATCGTGATATCCGACGCGCTGCCGGAGATCAATGTCAGCGGCTTGGCGAAACTATAGCCGGTGTTGATGGTGAGCGCGCCGGCGGTACTGCTGCCAAGCGTCAGATAGTTCTGCTGCCCCAGTTCATGAATCCAAGAATGGTATCGCTGAGTTGAGTCCGCCGCCGGCGGCGGTACCGACCCCTATGGTGGTGCCGCTGGTATAGGGCCTTATGGTAAGCCCAGTCGCGCTGTTGATGTTATTCACGATTGGAGAGGATGCTATTGGTGATGAGCGTAATGCTGCCGGTGCCGGTGGTTTGGAGGAGGTTGGAGTTACAGCCCCGGCAAATGAGCCGATGCCGCCGGGTCCCGCGATGCCTGTAATAATGATATTCCCGGAACCGGTGGTTTTGATGGTGTTGAGGCCAAAGCCGCCGCCGGAGAAAAGGTTGGATACCCATCATTGCCAGGTACCGCCACTGTTCCCCCCCGTGGCGGTGATGGTAATCGTCCCGTCAACGGCCGAAATCGTACCCCTGGCTTAATCCAAACCCATAATTGCTCGTGCCTAAGCTGGCGGGGTTTCCACCGCCGATGGCGACTATGGTGATGGCGCCGGCGCCGATATTCGTAATGGTGCCACGCAGCCTCACACCCCAATGAAAGATGCCGTAGCCATTTCCGCCGATGCCGGTGATGAGAATCGGGCTGCCGCCGCCCGCGACCAGGCCTTGGAGATCCACAGCCCTGAATTCTGATCACCCGGACCCACGCCGTTGTTGCCGTGAAAGCCGGTCAAGGAGATCGTGCCCGTGCCAAGCGCCCGGGTGGTACTTGAGCTCGTGAGAAAAATTCCCTTATTTTACTGCCGCCGGCCGTGTCGCCACCGTGGCCCCAGATGGTGATGTCACCGGTGCCGGTGGTCTGGATCGTGCTGCCGCTGGCCGTCACGCCGTAATTGAAGTTGCCCGAGCCCACACTGCCGCCGGTGCCGGTGATGGTGATGAGACCACTGCCTGAGGTCTGCACCGTCGTGCCGGAGAGAGAGACGCCAATATTTGAACCACTCGCGCCGGAGCCGCCGCCGTTTCCGATCAGCGTAATGGTCCCCGTGCCGCTGGTTTGCAGGTTGGAGGCCGTCACCAAAGAGATGCCGATATCGCCGCCGGCTGCGCCGGCATACCCGGTGCCCATCAGCCAGATATTCCCGCCGCCGGCGTTGAGGATGGCACCCGAACTGATGCCGGCAATATTGGTAGCATTCCCGGTCGCCCCGGTCGCGGGCAGTGCGCCGTTCACCAAGCCGCCGGGATTGGTGCCGCCGCCCAGCGTGATGTTGCCGCCGAGGCTCGTGACGGAACTGCCGTTGGTCAGCACGATCGCGCCGCGCCCCGCTGCCATCGCTGTCGGCGCCCAGGACGACGTGGAGCTTGCCGGTGGTGGAGGTAATGGCCACGCCGGCGTTGACCGTAATATCGTTGTTGGCCGACAGGGTGAGCGTGGCATCGCCGCCCGCCGTCTTGCTGATACTGCTGGCGACCGTAATGTTGCCCGACTGGGTGTTGGCGCCGGCGGAGGCGGTCGTGATAGTGACAGAGGTGCCGGCGTTGAGCGCGGTTTCGATACTGCCGGTCGTGACGATGGCGGTGTCATCGTTGAGGTGAAGGTCGGGCTGGCCGTGACGTTGGTGTCAGCGCCGGCCGCCTGGATGGTGATGTCGTTGGGGTCGAGGAGCCACATGCCGGCGGTGCCCGAAGGCGCGCTCGCGTCTACGGAGCCGGCAAAGGCCAGGTGCTCCTTCCCTGAAGTCTCGACGAAGCCCCCGTTGCCGCCGCGTTCACCGCCCCGCGCCAGAATGTGCGCGCCGGAGGCCCCGGACGTGTGCTCATCGGACCAGACTCGGACAGAGCCGCCGTCAGAATGTCCGTGTCCCACTCACGTCGATCACACTTCCTGTAAAGAGCTCGGTCTGCTGCGTGGACGTAATTTCGACATGGCCGCCCGCCGCATTTCAGCACCTCTGGCCAGCATCGTTCCTGACTGGCCGGCCAGCGCTCCCGAGATAGCAATGTATCCCGGTGTGGCATTCGCTTCGCCGGCCGACACATCGAGCGTGCCCATATTCCAGGCAATACTGTTGTCACCTTCGGCGACCAGTATGATGACGCCGCCGTGATTGACGAGCGAGGTCGCGCGCACGAGGCCCTCCTGGTTGACAACGGATCGCACCAGCCCCGCAGCCGCCTTGGCTTGTAACGTTACCATCCCGCCGTCGGCCTGCAGCGTGCCGGTATTCGAGACGTACGATGCCACAGGCTGGCCATCGGGGCCGTTGACACTGCCTGAGACGGCGTCGGTAATCACAAACTGGATGAGGCCGTCGCCGCGCAGGTCGAGCGTCGCGGCTGTGCCGGAGGCCAGCGCGATGGAGCCCAGCTGCGCCTGAATGATCCCCTCGTTGTGGGCCGCGGCGCCCAAGAGCGCCACATACCCGCCCGGGCCCGCCGTGATCATGCCTTGGTTGATCACCGTGGCATTGGAAGCAGAAGGGTCTTGAGTAAAGCGATAGTGGCCGGCCAGAAAATCCTGATTCGTCATGGTCAGTGTGCTTGCGGTCAGCGCGCCGACATCGACGCGTGAGCTCGAGCCAAAGAGAATGCCGCTGGGATTGAGCAGAAAGATTGGCCATTGGCGGAGAGTGACCCGAAGATCGCGCTGGGTTCCTGGCCACTGACCCGGTTCAGCGCGATCGCGGCCGCGCTCGGTTGTTGAAAATGCACCGACTCGTTGGCCGCGATGTTAAAGCGTGTCCAGTCCAAAATCGCGCGATCCGTTGTCTGCTCGATCCGCATCGACGTGGCGGTCGGCGTGCTGATCGTTGCGGCACCGGCGGTCACGGTACCGTCTTGGGGCAGTGCGAGGAGCGGAGGTCGGCACGAAGGGCATGAGAGCTCCGGTCATGAGGCCGGCGGCGTGTAGACTGCTCCCCAGTGCATACGCGAGGGCGCTGTGCTACGGACGGCCGACGCTGAGCGTTTCGCACGACGTCCGCTCATAAATAAAAGCCCTCTAAGGCAAAGGCATACCTGACAACATATCGGCCTGAGCGAAGCTGTTCTTGAAGAATGTTTATGAATGAAACGCTGAGAGGAGGACTATCGGGGGAGGAGCTGGTTCTAGACCTGACAAGAGTGACAGAATAAGACAACCATACACAAAGTGTAAAACCCGCATTGGACGCGGTCAGGAGAATACTTACGGCTGCGTCATCGCACAGACTAAGCTTAAAGCGATACTCCTTAGTAGGGGGGTAGTTACAATTCTCACTTTTTCGGGTAGCCTTTGATGGATTACAATCAGCACGCCAGTTTTCCCAAGCCGTGAGCCCATGGGAATTCGAGCGTCACAGATGCACACTAGGGAGTGGTGTCAAAAGGTAAAGGTAGCAATGGACCAGGCTCTACAACCGTCTCTGAGCACTGACCAGGACCCTCGTGTAACCGCGGAAGACGCACACGCGCTGGCCGCAAACATTCTGGAAAGCATTACCGACGGTTTCATAGCACTCGATCACGACTGGCGGTTCACATATATCAATGCGCAGAGCCGAGCATCTTTTGAGCCGCAGCAGAACAGACCTGCTTGGGAAAAATCACTGGGAAGAATATTCCGCCACGATCGGCACTATCATCGAGCGCGAATACCGTCGCGCGGTCGCAGAACAGGTAACGGTGGAGTTTGAAAATTATTCGAAGCGGTGGCACCGGTGGTTGGAATTCAAGGCCTATCCGGCTGCTCATGGCCTCTCGGTCTATTTCCGCGATATCACGGACCGCAAGCGGGCGGAAGAAGCGTCTCGCCGTAGCGAACAGGAACTGTCCGATTTTTTTGAGACCGCGACGATCGGCTTGCATTGGGTAGGGCCTGATGGCGTTATTCTCCGCGTGAACCAAGCCGAGCTGGATTTATTGGGGTACAACCGCGATGAATACATCGGCCATCATATCGCCGAATTTCATGCCGATCCTCCTGTGATCGAGGATATCCTCGAGCTGCCTCGCCAGAGACGAGAAGCTGAAGGATTATCCGGCCCGCATGCGGTGCAAAGACCGTTCGATCAAGAATGTGCTTATCGACTCCAGCGTGTTGTGGGAAGACGGAAAATTCATTCACACACGGTGCTTCACGCGTGATGTGACGGATTACAAACGCGCCGAAGAAGCCGTGCGCGAAAGCGTGCACCGTCTTCGCCTGGCGCAACAGGTGGCGCACATCGGGACCTTCGACTGGAACCTGCAGACCGGCGTCAACAGCTGGACACCCGAACTCGAGGCGATGCATGGGCTGCCTCCCGGCGGCTTTGGGGGAACCTTGCAAGCGTGGCAGGCGCTCATACATCCGGAGGATCGCGCTAGAACGGTGCGGCAGGTGCGCGAAGCGATCCCGAAGGGCGTCTTTGAGGGCGAGTGGCGTGTGGTCCTGCCTACTGGAGAAGTGCGCTGGCTCGCCGGAAGAGCCTCACTGTTCAAGGACGAGGCGGGAAAACCGCAGCGATTGATCGGTGTCAACATTGATATCACCGAGCGTAAGCACGCCGAAGAACGGCACGCGCAGCTGGCCGCGATCGTTGAATCCTCGAATGACGCTGTCGTCAGCAAAAATTTGGACGGCATTATCCAGAGTTGGAATAAGGGCGCGGAAGCGGATCTTCGGGTACGCCCCAGAGGAAGTCATCGGCCGCTCGATTCTGTTACTCGTGCCGCAGGAAATGAAGCATGAGGAGGCAGAGATTCTTGCCAGGATTCGTCGGGGCGAGCGGATCGAACACTATGAAACCATCCGGGTGCGCAAAGACGGATCACAGTATCGCGATTTCTCTGTCGGTCTCGCCTATCAAGAATGCCGCCGGGAAGATCATCGGAGCGGCGAAAATTGCCCGTGACATCACGGAAAAGAAGGCGGCAGAGGAAGAGATTTTTCGGTTGAACCAGCATCTGGAGGAGCGCGTACGGGAACGGACGAGCCAACTGGAGGAAGCTAATGCCAAACTGATTGCGCAAGCCGAGAAGTTGACCGCGATCAATGCGGAATTAGAACGGTTTGCCTATGTCTCGTCACACGATTTGCAAGAGCCTCTCCGCATGGTCTCGAGCTTCACGCAACTGCTGGCGCGCCGCTACGAAGGGAAGCTCGGCGCGGACGCGGATGACTTCATCAAGTACGCGGTTGAGGGCGCGCTTCGGATGGAGCATCTGATCAAAGATTTGTTGGACTATTCGCGTCTCGGCGCCCATGAGGCACAGGTGGGACAAGTCAACGTGGAGGAGGTATGGGACCAGGTCATGATGGATCTCAAAATCCCGAGAGAAAAGAGCGGTGCTGTCCTCACCCATGATCCTCTGCCCATGGTCATCGGCGATGCGACCCAGTTAAGACAAGTGTTTCAAAACTTGCTTGGGAATGGCATTAAGTTTACCCATGCCGCTCCCCAGATCCATGCCTGGGCTGAGAGAAAGGGCGATGAATGGATCTTTGCCGTGCGCGACAACGGTATCGGGATTGAACCGCAGTACGTGGAGCGGATCTTCGAAGTGTTCCAACGCCTGCACAGCCGGGGGGAGTATCAAGGCACAGGCATCGGGTTGGCGATCTGCAAGAGGGTCGTTGAAAAGCACGGCGGACGTATCTGGGTTGAATCGGTGTACGGCAAAGGCTCGACATTTTACTTCACCCTCCCGGCCGTCGACGTTGCCGCCTCCTCCTGCTTGCCTAGCGACATAGGGATTGCGGCAGTATAATTGGCCGTCCTACAAGATTTTCTCTGCGCTCTCGTCAGAGGGAAGAGCGATCCGGCTCCGGATTTTTCGAATCGTACGATTTCAGCGCCGTTTCCAGGGTGTACAATTCGGTCTTTATGAAGTCCCGTTGAACGTGCGTCAAAGGTATGGATTCATGGAGTAGCTTGTGGAGGGCGGTGGCAGCCTTACCAAAATCCGCCACCACGCGATCTGCCTTCATGATCGATGTTCCCCGAGACTGTTTGCTTATAACTCGATGAAGATCTGATCGAGGCGGCTCAAGAAATTATATTGTTTGTGCCAAGCCGCCACTACTTCGTCCAGCCTTCCCATAATATGATCGAGGCGCCTGGCGCTATCATCAGTGGTGATGCCTCGCCAGGTGTCGGTTTCCAGAAGTGCTCGTATACTCTCTTTCAGATTTTTCCGCCGCCTGTCGATTTGCAGACGCCTGTCCTGATCCCGTACATAAGCCGAATCCGCGAGTTTTTTCCTCTCTCGATGACATTCCCACAGTTCAATGAGGTCGTCAGGCACGGTCACCTCGACTTTGTAGTCCCCAGTCCAGCGTGCCATCTTGCCGCCCTTGGACGGGATCTGATCGGGGTACGAGCCCTTCAAACTCTCCCCAAGAGTGTGGGCCCACGTCCAAAACGTCAGTTCAACTAGACAGGGACTGTCTTCGGGCAGCTTATGCGTCACCAAGGCGAGCCGCGGCTGGCGGTCTCGAAGCCAAAGGACATGAAGGTGTTGATCCTTCAGCCGGCAACCATAATGATCGTTCACCAGCCCGACAGGCGTTCCCCGGAACTGAAGACTGTGTATATCCAGGAGCGGCTCTTGCAGAATCTGACGAAAGAGCGCGCGCCGTAACGGATGGCCGTTCACCCAAAGGACCTTGATTTCAAGCGGCAGCGATTTCGTGAGGGGGAGATTTATTTGGCGTGGCTGACTCTCAGCTCTATTGAAGGGCGTCAGTGTCGCGATGTCTCGTCTTTCTTTCACCACACCATTACCTTGATTTGTGGCTCCATTGGGCAGTTTCTAGCATCACATGCAAGCATTTGCAATCGCTATTCAGTACAGTGTTCGCGTTGCTTTTTGTGTTCGAGGCGTATCAGTATAAGGCACAGAAGATGAGGCATTCATTGGGGTGCAATCTGAGAAGGGGGTTGGCGATGAGACAATCGTTTCTCGCGGCGTGCGTGTGTGTCGGTGTGGTCGGATGCTCCACGCCAGCAGGGCCACCCCTCGACACACTACAGCAGATCCAAGGCGAAATCATTCGGTTCGACGCCGACGGGTACGTCATAAGGGACGGATACGGTAAGGAGATGCGCGTGCACGCGACGCCCACCGCCCGCGTCGACGGCAATCTGTCCGCGGGGGATACGGTCTTGGTCCACGTTGCGGCGCCCTACCAGCCGAAGACGCGCTATGCGCAGGCGGTCTATCACTTCACTGACCTTGAGACGGTCTACGGGGAGCTTACGGAGAAAAACCGGTCCAGCATCAGCGTCAAAGACGCCGATCGGCGGCGAGGTTGATCTGTCGCTCGACAAGCACAGTGTTGGCTATGGAAAGCCCCAGCCTGGTGACCGAATCTTTGCGAAGACCTACCGAGCGCCGTACGAGGGCGAAGTCCAGGAGTTTGGGGATGGGACGTATACCGTCCGCGACATTACAGGGCGGGAGGTGCGCTACGAGCGTGACGATAACCCCGAAAGGCCGGATCGCCCTGGGCGGCGGCGAGCCATTGAGCGTCCCGTACTGCAGCATGACAGGCCCTACGCTCGCGTGATTTACCTCTTTTCCGATCCGCTGACATTGCAGGGAACCTTACTGCGGCGGGATGATGGGCTGTATGCCGTAAGCGGGGCGGAGGATCTGGCCCTTATTCTTGGGCAGGCGACCCTGCGGGATTCCCAGGAGCAGCCGGGGGAACAAGTGTTTGTTGTGGTCAGTCCATTGCCTATCATTCAGGCGTCTTCGATTGAGAAGCTGTAGGAGGAAAAGCTGGAGAAAGCCTCATGGACACTTACTATCATCCACACGATTTGGCAAAGTTCCCCCACATGGGCAAGGGAAACAAGGAGCTATGGGACAAGTTCATGAGCTACTACAGCGCCGTCTTTGCTGAGGGTGCTTTGACAGAGCGAGAAAAGGCTCTGATCGCGCTAGGGGTCGCTCACGCGGTGCAGTGTCCCTATTGCATTGACGCCTATAGCCAGGGGTGTCTGGAGAAGGGCTCTAACGTTGAAGAAATGACCGAAGCCGTCCATGTGGCCTGCGCCATTCGGGGAGGAGCCTCCCTCGCCCATGGGGTGCAGATGCGTAACGTGGTCGAGAAGTTGACCATGTGATATCGTAGGGGTTGGAGATCATTGTGGCACTGAGTCTACACGCCCGAAGCCACCCTTTGGCGGCTTCAGATGAGCAGTTGGAGCTGTTGGCGGCGGCAAAGAGTTGCCGTCCTTTTCACGCTACGATGGAGCAAGCGGGGCTGTCCCCGCTTTGCGCCAACGGCATCACGGTCTTTCAGATTAATGTAGGAAAGCTCTGCAATCAGACGTGTCTGCACTGTCACGTGGACGCGAGCCCGGACCGAACCGAGCAAATGACTCGCGAGACAGCCGAACTGTGCATCAAAGCGCTGGCCAAGACTGATATCCCGACAGTCGACATCACCGGGGGAGCGCCTGAATTGAACGCCAATTTCCGCTGGCTGATCGAACAGTCGCGCGCGTTGGGGCGCCATGTCATTGATCGCTGCAATCTGACCGTCATGCTTCTGCCCTCGCAGGCCGATCTGGCGGAATTCCTCGCCCAGCATCGAGTGGAGATCATCGCGTCGCTGCCGTATTTTCGGCCGCCTCAGACCGATGCTCAGCGAGGCGACGGCGTGTTTGAAAAGTCCGTCCGTGCGCTCCAGTTGCTCAACAAGCTCGGGTATGGCGTCGAGGGAGGCCCGTTGATTTTGAACCTGGTGTACAATCCGGTCGGAGCGTTTCTACCGCCAAAGCAAGAGGCCATCGAAGCTCAATTCAAGAAGGAACTCCGCAAACAGTACGGCATCACATTTAATCGACTGTACACTGTCACGAATATGCCGATCAGCCGGTTTCTGGACTTCCTCCTCGAAAGCGGGAATTATGAAAGCTATATGGAGAGATTGGCTAGCGCCTTCAACCCGGCAGCCGCGGATCGCGTGATGTGCCGGTACACTCTGTCGGTCGGTTGGGACGGAACCCTTTATGATTGTGACTTCAATCAGATGCTCGACTTGCCCTTAGGTTTTGACGCGGCCCGGCACATCAGAGACTTTGAGCCGGCCACGCTTCACGCCCGCCGCATTGTCGTTGGGAATCACTGTTATGGTTGCACGGCAGGCGCCGGTTCGTCCTGCGGCGGAGCCATAACGTGACGGTCTGCGACGGGTCCCTTCTAAAGAGCCGCCCCGTAGGACGGAGCGGCCCGGTGAAAGTACTACTACTCGACGATGATCTTCCCATTGGCAGCGTCCACATAGACCTTGTGGGTCTTCTTGGAAGAGTCGACGATTTCAACCTTATAGGCCGCTTGGCCCTTCTTCTTGGTCATCTCGACTTCGTATGGTTTTCCCCCCGGAACGCTGGTGACGGCGGCTTTGATCGCGTCCTCCATTGACACGGTGGCTGTCAATGCCAATTCCTTATCCGATGCCCACACGGCACTGCCAAGACCGAAGATAAACACCGCACTCAATAGCAAATAGCGCATTTTCTGCCCTCCTTTGTTTCGGCTCACGATATTCCCACACGTTATCTGATCGTGTTCATGAGAATCAAAACGCTGAAAGGGTTAGGAACCCCTTACCCACCTTAATTATATATTGCGAGCGCCAAACAGATTTGCTAACTGCATTCTGGGTGGCTTGGCTTAACGAAAGGATGATCTATGAACACCGTACTCCTCGTAATTTTGATCTTGCTGCTCGTGGGCGCACTGCCCACATGGCCATACAGTTCGGGTTGGGGATATTATCCGAGCGGCGGCATCGGTCTCGTTCTACTGATCATTGTGATTTTGGCGCTGACCGGACGTCTTTAGGCCTCACCGACGAGGTGGCACTCATGAGAGTGCTATCCCAGCCGGGCCTGTGAACCGCATTGAGAGCGGATCTGAGCCTGCTGGGCATATCTTGCTACTGAGCTATATTGACGGCCATACCGCCTTTGCTGCATAGTGCTTTGCAATCTGCATTGCAGCGGTAACGGCCACGCATTTTCTCACCGGGAGTCAGAATATGTCTGAACCAACCTCCATCAATTCGACGTCCGACCAAAACCCCCGATCGCATGCCCTTCAGGCTCAAATCCATAAGCTGGAGGAACTGAGCCATCGGCCCTTGGATCCCGTTGCACTTGCACGCTTTGATGATGAAACCGAAGCCATGATTCAAAGTCTCTTCGGGCCCACACACGAGCACCTGGAAACCTACAAGTATGCCAAGTTGGGGGAGGCTGCAGTGATGGTGAACCTCCCAGAGTCCGCGCAAGAAGACTCGGCGCAGAATCTGCCGAGCAAGGCGATCCAACAACGCCGCCAGGTGCTGGAAGGCTGTGTCGCCGACTTGCGTCCTGCCGAAGATAGCGAAGTCGCCGCCCTCAGCGGCGAGGATAAAGAAGATCCCCCCGGCATGAGTTAATCGTTGTTGACCGGGGAGCGACAACATGGCTCAGCTAGGATTTCAGGCTCGTCGGGGAATTCCGTCCATGGCCGTGTCTCTTCGCGTCCTCGTCTTGGCTCTCAGTTTTGGCGTGGTCGTTGAAACTGCTGCCGTCGGGCCGTACTTTGAGAATGAACGAGCTCCAGGCGAGGGCACAGCAGGTCCGACCCCCGACTTCAAGCGTCCTGATCCAGCGGCAAAGCCTCCTCAAGTGGATCGGTTGGTCAAGGGGCGACTTGTACGAATCGATGGCTCTGTGTTCGTCGTCCGAGATGGAATCGCCGGCGAGGAGGTTAAAATGAGATCGAACAGGAGACCCGCATGGATGTGCTCCCGCAGATCGGCGATCAAGTGGAAGCTGAGTTGCTGTCAAACGGCAACGCCTGGTCCATAAAGCGAATAGAGAAATAGCAAAGTGAACGGCGTTCTCCCCGCCATGGTCAATCTACTCGGTAACGAAAAGCATCTCGTGCTTCAGCGTTCGACGGTCAATCTCCTTTGGTATGGTAGACTACCGGCTGTTGCATTGGGCCGGCACTCCTAGCCGGAGCGCTGGAGAAGTGAGATGATGCCGGAGCGGGAAGACGTGTTGCGAGAAGTAAGGAGCCTGCCGGCCGGCTGCGAGATGGACCGGGAGATCGGTGAGCGGATTATGGGCTTAAGCTCCGGGTCGAATCCTCCTCCGTACTCGAGCGATATCACGGCGGCATGGAGTGTCGTTGAGAAGATGGTCCGGTCCGACGACATGTATTTTAGCGCCCCGCATTACAAGGCCAAGCGGCAATCGCTGGGCCCATTGGGATATCCCGTGGGCACAGAGTGCTGGTACTGCGTGCTCAACAATAAGACCTTCAATAAAGTCGTGATTTGTGCGGATACTGCACCGCTCGCGGTTTGCCGCGCTGCCTTGGTATGTATCCGAGGCATCGGTCCAGCGCAGCCTGAAGAGCAGGCGTCCGTAAGGCGACTGCCTTAAATGCCGTCCAGCCCTCAGGAAGAATCCAATCGCCAATTATTTCTCAAAGCTCTTCAGAAAGATCCCATCCAGTGCCCACGGCCCGGCTGCGGCGGGTCAGTACTGGCTCAGGACCTCTCCGCCGTGCACGATCGGGTGAAAACGTTCGAACTCAGGTGTGAGCGCTGCAACGGGAAAGATCAGATCGCGGGGCAGGAAGCGCCCGCGCAAACCTGGGACGATACAGCCCTTCTCGACATTGCCTATGAACACCTCATGCATCAACCGGCGATCTGCCCGCATGACGGGATGACGGTCGTCTTTACATCCCTACCCAATCCACGGCGCAAGGCCAGGTATCGGCTGTCCTGTTATTATTGCGGGCGTCAAGCGGAGATCGACTGGCCTCCGCAGGAATTCAGGCGGTAAGAGCGGTTATGGGGTTTCCGTCGGTTTCAATACCATCATGAACCGGTCCACGTCGATCGGTTTGATGATGTAGCTGCTCGCGTCAAGATCAAAGCTTTTGTGAATGTCTTTCTCGGCCTCGGAGGTTGTCAGAATCACGACCCGGATGTCTTTAAGATTGGGATCGCGGTTGATGTCAGTGAGCAGTTCCAACCCGTCCTTTTTCGGCAAGTTGAGATCCAACAGCACCAAGTCCGGGCGAGGCGCATCGGTGTAATGACCTTCCCGTCGTAAAAACGCCATGGCCTCCACGCCGTCTTTCACCACGCTAAGACTGGTGGGCACTTCGACTTCCTTCAGGACCTCGACCGTCAATCGGATGTCCCCCGGGTTGTCCTCGACCAAAAGAATTTCGACGGCGCGACCGCTCATTGTCGAAATCCCCTCACCGCGTGGTTGTGTCTTTCCGTGATCGCCTCCTATGCGTCCTTGATGGAATTCATCACCATCGTGAGCCGCTCCACATCGATCGGCTTCGTAATGTAACAGTTTGCTGCAAGATCAAAACTCTTATTAATGTCGGGCTCGGCCTCCGAGGTCGTCAAAATGACCACCGGTATGGCCTTAAAATCTTCAGTATTTTTGATCTCATTCAACATTTCAAGCCCGTTCTTCCTGGGTAGATTCAGGTCAAGCAAAATAAGGTCAGGCCGGGGGGCATCGAGATACTGCCCTTCCCGACGTAGAAACGCGATGGCTTCGACGCCGTCTTTCGCCACGCTGAGGTTATTCTTGACCTGCGCTTCTTTGAGCACTTCAGCGGTAAATCGAACATCCCCCGGATTGTCTTCGACGAGAAGAATCTCCATCGGTTTGCCGTTCGTCTGCGTGGTCATTTACCTCGGTCTCCTGTCTTTATAGAACGACAAGCGCGATCAGTGGTTCGAACGTATTGATTATGGTGGATTTTGCCCAGACCGCAACAGGCCGTTTGGTATACCGTCAATACTTTCGGGGCTCACTCAGAGGCGAAGCACGTGCACCAGGATGCCGGTTCGAGTGCTGGTTTTGGTCTTCGCCATGATGTGCTTGATGTGCTCTTTGACCGTCTGCTCCGTCACCGTGAGAGCATTAGCGATTTCCTTGTTGGTCCAGCCTTTGAGGAGGTGTTGCACGACAGATACCTCGCGATCCGTCAAGCGAAACAGCTCCTTGGCTTGTTCCATGATTGCCTCTTGACGCCGTCCGAGCTCCTCGATCGTGATCAGGATTCTGGACTTGCTCCCTGGCTGTTCCGGAAGCCCGAACCCGCACAGCAGCACGGGCCGGTCGGGGTCTCCGATAACGCGCTTCATCCGAAATTGCTCCCAGTCCTTGGCTTCGGTGCGAACCTGCAGCATCTTGATGATTTCGGTACAGAGTTCGACCACCGGCGGGGGAAGACCCCCGTGCGCGCTCTTGTTGCCGCGGCCCTTGTTGATCCGGCCAAATAGCTCCCACGTCGGTCGATCACTATAAAGCAGCTGCATCGAGGAGGACAACATCAGGATCCCGGGGCCCATCCGCTTCTCGGCAATGCTCTCTGCGTGATCGTACAGATTCTCGTTCATCACCGGTTCTCCCCGGGGTAAGGCGCCGGAAGTGTAACAACGATACTTTGGTTAGACAAGCAGAGCACTTCTCCTTAAGGTCAACATCACGGCCATGTCAGTGATTGCAGGCCGGACCATGCTGATGGGCGTGCCCCTGCGTCGGCCGGAGCTCCGGGACCGCCGAGCCCGGCAGCACGAGGCGGCTTTTTCCCCGCTGAGTTTCCTCACGAATCGCGGCGGAAACATCCTCCTCGCCCGCGACAACGATCCTCGGCTGGTCCGTCCCCTGGCTCGTCAGGTGCGCGGCGACCGCAGGGTGGTCTGCTGAAAAGCATCCGATAAGACCGGTAATGAAACGATTGGATTGAAGCCCAGTGCCTGAGAACTGGGTGACCAAATGCAGGGCGAGGTCGACAACCTCCTGTGCCTCTTCCTGACCGATTTTTTCCTGCGCCAGGTATGCTTTGAACTCCTTATGCAGATACTGGGAGAAAGCCGGGACAGTCGGGGCCGGGAAATGCAGCGGACTTAACAGCCGCCGGATGAACTCGAGTGCTGCAATCACCTCGCCGTCGAGAGCTGTGGATTTGTCGTGAAAGTAGCTGAAACAGACCACCTCAATAAGGTTCAGCAGGCCAGTGGCCTTCTCTGTGCCGACCTCCAATAGCTGCTGATACGTTCGCCGACGGTCCTGACGGAAGAGTTCGCCCACCCGGTGGCGTTGGTAGTCCGTGCCGGCCTCGAGATAGGGGCAGTCGGGCGGGCAGTGCAGAGTCGTCAAGCGATATTCCCCGCAGCACGCGGAGCAGATAGAGTCTGTCAGAGCGGGGCAGAAACGTTTGGCTTTCGCCGTATGGCAATAGGCGCACTTCATTATTTCATATCGCGTCCGAGGCCGTTGATCTCCGCAACATTTGCGGCAAGATACGGCACCAGAATGACATGGTGTTTGCGGTCGACCGCCAGCCCGGCCGGCGTTGTCAGAAATTCGGCGATGGTATGAATCCGCAATTGCGGGCCAATCCGAAAAATTTTGCCTTGGGAGTAGTCCGAGACGTACATGCTTCCACGACCGTCGAAATCGACGCCCATGAGGTTGCCGAAAGCGCGAGTTGAAAAACGAGTTCGAAAACAGCACCTTGATCGCCCCGTCGGCGGAAATCTCCAGAATACTTCCCGTATTCCAGCTGACGACGATCAGGGCGCCGGTTGAGGGATGCACCGCAAGTCCGTGCGGACCCGCCAGTGCCTTATTCTTGACGAACACGACCGGGCGGCCGGCGGACCGCAGGTCAACTTTATAAATCGTGTCGGTGCCCGAATCCGCGATATACAGCAGCCCATGGCCGTCGGAGGCCAGTCCCGTGAGAAAGTCCACCGGAAATGCGCTCAGGTCCACCCCCGGCACCGGGCGGCCCGATGGCAGCTCAAACCCGCGAACTTTATCAATGTCGGATACGTAGAGCGTCTTTCCCACAAGAGCCAGACCCCGGGGCGCATCGAGGGTCACTTTGTTTTGGCCACCTTCGATGAACTTCAGCTTGGTGATCTTGCCACCGACGTCGAGCTGGCTGATGAAGCCGTTATTATCGTGGCCGTCGGGGGCGCCATTCTGATTTGACACGTAGTACGTATCGGTGGCGGAATCGACGAGGACGCCCGCCGGATTGCTAAGGCCCGTAACTTGGAGGGCACGGGGATCGGTGGCCAAGGCGTGGACCCCCAAAACCGCCCAACACAGAATTTTAACAATACGCGTCACGACGCAGCGTTCACTCCGGTTTTTGGCACGAAACGTCAAAATGTACTCCGATTCTTGACTCCAAACAAGGGCCCTTGTTATGGTGCAACCTCACGCCCAAACAGTCTTTTCGAACCCTCTTCCCGTAGAAGAGTTATGCGCTTACGGGCGGGGCCATGGTGGCCGGAGGAACAGTGGCGGCTCAGCTGATCGACGGCAAAGTGCTTTCACAGGCAGTGCGGGACAAAATTGCCCAGGAGGCGGCCTCGCTTTTCGCCCGGAGCGGCGTAAAGCCGGGGCTCGCGGCGATTCTCGTGGGGCATGATCCCGCCTCAGAGCTGTATGTAAGGAATAAACAGAAGGCCTGCGAAGCCGTCGGGATCTATGTCGCCGATCATAAGCTGCCTGAAAGCACCACGCAGGAAGAGTTACTGGCACTTATCGGCAAGGTCAACAAGGACCCCCGGATTCACGGGATCCTTGTGCAACTTCCGCTTCCCAAGCAGATCGACAGCAAGGTGGTGCTGGAGGCGGTCTCGCCGGAGAAAGACGCCGACGGTTTTCACCCCTACAACATCGGACGGCTCGTCGAAGGCCATCCGCTATTTGAGGCCTGCACGCCGAAGGGCGTCATCCATATGATCGAGTCCACCGGCACGGGCATTGCGGGCAAACGAGCCGTGGTTGTAGGCCGAAGCAACATTGTCGGAAAGCCGGTGGCGCTGATGCTCCTGCATCGCCATGCGACGGTGACCGTCTGTCATTCAAAAACCAAGGATCTGCCGGCGGTTTGCCGCGAGGCCGACATTCTGGTGGTCGCTATCGGAAAGCCCAGGTTCGTCACCGCCGAGATGGTCCGTGACGGCGCAGTTGTCGTGGACGTAGGCGTCAATCGCATGCCAGACGGAAAATTTGTCGGAGACGTGGACTTTCAAGCGGTGAGCACAAAGGCTGCCTGGATTTCGCCGGTACCGGGTGGTGTAGGTCCTATGACGATCGCGATGTTGCTCCAGAACACGCTGGAGTCCGCGCAGCGTGCCGCGGTTGCAGGAGGTGACCGTTAAGTGTCGATCCCGCGGTTACAAGAAGCCTTTAACTCCGGCACATTCGTCACGACCGTTGAGTATAATCCGCCGAAAGGCACGGACGTCTCCACGCTCTTGGAGAACGCCAAGTCACTGGTCGGCAAGGTCCACGGCGTCAATGTCACGGACAACACAGCGGCGATTCTGCGGGCCGGGTCTATGTCGATCTGCCGCCTGCTGTACGAAATGGGACACGATCCCGTGATGCAGATGACCTGCCGCGACCGCAACCGGCTGGCGATCCAGGCGGATCTGATGTCCGCGCACATTCTTGGGATACGCAACGTCCTGTGTCTGACGGGCGACTACCCGACGGTTGGCGATCACAAGGAGGCGAAGCCCGTCTACGATCTGGATTCGATCGGGGTGATGCACCTCATCCACTCATTGAATCACGGGAAGGACATGGCGGGGCACAAGTTGTCCGGCATAACAGATCTATTTGTCGGCGCCGCCGTGACACCTGAGATGGATCCCCCGGGCCCGATGATCGCCAAGTTTGAGGCCAAGGTAAATGCCGGGGCCCGTTTCTTTCAGACCCAGGCGTTCTATGACGTCGACCGTTTTAAGGCGTTCATGCAGTCGGTGCGCCGTTTCCCGGTGAAGGTGCTTGCCGGGATCCTGGTGCTACGATCGGCGAAGATGGCTGAGTTCATGAACGCGAACATTCCCGGCGTGGCCGTACCGCAGGAACTCATCGACGAACTTCGAGCCGCGGGCGATGAAAAGGCGCTCGATGTCGGCGTGCAGATTGCCGTGCGAATGATCAAAGCGGTGCGCGGCTCGTGTGACGGCGTGCATATCATGGCGATCAAGGCCGTAGACCGGCTGCCCGAGATTCTGCAGAAGGCGGAACTTGCATGACAGTCCCGGAGCTTCAACAACGGAAAGCCGAAGGCCGCAAGATCGTCATGGTCACGGCGTACGACGCGCTGTTCACGCGCATCATCGAGGAAGCGGGGATCGATACGGTACTGGTGGGCGACTCGTTAGGTGTGGTCGTGCAAGGAAAAAAGGACACCCTGTCGGTCACCATGGAGGATATGCTGTATCATACCCGTCTGGTCGCCGGCGCCGCGGTACAGGCGCTTATCATTAGTGACATGCCCTTTCTTTCCTATCAGGTCAGCGTCGAGGAGACGGTGCGTAACGCCGGCATGTTTTTGCAGTCGGGCGCTGCGGCGGTCAAGCTCGAGGGTGGAGAGTCGGTGCTGGATCGCGTGCGTGCGCTGAACAGCTTCGGCATCCCGGTGCTCGGCCACATTGGGATGACGCCGCAGTCCATTCATCGCTACGGCGGGTACAAGGTCCAAGGCAAAGGGAAGGAGCCGGCTGCGCGTTTATTGGCTGAAGCCAGGGCCCTGGAGGAAGCCGGGGCGTTCGGGGTGGTGTTGGAAGCGATTCCGACGGACGTGGCCCGTACGATCACCGAAGCCCTGTCGATCCCGACCATTGGAATCGGCGCGGGTCCGCATTGCGACGGCCAGGTGCTCGTGCTCTATGACCTGCTCGGGCTCTTCGATGAGTTCAGGCCGAAGTTTGTCAAGCCCTACGCCCATCTGAAGGCCGACGCGTTGCAAGCGCTACGGCGCTATCGCGAAGAGGTGGAACAAAAGAAGTTTCCGACCGACACTGAGAGCTACCATTAATAGGACTGTACACGTCACGCATCGAGCTGTCCCCATCGTCTAGTCTGGCCTAGGACGCGGCCCTTTCAAGGCTGCAACACGGGTTCAAATCCCGTTGGGGACACCACAATTTTAAAAGACTTACAGCCTTTCTCCCTTTTGACTGAATCTTATGGGTGCCTAAATAGGGGGAACCCCATGCTCTGATTGCGCGAGAAGCGAGCATTTTTTCGTTTCTAGAAGGACCAAAAATTGCCCCAAAGTGTACTATTATATTAGCTTAGGTATTTAATTTTGGTTAGGTGACTGATTTTACGAAGAAGTTGGATCAGTTTTTCTGGCACAGCGCTTGCGCTATCCCCTCTTCAGCAACCGGCGAACAAGGGGGCGAGCATGTCCAGTCGTATCACAGGTCAAAAAGGTTTTACGTTGATTGAGTTGATGATCGTCGTGGCGATCATCGGGATCCTGGCGGCGATTGCCATCCCGAACTTCGTGCAGTATCAGTTGAAAGCGAAGACGTCTGAGGCCAAGACGAACGTCCAGGCCATCAGGACCGGCATGATAGCGATATCGGCCGAGCGGAGCTGTTCTCCTTCAATAGCCGCGGCCCCGTTGGCGATGCCGGTTGGGGGCGCGGTCACTGCTTGGCCTCCCTTTGCGGTGGCTACGACGGCTGGTCTTTGCGCGCCGCCTCCTGCTGTAGGTGTGGTCTATGCCGGTCAGTATGGCGATATTGGGTTCCTGCCTGCAGGCTCTGTCCGGTACTGGTATAACGTCGCATCCTTCCCGGGTGCTGCGACTGCCACACCTGGTGCCAATGGCTGCGCCAATCCTACGACCCCCGCGGCGGGTGCTGGAGCGGTGGGTAATCTTGGCTGGTTGGTCACGGCTGTCGGTGATCTGGATGGTGTGGGCGTTGCTGGCTACCAAGTGGGAGACACCGGCGGATTCCAAGACTGCAATCCTGGTCAGTTCTAAGTAACATTGAGCGCTCCCCGCCAGGGACTGCGAGTCTTTGGCCGGGCTTTAAATCCCCATCACCCCTGCCAAACGCCAAAGAGCCTGCTTTTAGGAATTTCCTAGAATATGGTTCCAGTGCCCAAATAGTGCCTATCACCAGTGTTTCCATATAGCCTTCAGACTCGCTCTCATGCGTATTGGTTGGCCCCTTAGTTGTTGTATTCATCTTGTTCCTGCACGGTTGTGACACTCAGTGTCATTCGTAGTCTATACCTGTAAAGTCCCTCGTAGGCGCTTTCAAGGCTGCAACACGGGTTCAAATCCCGTTGGGGACACTATATAAGTAGGTGCGTCGTTGAGGAGTCAGGCTGCCCGAGGCATCGCCGCCGATACAACCAGAATACGAAAAAGTGTAACGTCACTGGTTTTCACTTAGCCCTATCTCTTCCATCGCCAAATCACCCATCCAATGAGAAGAAGGGGCACGATGACGAGAACGCCCCCCAGGATAACGGTTGCATCGAGCAGGAACGGCATTCAGCCATAATGACAGCCAGGCCCCCGAAGACGATAGTACCCAAAGTGCTGCATCTCTAGGATTTCTCTCAAAGTGCTCTTAATAGTTCGAAAAGGATTCAGCCCTCAGTGCGGTCGAGATATTGTCTGTAGAAAGTGACTGCTTCGTGTTTGGGGAGCATGCGACACCATTGTAAATGGCCGTCACGCACTTGAAACACATACCAACGACCTCTGCACTCTTCGAGATGGGTACCGGTGTATTCCGCCCTAATCCGCTGGCCAATAGTCGGTGCGTCGACCTTCCAAATGTTCGGTCGTCGACCGCCAATCGAAATGCGATCATTGGTCGTAAGAATTTCTTCCACATCTTCGGCACAGGACATTTCCACGATTCCCACGATACAGTTACCATTGTGATCGTTCACAACTTTGGCATGCAGGACTGGGCCGATCCGTTCAAAGACATTGCGGAGGGCATGATCGGTCGTATTCGGCGGGAGAGAAGTCACGTGCAGCTTATTCATGAGGAACTCATCTTACTGGGAAAGGAGGATGACCTCCGCATAGCCTTCGTACAATACCGACCTTCGTAGCCAGTATATCTATTAAGGCGTGAAGGTCACCTTCACTCTCAACTGAGGTCCCATCTCTTCTCAAAGATTTATGCGAGTTATTTCTCCTGAGCCCGGCCCAAACGTGACGATGGGTGCTGAGCTAAGAAGCGCTCCGCGACGGCGTCGTCAATATAGCAATCGGCAATCCCGGTGCATATGCGAGTTCTGTGACTTCTGAAGACTGACCCGAAAAGAGGTTCTGCAATGCCGAAAAGAGGTCCTGAAAACTCAGGCACTTGCATCATAGAACGATGTCCAGCGGGATGCCTGCCTAATTATATGCATATTCTAGCTGAAGAAAAATTTGTACATTTTAATGTCCGGCGTGTCCAAAGGAAGGAGGAAACTGCGAGATGACTGATCAGACTGATATTTACCAGTAATCAGTCATTCTGCTCAGTTGGCTGAAGGCAGAGAGATTATTCCTGACCACAGTGTGTAACCGACGTTCTAATTTGACCAAAATCAAGTCTGAAATAGGCAGCACTTGTCCTGGTTTGACAGGCCATGTCTCTGGCTCAAAACCTGCAAGGAAACCGGTGGGGTGCAGGTTCACCTGCGCTTCGGAGAGGGATGCCCACCGCCGGGAGTGGAACCTCTAGGAAGAAGGAGACCACATGGACCACGCCTTGGATGTATACGCCGAAGATACCCAGTCTATAGCCCAACTGAGGATTGGCCATGGCATTCTCCTCGTCAGCGCCAGTGGTCACATTCTTATGATAGATCAACGGGCCAGTGAGTTTTGCCGACAAATGAAGGACATGACGGATGACGCAGTAGGGGTCTTACCTGTACCACTTGTAAAATTGGTGAAAGAGATTGCCGAGCTGCTCCAATTACGGAGTCATTCGAAGGACTGGGAGGATTTCAAAGTTAAGCGCGTCATCGAAGGCCGGGAGGGGAAGATCCTGGTTATGGGAATAGGGTTACCAGTGGCGGTAGGGCACAGGACTCTACCAGCCGTTCTCCTTACTATGGATGTCATCACAGCGCGGAGCACAGCTGTAAGGCGGCGCGAGGATTTTCTTCTGACGCCGAAAGAGAGGTCTGTGGTGGACTTTCTCTTGAAGGGTTGCACCAATAAGGAAATTGCTGAGGCCACGGGCGTCAAGGTACAGACTGCGAAGGAACACATCAAACATATAATGGAAAAGACTAAGACAACCACCCGCACAGGAATTATTATGGCTATAGCCGGTCCGCCACAAATGTGATCCACTGTTCCCAGAATCCTCGCAAAAGTCGCTCGTCAACCCTGTGCACATAGCTCCAGCATCCCAGTATCCTCGATAGCCCCTGGAAAATGCCGTCTGGCTCCTTTCTCTGACACTAAGAGAAAGCATCTAAGCTTGAGCGGTCCTTACTTTGTCTTTTGTGGCCGTGCACTAGCAAAAATATCTTTCGGTCGAAGACCCTGTTCGTTTCTTCCCGTTGCTAAGACCCTTTCGGTTGAGTCCTGACCTGTACGCCAATCCCTGCGGTACGCTGTGTAGATCACACACCTGCGCTTCAGGCATTCCGCCTCTTCTTATTCGAAGCCTCTAGTAATTCAGCATACAGAGGTGTGGCACTAAGGTTGCTCCCTGAAACGCTCAGCGCAGCGGGACACTGCCGCCCCGTGGATTAAGGCAAGGAGAACTGCGCCTGAATATGAAGCGAAGCTGGCCATCTATTGCTCTTACCGCCACCATGCTCACACTCACGATCAACGTATCGGGCTGGGCGGCGGAGTTCTCCGCAGGTACGAAAGAGACGCTGGGTCCGCGTTTTAGCGATGCGCCGCGATTGCACAAACGGCCCACGACACCCCCACAGGCGGAGTGGGGAGGAAGCCACGTCAGCGCTGCGTTACTGGAATGAGGTGGCGATTGATGCCAGCGGACTTGACCACACGCCTGTGGCGGCAGACGAGATACGTGTCTTCGGGGAGCAATTCGGCCCCGGGCGGGCAAGCCGTGCAATGGCAATCGTCCATATTGCGATCTTTGATGCGGTCAATGCGATCGCAGGTCACTATGAGAGCTATGCGGACCTTTTGCCGGTCCCCGCAGGTACGTCCATTCATGCTGCTATCGCCCAGGCTGCACACGATACGCTTGTCGCGCTCTTCCCTTCGCAGATCCAACGGTTCAACGAGCTCCTTGCGGATGACCTGGGAAGCATTGCCGATGGCCATAAAAAGGCCGGCGGAATCCAGTTGGGACAACAGGCAGCCAGTGCGATCCTCGCCCTCAGGGCCAGTGATGGGTCACAACATCCTGAGCCGCGCGTCGGCATCGATTTCATCACCAGTAGCGAGCCGGGGAAGTGGCGCCAAGACCCGATCAGCGAAATCCCACTGGCGCTCGGCGCCCACTGGGGCGGCGTGAGGCCGTTTGTCCTCAAGTCCGCCGATCAGTTCCGCACACCGGTTCCGCCGTCCCTCAATAGCCCGGAGTATACGATGGCCTTCGCCGAGGTGAAGGCCTTAGGCGGCGACGGGGTGGTGACGCCCACGGTGCGCACCGCGGATCAAACACAGATCGGTATCTACTGGGCGTACGACGGGATGCCGAGCCTGTGTGCGCCGCCCCGGCTGTATAACCAGATCGTGGCACAGATTGCCGACGAGAGGCACTCGAATGTCGTCGAGTTCGCGCGCCTGTTGGCCCTGGTGAACATGGCAATGGCCGATGCGGGGATTGCAATCTGGGAGTCCAAGTACTACTACCAATTCTGGCGTCCCGTCACCGCCATCCGCGAGGCCGACGACGGCACCGGTCCGACCGGCGCAGGCGACGGCAATAGCGCGACCTTCGGGGACCTGAGGTTTACGCCGATGGGTGCGCCGGTCAGCAACCTGCATGGGCCGTACTTTACGCCGCCTTTTCCCGCATACCCGTCAGGGCATGCCGGCTTCGGGGGTGCTGTGTTTCAGATCCTGCGAAACTTCTACCGAACTGATCGCATCGCGTTTACCTTCGTGTCAGACGAACTTAACGGCGAAACACTGGACAATAACGGGGCCCTACGGCCCCTCGTTCACCGTAGCTTTTCGTCGCTGTCACAGGCGGAGGAAGAGAACGGGCAGAGCCGAATCTACCTCGGTATCCATTGGGTATTCGACAAAACCGAGGGAATCACCCAGGGTCGCCGGGTGGCGGACTATGTGTTCAAACATGCCTTGGCGCCATTGCGTGAACATGGTCGCGGTGGACATGAGCATTGAATCTGTCCGAACGCAAGATCCAACCAGGACCTCTTGAATTTCCTGCGTTCACTGTGAGCAGCACTATCACTCGACGAGTGACAGAATCCCGCGAACCGGCTATCCTATCCGGATTATGCTACCGAGACCATGGTGTTCGTTCGGCAATCAGCGCGGGTCCGCCTATCTCGTCGTCATGTTTGCGGTAGTGGTGATGAGCATCAGCATGATGGCCGCTGCAAAACAATGGAAGACCGTCGTGCAGCGGGAAAAGGAGGCGGACCTTCTCGCGCGAGGCATCGAGATCCAGGAGGCGATCCGCGCCTACTACACCGCGAAACAACAGCCCGTGCCCAGGGCCCCGCGAACCTCGATACTGACGGGATGGCTGGTACCCGCTGACCTTGGAAGAGCTTACCAAGGGGCCGCAACCTTTGTTGCGAAAAGTCTATAAGGACCCGATGACCGGCGAGGATTGGATTTACATCCGCGACGTGGCGACCGGGCGCATCAAAGGCGTCCGGAGCCGGGCTAAACTAACAGCGATCAAGCAGCACAAGTTTCCTCCAGCCGTCTTCCACTTCGAAGGCCTCACGCAGTACCACGACTGGGTCTTTCAATACGCACCAGCCTCGACACCTCAGGAACCGCAGGCTGCTGACAAGGTAAACCGGAGACGAAAGCAAAGAGACAAGTATGGCCGACAAGTCAACTCCGCAAGATAAATGATACCTGAAAGACTAGGTCATGCCGTCTCAGGTCGCTACTCCAGTGTCCCACGATGACGTGCCGAAGCGCACGCCAGATCGAGTCCCGCGATTCCTACGGCGAGTGCCTATGACTCTCGTTATGTTAGTTCTGTCGCTTCGTACTCCTGCATCGATCAGAGTTTTGCGCAATCACGCCACGTAGCACTTGATCAGGCTGGCTGGGAAGCGATCAGAAGCGGGAAGCTCGAGGAGGCGGGGCGCTTATTTGCCGAAGCGATCGCGGTGCGCCCTGAAGATGCGCGACTACACTTGGGCGCCGGGCTTGCGGCGCACTTACAAGGACGGGAAGAGGCTGCGCGCCGCTCATTGAAAGAAGCGCTGCGGCTCGAGCCGAAGCTCACGGCTGCCTCTTTGCTGCTCGGCGAAATCTTGTACCGCGAAGGTGAGATCGATAATGCCATCCGCATCTATGAGGCCGCGCTGGTGGTCGCTCCGGACGACCCCCAACTGCAGCACAAGCTTGGGACGTGGCGCAAAGAAGCCGCGCTGCACGGGAGTTTTCAGCAGAACCTCAGCTCTCACTTCACCGTGCTATTTGAAGGGCCGGCTGAGCAGGAACTTGCAGGGGCGGCGCTGCAGGCCCTGGAGTCCGCGTATTGGCGGATCGGCACGGAGCTCCTGGCATATCCGTCGACCATCATCATGGTGATCCTCTACACCGACGAACAGTTTCGTGACATCACGCGCAGTCCCACCTGGGCGGGAGGAGTGTACGATGGAACCATCCGGGTCCCCACGCGCGATGCCTTAAATAATCGGCCACAATTCGAAAAGGTGCTGGCTCACGAGTTTACTCATGCACTTGTCAGCAACCTCGCGCCCGGAGGCGCTCCGACTTGGGTGAATGAGGGGTTGGCAGTGGTGTTTGAGAAGGGCGATCTGAGCTGGGCTGAGCAGCTCGTCCGTATAGCGCCCGCACTGATTCCCCTCGCACAGTTGCATAACGGGTTTCTCCGGCTGCCGGAGGAGCAGGTGCCCCTGGCCTATGCCGAGAGCGCGCTTGCGGTGCGAATGCTTTTAGACCGGGCCGGGCCGCTGACCCTGGCCATGCTCTTAAAAGACCTTGATGCCAGACAGGACTTCGCCCTGGCTTTTGATCATCGCTTCTCTCTTTCTTATGTTGAGTTTCAAACCCTATGGCACCAGCCCTTTCGCAAAAAAGAGGCAGACACCACGTCTTTGGGATCCGGGTAGCCTAGTTCATCATGGGGCGGTCATCTGCGTAGGCCAAGTAACGCAGCACTTTCAGTATAATCGCCAACCCGGTAGAATGGTAAGTTGGATTGATTATCAAGTGGTTAAGGTGTAAGGTTCTGGCACACAAATAGACGCCTCACAGGAGGCCTACAGCCGTTGCCACAGCACGTGTCAGACAGTTGAGCATCGTCGAAAACAAATAGATACCTACGGGTTTTTATATTTGTCGTAACGGCGTGTCTTGCCGGTTGCGCTGGATCAAAAGAGCCGGAGCGGATTTCTGCGGACCTCCTCATGGAGCAGGGCAAATGGGAGGAGGCGATCGTCGCCTACCAGGAGGTGTTGAAGGGAGACCCCTTCAATCCCGCCGTACAGTCCAAGCTTGCCGTGGCGAAGGGACTCGCGGCCACCGGCTATGCGGATCAGGGCCGGGCGTTCCTGAAGGAGCACAAGACCCAATTGGCGCTGGAATCCTTTAAGCGTGCGTTGATGTTGGAACCGTCGCGCGTGGAGATTCAACAACTCGTCGCGCAGGCATTGCGTGCCAAAGAGGCCGAGGACAATCTCTTGAATGGACAGAAGTTATTAAAAGCAGGGCGATTGGAAGAGGCTGCTGAAGCGATGGAACAGGCGCTGCAATTTGACCCGAGCCTTACGGAGGCCCAGGACGCGCTCGTTCAGATTGCCGAAGCGCAACGCGCCGCCAAGGGGAAAGGCCTGTTCTCCAGCGCCTCGCGACAGCCCGTTACGCTGAAATTTCAGAACGCGCGCATGAAAGAGGTTTTCGAGGTCCTTGCCCGTGCGGGCGGGATCAATTTTCTTTTCGACAAGGACCTGAAGGACGATCCCATCACGATTTTTGTCAAGGACGCCAGCTTCGAAGAGGCACTCAATTTAATTCTCAAGACCCAAAACCTTTTCATGCGGCACGTGGCTCCTGAGACCATCCTGATCGTACCTAAAAACAAGCAAAAGATGGATCAGTACCAGGATCTCTTGATCCGCACGTTCTACATCTCGAACGGCAAAGCGAAGGACCTCGTCAATCTGCTGCGCACCATGCTGGAGAGCAAGCGGGTCTACGTGAACGAGGACGTGAACGCCATCGTTATCCGGGACAGCCCTGACAAGGTCAAGCTCGCGGAGCGAATTATTTACGCGAACGATCGCAAGCCCGGCGAGATCATGTTTGAGATCGAAGTGCTGGAGGTGGATAAGACCAAGAGCGACAGGTTCGGCGTAAACTTTCCGAAGCAGCTCGGCGCAGCCCTCGTTCCGCCGGGGACCACCACGTTCCCCGCTGCAGGCACAGCAACGACGTTCAGTCTTGCTCAGTTGACCTCGCTGGGGCCGTCGAGCTACCTGTTCCTCCTCCCGTCGAGTCTCATTCTCGATTTCTTTAAGTCTGAGTCCGAAGCCAAGACCCTGGCGAACCCCAAGCTTCGCGTGGTCAATAACAAGGTGGGCAAGATTAATATCGGTGACAAGGTGCCGATCCTGTTGTCCACCACCAGTACGATTCCAGGCGTAGTGCCAGGCACGGTTCCGACGCAGTCGACGATCACCTCGATTGAGTTTAAGGACACCGGAGTCAAGCTCTCGATCGAGCCCACCCTGCATCTCAATTTTCAGGTGAGCATCAAGCTGCAAATCGAAGTCACCAGGCTCGGTGATCGCGTCACGTTGCAAGAAAACCCCCTCATCCAACAATTCAGATTTGGAACGCGCACGGCCGAAACAACCCTCACGCTGAAAGACGGCGAGAGCGTCGTGCTCGGGGGACTGATTCAGGACGAGGACCGCACCACGGTTCAGAAAGTACCGGGGCTCGGGGATATCCCGGCGCTCGGTTGGGTCTTCAAGGTTGAGACCAAGGACGTGGTCAGGACGGATGTCCTTCTGACAATCACGCCGCACATCGTCCGCAGTCTCGAGATGCCCAACGCCGAGGACCAGGCTTTCTGGTCGGGCACAGAGGAAACCTATGCGCTAAAGCCGCTCTTCACGGAGACCGCGGCTGTCGCAGAGGGCTCACCCGCCTTCGCCTCCATCAAGCCGCCAACGAGGCCCGCTACCGGCGCGCCCCTCAAACCGGTGATGCTCAGTGTCCGTCCCCCGGATGCGATCGGCATCCTGGGACAGCAAACGACTGTAGACGTGCTCGTGGACAACGTTGAAGGCCTTCTCGAATCGGGCTTTACCATGACCTACGATCCTAAAGTCCTGGAATTTCGCGAGGCGCAGCAAGGCGAGTTCCTGAAGCAAGGGGGGACCGCGACGATGAGCGTCGACGCGAATCCGGTTACGGGGACGGTGGCCATTCAGCTGAGACGCGGGGAAGGTGATCGGGGTGCCAGCGGTAGCGGCGTGCTTGCCAGCTTGACGTTTCTCGGCAAAGCCCCAGGGGTTTCACTGCTCGGGCTTGAGGCGCCGACGCTCATGGACGCCGGGAAGACGGCGCTGTCGGCAGGAAGCAGCCAGGGTGTTGTGAGGGTGCGGTGAAGTCTGAGTCGGGGATAACTTTACTGGAGCTTTTGATCACGATCACGATCATCATGGTCGTGGCGTCGGCCGCCATGCCAATCAGCAAGATGGTGGGCAAGCGCACCAGAGAAATTGAGCTCCGCCAGGAACTTCGCATGATCCGGGCGGCAATCGACATCTTTAAGTTCGAGTGGGACCGTAAGGTCGGCACACTCTGCACCAAAAATAAGATCACGTGCGAGGAAGTCAGCGGGGTGTCGGGATATCCGAAATCCTTGGATGTCCTGTTGAAAGTGGACCTCACCGGAGATCAGGCGGCGGTGAAAGGGGCCACGGTGCGGCGATATCTGCGCAAGCTCCCCGTCGATCCCATGACCAAGAAGACCGATTGGAAGTTGCGGTGCTACTCGGACGCGCCCGATGCCTCTTCATGGTGCGGGGAGGACATCTATGACCTGTCCTCCGTAAGCGCGGACGTCGCGCTTGACGGCAGCAAATATAAAGACTGGTAGGAAATGAACATCCAGAGGCAAGGGGGATTCACGCTTCTCGAACTGATGACGATCATTGTCATCATCGGCATCCTTGTGACCCTGGCGATCCCCTCCTATCGCGGAGCTGTGATCAAGGCCCGCGAAGCGGTGCTCCGACACGATCTCTTCACAATCCGTGATGTGCTGGATCAATATCGGGGCGACCAGGGTAAATATCCACCCAGCCTGAACGACTTGGTCAAATCCGGATATCTTCGCGCGGTTCCGGTCGATCCGATCACGTCATCCAACAGCACCTGGCAGGAGATCATTGAAACTACCGAGGGCGGGATTTTCGACGTCCATTCAGGATCAGACCTGGTGGCGTCAACCGGGACACCATACAACGAATGGTAACGCATAGTCCGTGTCACTGTGGCTGCTTCCGGTCTTGTTTGATGACGGGATGTGCTGCATCGGGGCCAACCATCAAAGACTATCAGTTGATGACGCAGGCACTTCAGGCGGAGGTGCGACAGGCCCAGCGGACTATTACCGACCTTGAGGCGCAGTGGCAGGCGCTGCAACGAGATCTCGGAGAGGCACGTACGGTCAAGGCGCGGCTTGAGGGCGATATGCTCAATGCGGAGCGGAGATTACTCGAGGCGCGCCATATCGTGGAATTACAGCGCGAGGAACTGTCGCGTGCCACGGCCGAGCGGCAGCGAGTGACTCAAAACGCGCGCGAGGAGCACGTGTCATTGCAAGCGCAACTACAAGCACAACTGACAGAGATCAGCCGGTTGAACCAGCAGGTGGCAGATGCTCAAACCGAGCGGGCTCGACTGCAGACGATGGATGACTTGATCGCGCGTCAAGTCAATGAAATGGCCGAGCTGAAGGCCGCCATCCAGGAGGCATTGCGCCGGCCCGTGCTCAAACCCGCGGAGAACATTCCGCCTGCTTTCCGGCCATCAGCGATCGTGATTCCAGCTGCCGCCTACAGCGATCCTTCCGCTCTGTTTTCGAAAAGTGTAATCGTGCGCCGGGGCGACTCGTTGTGGGTCCTGGCCCGTCGCTACGGCATCTCGCTCGACGACCTCATAACGGTGAACGGGCTCAAGAGCGACTTGATCATCCCCGGGCAGAAACTGCGTCTTCCAGACCCACCTCCCTGAGCGACATGTCGGTCTACCTCTATAAAGCGGCGCGGGCGGATGGGACTACCTTCGAGGGCAGCATGGAAGGCGCGAACGAGCAGACGGTTCGCGCGCAACTCGAAGGACAGGGCTGCTTCGTTTTCCGGCTGCGCTCGCGAGGAAGCTGGTTAGCCGTCCCTGGCTTCAATTTCCGGGTGCGACAGGGCATCAGCCGACAGGAATTTTTGGTGTTCAATCAGGAATTCCTTGCGTTAGTGAAAGCCGGCCTCCCGATCCTTCGCGCGTGGGATTTGTTGATCGAACGCACGCGCCGGCCTGTTTTTCTGTCTGTTCTCCAGACGATCCGTCAGGACATTCGCAACGGTGTGTCGCTCTCCGGCGCGCTGGCGCAACACCCGCAGCTTTTCCCCGAACTGTATGTCGCTACCATCAAGGCCGGCGAATATTCGGGGAATCTGTCCGAGGTCCTCCAGCGCTATATCGGCTATCTAAAGTTGATGATCGGCCTGAAGCAGAAGATCAGCAAGGCGATGGCCTACCCTGCATTCCTTGTTCTGACGGGGATCGCCGTCGTCGGGTTCTTGCTCACCTACGTACTGCCGACATTTTCTACCATCTATGGCGATGCCAAGAACCTGCCTGCTCCGACGCTGGCATTGATGTCGGCGGTCAATGTCCTTCAGGCGCATCTGGTGACCTTCGGCTTGGGGCTACTAGGGGTGATCCTGGCCGGCCGCCTGTGGCTTCGCACAAATGCAGGGCGAGAGGTGTGGGACCGCGTTGCTCTCAGGCTGCCGCTTGTCGGCGATCTTCTCGTAAAACATCATACGATCCAGCTTACGCGCACCTTGGCCACGATCTTCGCGGGGGGCATTCCGTTGCTGGAGGCCCTTCGGATCATCGCTGAGGGCGAATCGAATCGGTTCCTCGCGGCAGGCCTCAAGGGCACGATCGAACAGGTCCGCGGAGGCGTCCGGCTTGCGGCCGCCTTGCAACAAACGGGGATTTTGCCGCACATGGCGGTGGAGATGATCGCGGTAGGGGAGGAGACAGGCTCGCTGGATATGATGCTCCGCGATATCGCGGAGTTTCACGAAAACGAACTGGACCAGCGCCTGAGCCAGCTCACCACTTGGATCGAGCCGGCCCTTCTCTTGGTCATGGGTGTGATTGTCGGAGGCATCGTCATTGTCATGTATCTGCCTATTTTCGAGATGGCCGGCACGGTGCAGTAACAACGATGGGACAACCGCCGATTACCTTTTCACGTAAAGCTCTGGCAGATCTTCTGCTCGAGAAAGGTCTGCTCTCCCGCGAGCAGCTCGACGGCGTTATGGGCAAGATGAACGGGGGCCGGGTGTCGCTTTCTCAGGTGCTGATCGATCAAGGCTTGCTTCGTGAGGAAGAATTGGCGACGGTGCTCGCCGAGCAATGTGGGCTGGTCTATGATCCACTCAAAGACTATCGGGTGAACCAGCAGTACTACCAAACCATCCCCGTGGAGTTGATGCACCGGCATCCATTTGTTCCCCTACGTGAGCAGGACGGAGTCCTGCGACTGGCGATTGCCGATCCGCATGACCTGCCGGCCCTGGATGAATTGGAGATCCTTTTGGGCCGGCCTTTCACGATCGTCATCAGCACCCGATCTGCAATCCTCAAGGCGCTGTCCCGAAGCGAAGGCTCAAACCAAGCGCTCAAGGAACTCGAAGCGGAATACCGGTCGGTCCTGGTCAAAGAGGACGACCGCGGGGAAGAGGTGCTGTCGGTCGAGACGATCACCAAGGATCAAAGTCCGGTGGTCAAATTGTTGGACACCATAATCTTGAGCGCGCTCCAGAAACGGGCGAGCGACATCCATATCGAGGCGAGCGATGAGGCGGTGCAGGTGCGACTGCGCTTGGATGGCATCCTGACGCCCGCCATGGAACCCCTGGATGCCAAGCTGCACGCGCCGCTGATCTCGCGGCTCAAAGTCATGTCGGAACTGGACATCGCGGAGCGGCGGGTCCCGCAAGACGGCCGGTTCCGCATGCGCATGGATCACAAGACGGTGGACTTTCGCGTGTCCATCCTGCCCAGCGCGTATGGCGAGTCCGTGGTGATCCGCATTCTTGATCGCGAGGCGATCACGGCGGGGGTGACGGCGCTCCGACTCGATAGCCTCGGGTTTAACCGCGAGGACCTGCGGAAGTTTCGTCGCTCGATCACGGAGCCGTACGGCATGGTCCTGGTGACCGGCCCCACCGGCAGTGGGAAGACCACGACGCTCTATGCCGCGATCAGCGAAATCAACATTGCGGACGATAAGATCATCACGATCGAAGACCCCGTGGAATACCAGCTTTGCGGGGTGGTGCAGATTCCGGTGAATGAAAAAAAGGGCCTGACGTTCGCGCGAGGGCTGCGGTCCATCCTGCGGCATGACCCGGACAAGATCATGGTCGGTGAGATCAGGGATGCGGAGACCGCGCAGATCGCGATCCAGTCCGCGCTCACGGGACATCTGGTCTTTACGACCGTCCATGCCAATAACGCGTTCGACGTCATCGGCCGATTCGTGAACATGGGTATTGAACCCTACAACTTCGTGTCCTCGCTGAACTGCATCCTGGCGCAGCGGTTAGTCCGTACGCTTTGCATGAACTGCCGGGAGGAAGCTGCGCTGGATCAGGCGCTGGCTCAAGAGTCCGGGCTGGACTACACGCAGTTTAAGGATGTGCCGGTATATGAACCTCGTGGCTGCCCCGAGTGTCACAACACCGGCTTTCACGGCCGTCAATGCATTACAGAGTTCCTGGACCTGACCCACCCGGTGAAGGAGATGATCCTGGACAAAAAACCGCCGTCGGAGATTCGCAAGCTTGTAGTGGCGGAAGGGATGACCAGCTTGCGAGAGGCGGCCCTGGAGAAAGTGTGGTCGGGCGCAACCTCCTTAAAGGAGATTAACCGCGTGACGTTTATCGAACAGTCGAGACGATGAAATTTGCACATCCCCGATGCGCCTTAAAGCTCGGCCCCACCCATGCTGCGTGGGTGGACGTCTCCAGGCGCTGGTGGGGAGGCTCGCGGCATCACGCACAGCAGATTGACCTTCCCTCCGGTTTGCTGCGGCCCTCTCAGGAGGAACGGAATATCACCGACGAGACGCTCCTGCTGGAAAGGGTGCGCCCTCTGGTCGCCGGCTGCCTCCAAGCGGTGGTCGCTCCGGCCTATCGTTCTGATTCTGTCGGATCTGTGCGTCCGGAGTCGGCTGCTCGAACTAGAACAGGTTCCGCCGCGAAGAATTGAACGGGATGCGCTCATCCGCTGGCGACTGGACAAGGAGGCATTTCCGATAGCGGGCAGCCGCGTTGTGTCCCAGATGGTCGGACCGAAGACGGTGTTGGCCGTCGTTATCCGGCAGACGGTGCTCGAGCAGTACGAAGCGGTCTGTCGCGCAGCCGGGTTGCTCGCCGTAGATATCGACATTGCCGGCTTTCGTCTGTGCAACCTGAGCATGTCTCTTGTGCCTCCGCAACAAACCGTCGCTTGGTTAGGCCTTCTAGACGGCGGCTTTAGCCTGATCATTTTACGCGATCAACGTCCCGTCTTTATTAGAACCAAGATTCAAGCGCGCTCGACTTCCGGTGCGGTCCTGCAAGACCTCCAGGACTCGCTTGCGTACTGCCGCGAACGACTCGGCATCGGCGAGATTCGCAGGCTCATTCTGGTGGCTGCAAGCGCCGGCGTCGAATTGGAAAATCTCCTCGGCACGGAGCTTGGGCTGGAGGTCATCCGGCCCGACTGGAACGAGATACCGCCGAAAAGGCGGCTGTCCGGCGATGATCCCGATCATGCAGGGATGCTGGCCGCCGCCGCCGGAGTTTTCGGGTCGTGAATATCCGTCCGTTTCGCATCAATCTCAGCACGCACCCCGGCCGTCATGTCGCGGTGATGCATGTCGGACTTGGCCTCCTGTCATTGCTGTTCATTGCTCTCATCGCCTGGGATTGGCGACAAGCTGAAATCATTCGTGAGCAGGGCCGAATGGTGGAGCAGGCGACCGCAAGGGTTCGGGAGCAAGACCAGCAGCTTCAGGCTCATGCCAAGGCGAACATGCTGGACGTGTCGGACGCAGTTCTTCAGAGACTCCCGCGGGATGTAGCGTTCGCCAACCAATTGATCGCGAGGCGTGCCTTTTCTTGGACGCATTTTCTTCGTGACCTTGAAGCAGCGGTCCCTGAGGGGATCGCCATCCAGAACATCAAGGTGGACGTGAAAGCCTCCTCCATTGTCATGGGGGGTACCGCGAGCGGCTTAAAAGAGCTCACTGCCTTAATCATCGGCCTTGAAGACCATCCGGCATTTCAGCAGGCCGTACTCGGTCAACATCGAACCTTGGACAGCGGTTTCGTGGAATTCGGGTTGACAGTGCACTATAAGGCAACCACGCAGGGCGTTTGATGCCGGACATGCGAGAAATAATGACATCGCCCTATGCGGGACTCTTTCCCTCAGGACTAGTGGCCATCTTATTCTGCGGCGCGTGGCTCGCAGTACATCTGTTGGTTCTGCAGCCCCTTCAGCAACGACAGGCGCAGCTCGATACCGACTGGGCGGTGGCCAGGCAGCACCTGGCACAGCGTCTTGAGGCGAAGCAGACCATCAAGGACCTCGCTCAATTACTTGCCCTGCTGCCGTCCTCAAGAGATTTCTCGCAACTTCCCCTGGCCATGAGCGAGGAGGCTAAACGAAACAATGTGACGCTCGCAGGGTTGTCGTACACCATCGAGAAAAGTGACCAGATGCCTGCCGTGAAAGTGACTTTTAAGGGACCCGTTACCGGCCGTTACGAAGATCTTCGCCGATTCATTTACCACTTGGAATCCTCCGACCGCCTGCTGTTCATCGAAGATCTGGACGTCGGGCAGTCTGCGCTCAGCGAGAAAGACATAAAGCGCAGGGAGATGATGACTTTCACATTGCAAATCTCGACCTACATCCGGCAAACCGCTGGATCACTGCCTGCGGGAAAGGGTCGCGAGCAAAATGTAAGGAAGGCTTCTGCCGATCAGGAGCAGGCCGAGGTTATCCCATGGGCATAAAGACATGTCCTGGCACCGAGGGCCACGGGAAAAGGACGCGTCCCGACGCGTCCGGGGAGGGTGGGTGGAGTGGCGGGTGCCCGGGAAAAGAGGCTGTCTTGGCAGCCTCGGGGCTGGGCGGGTGTAGTATATGACCACGCGTGCCAAAGGGATGGCTCTTCTGCTTCTGCTCGTCATTTGGGCGGGCCTTGGGGCGTGGCTTCTCATGAACACGAATGAGCCGCAGCGGGTTCCTTTAAAATTCATCTCAGGTCAGTCCGGCGCGGAGGGAACCCGAGGACAGGGCAATGCCGCAAAGCGAATCGACCTCGCGCTTCTGATGGCTCAGCGGCAGAAGGCCGACAATTCCTTCATGGCGCCCAAGAATGTCTTTAGGCCCCTTAAGATGGAACGAGAGATCTCCGCCCCTGCGCCCCCTCCAAAAAAACGTGAGATCCCACGGCAGGAGCTGTCGCCGGCGGTCCCCGGATACTCCGCCCGCTCCAGAGTCTCCAACCGTTTCTCCAACGCCTCCCCCGGAAGCGATGGCCATCCCGCCCGTCATTCCGGCCGCTCCACGCACTCCGGCTGCTCCGCCCGGGCCCAGCCTGAAGAGTTGGCAAGGCAGGCTGGACGCCAGGAACTGTCGCAATATCGCTATCTTGGCTATCTGACCCGGGCCGGGATGGATGAGGCATTCCTCTCCAGAGGGAAGGATCTGCATATCGTCAAGGCCGGCGAGACCATCAATCAACGTGTCCTCGTGAAAGCGATCACCCCGACCGGGGTCACTCTTCAAGAAACGGCTTCCCAGGTCGAACACACCGTCAAGCCTCTTCCATAATCGGTCAGAGGGGCTACCGAAGGTACCGCCCGATGCGCAGGTTGGAGACTGTGCTGAAATGTGGAGATTCTTGATATAAGTATGAGCATGAGCTAGGCCGCGTTTAAAGGAGAGGCAGCATGTCAACTCGCATCACAAAACAAACCGGATTTACCTTGATTGAACTGATGATTGTGGTCGCGATCATCGGGATTCTGGCGGGGATCGCGATCCCGAATTTTCTGCAGTATCAATTGAAAGCCAAGACCGCCGAGGCGCAGACGAATGTCCAGGCGATAAAGATCGGGATGACCACTATTACTGCTGAGATGGGATGCGCCCCAGCCATTACCCCAGCGCCTCTTGCAGTGCCGCCGCCCGGCGGTGCGCGGACACCGTGGCCCGCTGCCGCTCAAGCCACGACGGCCTTCCTATGTGCGTCTCCTCCGGCCGCAGGGACGTATATCGGAACTTTTACTGACATCGGGTTCACCCCCGCCGGTCCTGTCCGCTACTCATACGGCGTGGCCTCCTTTCCCGCGTCCACTCCTGCCGCCATTGGAGCGAACGGATGTGCCAACCCCACGGTGCTTCCGGTGGGTGCAGGAGCACTGGGAAATGTGGGATGGCTGGTCGGTGCCGTCGGAGAACTAGACGGAACGGCGCCGAGTGCGGGATTTCAGAGTAGGGGACGCCGGATCAGTCATTAACTGCAATCCGGGACATTTCTAAGGTTTCTTCTCAGCTCATTGCGGTCGCGGGCGCAGCGCTTCCTGGGCTTCTTCCTCGGAGAGCACGCCCTTCGTCTTCAACTGCAGGATGAGTGTCTCCAGATTTTGTGTTGCCATTCGCCGAAGTCCACGGACTCGAAATGAAGGCGGGAAAAAAATCACGTAATCCGGGGATCGAAGGCGGACGACAACCGGCTGACTTTCGCGGTACGACTGGAAGTTCCGGTAATCCGCCGATGGGCACGACGAAGTAGGGTTTGCCCCCCATATCGCCGTCATGATTGAGGACCTCAAGGTTTCCTAGAGCGTTTTTTCCGGCCTGATCCAACGCCTCGAAAAGCACGAGCACCAAGGTTCCCGCCACAATGGGCGCGCCGGTCTGGTTAATGACTTTCACGGAATACGCGTATTCATTCGAGAAGTTATCGTGTTGCTTGAACGAGACGACTGAGACCGCGCCGCCGGTCAAGTCCTCGAGTTGATCCACGTCCACCGCGAGACATGGGGACGTCGCAATAAGCAGGAGAAACACTGCGGGTCCGTATTTGTGAAGGCTCGTTTTCATGCCTGTGTCATCTCCGAGAATCGAGGCAGCGAGAAAGACACCTTCTCATTGAGACTGCTGCTCTGTCAACCGATGAGGCGAAGACTGGAATATTTCAAAATATTGACATTGATGTAATTTTCCCTTAAAACTTTCCCAAACACTGCCATTTCCGTTTTGGCGTAACAAGGAAAAGAGGCTCTTATGACGTGGGGAATGCATACCAAGGACAGCCCCGGCAAGGGCCGGGTGCTTGTGGTTGACGATGAGGAAAATATTCGTAAACTGGTCCGTATGTGCCTGACGAAAGCCGGCTATGATGTCGAAGAAGCGGAAAACGGGGAAGAGGGCGAAAAGATCATTCGAGCGAACGATAATCCGCTTATGGTCGATGTCATTCTCTGCGATATCCGGATGCCCAAGGTGAATGGCATTGAAGCGATTGCCTTCTTTCAAAAGGAGTTCCCTTCTGTTCCCATCGTTGTTATCACCGGATTTCCTGACACGGAGATGGCCGTGGGTTTGATGAAACAGGGAGTGTTGGATTACGTTCCGAAACCCATTCTCAATGAGAAGCTCTTGGACGTGGTCGATAAAGCTATGGCGAAGCGGACGTCATTAAAAGGCTAACATAATCGCAGCGACCTTTTGTTCCTGTCCCAAATTTCGGGTAGGGCATCTCTCCAGCAGGAATCCGGTGAAACTTTTAGCGCTTCATTGCGTCTCAAGGATGTGAGTATTGTGCTGTCTTTGGCCGAGAAGGCTCGATGAAGTCAGGGTTTTCCTGACATATGCTCAAATTTTCTGGGTTTTCTCCGGTCAACAAACTTCAGGCGATTCTAAATAATGACGCGTTCAATGCTGCGGCCCGAAGAACGGCTTGCAAAGTTGGCCTGAAGGCATCATTTGCCAGGCGTTCCGCGGAAAGGCAGCTAAGTTGTAAGGGTCTTGACCGACACCAAAACAAAATACCAAAGGCGCGCAGACATACCTAGCACTATGAAAACTGCCTCGCCGTTGATATCTTTATTGAGTATATCGCTGTTACTTCCCGCCTGCGCGAGCTCAGACCCCACAGTCAAAGATTTCAAAATGATGCAGTCTGTTTACAAGAATCAAGCACTGAAGGATCAGCAGACAATCTCTGACTTGCGACGCGACTTTGACGCGGTGCAGCGCGAGCTCAATACGGCCATGGTGACCAGGGCGGCAGTGGATGTCAAACTTTCAGAGGCCCTCCGGCGTGTTGAACTGCAGCGTGACGAACTGACCCGCGTGAAAGACGAGCGGACGCAATTGACATCCCAACAAACAACCCAGATAGCGGCGAACGTCCGTCAATTGACCGAGGAACATGCGCGAGTAAGAGAGGATCTCATCCAATTCGCCAAGACAATGAAAATACTCACCGAGCACATGGGGGAGCTGGAGAGGTTAAAACAGGCTCTGACGGAGGCTGGGCGGGATACGCGGTTTCAGTCAATCGAGGCGGCTCTGAACAAACAGAATGAGGTCCTCGCTGGTCTTCAGGTAAGCATCGAGAAGGTACAGGGATCGTTAGTTGAGGCTCAGCTGCAGGCACAGGAGAAGCCTCAGCCGCAGGTGCCCGCCACTCTTCCCGCTCGAAAACGGAAACAAACATCGGTGCCGAAGGACATTCCTGCCGCGCCGGAGGATATCCCTGTTAAGCCTCCGACTCGCACGATCATCATCAAGCCAGGTGACTCGCTGAAATCGCTTGCCCAGAAATATAAGGTCTCGTCGGCTTACCTGAAAGAACTGAACGGCTTGGCAACGGATGACATCCAAGTCGGACAATCCTTCATCGTCCCATCGGTCAAGAATCCGGACAATCCGTAACGTCATCAGACGTAAACTAATATGTGACGCATGAAACGATAATCTCACGGCTGCGATCGGTGTCGATGGTCCCTCTGCAGCATCGACCCGGCCTCATCTTCAACCACCGCTCGGATCTGGCTATGACTCTTCATCAGTGACAAAAAATCCCCACGAGGAAACCGCCCCTAGTAGGTGTGCCTAATGCAACTGAGTCTGTTATTCTCATCGGTATTGTTATTTTAACAGGCAAAAAGTACACTGACCGGTCAAACCAGGAATGTTCAATGGCTGATTCGGACGGCGCCCAGGATGAGATAAGCCGCCTCAGGGACGAGTTGGAGGCAGTCCGCCGCCTGTGTCAGATACTGTTCCAAAAGACGAAGCTCGATGATCTCGTAGAAGCCGCGTTGCGGAGCGCCCTTCAGGAGGTGGACGCGGAAGCGGGCTCCGTGCTGCTCGCGGATGCAGATTCCAAGCAGCTCATCTTCCACTACTCCGTAGGAGCGACGGTGCCGCGCGGAACGGCCATTCCGTGGGACAAGGGCATCGCCGGCAGCGTCTTTCAATCAGGAGAGCCGGCAATTATCGCCGACGTCAAGAAAACGAAACAGCATTTCGGCGAGGTCAAGACCGGGTTCGTCACGCGTGACATGATCACGCTTCCGCTGAAACAATGGGAAGGCGATCCAATCGGAGTCATGAACGTTCTCAACAAGCGAAACGGGACCTTGGATACAAAGGATGTTCGTTTGCTCACGATCATTTCCGCGTTTACTGCAATCGCCATTCAACAGGCGCGCCTGTTCGAGGAAGCCAAGCTGGCAGAAGTGGTACACCGGCTCGGCGATCTGGGTCACGACTTAAAAAACCTCCTGACACCGATTGTGATGGGAAGCCAGATCCTCAAAGATGAGCTTGCGGAGGTCTTCGAAATGCTTGACGTCGTTGAGGACGGAAAAGCCGACAAGCATCGCGAAATTTGCGACGACGTGATCCGCATGCTCCAGGACGGCGCTGAGCGGACGCGAGACCGTGTTCGAGAAATTGCCGACTGTGTCAAGGGGCTCAGCAGTTTGCCGAACTTTGCCTCCTGCAATGTCATGATGGTCGCGGACAGCGTCGTCAAGACCCTTCGGGTGGTGGCTGAGGAAAGAGGGGTCACGCTGAACGTGAAAGAAACTGCAACGTTGCCTCTAATCCTCGCAGACGAACGCCGCCTGTTCAACGCTCTCTATAATTTGGTGAACAACGCGATCCCCGAAGTCTCTGCCGGCGGCTCAATCACGGTGAGTGGAAAATTGGAACCGGACGGTAAACACATACACCTCACTGTGGCGGACACCGGTCGAGGCATGTCCTGTGAAGTCCGCGAAAGCCTGTTTTCCGCGCGAGCCATCAGCCGCAAGGCCGGCGGAACGGGGCTCGGCACGAAGATTGTGAAGGACGTCATCGACGCCCACGCAGGTACGATCTGGGTCGAAAGTAAGGAGGGCGCCGGCACCACCTTCCATGTGTGCCTTCCTATCTCCTGTCTTAGTGCCATTACACCCAACCCGCCCTGAAGCTTGCCAAGACAAGCTTCTTTGCCCCTGGCACCCAACCCGCCCTGAAGCTTGCCAAGACAAGCTTCTTTGCCCCTGGCACCCGGCACAGACCCGTTCCCCTGAAGCTCGCCAACCTGACAAGCTTCTTTGCCCCTGGCACCTGACATCGCCCTGAGCTTCCCCGACGGGACAGACCTCTTTTCCCCTGAGCACCCCGAACCTGAACAGGCTCTTCTTCCCATGTTGCCCGAAATCTTATTTCACCCACCCTTCCCCCGGCATGCCGGGGCATCGCCGACCGCGCCAAGACAGCGCTTTTTGCCCGTGGCACAATTCCTTTTCCCATTGCACCCACCCAGCCCTGAAATCTGCCGAGACAGATTCTTTTCGCCCATGGCACCCCAGGCTTTTGAAATCCCGCGGGACAGATTTCTTTTCCCCATTGCACCCCCCAGCCCTGAAATCCTATTTCACCCACCCGCCCCGGCGCTGCCAAGACAGCGCCTTGTCCCGTGGGACAGATTTCTTTCCCCTTAGCGCCGGCTGCGAAGGGGTCCGAATAAATACACTTCGTATCTAAACAGATAGTCTGGTTCTTTTCTCGCCGCGGAATAGTCACAATTTATCAACCTCTTAACACCGGCCCACATTTTGCCTAGAACCATCATAGGGACACCCGGCAAGGAGGCCACTATGTACAATATGGAACCCGATATAGCAGGCAACTTGATGACGGGATTTGCAAGCATCGGAACAGGTGATACTGAGGGAACCCACTCGACTGACGGATCTGCCCACAGCCTCTTCCAGCGGCTTCGCCAGCGCGAGCGTGAGTTGGACGCCGCACGCCTATTGAGTGAGGTACTGTTTGAGCAAACCCGCCTTGACGAATTAGTCGAGCAAGCCCTACGGACAGCCCTTGATGTGGTCCAGGCTGAGGCCGGTTCCGTGCTGTTGGCCGATCCGGAGTTGCGCCAATTGGTCTTCCATCATTCGATTGGAAAGAGTCCCGTCCCTGCCGGCACAAGAATTTCGTGGGATTACGGTATTGCGGGGGCTGTCTTTCATTCGGCAAAGGCGGAAATTATCCCCGATGTCAAGCGTGACGGCCGTCATTTTCCCGGGATTGACTTGGAGGTGGGATATACGACGCGCGATATGATTACGTTGCCTCTTAAGCGATGGGGAGGCAAACCCATCGGCGTGCTGAATGTCCTGAACAAGCGTAACCACCGCTTCACGGAGGATGATCTTGCCATCCTGACTATCTTATCCGCGCTGACGTCAACCGCGATCGAGCAGACGCGGTTAGCGGAAGAGGCCAAGCGTGGGGAGATGTTATGTCTGCTGGGCGACATTGGTCACGACATGAAAAACATGCTCGATCCAGTCCTCATGGGACTAGGGTTACTGCAAGACGGAATTGACGAGATGTGTGGCCTCTCGCAGCAAGAGCAGAAACAGGCGACGCGCGACCAATGCAACCATGTGATTGAGATCATTCGCGGTTCTTCCCGCAGGCTCCAGGAGCGCGTTCATCAGATGGCCGAGTGCGTGAAAGGGATAAGCTCAGAACCCCAATTCGCTCCGTGCCGACTATCATCTATCGTGGAAGGGGTAATGACCACACTAGGTATGTTGGCCGCACAGAACAACATCGTCCTTCGCGCCGATGGCCTAGAGGACTTGCCGCCTATCATCGGCGACGAGCGCCGGCTGTACAATGCATTATATAACCTGGTTAATAATGCCATCCCGGAAGTTAAGAGCGGTGGTTCCATTACGGTGCGCGGGCGCGCAGCTGCAGCAAGAATCGTCCTTTCGGTCAGCGACACGGGAAGGGGCATGCCGCCGGAGGTTCGGGACAGTCTTTTTACGGGTTGCGCCATCAGCCGTAAGCCCGGAGGCATTGGGCTGGGCACGAGAATCGTAAAGGATGCTGTGGAAGCGCATGGCGGTACGATTACGGTCGAGAGCGCGATCGGGGTCGGCACCACGTTTGAAATCCGTTTACCGATCTTCCCTCCGCAATCGAAGACGCCGTAGAATATCATCCTTCCTCTGCGATCGGCTCCGAGAGTCGGTCGTCTTCGTCCTTCCCGCCCACGGACTTCTGTGCTATGTTCTGCCTCGCTGATCTTCCGATCAGACTTCTTTTTTTAGTTTCTCAGACTCGATTTCCACTTCTACGGAGGGGGAAATATCAAAGACACCAACGAACGTCGTGCTGTTAACGAAGTCCGACTCGGATCGCTTGGGTTGTATTTCCTCGCAGCGATCGTCGGCGCGAGCATAGTATCTATGCTGGTTGATCCGACGCAACACTTCCTGGGATGGCTGCTTTCCGTCTCAGTGATCATAGCGTTACTGCTCGGGGTCGGCGAATACGTTAGGGCGAGGTTCCTGAAGCGCGAGGTTAAAGAGGTCGGCGCGTCAGAACTTTCCCCTCACGCGCACAACCTGGAGGCAGACGAGCCTTTCCGGGCTGTCGCCGAAACGGCCAGCGACGGCATCATATCGGCCGACGAGAATGGAGATATCATCTACTGGAATCCCGCTGCCGAGAAGATCTTTGGATACTCGATGGCACAGGCGCGTGGACGATCGCTTACGCTTCTTATGCCGGAACGACTGCGCAAAGCTCATCAGGAGGGAATGAAGCGAGTGGTCGCGCAGGGCGAGTCCCGGCTGCTCGGAAAAGTGGTTGAATTAACCGGACTAAAGAAAGACGGGAGGGAGTTCCCCTTAGAGCTTTCGCTTTCAACCTGGACGACATCAGAACGTCGAGGCTTCACGGGGATCGTTCGCGATATCACCCTCCGCAAACAACTCGAACGACGCATGACCGCTGAGCATGCGGTGACTCGATTTTTGGCTGAGTCTCCCACGCTTGGGGAAGTGGCCCCGAAAATCCTACAGGCGATCTGCGAAAGCCTGGGATGGGAAATGGGCGCTTTTTGGCGTGTCGACCAGGAGGGCGATGTTATCCGCTGCAGCGATGTCTGGCATTCTCCGTCGGTCAACGTTGCGAAGTTTACAGAATTCAGCAAGCAGACCGTCTTTACTCGGGGACTCGGACTGCCCGGTCGGGTCTGGGCCAGTGGGGAGCCATCCTGGATCACCGACGTACTGCAGGATGCCAACTTCCCACGTGCGCCGATTGCCGCGAGAGAAGGCCTTCACGGAGCGCTCTGTTTCCCGATTCGAAGGGCAGGCTTGGTGCTGGGGGTCATGGAGTTCTTCAGTCGAAAAATCCAGGAGCCAGACGACGGCCTACTACAGATGCTCGCCGCCATTGGTAGCCAGATCGGTCAATTTATGGAGCGCAAGCGGGCAGAGGAGCAGATCAGCTCTCTCAAAGAATATGTCCAAATGATCCTCGATAGCGTGCCGGATCCCATTGTCATTCTCAATCAGGATGCGCAAGTTCAATACATCAATAGAGCCTCGTACAAGGTGTTTAACCTGTATCCATCTGATGTGAAACACCGTCCGCTGTTCGACCTGCTCAAGGTCGATGTGTCCACCCGGGAGGAATTGCGCAGCGAACTCGGAAGCTATGCAAAAAGCAGGCAGCAGCAACCTGTCCTTGCTGCGGATTATGGGACGGACGTGCCGCTTCGAGACCCGCTTGCTCCTCAAAAAAACATGAGCGAGAGGCATCACCGCAAGGAGATCAAGTTTGGACGGCGCACATATCATTACACCTGTTTTCCTGTCGAGGGGCATTCGGATGAGGGGAAATTGACGGGCCTTGTGCTTCGGGACACCACAGAAGAGAGCAGCCTCCAGGACCAACTCATTCAGGCTGAGAAACTGGCGGGGATTGCCCTGCTTACCTCCGGTCTCGGCCACGAGCTGAATAATCCCCTCTATAGCGTGTTAGGACTAAGCGAGGCGATTATCGATGAACATGATGCCGCCATCATGAAGGAACATGCCAAAGTTATCGTAGAGGAAGCCAGGCGCATGGGCCGAATCATAAAGGATCTCACCGGCCGGAGCGCAATTGAAGCGAGCGATCTGCGGGTGGAGGTGGACGTCAACGAGCAGTTGAATTATGCGTTAGGCTTGACATTGCCCGTGCCACCAGACAAAAACCTCCAAGTGGAAAAAAGGCTTGCTGCGACGCGCAAAATTTGGGCAAATCCTTTCGAGGTACGTCAAGTGTTTGTGAATATTATTAGCAATGCCATTCAGGCCATGAAGGGGAATGGGACGCTGGAGCTTGCGAGCGACATTAATGATGGAGACGGTATGGTGAGAATCATAATTCGGGACTCAGGGCCCGGCATTGCCGCTCCGCATGTGTCTAAAATTTTCGATCCCTTCTTTACGACAAAGAAGCAGGGAGAAGGGACAGGTCTTGGACTCACCATTGCCCATCGGATAGTCACAAAGCACGCTGGACAGATTCAGGTTGACACCCATGAACCGGAGGGGACGACATTTACCATAACGTTCCCGCTGATGGACACCACGACGTAGTGTGAGAATCTACGGGGAGAGGACAGGAGGACGCAGCGGAAGGCGAAGATGAAATGACGTCCCGACGCCTTCTACGCTGTCGACTGAGATCTGACCACCGTGCGCGTCCACCACGTCTTTTATGATCTTTGTGCCGAGGCCCGTCCCGCCGGGTTTCCGACTGATGGCGCGACCCGTAAAGAGGCTGTCGCGGATCTCGGGCGGCATGCCCCGCCCGGTATCGATCACTGAAATGACAATAAAGTCCGTTTCCGTCGCGATACGACCGCGGATCGTGATAGAGCCGCCGGGGGACACCTCTGAAATGGCGTTGTTGATCAAGTTATACAGGGCGTTGTACAGACGCTGTTCATCGGCCAGGATTGCGGGCAAGGCGTCAAGTCCTTCGCAGCGCAACGAGATGCTTTTTTCTTCCGCTACCATGCGCAGGGTCTCCAAGACGTTCTGTGACACCGTCATGAGACGACATTTCTCGAAGCGTGGAGGACAACTCAGCCCCTTTACGCAGTCACCTATTTCCTTGACGCGATCCTGAATACGCCTTGCAGCGTTCCGCAGCATTCCGAGGACCATGTAGCATCGTTCCGATGCTTTCTCATCGTGGGGAGTCGGCACCCGGCTCAGAAGCGAATCCAGCTCTTCATGAAGGATCCCGGCTCCCATAATGACAGGGGCCAACATATTCCTTACATCGTGACCGATATCGCCGAGCAGCCGCACGACTTCAGCGAGCTTCGCGTCTTCATAGAGGCGGGCCTGCTCAATGGCGGTCGCCGTCAAGGATGAAATGATCGTTAGGATGGAAAGGTCGTCTTTATCAAGCTTTCCTTTGCGTTTATTCAGTACGGTAAGGACGCCAATAGGCTCGCCCTCCCATCGTTTCAGCGGAAGCGTGATCATGTCGCGGGTCGAGTAGCCGGTGAGATCATCTATGCCGGCGAAATGACGGGTGTCGGCCTTCACATTTTCAATGACGGCGGGTTCCCCCGAATGGAACACAGCCCCCACAATGCCGTAATCCCAGGAGATTGCCGTGCCCGGCGCCACCGGTCTTACTCCGACAGAATATTGAAAGATTAATTGTCGGGATTCTGAATTGGCAAGGAGCAGGGATCCGGCCTCCGCCCCCACTACCTCCAATGCCGTGTGTAAAGCGTTTTCGATGAGTTTATCAACACGTGTGTGCTGAAACAGGGCTTCGCTGATCCGTCGGGCAGCCTCTAGTTCACGCTCCTTCTGAAATAGTCGTTGAGCCTGGGTACTCACCCTTTTCGTTTCACGACGCAGTCCATAGAGACTATTTCAGTCCCACCCGGCTGTGTTTGGGAGGGACAGTTTCTTCATACGGAGCCCGAGCTCTCCCACGAGCCAAACGGGTATACTAGTCTAGACGTTTTTCAATTGAATAGGGAACATTTTATCCTTGCAAAAACCCTTAGTTGGGAGCACCGTAGTGAAGCTCGTCCTATGGCTGCTTTGGTTATATCGGAAGGTACCACCCAGTCCTATTGCACCCGCCCGCCAAGCCGAGCTTGCTCGACCACTACACCCGGCCCACCCCAGAACTCGCCATTGCACCCTCCCCAGCCTGGAGACCCCTTGTACAGGAAGGCAAAGGGTGCCTCGGACAAACTCCTTTGCCCTATTACACCCGCCCGCCCTGGAGTTTCATTTCACCCGCCCACCCCAAGCCTGCCAAGACAGGCTTTTGTCCCGTGGGACAAACTCCTTTGCCCCTGGACGAGTTCGTCTCGCCCATGGGCCTGATGATTATTTTGAGGCCGCCGGGGATAGTTTCTCTGCTCTTTGTTTTGCCTTTTGCACCCGCCCACCCCGGCGCTGCCAGGACAGCGCCTTGTCCCGTGGCACCCGCCGCGCCGCGGGCCTGCCGGGTCTGAGCCGTGGCCCCATGAGACAATCCAAAAACACAGGCGGCCTTCGATCTAAGAGGGGAGCCGAAGCGTGCTGGTGAGCCGTAAAACCTTCCTCGGAAACACGCTCCATTTTCTCTCAAGCTTTGGGAGCAATGGCGGGGGACCATCGTACGCAGGTGACGATTTACCGCCTCTGAGGTCGGAACTTTTCAGCGCGGACCAAATGGAGCAGCACGGCAAGACCCTGGCAGGCCAGCACACATTGAGTACGCAGAGCGTACGTGACGAACTGCTGCCGCGATTGGCCGACAACGAACGGGTTCTGCTTCGAGTGCACAACCTTCTGGCAGAGGCCGTCAAGGCGAATCGCCGGATTACGCCAGCAGGAGAATGGCTACTGGATAATTTCTATCTGATTGAAGAGCAGATCCGGATGGCTAAAAGACATCTGCCTAAGGTGTATAGCCGGGAACTTCCCCGTCTGCTCAATGGGCCGTCGGCCGGGCTTCCCCGCGTGTATGACATTGCCCTTGAGACAATCTCCCATGGCGACGGAAGAGTCGATCCAGAGAGTCTCGGCAGTGTCGTGGCCGCGTACCAGACCGTCAGCCTCCTGAAGTTAGGCGAATTGTGGGCTATCCCTATCATGCTACGTCTCGCCCTGATCGAGAATCTTCGCCGCGCGGGCGCTCGCATTGCCGCAAACAGAATCGACCGAAATCTTGCCGACCACTGGGCGGACCAGATGTTGGAAGTCGCGGCGAAGGATGCGAAGAGTTTGATCCTCGTGATTGCAGACATGGCCCGTTCGAACCCCCCCATGGGCAGTTCGTTTGTCGCGGAGTTTGCCCGTCGGTTACAAGGACAGAGCCCGGCTTTATCCTTGCCGCTAACGTGGATCGAGCAGCAATTGTCCGAGTCTGGATTGACGATTGATCTGCTGGTGCAGTCGGAAAATCAACAACAGGCCGCGGACCAGGTCTCCATCAGTAACAGCATCGGCAGTCTCCGATTTTTGGGAGCGATGGATTGGCGCGAGTTTGTCGAGACCATGAGCGTGGTCGAACGTACCTTGCGTCAGGATATGGGCGGCGTCTACGGCAAGATGGATTTTGCCACGCGAGATCAATACCGTCATGTCGTAGAGAAGATTGCCAAAAACGCTCGGTTATCCGAAGCCGAGGTCGCGCACAAGGCGATTCAACTGGCGAACGACGCCGTTTTAAAAGGTGGGCGTGCCAACCGTGCGGCCCACGTCGGGTTCTATCTAATTGATAAGGGTTTGGAACAGCTTGAACTGGCGCTGCAACCCCGGCGCCCTAGGGTCGATGTCCTTCGCAGTATAGCCGCGCGCTCTCCCCTTTCTATTTATCTAGGCGGCATCCTGCTTCTGACTGCGATCGTTGCCGGGTGGTTTGTCGCAGAGGCGCATGCCGGAGGGGTATCCGGCTGGTTGCTCCTGCTGGTCGGCGTCGTGTCCGGTGTATGCGCCAGTCATCTAGCCGTCGCGTTGGTGAATTGGGTGGCAACGTTAGTCGTGACACCGGATCACTTGCCACGAATGAATTTATCACAAGGGATTCCGGCTGAGTTACGCACGCTCGTCGTGGTCCCGACGATGCTCCTGAGCGCCCAGGATATCGAGCACCAGGTAGAGGCGCTTGAAGTCAGATTCCTGGCGAATCGGGACGAAAATCTTCACTTCGGCCTGCTGACGGATTTTCGAGATGCGGACGAGGAGACGCTCCCCGAGGACGAACAGCTTTTGCAGTTGGCCCAAAACAGAATTGAAGAGCTGAACGAAAAGTATAAAGGAGCAAAGGCGGACACGTTTTTTCTTTTTCATCGACCGCGGCGCTGGAACGCTCAAGAGGAGATGTGGATGGGGTACGAGCGTAAGCGCGGAAAGCTGGGTGATTTAAATTCGTTTTTGCGAGGCGGCTCTCAAGACCGTTTTGCCCGTATCGTCGGCAAGACGGACGTGTTATCGAACGTCAAATATGTCATCACCCTTGATACGGATACGCAGCTGCCACGCGATGCCGCCCAGCAGTTCGTGGGCGCGATGGCCCATCCTCTGAATCGTCCGGAATATGACGAGGTCCAGCAGCGCGTGACTGAGGGATACGGCATCCTGCAGCCACGCGTGGCCGTAAGCCTCCCGAGCAAGGACCGGTCTCGGTATGCGCGGCTATGCGGAAGCGAGCCGGGCGTCGATCCTTATACCCGTGAGGTTTCGGACGTCTATCAGGACGTGTTCCGTGAAGGCTCGTTCATCGGCAAGGGGATTTACGACGTTGATGCATTCGAGCGGGCCCTCAAAGCACGCTTTCCAGAGAATCGCATTCTCAGCCATGATCTGCTGGAAGGGTGTTATGCGCGGGCGGGGCTCTTAAGCGATGTGCAGTTGTATGAGGAGTATCCGTCGCGTTACAGCACCGACATCAACCGCCGCCGTCGTTGGATTCATGGAGACTGGCAGCTTGCGCCGTGGTTGCTTCCGCGAATCCCGGCAGTTGGGGGGCGGAGCCAGCGAAACTTACTCTCGGGCCTATCTCAATGGAAGATCTTTGATAATCTGAGGCGCAGTCTTGTGCCTCCCGCCTTGACCCTTCTGTTGATCTTAGCGTGGACCTTCTTGTCCCCGGTTTGGTTTTGGACCCTGGCGGTGCTCGGCATCCTGCTGATGCCTTCTCTGATAGCCTCTATTCTGGACATACTTCGGAAGCCCCAGGATGTCCTCATGAGTCACCATATGGCTACAGCGCTCAGTTCGGCCGGCCGTCACGGTGCTCAGGCGCTGTTCATGCTGGTGTGTCTGCCCTATGAGGCGGCCGTCAGCCTGAATGCGATTGTGCGTACTGCCTGGCGCCTACTGATCTCACAGAAACGACTTCTCGAATGGACTTTGTCGGGTCAGAAAGAACGCGATAGCCGCACCGACATCATCGCTTTTGGCCGGATGATGTCGGTCGCGCCGCTGACCGCCTCCGCTGTGGCCATGTATCTGGTGGTTGAGAGGCCGGCTGCCTTACCTGCGGCCGTTGCGATTCTTGTCCTGTGGTATGCGTCACCCGTTATTGCATGGTGGATGAGCCGGCCCGTGGTCCGGCGAAACACCCAGTTGACGGCGGAGCAGGAAGTTTTTCTCAGAAAGATCTCGCGCAAGACCTGGGCGTTCTTTGAAACCTTCGTCGGTCCTGAAGATCACTGGCTGCCGCCTGATAATTTTCAGGAACACCCTGTGCCCACGGTTGCGCACCGTACCTCGCCGACGAACATGGGACTGGCGTTGCTCGCAAATCTCTCCGCTTACGACTTCGGATATATTTCAGCCGGACAGCTGATCGAGCGCACGACGAATGCACTGCACACGATGGATGCGCTCGAACGGCACCGGGGCCATTTCTATAACTGGTACGACACGCAGTCCCTGAAGCCACTCTTGCCACTGTACGTCTCCACAGTGGATAGCGGGAATCTTGGAGGACATCTCCTGACATTACGGGCAGGTCTGCTCGCTCTGGCTGATGACAAGATCGTGGCAAGCCAATTCCTAAACGGTCTCAGCGATATGGTCGGGATATTAGTCGACACTGCCGGGGGGCATGAAGCCGCCGCGTTGGATGCCTTTAGTGAGGACCTCGAGCTCGCGCGCGCCTCGCCACCGGCCACGCTGGCCGCCGCGCGCTCCTGCCTCGACACGTTGGCCGCGCGCGCGTTGGAGCTGGCCCAGGCAGCCGATGCCGGACCCGACGACGAAGGCAAGGGCTGGGCGCAGGCGCTTGTCCTGCAGTGCCGGAACATGCAGGATGAACTGACGTGGCTCGCTCCCTGGACGACGATCACCGGCTCTCACGGCCCGCTGGGCGAATTTCTCGGCACTCTTGAAATCCCGTCGCTGCGTGAATTGACCGGCCTGGAGATGCAGGTGCCAGCCTCGCTCGAGGCGCCGCCCGACGCGGCGGCGACGGCGGAGGAAAGCGAGTTGCGGCAACTAGTGGCGGTAGCAGGTTCCCGCGCTAGGGCCAGGATCGCGGCCATCGAACACCTCGCAGCGCAATCCGCCGAATTCGCCAGTATCGAATATGACTTTCTCTTCGACAGAGCCCGGCACTTGCTGGCCATTGGTTACAATGTCAGCGAGCGACGCAGCGACGCAAGTTACTACGATTTGCTCGCCTCGGAAGCGCGACTCTGTAGCTTTGTGGCGATTGCCCAGGGGCAGCTCCCGCAGCAGAGCTGGTTTGCGCTGGGACGTCTGCTGACCACCGCGGGTGGAAATCCCGTCCTCGTTTCATGGAGCGGTTCGATGTTTGAGTATCTCATGCCGCTCTTGATCATGCCGACGTATGAAAATACGCTGCTTGACCAAACCTATAGAGCGGCCGTCGACGCACAGATTCAGTATGGGAGACAGCGCGGCACGCTGTGGGGCATGTCCGAATCCGGCTACAACACGATTGATGTTCACCACAACTACCAGTATCGCGCGTTCGGCGTGCCGGGGCTGGGGTTGAAACGGGGACTGGGCGAGGATCTGGTGATTGCGCCTTACGCGTCGGCACTCGCTCTCATGGTCGATCCTGAGGAGGCCTGTCTTAATCTGGAGCGATTGGCCGAGAGAGGTTTTGAAGGGCAATACGGGTTCTATGAAGCAATCGACTATACCCCGTCCCGCCTTCCACGGGGCAAGTCAAGCGCGATCATCCGATCATTTATGGCACATCACCAGGGCATGACCTTGCTTTCCCTGGCCTATGTGCTTCTCGACCGTCCGATGCAAAAACGATTTCAATCGGATCGGTTGTTTCAGGCCACGACTCTATTGCTCCAGGAACGCATTCCGAAGGCTACGCCGTTTTACTCGCATACGGCCGAGCTCTTCGACTTGTCGACAACTTCGAGTGGGCCCCAGTCGCCGGTCCGCGTATTTACCACGCCGAACACCCCGGTCCCCGAGGTACAGCTATTGTCGAACGGCAGATACCATGTCATGGCCACGAACGCCGGCGGCGGTTACAGTCGTTGGAAGGACATCGCCGTCACACGCTGGCGTGAGGACAGCACCTGTGACAACAGCGGCACCTTTTGCTACATCCGCGACGTGACGACAGGGGAGGTCTGGTCAACGACGTATCAACCGACCCTTAAGAAGGTGAAAAGTTATGAGGCTATTTTCTCCGAGGGGCGTGCGGAGTTCCGTTGCCACCACCAGGGCCTTGAAACGCACATGGAGATCGCAGTGTCGCCGGAGGATGACATCGAGTTGCGACGAGTCAGGTTGACGAACGCCTCGCGCGGCCGCAGGGTGATCGATATCACGAGTTACGCCGAGGTGGTTCTCGCATCGCCGGTGGCCGACGCGCTGCATCCGGCGTTCAGTAATCTATTCGTTCAGACGGAGGTTCTGCCCCAGCGACAGGCGATCCTCTGCACGCGCAGGCCACGGTCTTCCGACGAGCGGACGCCATGGATGCTTCACCTGATGGCCGTGCACGGGACCACTCCTGCGGGCATCTCGTACGAGACGGATCGCATGCGGTTTATCGGGCGCGGCAATACGCTGGTCAATCCCCAAGCCCTCAGAGATTCGGAGGAGCTCTCGGGCACTCAGGGATCCGTGCTGGATCCGATCGTCGCCATCCGCTGCCGGATCATATTGGAACCAGACGAGACGGCCACGATCAATATCGTGTCCGGCATCGCCGAAACACGTGATATCTGCCTGGGGCTCGTTGAAAAATATCAGGATCGGCGCCTGGCCGATCGCGTGCTGGATTTGGCATGGACGCATAGCCAGGTCGTCTTAAGGCAGATCAATGCTACGGAGGCCGACGCGCAACTTTACGGCCGTCTTGCCGGTTCTGTTCTATATCCCAGTCCGGTGCTTCGCGCCGAGGCCGCCGTGCTCACCAAGAACCGCCGCGGACAATCCGGGCTCTGGGGCTATGCCATTTCGGGCGATCTCCCGATCGTCCTCTTGCGTATAGGAGACCAGGCGAACATCGATCTCGTGCGTCAACTGGTCCAAGCTCACGCGTACTGGCGATTAAAAGGCCTGTCGGTCGATCTGGTGATTTGGAATGAGGATCACGCCGGGTACCGGCAATTATTACATGACCAAATCATGGGGCTCATTGCCGCGTGGATTGGGGCCAACGCGACAGATCGACCGGGGGGCATCTTTGTCAGGCCTGAAGAGCAGATATCGAACGAGGACCGCGTTCTGATCCAGACGGTTGCCCGCGCCATCATCATCGACAGCGCGGGAACCCTTGCGGACCAGATCAGCCGTCGCAGTCCGGCGGAGACCATGGTCCCTCGTTTCACTCCCACCCGTGCGCTTCGAGCCGAGCCTTCATCAGGCGGAGAGGCGCCTCGACGTGATCTGCTGTTCTTCAATGGACTGGGAGGGTTCACTCCCGATGGGCGCGAGTACGTCATTACGACGACCCGCGAACATATAACGCCGGCTCCCTGGGTGAATATCCTGGCGAATGCGGAATTCGGAACCGTCATCTCGGAGAACGGCGTGGGCTATACCTGGAGTGAGAATGCCCACGAGTTCCGTCTGACTCCATGGCATAACGATCCGGTGACCGATTGCAGCGGGGAGGCCTTTTACCTCCGCGACGAGGAGAGTGGGCAGTTCTGGTCACCCATGCCGCTGCCGAGTCGAGGATCCGGCGCATACGTCAGCCGCCATGGTTTTGGCTACAGTGTGTTTGAGCACACAGAGGCGGGCATCAGTACCGAGTTGTGGGTGTATGTCGGTCAGGATGTCTCTATCAAATACACTGTGGTCAAGGTGCGAAACACATCCGGGCGGGCTCGCCGCCTTTCTGTGACAGGATACGTGGAATGGGTGTTGGCGGATCTGCGGCCAAAATCGACCATGCATGTGGTCACCGAGATCGACGCGAAGACCGGAGCGCTCCTGGCACGAAATTCCTACAATTCAGAATTTCCAGATCGGACGGCGTTTTTTCACCTGAATGAAGCGACGCGCACGGTGACGGGCGACCGGACTGAATTTCTTGGTCGTAATGGAACCCTCATGAGTCCGGCGGCCATGACCCGTGGGCGACTTTCAGGCAAGGTCGGGGCGGCGTTGGATCCCTGCGGAGCGCTCCAGGTTACTTTCGATTTGGCCGACGGGCAGGAGCGTGAATTAGTCTTCATGCTGGGCGTTGGCAGAAATGCGGAGAATGCCCGCGACCTGCTCCAGCGCTACCGCGGATCTCAGGCCGCGCGTGACGCCCTTGAAATGGTGTGGCAGTACTGGAAGCATACCCTCGGGGCCGTGCATGTGGAAACCCCTGACAAGTCTTTGAATCTGCTGATGAACGGCTGGCTCATTTACCAGACCCTGGCATGCCGTTTTTGGGGGCGGAGCGGATACTACCAGTCAGGCGGCGCGTTCGGCTTCCGTGATCAATTACAGGACGTTATGGCGCTCATCCATGCTCAGCCGTCTCTCGTGCGCGAACACCTCTTACGCTGCGCGGCACGTCAGTTTCAAGAGGGCGATGTTCAACATTGGTGGCATCCCCCGTTAGGCCGGGGGGTGCGCACCCGGTGTTCGGATGATTACCTTTGGTTGCCGTTGGCAACCAGTCGGTACGTGTTAACCACCGGCGATCTCGGGGTGCTGGATGAGGCCGTTCCGTTCGTCGAAGGCCGTCCGGTGAATATGGACGAAGATTCGTATTACGATCTGCCGAGCCAACCCGAGAAAGAGGCCACTCTCTATGAACACTGTGTTCGTGCCGTATTAAATGGCCTCAAATTTGGGGAGCGGGGTCTGCCTCTCATCGGCTCCGGTGACTGGAACGACGGTATGAACATCGTAGGAAAATACGGGAAAGGTGAAAGTGTTTGGTTGGGATTTTTCCTTTATGAAGTGCTTATCCAGTTTGCCGCGGTCGCGCGTCTGCGTCGTGACGTGTCGTGCGCTGAAGGTTGCGAGAGGGAAGCCGCGCGAGTGCGGGAGAACATTGAGCTTAACGCGTGGGATGGCGAATGGTATCGCCGAGCCTATTTTGATGATGGCACGCCGCTTGGATCAGCAGGCAACCTGGAATGTCAGATCGATTCGATTGCCCAGAGTTGGTCCGTTCTGTCCGGCGCAGCCGATCCCGAGCGCTCGCGCAGCGCCATGGAAGCGGTTGACCGACGGCTGGTTCGACGCGAGAGTGGGCTGATTCAATTATTAGACCCGCCGTTCGATACGTCAGAGTTGAATCCGGGCTATATCAAAGGATATGTCCCCGGCGTGAGAGAGAATGGCGGGCAATATACGCATGCGGCCATCTGGGCGGCGATGGCGTTCGCTGCAGTGGGGGATAGCAAGCGCGCGTGGGAACTGCTGGGAATGATCAATCCCGTAAACCATAGCCGATCTCCGGAAGGGGTTTCGACCTATAAGGTTGAACCCTACGTCATGGCTGCGGACGTCTATGCGGTGCCGCCGCACACCGGCAGGGGTGGATGGACCTGGTATACGGGTTCCGCCGGCTGGATGTACCGCTTGATCTTGGAATCTCTCCTGGGCCTGCGGCTGGAAGTAGACAAACTTCGTTTCGTGACCTGCCTGCCGGTGGATTGGAACGGCTTCAAATTGCATTATCGGTACCGGGAAACGACGTACCATATCAATGTCTTGCAAGGGGGCGCCGGTCAGGGTCAGGTGGGAGTCCTGATCGATGGGATTCTGCGAGATGACGGGGCAATCCCTCTCATTGACGACCGCCAGGAGCACGCGGTCGAGGTGACCGTCCCTGGACGTCACTAAGCCTACTCCTGGAATCTATTGCGGACCCGTCGTAGGCATAATGCGCCCACCCAGGCTGCGTCCGTGCATGAGAGCCACTGAGAGCGCCGCGAGCGCACCGACCAGACGGCACTCCTGGCCATGGGGCATTTCGTGCGCTCCCAGTTCATAGCTACCTGGTGAAGGCGATCGCCGCGATGGCTTCCGCTTCCATGAGCGTTCTGATAGCGGACAATCGCTGGTGGCGTTCTCGAACATAGACAAGCAGATCGACGAAGTTCTGCGGGCCGTCAAATTCCACTTGATTGACGACGACCGACAACACGCCCCCGGGAGCGCAGTGAAAGAGCCGCAGATCGGAGGGCCCGATGGGGCCTACGATGTTTTGATGATAGGAAGCCGACCCGCCCCGTCGCAGAGAGGCCTTGCGGCCAGTCTCGCTCAAACAATAGGTGATGATACCTAGCTGTGGCGCACTCATTGAATGAGTTCTTACGCTGCCCGGTGACTGCATGAGCCGGCTGTCGCGTGACCCCGCCGAAGTCTAAAAGGCCTTTCGTGGGGTCCTTAACAAAAGGCCTCGGATGGCTATTTTCTTGCCCCTAGTATGGCATCTTTCGCGGCTTTCGCCACTCTAAACTTCACGACGCGCTTCGCGGGAATCTTGATGGCCTCGCCGGTTTGAGGGTTGCGGCCATTTCGCGCTTTTCGGTTCACAAGGACAAGTTTGCCGATACCCGGGAGCGTAAAGGAGTTTTTGGCCTCTTTGTGAGCCAGGGCGCTGAGCTCCTCAATAAATTCTACCGCCGCCTTCTTTGTCATGCCGGCCTTGCCCGCCATGTGATCGGCGATCTGTGACTTGGTCATTGCTTTTCCCATTAGCGCTCCTTTCGGAAGAAATTGACCACTTGCCGCTGGGGCACGTTTATGCGCGCAGAAACGAGGGAAAAGTACGGTGATCTGTGACTAAAGTCAAGTGGATCGTTCACGGCGGCTGGCGGGAAAAATCTACTTAAGCTCTTTGGCGGAGGCACCTTTGAATACAGGCATCATGCAATCTCACTGTGAGATATGGGGTCACGGGAAGAGCTGAGAATCTCCATGAAGAGTAGAAGAGCTTCAGTCCGGCACAAATCGGGTTCGGTCAGGATCGATGCGACACAGGTCCCAGGCGGCTCCAATGCGGGACAATCCGTAGATCAGCCATTTGGACGGATCGAAATTATACCAGCGCGCGCCATTGCGGTAATCACGCTGATGCGCATGGTGGAAGTTGTGATACCCCTCGCCAAAAGTCAGTAAGGACACAACCCAGCTATCCCTGCTCGAATCGTCATTCGTGTGCGGCTGTTTGCCCCAGAGGTGGCAAATGGAATTGATGCAGAAAGTAGAGTTGAGTACGAAAAAAGTCCGTCCTACCCCGGCGAGCAAAAAACATCCTAGGCCGCCGACCCATCCGTTGTACACAAACCCGACGATAAATGGTAATACCAGCCCGGAGACCACGATGGGGATATAATAACGATCTTGCCATAGCACGAGCGAATCTTGCCTCAAGCGCGACGCGTACTTGCCGTCACCATGTTGGTCCTTGAAGAAGATCCAACCGCAGTGCGAGTACCAAAAGCCACGCTGCGCGTTGTAGGGATCATCGTGCTGGTCGCAGCACGCGTGATGTCTGATGTGCGCCCGGGCCCACTTAAGAGCCGAGTTTTCTAACGCCCAGCCCCCCGTGATCAGTAGGGTCGCTTTTACCCACGGCGCGCAGTTAAAACTTCGGTGCGCGATGAGTCGATGATACCCGACAGTGATGCCAAGACCCGTGGCGATATAGAGCACACCGAACATTGTCCAGTCCACCCAGGTGTAATCGTGGTAATAAGCAAACATCGGAAGCCCGACCAGGGCGCCGAGGGTGATGAGACCAAACAAGGCTATCGTGCCGTAGCTAATAACAGCAGGTTTGTGGGCCGGCGTCTGTGCAGTGATATCAGTCATGAGCAGCTCTCCATAGGTTCCGTCCGTCTCTTCGTCGCTCGCTATAACCGCATACGGCAGGGTGACCGAAGCAACCGAAGATCTAAGTAAAACTACACTACCACAGATTGACTGCCTAAGACAACTAAAATGAGTAAAGCCGCAGTGGGCTCATTTACGATATTCCCTCGCTTTTTGAACATCTTCCAGTCGTTGGGCGAGAAAGTGATCGCCGGGGCGACGCCGTAACGCCTCTCGGAATTGGTCTTCCGCTTCATCGAACCTGCCTTCCTCAAACAGGACCTGAGCAAGCTTCCCCTGGTAGCGGTCGAATTTTTGAACTACCTGCCGGAGGGTCTGCTCGGCTTCTTCTTTCCTGCCTAAGCGCCACAAACTCAGCCCGAAGAGAAATTGCGAGAGACCCGGGATCCCTCGCGTCCCTTCCGGGTCCAATCTCATGCCCACGCGTGATTCCAGTTCGGCGTCCTTCCACTTTCCCAGACCGCCTAACGCTGCTGCCAGCGCCGCGTGAGCGACCGCGTTTTTCGGGTCCAATCGGACTGCGACCTGTGCTTCGGTCTCGGCAGCGGTATACTTCTCCTGTAATACCAGGGTCAAAGCGACCAGCGCCGGCCAGTCGGCTGACGAAGGTTCATAATTTCCAGCGGCGCGAAAGTGGGCTTCTGCTTCCGCGTACTGGAGGCGAGTGAAATAATCATTCCCGAGGGCGGCGTGATCAAGGGCCTGCTTCGACGAGTTCACCTCGGGTGATGGGGTCGCGGCTTCGGTCAAGACCTCGTGACGTCGGTTTGAACCGGCGTCCCCTGCGGGGAGCGGTCCCCCTTGCCGTTCTAGAATGTACGCATTAGGTACGGGGTCTCCAAGCATTGTTTGGCCGCCCGACGGGCAGGCAGCGAGGAAGACCTTCTCTGCAATCAAATAGCCTTTTGGCAAGGGCGTATCCCGGCAGGCGTTCGCGCGATCAGTGAGGGCTGGGGTAGTGCGCCAGGCATTGTAGTGAGGATCATCCAGAGTCGTCGGTCTCGGACAGGATACATTCCAATTGTCGGCATCGTCTTGGGCGAAGATGTACCAGTCGTCCGAAAGAGTGCCACCGATTTTACAAATCGGTTTTTCGAGAAACGCCTGCCCGTTTGGGACAGCACCAGGTGCCGATGGTGGCGCCGCACGGACCGGGACGAGAAAAAACCCGGCCACCATTGCGAATGTGAAGACAGACGGCAGGGAGATTTTCAGACAGAACGCCTTTTTCGGAAAACACCGCGGAGGTCACGCCCGACAAGCCATAGCCCGGCGACGATTCCCGTTACACAAAGAAATACTGCAGCAAGTGTTGTCATCTCCGCCTCGGAAAGCTGATTCGGAGTGATCATACAGAGCGCCCGCACAGTAATCCGTTCTTCAGAAGGGTCACTTGATTTACCCTAGGGGTGACTAGGTGCCACGGGGCAAGGCGCTGTATCCGACCTGGCTGGATTAGGTCATTCTAATGTCCTCTTAATCCATTTCTCATCTGAAGCTGTCATAAGATGGCGAATGATCGCATTCTCTCCTTCACAAAGAGGCGCGATGGAGGTCTTATTGAGATCAAGGTGTCGTCATGAACTTGCGTCAGCCATACTCTGTTCGGAGTGTCATGGTGCCGGATATATTGAACGCTGGCTGCCCGTGGATCTTATCAATGCCCTTCCTAAAGGAAATTGGATCATCGTCGCCCGTCGGCCAAGGCACCTTGCGCTCCTTGACCGCGATGCATGAGTGTAAAAAGCTTCAGTTGAATAGCTGCGCTGTCGCGGGTTTGAGTATTTCTAGACCGGCTGAGCCGCAGGAAGCGAAAAATAAAATGTCGAACCCTTACCGACTTCCGAATCGAGCCAGATGCGGCCGCAGTGAGCTTCAACGATCCTCTTGCACAATGCGAGTCCCACGCCCGATCCTTCGTACTCTGTCTGGCTATGCAATCGCTGAAACAGGACAAAGATCCGATTCCAATCGATCTGCTCAATGCCGATGCCGTCATCCTGAACGGAGAACACCCACTCGTCCCGGCCGTCCATGGGTCTTGGCGGCCGCTGGGCGGAGACATGGATGCGGGATCCCTGCCCGCGCCTGAACTTGATCGCATTTCCCACGAGATTTTGAAATACGCGCGCCAACTCCCCTTCGTCGCCTGGCACGGTTGGCAAGGGATCGTGGGTAATCAGCGCCTCGGAGTCCCGAATGCCGGATCCAAGCCGGGCTATGGCCTCTGCCAAGACTTTCTCACAGTCAACGATCTGGGACTCTCGCTTGCCTCCGACCCGTGAATAGGCCAGAACATCTGAAATCAATCGTTCCATGCGGTCAACGCCATGTACCGAAAAGTCAACAAAATCGTTTGCGTCCATGTCGGGCCGGTCTTTATAGCGATTCGCCAGCAGCTTGACATAGTCTGAGATCATCCGAAGCGGCTCTTTGAGTTCGTGCGTGGCGAGATAGGCGAAGCGCTCAAGATCGGTGTTCGAACGGGCCAGCTCTCGGGCGCGTTCGGCGAGCTCTTGCTTTGCGCGCTCTAGTTCCTCGTTCTGCCGAATCAATGCCACGGTCTTGTTTGCCAGCTCTACGAAGACATCCACCTTGGATCGAAGGATTTCCGGCGGAAATGGTTTGAAAAGATAATCCACCGCGCCATGCGAGTAGCCTTTCGCGACGTGGTGTACTTCTTTGTTGTTGCTGGTGAGAAAAATAATCGGAATCTGCCGCGTCTTCTTCCGCTCTCGGATCAACGACGCCGTTTCGTATCCGTCCAGCCCGGCCATTTTGACATCCAATAGAACCACCGCGTAGTCCCCTTGGAGAAGTTGGCGCAAGGCCTCTTCGCCGGATGCAGCGGTCACGACTTGACGATCGGGGCTTTCGAGCAAGGCCGCCATAGCGCGCAAACTGTCCGGATGATCGTCGACGACGAGAACTCGAACCTGATCAAGATCTGGATTCATTAGAGGGGATAGTCGTGAAGGCTATTAGGCCCGAGTATAACGAATTATCGCTAAGTGTGACCCTCCTCTTTCGTATGGTGTCTCGCGGATCCCTCTTTTGCGGGGGTTTCTCTTGAAATTGAGACTTCTTATCGTACACGCGGGAATTTTTGCAGTTATTCTGAACACCCGGCCATCTTTGCGAGGCAATCCATGAGTGAAGCAGCCACAGCGTTATGTGATCAGCAAGAACTTCTCGAGACACTAAAGGCCTTTAAAGAAGGCGATTTTACGGTTCGCATGAAAATGCGAGGCGGAGGTGTGGCCCGAGAAATTGCCGGAACCCTCAATGGCCTGATCGATCTAAACCAGAGCCTCACGAAAGACCTTCAACGGCTGAGCAAGGTTGTCGGCAAAGAAGGCAAAGTCATGGAGCGGGCATCCATCGGAGACGTGTCGGGTTCGTGGGCGACCTGTGTGGATTCTGTTAACTCTCTCATCGGCGACCTCGTAAAGCCGACTGCCGAGGTCACACGCGTCATCGGTGCGGTGGCAAAGGGCGATCTCTCTCAAGCGGTGCCTCTGGAGACCGATGGCCGACTGGTCAAAGGGGAGTTTCTGCGAACGGCGAAAATCGTCAACGTGATGGTGGATCAGCTCAATTCCTTCGCGTCAGAGGTGACACGTGTCGCGCGCGAGGTCGGCACGGAAGGCAAACTCGGCGGCCAGGCCGAAGTCAAAGGCGTGGCCGGGACCTGGAAGGATTTGACCGATAACGTGAACGGCATGGCGAGCAACCTGACGAACCAGGTGCGCAACATCGCGCAGGTGACCACCGCTGTGGCAAATGGAGACCTCTCGAAGAAGATCACGGTTGAAGCACGCGGCGAAATTCTGGAGTTAAAGAATACGATCAACGTGATGGTGGATCAGTTGAACTCCTTTGCCTCGGAGGTGACGCGCGTCGCGCGCGAGGTCGGCACGGAAGGCAAGCTCGGCGGCCAGGCGGACGTCAAGGGCGTCGGCGGTACCTGGAAAGACCTCACCGACAACGTCAATCTGATGGCCAGCAACCTGACGAACCAGGTGCGGAACATCGCGCAGGTGACGACGGCGGTGGCGAACGGCGACCTGTCGAAGAAGATCACGGTGGAGGTCCGGGGCGAAATTCTGGAGCTGAAGAACACGATCAACGTCATGGTCGACCAGTTGAACTCCTTTGCCTCGGAGGTGACGCGCGTCGCGCGGGAAGTCGGCACCGAAGGCAAGCTCGGCGCCCAGGCGCAAGTCAAAGGTGTGGCCGGCACCTGGAAGGACCTGACCGACAGCGTGAACTACATGGCGAGCAACCTCACGAGCCAGGTCCGGAACATTGCGCAAGTGGCGACCGCGGTGGCCACCGGCGATCTTTCTCGAAAGATTACCGTAGACGTGCGCGGCGAAATTCTTGAGTTGAAGAATACCATTAACACCATGGTGGATCAGTTGAACTCGTTCGCGTCCGAGGTGATTCGGGTGGCCCGCGATGTCGGCACCGAGGGCAAGCTGGGCGGCCAAGCGGATGTGAAGGGCGTCGCCGGCACCTGGAAAGATCTGACCGATAACGTCAACTGGATGGCGAACAATCTCACGAACCAGGTGCGGAACATCGCGCAGGTGACGACCGCGGTGGCGAATGGGGACCTGTCGAAGAAGATCACCGTGGAGGTCCGGGGCGAAATCCTGGAACTGAAGAACACGATCAATGTGATGGTCGACCAGTTGAACTCCTTTGCCTCGGAGGTGACGCGCGTGGCGCGCGAGGTCGGCACGGAAGGCAAGCTTGGCGGCCAGGCCGACGTGAGAGGCGTGGCCGGGACATGGAAGGATCTCACGGACAACGTCAATCTGATGGCCAGCAACTTGACCAACCAGGTGCGCAACATTGCCCAGGTGACGACAGCGCTCGCGTATGGGGATCTGTCCAAGAAGATCACCGTGGAAGCGCTGGGCGAGATTTTCGAACTCAAGAACACGATCAATACCACCGTCGATCTCCTCAACTCGTTCGCTTCGGAGGTGACCCGCGTGGCCCGCGAGGTGGGCACCGAAGGCAAGCTCGGCGGACAGGCGCAGGTGAAGGGCGTCGGCGGTACCTGGAAGGACCTGACCGACAGCGTGAACTATATGGCGAGCAATCTCACGAGCCAGGTGCGGAACATCGCGCAGGTGACGACGGCAGTGGCGAACGGTGACCTGTCCAAGAAGATTACGGTGGACGTGCGCGGTGAAATCCTGGAATTGAAGAACACGGTCAATGTGATGGTGGACCAGCTCAACTCGTTCGCGTCGGAGGTGATCCAGGTCGCCCGCGATGTCGGCACGGAAGGCAAGCTCGGCGGTCAGGCGCAGGTCAAGGGCGTGGCGGGGACCTGGAAGGATCTGACGGACAATGTGAATCTTATGGCCAGTAACCTCACCAACCAGGTGCGCAACATCGCGCAGGTGACGACGGCAGTGGCGAATGGCGACCTGTCCAAGAAGATCACGGTGGAAGTCCGGGGCGAAATTCTGGAGCTGAAGAACACCGTCAATGTCATGGTCGACCAGCTGAACTCGTTCGCATCGGAGGTAACCCGCGTTGCGCGCGAAGTGGGCACCGAAGGGAAACTCGGGGGTCAGGCCGAGGTGAAGGGAGTCGCCGGAATCTGGAAAGACCTGACCGACAATGTGAACTCAATGGCGAGCAATCTGACCAGCCAGGTGCGTGGGATCGCCAAGGTCGTGACCGCTGTGGCGAGCGGCGATCTTAAGCGGAAGCTCACGGTGGAGACGAAGGGCGAGATCTCGGCGTTGGCCGATACGATCAACGAGATGATTGACACGCTCGCGACTTTTGCGGATCAGGTGACGACCGTGGCTCGCGAGGTAGGCACCGAAGGCAAACTCGGCGGGTCAGGCCAGGGTGCCGGGGGCGGCGGGCGTCTGGAAGGACCTCACCGACAATGTCAACCAGCTCGCGGCGAATCTCACCAACCAAGTGCGCGCGATTGCCGAAGTGGCCACGGCGGTGACGAAAGGGGATCTCACCCGGTCCATTGCGGTCGAGGCCTTAGGAGAGGTGGCCGCGCTCAAGGACAACATCAATGAGATGATCCGCAATCTCAAGGACACGACGCAGAAGAACACAGAGCAGGACTGGCTGAAGACCAACCTCGCGCAGTTTACCGGCCGGCTGCAAGGGCAAAAGAACCTGACGACGGTGGCGAATCTGATTCTGTCCGAACTGACGCCGCTCGTCAATGCGCAACATGGTGTGTTCTACATCAATGATTCGAGTGAGAGCGATCCGATCATGAAACTGCTCGGCAGCTATGCCTACCGCGAGCGTAAAGGTGTGGCGGTCGCAATTCCGTTCGGGGGAGGGTCTGGTCGGGCAATGCGCGCTCGAAAAAGAGCGCATCGTCGTCACCAACGTCCCACAGGACTATATCCAGATTAACTCGGGTCTCGGCGAGAGCAACGCCTTACAATATCGTGGTGCTGCCGGTGCTATTTGAAGGGGAGGTCAAGGCGGTCATCGAGCTGGCATCGTTCAACCGCTACAGCGACATCCATCTGACCTTCCTGGACCAGCTCAAGGAGAGCATCGGCATCGTGCTCAATACGATCGCCGCGAACATGCGGACCGAAGACCTGCTCAAGCAGTCGCAGTCGCTGACCGGCGAACTGCAGGCGCAGCAACACGAGCTGAAGAGCACGAACGAACGGTTGGAGCGCCAGGCAGAATCCCTGCGCAAATCCGAGGAGCTCTTGCGCACCCAACAGGAAGAGCTGCGGCAAAAGAACGAGCAGCTTGAGGAAAAGGCAGATCTCCTGAGCGAGCAGAACGTCCAAGTCGAGTCGAAGAACCGCGAGGTGGAAGAGGCCCGGCGCGCCCTGGAGGACAAAGCCGAGCAGTTGGCGCTATCCTCCAAATACAAATCTGAATTCCTCGCCAACATGTCACACGAACTGCGGACCCCATTGAACAGCCTCTTGATTCTTTCAAAGCTTTTGGCGGAGAACCGGGAATCGACGCTCACGCCGAAACAGGTCGAGTTCGCCCAGACGATCTATGCCTCCGGGAGCGATCTGCTGGCGTTGATCAACGATATACTTGATCTGGCCAAGATTGAGTCCGGGATGATGGGGGTGTCGGTCAGCCCCGCGGGCTTTGCGGACCTGTCGGAGTACGTGGATCGAAGCTTCCGTCAGATGGCCCAGGACAAAGGCCTTGAATTCGTCATTGAGCGCATTCCCGGGCTGCCGTCGGCGATTCAAACGGATTCGATGCGGCTCCAGCAGGTGCTCAAAAATCTGCTGTCCAACGCGATCAAATTCACCGAGCGAGGCTCTGTCCGGTTGCGCATTGAGAAGGTCCTGTCGGGGTGGAACCGCGAGCATGCCGTTCTGAACCAAGCCGATTGCGTGCTGGCATTCTCAGTGATTGATACCGGCATCGGGATTGCCGCCGACAAGCAGAGGATCATTTTCGAGGCCTTCCAGCAGGCGGACGGCACCACGAGCCGCAAGTACGGCGGTACCGGCCTGGGTCTCTCCATTAGCCGCGAGATCGCGCGCCTGCTCGGCGGCGAAATCAAGGTCGAGAGCACGCCGGGCAAAGGCAGCAGATTCACCTTCTATCTGCCGCGCCTCTATACCGCGCCGGTGCAAATCATGCGGACGGGGTCGGGGCTCGTCGAACCGCAGGCCTTAGGCCCGGTGGAGATGGAGTCGTATGAGTTGCCGGTGGTGAGGACCGTGGAGGTACCGGACGACCGGAACGCCATCCAACCGGAAGACCGAGTGCTGCTGATCTTAGAGGACGATCTCCCGTTTGTGGAGATTCTGCTGGATTTAGCGCACGAAAAAGGTTTCAAGGGATTGGTTGCGACATCCGGCGAGGCCGGACTCGGCCTGGCCCGGCGGTTCAAGCCGTCGGCGATCACGCTCGATCTGCAATTGCCGGACAACGACGGCTGGACCGTGCTCGACCGGCTGAAGCATGATCCCACCACCCGGCATATCCCGGTTCACATCATCTCCGTCGAGGAGGCGCGCCAGCGCGGACTGAAACAGGGAGCGTTCGGTTATCTCAGCAAGCCGGTCACGCGCGAATGGCTGGCGAAGGCCTTTGATGACATGGTGGCGTTCCTCGAGCGCCCGGCGAAACACCTCCTGGTGGTGGAAGACGACGAGGCGCAACGTCAAAGCATCGTTGAGTTGATCGGAAGCAGCGATGTGCAGATCACTGCGGTCGGCACGGGGCAAGAGGCGTTGGCTGCTTTGGGCAAGGGCAGCTGTGACTGTTTGGTCCTCGACTTGCGCCTGCCCGATATGCCGGGTCTTGCGCTGATCGAAAAGATCCACCAGGAACTCGGTCAGCGGGATTTGCCGATCATCGTCTACACCGGCAAGGAACTCACCAAGCAGGAACAGCATGCACTGACCAGATTAACCGAGGCCGTGATCATCAAGGATGTGAGGTCTCCCGAGCGGCTGTTGGACGAGACGTCACTGTTCCTGCATCGGGCGCCCGCCAACCTGCCGTCGAACCAGCAGCAGATGCTGGAGCAAGTGCGCCAGGCGGACTCTACGCTGTCCGGGAAGAAGGCCCTGATCATCGACGATGACATCCGCAACATTTTTGCGCTGACCAGCATCCTGGAACTGCACAACATGCAGGTTTTCTACGCGGAGAACGGGCAAGACGGGATCGCGAAGCTGCGGGATACTCCTGATGTCGACGTGGTTCTCATGGATGTGATGATGCCCGACATGGACGGCTACGAAACAATGCGCATCATTCGCAAGAGTGGGGAGTTCGGCTCCCTTCCCATTATCGCGATCACGGCCAAGGCGATGAAAGTGGATCGGGCGAAATGCATTGAAGCCGGAGCCTCCGATTATATTTCCAAGCCGGTTGACACGGAGCAATTGGTGTCGTTGTTGCGTGTCTGGCTCTATCGATGACGCGGGCTGTAAATGATGCGCTCATCGAGGAAACCGAATTCCGTCTTTTGCTCGAGGGCGTGTTGAACTGCTACGGCTACGATTTCCGTGAGTATGACATGGCGCCGTTGAAGCGCCGTATCTGGGAGCAGGTGCACGCAGAGGGCGCCCAGACGCTATCCGGTTATCAGGAGAAGATCCTCCACGAGCCGGCATGCCTGGAGCAGTTGCTGCTCGCTCTTCGAGCGGAAGAAACCACCCTCTTTCACGACGCGGAGTTTTGGCAGACGTTTCGAGCCATCGTTGTTCCCATGCTTAGGACCTTTCCTTCGATTCAGATCTGGGTACCCGGATGTGCAGGCGGGGAAGACGTGTTCTCCCTGGCGATCATTCTGAAGGAGGAAGGCCTTCAGCATCGGGCGCGCATTTATGCAACGGACTTGAGCGAGGCGGTCCTGACAAAAGCGAGGGCAGGGATCTTCCCCCTGAGCCGGATCGTCGACGATGCCGAACGCTATCTGCAAGCGGGAGGAAGCCGGGTGTTCTCCGAATACTATCGGATCGAACGGGATTACGCACTGGTCGACGACTCTGTCATGGAGTCGATCGTTTTTGCGGAGCACAACCTCGGGACAGACGGACCGTTCAACCTGTTTCAAGCCATTCTCTGCCGGCGGGGTTTGGGCGCGTTCAATGAATGGCTCCAAGAGCGAGTCCATGCTCTATTTATGGAGAGCCTCAGCCGATCCGGTGTACTGGCGCTGGGGATCGACGGGTTGCCGAAGTTGCCCTTGACACAGCGGTACGAGCGGCTGCCCGTTGTCCCGAACTTGTATCGGAAGGTGAAATAATGGCCTTAGCGGCGGAGTCGGCGGCATTGCCGGGGGAGACGCAGGCCCCAGTTGAAAAGGTTCTTCTGGTGGATGACAACCCGCAGAGCTTGCTGGCCCTGGAGGCGATCCTGGAGGGGTCCGATCGCGGGATCGTCAAGGCATCCTCGGGCGAAGAGGCGCTCAAGCATTTGTTGGAACAGCAATTCGCAGTGATCCTACTCGACATCAAGATGGCCGGCATCGACGGCTATGAAACTGCGAAAATAATCCGAGAGCGAGAAAAGACCCGGGACATCCCCATCATTTTCTTGACCAGCTATAACAAAGCAGACGCTCAAATCGCCAAAGGCTACGCCTACGGCGCCGTGGACTACATCATCAAGCCGGTCGTTCCGGAGACACTTCGCTCAAAGGTCGCTGTCTTCATCGAGTTGGCACGGCGGACAGCGGCCTTGCGCCAAAAAAATATGCAGTTGGAGGCAGCGGAAGCGGCCCTTCAGGCGCGCACGCGAGAACTTGCGGAGCGAGTGGAAGAGTTGGCCCGGTCCAACGCAGAACTGGAGCGCTTTGCCTATGTGGCCTCGCACGACCTGAAGGAGCCTCTTCGGATGGTCACGAGTTACACGAGCCTCCTGGCCCGTCGTTATAAGGGGAAGCTCGACAGTGACGCCGATGCGTTTATCAATTACGCCGTCGACGGGGCTGTTCGCATGGAACAACTCATTCAGGATCTGCTGCTCTATAGCCGCGCGGGGATTCGGGACTGGTGTTGTAAGCCTGTGGACTGCGAAGTCGTACTCGCTCGCGCGCTCGCCAACCTTCAGACGGCGCTCGAGGAGACCGGCGCACGTGTCACTCACGATCCTCTTCCAACGGTGAAGGCAGACGACACGCAGTTGGTACAGGTTTTCCAAAACCTGATCGGCAACGGGATCAAGTTTCGAAGTGAGCTGACGCCGAACATCCATGTCTCCGTCAAAAATCAGGAGACAGAGTGGGTCCTTGCGATCCAGGATAACGGTATCGGCATCGACCCCGCGTACGCCGACCGGATTTTCGTGATCTTCCAGCGGTTACACACCCGTGCCGATTATCCTGGCAATGGCATCGGTCTCGCGATCTGCAAAAAGGTCATCGAGAACCACGGGGGACGAATCTGGCTCAAGTCACTGCCCCGCAAAGGCGCCACCTTTTATTTTACGATCCCCAAATAGAACTCACCCCGGGATCAGATGACACCCATGGATACTCGGCAAAGAATTACTTCTTAACAATCAGTGAGAAAGGGGAAATTATGGCGGAGATCACGACACCGACGGGCCTCAAATATGAGGATCTCGTGGAGGGGACAGGGGATTCGGCGAAGGCCGGTCAGATGATCAGTGTGCACTATACAGGATGGCTCACCGATGGCAAAAAGTTCGATTCCAGTAAAGACCGCGGGCAGCCGTTCCCTTTTGCCCTTGGACAGGGTCAGGTCATCAAAGGATGGGATGAAGGGGTACAAGGAATGAAGGTCGGAGGAAAACGAAAGCTCACGATTCCACCCCAGCTAGGGTACGGGTCCCGCGGGGCTGGTGGTGCGATTCCGCCGGGTGCAACCTTGGTTTTTGAAGTGGAGTTACTGAAAATCGGGTAAGGACTTTTGGTCAGGGCCGCGATATTTTGCGAAACAAATAAAATCTGTATGGTCATAGTGGTCCGGCAGCACGGTTTCCGGCCGGTACCCGAGTCTTAGAAACAATGCGACATTGCGGGATGTGGTCAGCATTGTGCAGACGTAAAGCTTATGAGCATTGGTTGCCGTTCGCTCAATTTCCTGCATGAGCGCTTTGCCGATGCCACGGCCCTGGTATTCCCGGCTCACCGAGAGCAAACGAATCACGCACACGCCGCCTGCCACCCAGAATCGCACTGATCCCACCAGCCGGTCGTCCCACTCAGCTACAAGTATCACCTTGTCCAGCGCATTGAGTCTGATGTTCTCCAGCGTTTCCTTCGTCCAGGCGCTTATGTCGTAGGTTCCTTGATACTCGCCGAAAGCTTCGGCCTGGATTTTTAAGATCTCTGGAAAATCACGCTCCGTGGCGTGCCTAATTTTCATGTCAGCCTCTGCCTCAGTCATAACCGGTCAGGCAGGAGCCTGGCAAGTCCGACACGGGAAAAACGAACTCGAAAGGGGAAAAGGAGTTTGTCTTGTGAAGCTACGACTTGAGATGAGAGGCATAAATAAAGAGCAGAGAAAGTACCCCGGCGGCCTCAAATAATCATCAGGCCTTCGGGTCGAGCAAGCTTTGTTTGGTGGGTGAGTGCGATGAGCCTCGGGGTTGGCGGGTGCAATAGCGGCGGAGGAGTCCGTCCGGGAACCCGCTGCGAGCAAGCAAGATGTCGAAAAGACTCCAGGGATGAACAGGTGGGCGTGGGACGTGGGCGCTGCAATAGCCACACAGTTGCTGAAAGCACCCGTTTCTGAAAAACTAGTTTATGGTTCTGATGCATAGCGCGAACGTTTGGAGGAGAGCCATGACTAAAAATCCGTCGCTGCATACGGCGTTCATAGCACTCATCGGTGGATGGATCGGAGGACTGTTGTCAAGCATCATGCTCCAGGGTCATCCCGTGCTGGCTGAGCAGGCTTTTCCTGCGACGACAGTGACCGCTCAGGAATTCCGGGTCGTTGAGAAGGATGGAACCTTGCGCACTATTATCGGAATGCAGTCCGACGGCACGTCCGGCGCTACGTTTTACGATCCTCGCGGAAAAATCCGTGCAGAAATGGGGGTCAACGCAGCCGGTGTTTCTGAGCTTGCCTTATATGATCAGCACGGAAAGCAGCGAAAGCCCGAGAGCTTTGCATATATGTTCGTTTTGCCAAACGGAGGACCGCGCTTAAGCCTTATTGGAGACGCGGCTAATCTCACCATCGCCAGCGAACGGCGGGCCGGGTATGCGACATTGAAAATCGAGCCGGACAATAATCCGGTCCTCAGCCTTGAAGGCGAGAATAAGGGCGCCGCCTTGCTCACCATGCTGCAGGACGGCTCGCCGAGCTTTACTCTCTACGACCCTGAGGGCTATCGCCGGGCGGCACTGGAGATTAAAGAGCACCGCGTTCCGGGGAAAGGGCCCTTGGCGAGATCCACCCTCACACTTTACGATCCGAATGAGAAAATTATTTGGTCGGCGCCATGACGGATTGGATTGAAACATACTGCGAAAGTGTTTGAGTCGTTCCGATCGGCCTTGATTGCGCAGATCAACAGGACATAGACTTAAGGCATGCAAAGAACCCAGTATCTGTTTCTGACCGCCTCCATGTGGCTTTGCTGCGTCACGGCCTGCTCAGGTCCTTCCAACCGGATTGCGGATTATCTCGTTGGCTTTGAGCCGCACGCAGGCCAACAATCCCTCGCCCTGCCGCTTGTCGTGGGCCTCGTGATTGCGTTGCCGGAAGCGGAGCTAGGCAAAACCACAACGCCGTCCGTCCAGGAATTCGAGGGCATTGCGGAGCGGATCAAAAAGGAATTAGAGGTCTCCCCCAATATCAAAGTCGGTCGAATTTTCCCTCCATTCATCATTCCCGCGGGCGGGATTGGGGCGCTGAGTCTGGAGCGTCTACGTCGGACAGCGATGGACCCGGCCCTGCCTCGGATCGTTGTCGCGGTGCCCACGTCTCAGGGTGCGCGGAAAGTCTATTTCTGGCGGATTGAGGACCAGCTCTTCGCCCGCATGGACGGGGCGCTCGTGGATCTTGGCACCGGCCAGGTGCTGGCCGGCGACGGGGGGCAGGACGACTACATCCTTGCGCAATCGTACTATGACTTCTCCTATCCGCGTCTGTATTACCGAACCTTCACCGTGGCGGGGCCGTTTACAATCGTGAGCGGGGACCCTTTTAAAGCCCTGGGGAACGCGGCCTTCTCGGGGGCAGCCGATCAAATCGGCATGAAGATGCGACAGTTACTTGATCCTACCCCTCAAGCTCAGGTAGCTGTGACGGAGTACAGGCTCTTGACCGGTCGCATGAATGCGGGTATGAGTGCGAGCCGGTAGAGTAAGAGTCAAAACCGGGTTAATTGTGCCGCCAGCATAGAGGCGACTTGCTGAAGATCAAATGGCCAGGCGTAACGTAAGTCAATCTCGGGATGCTTGCTTCGCAGACGCGCAAGCGTCTCAGGAATCTCCCGTTCCGAATGGGATCCCCCGGGCGTGAACATTGACGGCACCACGCGGATCTGCCGAGCCCCCGCTGCAATCAATGTTTCCACCGCTTCTTCCACAGTCGGGGCGCAAAATTCATTGTATGCAATCGCGAAAAGTTCCCCGTTGAAAGCCGGCTTCAGGTGCGCGGCAAGCGATTCGAGGCCGGCTTGGTAGGGGTCGTTCTCCGGCGTGCGCGGCCATTGCCTGATCCGGCGGTCAAGGGCCGTTTCCTCGGGTGTCGGGTCTCCGCCCGTCGCGCGCCGCTTGCTCTCCAGTGTTTTGAGCGCGTTGAGTGCTTCCCTTGGATAGTCGGTGGGGACGCCTCCATGGCCCACAAGAACTACTCCGCATTGGGGATGTTCATTCATGATATTCTGGCTCCTTGTGTGCCCTATTGTACGATAACGCGCCGCTGCTGATTCAACAAGCTCTATGAAATCCGGCATTGATCCCGCAGTTGTTCTTCACCCGGAGCGCCCGAACCCCACATATCCGTCCCACACGGCGATGAGGGGCCGCCTTGCCGGCGCTGAGGGCGTCTCGCCAGCCTCCACTTCTTCAAAGATCTCCGCCGTTGATCTGCGAGGATCAACGGTGGTCTTGACTCTCTCGGAAGCGGTCGATAAGACCAAGGCTGAAAATCCTAAAAATTACCTGGTTACGATCAATGGCGGAAGCCACATCCTTCCTGGCGGTGCTGTCTCGTACGACTCCGCGACCAGACGCGTCACGCTTCGAGGCATTCCGTTCCGGCACCGAGACCACATCGGCGTCACGGTGCTGGGGCTCTGGGATCGAATGAAGGATATCCCCGGGCCGTCGGTCAGCTGCATCGCCCGGGTTCCAGCGTGGCCCCATCTGCGCTCCACGGTTCTGATATTCGTCGCGACTCTCGCAGTGATTCTTGCCCTCCTGCTTACACTGTTGCTATGAGCCGCACTGATTGGGAGGAACTTGCCGAAACTGTCCTGCACCGCATCAAGGCGGCCGGCGCGGAGTACGGGGACATCCGGTTCTTGCATAGTTCCTCCGAGATCGTCAGAGGGGAGGATCAGCGTATCGCGCAACTGCATGACAGCCAGGACGTCGGATTTGGGGTACGGGTGCTCTATCGAGGCGCCTGGGGGTTCGCGGCGAGCTCTGTGATCTCACCAGAAGAGGTTCCCCTGGTCGCCGACCTGGCCCTTGAGATTGCGAAGGGATCGGCGACGCTGACGCGCGAGCCCGTTCATCTTGCGTCGGAGCCAATACACACAGACTCGATTTCAATACCGTATCGTCTCGATCCGTTTACCGTTCCGCTCGAAGAAAAAACGCGCTTGCTTTTGGAAACGATGGAAATCCTCCATCGTCAATCCGGCATTTTCAGGAGCCGCGCGAGCATATGGGCGCGCCGAGATCGCAAATTCTTTGCATCCACGGAGGGGGGCCGCATCCACTTTGACCTTCTTGCGGTGCAGGGGGAGTTTGAAGCCACGGCGATGCATGATGGGCGCTTTGCCTCGCGGAGCTTTAGCACCCCGCATCGCCGCGCAGGGTATGAGGCGATTCAGGAAGCGGGCTTTCTTCGTGAAGCCCCGCGCGTGGCCGCTCAAGCACGAGAGAAAGTCCTGGCGCCGGCGGTAGATGCAGGCGAATATGATCTCGTGCTGGATCCGGAACATCTGTCCCTGACAATTCACGAGTCATGCGGACATCCGAGCGAGCTTGACCGGGCTTTGGGGTACGAGGCGAACTACGCCGGCACAAGCTTCCTCACGCCCGACAAGCGCGGTTGGTTTCGCTATGGTTCGCGGCATGTGACGATGGTGGCGGATAACACCGAGCCCGAGACCCTAGCCGCCACGGGGTACGATGACGATGGGGTGGCCTGTCAACGATGGGACATCATTCGCGAGGGAATTTTTGTCGACTACTGCACGAACCGGGAAGTCGCGCCGAAGATCGGGGAAGAACGATCGCGAGGCTCGAACCGGGCCGATGGCTGGGGAAGTATACCGATGGTCCGCATCGCGAACATCGGGCTGCAACCCGGCACCGGCAGCCCGGAAGACATCATCGCGGACGTCCAGCGTGGGATCTACATAGAAGGACATGGCTCATTCAGCATCGACCAGCAGCGCTATAATTTCCAGTTTGGCGGGGATGCCTTCTGGCTGATCGAAAACGGCAAGCGGGTCCACATGCTGCGGGATGTAATCTATCATGGGATTACACCTGAGTTCTGGGGCTCGTGCGACGCGGTCGCAGGGCCGTCCCACCGACAACGGTATGGTTTCATCACATGCGGGAAGGGCCAGCCTGGACAATCGGGCTGGATGACGCATCCTGCCGCTCATGCGCGGTTTCGCCGTATCAGTGTGATCCGCGGCCAGGCCGAATGAGCGGCGCGTTGGTTGATCAACCTGAGTTTCGTCGAGCCGCGGAGCTGATCCTCAAGGCCTCAACCGCTGAGCACACAACGATGTATCTGACCGACGTCTCATCGGGTACGACCCGCTTTGCAAATAATCAAGTCGTGCAGAATCTCACGACCCGCCGAAGTACGGTCGCGATTGATGTGGCCTATGGTCAACAGCATGGCTGTGCGACGACTACGGACCTTTCGGCCGGCGCGCTTCGTGACACCCTTCAGAGGGCCGAACGGGTGGCTCGTGCCGCGCCCGCCGACCCCGAGTTCCTGCCCCCACCTGGGCCCCAGGAATATCCTGAAGTCCCGGGCGCGTGTCCTGTGACGATCGCAGCGGGACCCCCGCGGCGCCTGGCCGAAGCGCGTGCGGCGATCGAACTGTGCGTGGCCGAAGGGCTGACGGCCGCTGGGATTGTCGCAAACTCGTGGTCCGCCAGGGGGGTGGCCGCGAGCACTGGACTCTTTGGGTATGAGCAGCGGAGTGAGGGACGTTTCAGTGTGACGGCGATAGGGCAGGACTCAACCGGGTGGGCTGCAAACGCCCATCGGTCGATAGACCGTCTCGCCGTCCCAGAGCGCACCGCCCTGGCAATTAGGAAAGCCAAACGCGCGTCCAGTCCCCGAGAGATCGAGGCCGGCCGGTATACAGTCATTCTCGAACCTGCCGCGGTGGCTGGATTGCTCAGCACTATGATCTGGATGATGGATTCGAAGTCCTATTATAAGGGCGATAGCCCGTTTAGCGGCAAACTTGGGCAGGCCATCATGGATTCACGGCTGATGTTGCAAAACCGCCCTGATCATCCCGACCTCCTCGGGGCGCGGTTTACGTCTGACGGCTTGCCGACCAATGACTGCGCCTGGATCCAGAATGGGGTGCTGCGGGAATTGATGCACGACCGATTCACAGCGAAGCAACATCAGGTAGAGCGGATCTGCACGCTCGATGCGCCGTACTTATCTGCGGAGCGTGGGTCCGGCACCGTGGAGGATCTGATCAAGAAGACCTCCCGGGGCATCCTGGTGACAAATTTCTGGTATATCAGAACCGTCAATCCAACGGACCTCACCCTGACCGGCATGACCCGCGACGGTACGTTCCTTGTGGAAGGCGGCGAGATCAATACCGCTGTCAGAAATTTTCGCTTTCATGAAAGCCCAATGGGAGCGTTCAGTAGAATCCATGGTATCGGCACTCCCTCAGAAGCTAGCAGCACAGAATCGAGTACGAAGATGTTGCTGCCTCCCCTGACGATCGAGGACTTCAACTTCAGCAGCGTGACGCGATTTTAATTGTTGCCTTCTGACGGACGTGCGATGTTCCACGAAAGGATACGTATCCTGCACCAAGTGGATACAGGCGACCATGGTCTTTGAGCTGCCGAGGTCGACTCAATGGGTGAATTCAAAGAGCTTTTTGACAACCGGTCCTCGCGGCTGCGATGAGGGGTGCTGGCACCTTGATTGCGTAATTCAGTACAGTAGAGATTCCTTGTCAATAAAAGATCGAAAAACATGAAGACACCAGTAGCTTCGTACATTCACTCCGTTGTGATAGCCATTATGTTGCTGTTGGCGCTTCCCGCGCTGAGCGAGACGGCCGAACCACCGGCAGGCAAAGGTCCTCCTGTTGCGACGCTCAGCGTCCTCGCCGGGCCTGTCCACTACCTTGCAGCAGGCAGCCGACACAAGCAGGGGGCAAGAAACGGCGTGGACTTGGTGATCGGAGACCGGGTCATCACTGGCGAGAACGCCACGGCGCTCATCACCTTTCTGGACGGCACCACCGTGACGGTTCAGCCTGAATCGGAGATCGCCATCTCAAAAGCGGAGTCAAGTAACGGTAAAAATACACGTGTGAACATCCTATTGGGAACGGTCTGGGCCCGTGTGGTTCACGCTCTCGCACCCCGATCAACCTTTTCTCTGGCGGCCAACGCGGCCACGGCGACAGTTCATGACGCGATGGTCGCCGGCCATGACAGCCTTATCGGCGCACGAGTCAATCCGAACGGCAGTTTCGATTGTTGGACCCGGTCGGGCGTTTTGCACGTCAGAGACGATGACGGCCAGCGATATGTGACGCTTATGCCTGGTGAAAAAACCAAGGTTGAGCTTGGCAAATTCAATGCCCGTTTTGGTTTTCGCCTGGACCCTGACCCCGTGGCGCAACCGTTTTCTGTGAACCAAAGCATGTTGAGGATCACCACTTCGTCAAGTGTCTTTCCTTTGGTTTTCACAGAAGACAAAATGCACGCGGCCGGCTTCATGGGGCCTAACGGAGCCGTTCTGAACTACGTGTTCGGTTCGTACACGGGCGCACCACAGGCCAGCGAGTTTGTTGTTGAAGTTCCGGCTGGTGTCGTCGGGCCTTTCGCGCTCTTTCTGGAAGGCGCCCGAGACGATGCGTACCACGTGACAATTGCGGGTTTGTACAATGGAGAGCAGGTCTACGTACAGAAGCTGTCCGGCACGATAAGGAAAGGCGAACGGGTCAGCCTTGAAATCACGCAACAGCTTGATCCGGAATTGGAGTCGTATCCGACCATGGCGAGAATCGTGGGCAGCCGTGTTGCACCGTTGGGACAAATGAGAAGCGCCGGCCAAACACTGCTTCACGGCGTCTCGAGATGATTCTGGTCTCGATGACGCGCTGACCCCGCAACTGGCGACTGTTACTGAGTCCGACTGCCCAGCACCGCATACGCGGCGACTGTCTGGTCCTTTCCCTTGAGCCGTATTTCTCCAATCCGCAATGTCTCGAACTCGTCTCTTAGCCGTTGCACCGTCGCTTCGCTGATCAAAATGCGGCAAGGGCTTGTGGCTGAATTCGGAAGCACGAGGGCCTTATCAAAACTCTCCAATCTCGATGCGATATTCACAGTATCGCCGACCGTCGTGTACTTCAATCGATGAGCGCTGCCCAGACTGCCGGCGACGACAGAGCCGGTGCAGATGCCAATGCGCATCCGCAAGGCAGGAAGAGTTTTTTCCCGATGTAAAGCATTCAATCGCAGTAGCGCCTGCTCTATCGCAAGCGCGCACTTCACGGCATTCACCGCATCGCGTCGTATCTGGTCGTCGGTGTTTCTGGCCAGTGGCACGCCAAAGTCGGCCTTTATTCCGTCACCGAAGTAGTCATCAACCAGACCGCCATGGTCCATCACGAGAGTTGCAATCGTCTCCATATAGCCATTGACCCAATCCATGAGAGTTTGCGGGTCCATCTTCTCGGAGACCATTGAAAATCCCGCGAGGTCCGTAAACATCACCGTGGCCGTTAACTTTTGAGGTCTCGGCCGCCCGGCGTCAAGAAACTCGTCACGGTGGTTCCACGCGGCTTCGGCCACCTCCGGCGAGACGTGCTTTGAAAACAATTGCATCAATATCGTTCGCTGCTTCTCCACGCGGGCCTGCTCATTTCGCTCGAACACCACCCGGTAGACCAGCGACGCGGCAAAAGACCACAAGATCGCGCCGGCAGGATAGACAAGGTTCACGATGATCCCACGTTCGAACAAAATGACGGCCGCTGCCAGGTACCCGCCCATAAGTCCCAGCACTGTCAGGGTTGCCGCCATGGGTCGGAGAAGCGCCACCAGCAATCCGGTCAGGAGAGCCAGGAGCACGATCGACACGATGGTGATCGGAGGCGGTACATGCATGAGGTAACGCTGGGCGAGCAAGGTTTCGATCGCATTGGCGAGGACCTCGACGCCCCACATTCTCCTCTCATCGGTCGTTGGAGTTGAGAATTCATCCAGCCCGCCAATGGTCAGACCCAACAACACAATCTTGTCCCTCACCAATTGGCGATCAAAGGTGTCTTTGAGGACATCGATAAGAGGGATAATGGGGAAGGCGCCTGCGCGCTCCGGGGCAGATGGACCGCCCAGGAAGTTAATAAGCATACTGCCGGCTTCTGTAAGAGGGATAGCGCGACCCGCCGCATAGACGGTGCTTGACGTGGCCGGCATGTCAATCACCGTGGTCCGCCTGACGAATGGTGTGATCGCCGCTAAGGCAAGCGCGGGCAGATCCTCTCCCGCCGCGCGCAGCAGTATTGGCATGCCGCGGACTACGGTATCGGCGTCGGTCGTGAGGTTCGTGACTCCTTCGGCATGGCCGGCCTCCCTGATTACCGGGGTCGGCCGGACGAATACGTGAAACTCCTGGGCCACCCCCGGCGCTGGGCGGAGAGCCTTGGGGCCCTGGGCTTCGACGGGAGTAACAATATTGCCGGTCCGGCGCATCGCTGTTGCGACATCCGGATCCTCTGGCTTGGGGAGGTCAAAAAAAATGTCCAACACCACCACCCGTGCGCCTGCCTTGTGTAGGGTATCCAGGGCGGTCGCGTAGAGCGTACGCGGCCAGTTGAACATCGCCCCGTATCGGGGAATCAGTTCCCGGTAGCTACGCTCGTCAACTCCGACGATCACCGTTGATTGCGCGTGCGCCTGCGGGCGCGACTGGAACAAGAGATCTGTGCTCCGTAGCTGCGCTGTTCTAAGGAAATGCGCCAGGTATGCGCTCATCAATACTACGGCCACGATAAATCCCACGATGCTGCTGACGACCAGGCGCCTGCGCACACTGCTACCTCCGTCATTCGAGCCCGTCGAGAACCGCTCGAACCGCAGGAGAGAATTCAGGGGTGTGCCTCTAATGCCTTTGCCTGGAGCACCCTGCGAATCTCCAACAGTGCGAGGGTGTCTCGCTTGCAATACTCCAGGAGTGAGGCCCGAATGCGTGTCTTCTCGGAAGCGTCGACCTTGCCAAACGCCATTCGGTAATACTGTAGAGCGGCAAGGCCGCCGTGTTGGATCGCAAGATTAGCGTAATCAAGAGACGGCGCCAGGGCGGGAAGAATGACCTTGATGGAGAAGGAGCCTTCGAACGCGGGATGATAATAGTGCCGCCGGACGATCGGCAGGAGATCCCAGAGGCGGGCCGCAAGCGCACCCAACTGTCGTCTCAGGGTCGGAATGGCCTCGGCCAGATCCATTAAGATTCGCCATTCATAACCGGAGTACACACAGATGCTGCCGTCACGGCCGAGGGTTCGCAGCAGGGCGACTGCGAGCTCTTCACGGGGATCTCCGTCATCAGCGCACAAGTATTGCGTGTGGTGGACGATTCCATTTTCGTGTTCGGTATGGTTGGACCATTGAAAAGGCAGTGTCTGATAGGGCCTCGTCCCAGGAAAGAGCGGCACGGGTGGCATGAAGCCCTCAAAATCGAGGTGGTGCACCGGATATCGGACCGCTTGTAGCGCGGCTTTTAAATCCGGTCCGATCCACTCCACGTTGTCCTTCATGCGTTGTTGCGCGCCGGAGAGTCTGAACTCATCAGGAATCGCGTCAATCGTGTTGACACCCTGTTCTGAAAGCTTGTCAAACGTGCGCTTGGGGCCGGGCAGATAGAATACCCAGCGGGGATCCTTTGCCTGTGTACAGTGATCCCAGAACGGGCAGACATAGGGAGCGTGACAGTGGTGACCTGGTTCCACCGAGGGAACAGAGGGCTCCATCAGCATTGCCTTCATGGACGCAAGTCGAACGGGAACGTCGGCGAGACGGCTCGATACCTCCGGCATCACGTCTTGTTCAACGAACAGGCGGTCGAGGTCAACCTTGCCTCCTCCGTAGACATAGGCGCGGTTCAAGTACATGAGGGAAATACCGTCGAGCCTCAGCCCGGACCCCCGCACCACATGGGCCTGAATCGCCAGATCGTCCAGATGAATATCTTTCACGCGCGTAGACGCTTTGACTTCGATGAGACGCCATCCCTGCCCATCGGATTCGTTCCGTGCCAGGATGTCTACGCGCACCAGTACGTTGTCGTACTTCAGTGTGGCCTCGAAGATCGCCGGAACGCGGGGATCATTCAGCAACTCTTCCGTGCGACGCAGCGCCGCGCGGAGATTTCCGTGGCCGCAATCGACGAATACGCCTCCCGGAAACCGCCTGCGCGCCACTTCGCCGACATCCGTGCCCGCCTCCAAGACGGCCTGTCTCTCTGCATCCGGGGCGGCGGCGAGGTCTGGAGAGTGAATCTCGAGATATAGGCGCTTATGACACTGCAAGCCCGAAATGTATTTGGATTTGGAGAGCCGCGGTTCGACAGGAAACAGGGTTAACTGCATCACACCTCTGGGCTCAATTTTCTGCCGGGAGCTCTCGGAGGAGTCCGGAACAGGTCCCGCAGCGGTGACGACCCGGTCTGATTGTCCGGCGATGACGATGGTAGACTTGTCCACAGCGCAGACAGTGCCAGGTATATCGGCGCAGACTACGAACACCATCTGCGAGGGAATGCCGCACGGTGATGCTGAAGCCCGACCGATTCATCGCCGCCATCATCCGTCTAAAGTCGTCGCCATGATCGGGCCTACGTTTGAGGACATCATATTGCCACTGATGGATCATTTCATGCGCCAGCGTGCTGTCCAGTTCCGCCGGGGGTTGATTGGAAAGCAAGGGAATCGAGAGACGAATGAGGCGGCGCTCAAATCTTACGTCGGATGACCGCAGAGGGGTGCGGGGTCCTTCTGTGATAAACAGAGCAGCCGAGGACGTGAGACGCGGGCTCCATATGATTGAGATCGGGGAGAGAGCATTGTCAAAGTATCGGCCGTTGAATATCCGCCAACTGGCTTGCAGTTCGTCAGGGGTGAGCATGCTGCCAGGCCTGACTTAACACAAACTGCATGAGAGGTCACGAGGAATTTCTCGGGAATGTGCTCCGTGGGTCGGACAGCGATCGGCTGCTGCCGTGCGACGCTCCGCCAAAACGACCCGTTGCATTGGGCTGAGCAACGGGTTCCCCGGCAAGTCGCTGCGCACGCCACAGCCGAATCGCTGCTGGGAAGGGAGAAAAGCGAGCGTGCGCTTGGCGTCACCCACTTTGCCTATTCCCTCGCCGTGGTGTGTGGGACGGGAGAAAGATCTGAACAGACGGGGGCCTCGGGAATGTGCTCCGTGGGCCTGACCTTGATCGGCTGATGCCGTGCGGCGCTCCGCCAAAACGACCCGTTGCATTGGGCTGAGCAACGGGTTCCCCGGCAAGTCGCTGCGCACGCCCCTCGGGACAAGAGGCTGTCTTGGCAGCCTCGGGGCGGGCGGGTGCAATACTAGATCGCTGCTGGGAAGGGAGAAAAGCGAGCGTGCGCTTGGCGTCACCCACTTTGCCTATTCCCTCGCCGTGGTGTGTAAGTGAACAAGCACGGAATGACGCGAGTCGGATTTTTACGGGACACAGTTGCTCCGGCAGATCAATCTCTAGTACAAGAATGTAGGACGGCAGTTTCACACGGAAAGAACAATGGCGACGAATGACAAACAAATCATTTTCTCCCTCATTGGCGTTGGGCGGGTCCAGCCGCCCAAGCGACAGGTGCTGAAGGACATCTATCTGTCGTTTTATTACGGAGCCAAAATCGGGGTACTTGGGGCGAATGGCTCCGGTAAGAGCACGTTGTTGCGGATCATCGCCGGCGTGGACAAGGACTTCACCGGTGAGATGACTTTCTCCAAAGGGTACTCGGTGGGCCTATTGGAACAAGAGCCTCAACTTGATCCCAATAAGACCGTCAAGGAGATCGTGCAAGAGGGGCGGCCCGAGGTGATCGCGATGCTTCAGGAGTACGAGGCAACAAGCGAGAAGCTCGGCCAAGATATTTCGGCCTCGGAGATGGACACGCTTATCGCAAGGCAGGGTGCATTACAAGAGAAGATCGATGCCGTCAACGGCTGGGAATTGGAAAATCAGCTTGAGGTGGCGATGGATGCATTGCGCTGTCCGCCCCCTGACACCAAAGTGGGGATTCTATCGGGGGGAGAGAAACGCCGTGTGGCTCTCTGTCGGTTGCTGCTCCAGGAACCCGATATCCTATTGCTCGATGAGCCGACCAATCATCTCGATGCGGAGTCGGTGCAGTGGTTGGAGCAACATTTGCAGCAGTACAAAGGCACCATCATTGCGGTAACGCATGACCGCTATTTTTTGGACAACGTGGCGGGTTGGATTTTGGAATTAGACCGTGGGCAAGGCATCCCGTTCCAAGGGAATTATTCTTCGTGGCTCGAGCAAAAACAGGCGCGCCTCGATCGGGAAGAGAAGTCCGATGTCAGGCGCCGAAGGACGCTTGAGCGCGAGCTGGAATGGATCCGGATGGCGCCGAAGGCCCGCCATGCCAAGGGCAAGGCGCGCATCACCCGATATGAAGAGCTGCTGAACGCTGAGCAGGAGAAGACAGCCGGAGAGTTGGAGATCTATATTCCCTCGGGACCTCGCCTGGGGGACATCGTGCTGGAGGCCAAGGCATTGACGAAGGCATACGGGGACAGGGTCGTCTTTGAGAATCTGACATTCACCCTTCCGCGCGGTGGAGTCGTTGGGGTCATCGGCCCAAATGGAGCCGGCAAGACCACCCTCTTTCGGATCATCATCGGGGCGCTACTCCCGGATGGGGGTTCGCTTACGCTTGGGGAAACGGTCAAAATCGGCTATGTGGACCAGGATCGTGCCCTGGACGAGAACAAGACGGTCTGGGAAGTGATCTCGGAGGGCCACGACATCCTCACGCTTGGGAAAATAGAAGTCAATTCTCGCGCCTACTGCGGGCGCTTCAACCTGACCGGCGCAGATCAACAGAAAAAAGTGAAGGAGCTCTCGGGTGGCGAACGCAACCGTGTGCACTTGGCCAGAATGCTCAAGCAAGGTGCAAATCTTCTCCTCCTCGATGAGCCCACAAACGACCTCGATGTAACCACCTTGCGAGCCCTGGAGGAGGGTCTGGAGCGCTTTGGGGGCTGCTGCGTCGTGATCAGTCACGATCGATGGTTTCTGGATCGCATCGCCACGCATATCCTTGCGTTTGAGGACGAGGCCAGAGCGGTGTGGTTCGAAGGGAACTATAGCGAGTACGAAGTGGACCGGAAGAAGCGTTTAGGAAAACAGGCGGAACGGCCGCACCGCCTACGCTATAAGAGCCTCACTCGACAGTGAACCTGGAAGAACCCGGCTTAGCGTGTAGGGACACTTACTTGCACGGCCACGGGCGCAGGCACCACGGCGGCGATCGGTGTCTTCGTGCGCACAACGGCATCCCGGATCTTTACCTGCCATCCGTCGGTATCAGGCATGCTCTTTGAGTACTCGAGGAAACTGCCCCAGGTGGTGAGGGCTTGAGCCAGTAGACCTTTGGCTTCCTGCGCGAGGCCGAGTTCATACGCCAGCATCGCAGAGTTCGGCTCCTGCCCCTGAGCTTCCAGCATGGCCACAATCGCGTCATCGTATCGGCCCAGGGCTGCATATGCTACCCCGACGTGCCGTAGAAGTCGGGCATCATGAGGACGAAGAGCCAGAGCAGCCTCGTAATGATAGACCGCGAGGTTGTAGAGATCGACATCTTTCGGCAAGATCTGGGCGATGGTAAACAGCACATGACCTGTGGCAAATGACCGACCCGCTGACGGCAGTAATTCTCCATGACGGACTTCGCTCGGCGATGGGGCTTGGCCTTCGGCCACCAACTGGTTTTCCCCTAGCCATTCGCGGATCACACTTGTGGGAATGGCATACCCGATGCCGGATCGAATCATGACACTGCCGATGCCCGCGCCGCTACGGTCCCTCGCCCGCTCTAAATACGGCACTTGCAGCACTACCATGCCGATGACTTCTCCTGATGGCACGTCCACAAGCGGTCCCCCGCTGCTGCCTTGGTTAATATGCCCCGTGACCTGAACAAACGGCGCAAAACGGTTTCTGGTTCTGGAGCGGCCTTGGATGATTCCGTTGATGTATCCGGGCACAATCGTCGGATGGAGAGCAAACCCCATATTTAAAATGTCCGTCAGTCGGGGGTAGCCGATCGCCATAACCTCGTTCCCGTCGGGCGGAGCCTGTGCAGCCAGGGTCAATGAGGGGCCTGTCGCCGGGGGAATTCGTAGGGCTGCGAGATCACGATCCGGGTCGACCACAAGAGTCACCGCGTTTGTATAGACCTCCTCAGTCCCGACATACACCAGCACGCGTGAGCTGTCTTCGAGGACGTGGGCGTTGGTGATGACCAGGCCATCGTCGTTCACAATAAATCCACTTCCGATCGACACTGATTTCGTTTTGTCGTCGATAGCCACCACGAGTACTGTGGCGGCCTTCGAATGGCCGTAGACTTCAGCCTTGGTCGCGGCCGTCACGGGGGTCGCCGGTAGGAGTATAATATGGAACAGCACGTATGCTGCCACAGACAATGCGTGGAGCCTCTTCAACGGGTGACGACGGTCATGGGATGCTACAGACCTCATGCCTAAATTATCGGCCGGTAGCACATCCCGACTTGAGGTAGAGATGTCACAGGGTTTCAGGCCAAGGACCCTTTTGTCCTTGAACGTCAGAGCAAAACTGCCCACAATGGGATGAGGTTTTTACGCCGGAGAACAGATGATGAAGATGAAGGTAGGGCTGATGATCGCTGTGCTAGCAATGGTCTCCGAGATTGCCCTTGCACAAAATAATACTCTCGGGGGCGGGCTTGGGGACGGCCCACTGCCATGTGCTCCGAGTCGCTCTAATTTCGGCAGCAATTTGGGAACGGGGTCTACTGGATTGACATTACCGTATCCGGGGTCACCGCTCTCTCCCAGTTCACCTTTCGCTCCGCCGATTCCTGGTTCCACGCTCACCCCTCCTCTCGGCGGTAACCCTGGAACGGGGATTTACTCAGGAAACAGACTCAGTCCAAGTAGCGGCATCAATCCTGGCGCCAGTCTGAATCCCGGAATAGGAGCCATACCTGGAACCGGGGTGAATCCATCCGGAGGCATCAATCCTGGATCAGGCATCAACCCCGGCGTTGGCATCAATCCGGGGTCAGGCATCAACCCTGGTACGGGGTTGCTTCCCGGTAGCGGTGTGAATCTCGGTAGTGGGATTTCGCCCGGACTCCAACCAAGTGCGGGTTCCAGTTCAGGCGCGTTTACGGGCAGCGGGTTAAACCCGGGGTCGACCATGAGCCCTGGAGTGCGCTTTGGCGGCAGCTCTATTTTTGGCAATCCCTGCTGACGCAGAAAAAGGGGACAGGCTACTTTGTTTCAGGCATTCTCCACAGACGCCCGAAAACCGGTAAACAAAGCCCTGTCCCGTTCTTACCATGCAGATTTACAGCGCTCCACGAATCTATCCAATTTCCACTTGCCCGAAACAAAGTAGCCTGTTTTTCTCCCCTTTTTATAGACCGGAACGATCAGCTGGGGACATTCCTCATGTAGAGTTTGACCTTTGGGAGGTCTGAAGCTTGGAAGGCATTGGACAACCGCAATCCGACGTATGATTTATGCGGTTTATTTAAAAAGACGCTCGCAGAATTGGGGGCATGCATATTCCAGTGCCCCGAATATTCCAGGCTGCCCGGCAAAACAACCGCCACGTGTCCGTGCGGGTCAGACACGTACACCGCGATGACGGGTGCGTTCAAGTTGGCGTATGTCTGTGCCCTGTCCAGCGCGCCTTGGCTTGACGCCGGCCCCAGCAGTGTCCATTCGTCCGGATGATTCGCCACGTACCGGGCGATATCATTCGCCACGAGGAATTCATCGGGAACTCCGGGGAGCTCAAAATCTGCGATTCCGAACAGTAATTTCAGGGCTTTGGCCAAAAATACATTGCAGGGGCTACTGATATCTAGCCTGTGGGAATGCAAAACGGCACGGAGTTTATGCTCGACTTCGCCGCGCCACCGGTCTGCGAGACTGAGCGAATCCGCTACCCAGCCTTCTAACCTGTGCCCTAACTCTAAGAGAGGACTCTCTGGAAACGACGGGAAGTCACGGGTCTCTTCTTCCCCTGGAGGAATTTGGGCAAGCGGATGACGAAAATCCCCATGCGCGGCGGTAGCGCCAAGGAGAATCACAAATCCCGTCAGCAAAAACGTGCGGGATGTGATCAATGGGGCAACAATGTTTTGTCAGTCATTACCTTAGTATACCAGCAAACGCGATGCCAGGCGACGGCACTCCGGTCTTCAAACTGAAAATGTTATACTTCGAATGATTGAGAATGTCCAGGGCAATTGCTCGCAACCCAAAAGTAGAATCGCTTCTCCTTGGAGTATACAAAATCGCACTGGGAGTAGGCGGTTACATTCAGCACTTTAACGTAATTACTACTCAATCCCTACATTGAATGAATGCCGAATTTCGGGGCGCAGATTCGCTCGCTATGACATCTCGGGCACCGGCCGGGCCTCGTGAAACGCGCCCGGCTGCGGAAGATAAACGCGCATTGCTCGCATTCGGCCGGCTCACGAATAATCTGTCGCGTTGAGTCCCGTGCGAGGCTACGTGCGATGTGGGTTAGATGGTCTTCTATCTCACGTTCCGAGATCGCGTGGAGAGCCGCAAGGTCGTAGGCCGAATACACACCGCCGGTGAGCGTGAGCATGATTTGCTGGCGTAAGGTTAATGGCACGACGTAAAGTAAGACGCAAACAGATCAACAGATGGGCTTGCCGAGGCGGTTAAGATTTTGCTAAGCTCCTGTCCACTCAACTCTACCGAGGTGAATCATGGGAGAAGTGAATCCAGAACCGACCACGAAGGCGGTTCAGGACGTTACGGCTATCAATGTCGATCCTGCCCTCGGAGAGCGACTGTATAAGGCTGCTGTCATCCAGACACGCCAGGGCACCACAGTTCGGGTGTTGTCAAAGACCCTGGGGTCGGGAAAGATCGACGTTGTGCACTATGCCTGTGATCTCGACGCGGACGGCACGCCTCAGGGAAAGCGGCGCATTCATCGCATCATGGCTGTCGCGCCTGAGCGATTTGACTCCGAAATCGCTACTATCCAGAAGAGCCTGAAGGCGAACAGCGAGGAGATCCAAGACACCTGGATCCACGACATGGTCGGCATGTCGGATCTCATCGCTCAGAGTAACAGCCTTGAAGACTGGACCCGCAAAATGGCGGCGGAGATTCGAAAAACCCCATAATCTCTAAACCGTAATTGCGCCGGTCGTAGGACGACGGTTCACGATCACCTCCAGGCGCCGGTGTGCTGCACGCAACGTCGCTTCCACTTGTTCAGCACTATTCCCGCGTGCGATCAGAAATCCGAGATACCGTGTGCCTTCCGGAAGCGGAACCAGTTCTTCGCCCGGCTGCGCCGTGATCACAAGTTCCTCCACGCCGGGGACCGCCAGTGCTTCGAGCTGTCCAAGAATTTCCTGGAACACTCCTAATTTGGGGATCGGAAGCATCATGACTCCCGCCGGTTGTTGCGCCTTATCAAGCTCAGGCAGTGCCAGGCCGAGTGCATGCCGCAGAATAATCTCTTCGAGCGAAAGACCGGCCGCGAAGCGCAGCGTTCTGGAGCACCGGCCGCCGATCGAGCGAGCTGCCAGCTCGATCAGCCAGACGCCGGCGTCATTGACGCGCAGTTCGCCGTGAATCGGTCCTTGCCTCAGGCCCAATGCTGCTGCCGCGCTGGCAGCGCACTCGGTGATCGCTGCCTGTACAGACCCGGGCAGACGGGAAGGAGTCACATAAATCGTTTCTTCAAAGAAGGGACCTTCCAGTGGATCGGGCTTGTCGAAGAGCGCCAAAACCCGAAGGCTGCCTTCGGTGAGCAGGCCCTCGAGCGCGACCTCGACCCCGGGAACGTAGTCCTCGACCAGGATAACGCGTCCGCGCTGATCGTCAGAAGCAGGTCCTAATTTTCGGAGCAACGCACACACTCGATGAAACGCAGCGGTGAACTCAGCGGGTGTGTTGGCGCGAATGACGCCGCAGCTCGCCGATAAGCCGACGGGTTTGACCACACATGGATAGTGGACGCCTTGTCCTATGGCGGCTGGGTCCTGATGAATTGGGACGACAATAAAGCCGGGGACGGGCACACCGTGTTTCTGCAACAGTTTCCGCATCCGATGCTTATTGCGCGCTGCGGAGACGGACTCCACGGAGTTATGTGAAAGTCCTAAAGCGGCGGAGATCAGGGCCGCTATGACAGCAGTATTGTCGTCAACTCCAATGACCGCATGAACAGGATGATCGGTCGCGTAGCGAACGGCCGCATGGACGCATTCGTCAGGGTTGCCGAAGTCCAGCGCAAGCAGGTCTTGCCGGGGTATGCGGAGGCCGTGGCCTTGATGTTCCGTGCCGACGGTGACCTGTACCTTCAGCTGTTTGGCCGCCTCGAGAAAACTTTCCGCGCGGTAGGTAGTACTTGGAAGAAGAAGCAGGAGCCGTGGCATGTCATTGGAGCCGGGATTTGTGGAATTGCTCCAAGCGGGTATTGGCTTCGATGATGACTGCGAGGCGCCTCACGACTTCAGCGACGCGGCCCCCGGGGATCGCATAATAGCCCTCGTCGTCTCCGAGCCCGGTATAGACCCGGTTTCCAATACAGCCCAAACTCGCCGTCGCCGCTCCAGACTCAAGGGTTTCAGGGAGTACTGAACAGGTGGGGCGCCCCATGGTCGCGCCCCCGACGGCAAGGCCTACGGCCTGAGCAGCCTCCGCCAACAGCATCAGCTGTTTCACGGTTCCGCGAACCAAGACAATATCAGGTTCAAATGGCGCGTCGACAAGCGGAGCATACAATGCCACGCCAAAAGCGCCGCGGCGGCGCGGGATGGCCGGAATCTCATCCAGTGATATGTACTGCATCTCGACCATCGTGTTCACGAGTCCGTTTAGTTGCATGGCGACGTCAGGTGGAAGCTCGATGCCGTGAGTGTGGGCGCCGACGGGGCAGGTGTAGTGATCGCTCGCCTCGGTGTAGAAAACGTCGCCGTTGGCAGCCAACCGCCAGTAGCCGCACCCTGCCGGCGCAGGGGAGTCGACGCGGCGCATGCCCGAAGGCGCGGAGTCCCGGAAGGCGATCGCCACCGGAGGCAAACTCAAGTCCAGGAGTTCCTGTAACTCGGCCCCGGCTTTATTCGCGTTCATCATTCTTGCTCCCTTTCACCAAACCCGCCCTGAAATCTTATTCCACCCACCCACCCCAAGCCATTGACCCATTGCATTTGAGGAGCAACGGGTACCCCGACAGGCTTTTATCCCGTGGACAGATTCCTTTGCCCCATCTCACCCGCCCAACCCTGGAATCTGCCAAGACAGATTCCTTTGCCCCATCTCACCCGAACCCTGGAATCTGCCAAGACAGATTCCTTTGCCCCTTGCTAGCGGCCCAGCATCATCCGGGACGGACCGGTTCAATGTCAAATGGCTTCCTGGCCGGTGGTTCGCAGCGGCCGAAGCTGTTCCTGGGTAGGTTCGGCGCAGCAGAACCAGGATTCCGTCAAGCGTGGCGCTTTCTCCTGTCCGTTCAGGCGGTCGTGAGACGCCGCCGGGACAGGACGCCCGGAAATTTCATAGGCCAACTCCCGCAAGCGCTGGAACATGGCGTCGGGACCCTCATCCTTTTGCGTGCCTTCCTGTACGGCGGCGGTCGCCAGTTCATGCAGTCGATCCATACGAGCGTCGGGGTGGGACCAGTGATATTGGAAATTGGCTTGATCCAGGGGGTGAAGAAATGTGCCGATGTCGCTTTGGTCCAGAAGCGCCGAGCCTGGGGGGACCAGAAGGCGAATGGTGTATTGCACGGGGTCAACCGCGTCTAAGAGATCGTGTGACCTGACCATCTCGAGCATCTCAACATAGTCCTCAAGAGAAGTCCACGGCGTAAAAGCCACGAAAGACGGTCGCAGCGCAATGCCCACGGTGCGGCAGACCGCAAGCGCTTCGAGAATATCTTCGCGCGTATGTCCTTTCTTTAATCGATCGAGCACTGAGTCGCTGAATGATTCTACGGCGGATATTACAAACAGGCAGCCCAATCTGTGCATTTCTTCGAACAAGGAACGTCGCTCGAGAATGTGTTCTATCTTTGCTGTAAAGTCGAACGTCAAGTGCGGAAACTCGTCGTGCATCGCGCGCAGTACTTTCATCGAATGGCCCGGTCCATTCAGAAAGTCGGGGTCTCCAAACGTGATGTGCGTCGCGCCGTCCTTCACGAGGCGACCGATGTCTTCCAGCACGCTTGTTTCCGGAATCAGAACGAGCCGGCCTTTATAAACGGGCACGATAGGGCAGTGCAGGCAGTGATGCAAGCAGCCGCGGCTGGCCTCGACGTAACCCACAAGACGTTGTCGTCCCTGGTGATCCAGCTTGGCATAACGGGCAAGCGGCGGAAGGGCGCGGCGGCTGGGAATGGGAATGATCGCCGGCAGACGGCCAAGGACCGGATGGGTAATCCGTCCTCCCACGCTGACGCCGTCCAATTGCTTCATCCCATGCGCTCCCGGCATTTCCAAAGCCTTTACGAGCTTCACCAGCATCGCCTCGCACTCTGCGCCGATGACAGAGTCCGCAACGTGTTGAAGCAGATAGTCGGCATTTAGTGCCGCATACAGTCCGAAGAAACAGATGTGGCAGTCAGGGTTCAGCTCGCGGCACAGCTTCGCCACCCGGACCCCGAGTCGCAGGGCGGTATGCATGGGCACGGCAATGCCGATGAATTGCGCCCGACGGACAGCGACGTCGTTGACGGCCTCGATTGCCACATCGAGGGCACGCGGTTGATATCCGGCCTCTTCCAAAAATCCAAGAGGCTGCGCGATCGCCAGCGGTTGATGACCGAGCTCGTAGCATGAGATCAGCAGAATGGCGCCCCTGTCTTGCAGGGATAAAACCGCCGTTTGCGTATCCTCATGAGCAGCCATAGACTTCTTCGCGTCGAATTGTACCCGAATTACAGGTGGACGGTCTTCTCTTTTGGGTGAAATAAAACTCCAGGAAGGGTGGTGAGATGGAGAAGGGTGCTATGACATCAGCCTCGCCACGGGAGGGCTTTCTTCACCAGATCGTAAAAGAACTGCCCGGTATCTCGGAACAGATGGCCATTCCCCTGCGATCGGGACCCATTGCGCCCGCGTTGACCGACGACGTAGCCGAACAAAATGACACCTACCATGACCACCCAGGGATGCTGGTCGACCTGATGATAGGGATTCAATGTCCGCTTCACGCCTTGCGCCGTTTGTTTCACATCATCAATAGCATGTTGTACCTGAGACTTTGTTTGTTCGACCGCGCCGCGTACCCTGCGTTTCAGCAGGTCCAGCTTCATGGTCATTTGTTCTCTGGTCTGCAGGATTGCTCTTAGATCTTGCTCGATGTCGCAATTTCTTTGAACCATTGGACGTTCTCCTTCAGCGTCTCGACTGTTCGCACAGGCACAATATGTATGTCCTTTACCTTCTTTGCGCAGACATTAATCAACGCCGCCGCGATGACCTTGTTCAACGCCGCCGCGATCACGAATAGTAGTACCCCGACTGTGCCGTAACACGCCCACAGAGGGAGTTCCGTGACGGCGTTCAGCAGATACACGAGCATCAATACCAGCAGAAGCCCGCCGAAGAGTGCGATGGTCCCGCTGACCGCTAAGGAGACGGCTGCGGCTACGGCTTTGCGTACCGCATCCTGAATCTCGTGCTTGGCGAGTTGGATCTCTTGGAGCAGCAAAGTTTGCCCGTCGTTGAGGATATCGACGATCAGCCCTACCGTGCTTTTTTCAGATGAAGATGATGATGTTTCGCGTGAAGACCCTGACATGATTTACCTCCTTGTGCCGCGCGCTAACAGAAATCCCAGGGTAGCGCCGATCAGCATGAATGGGATGGGGCGGCGACGGATGATATCTGCAGTCTCATACAGAAGCTTTTCAGTGGGGCGGCCTTGGAGAAAAAACCCAGCGTCCTCTAGCGCTAGCATTAATGGAATTGCGATACCTGAACCGCCCACCAGCGGCGCGGCTTTTTGCCTCAGCGCTCTTGCAGAATCGACTAGCCTTGCGCCAATTGTTCCTAGCACTCGGTCGGGCATCGTTTCGGGTGTTTGATCGTGTCCATATTGAGATGGAGCCGTGTTGACGGCCTTTACCGGACGGATCTCCGTTGTCGTATCCATAGTTCTCCCTTAAAATCCAGCAGGCAACGACATCACGCGTAGCAAATTCAGAGCCAGCGGGACAATAGACAAAAGCGAGGATTGGGAAGATAAAAAGTCGCTAGGCCCTAGCCCTATTAAAGATACGCCGGTCATGAGGAACGAGGCGCGCCGGGAGGCTTTCGAGGGAATTGCGACGTTGGCGAGCGCAACTTCTGAGCTGCGCGAAAATGTCGGATAGCTTCGGATTTTCTGCCCTCAGCTTCGTGCAGGAGAGCCAGATTATAATGCGCATCGGAAAACGCGGCGTCACGCGCAAGGGCCTTACGGTAAGCCATCGCCGCTTCGAGAGGATGATGCATCTCTTCCATGAGAACTCCGAAGTTAAAATGAGCGAGCGGGTCGTCAGGCGCATAGCGCAGCGCAGCTCGATAGCAACTCTCGGCCCGAGCAAATTGTCTTGACTCCTGGCACAAGCGGCCGAGATTAATATGGGCTGCCGCGCAGGCTGGATCGATCTTCAAAGCCTGCTCATATGCACGGCACGCTTCCTCAGGGGAATCTTTTTCCAGTTCGCTGGCAAGGTCAAACCAATTGTCTGCGGTCAGGGGCGGCAGGCGGCGGGGCGCACGCTGCTTGAGGGGAAGTTGACGAGCCATGCAGCGCGGCTCAAAGTCAAAAAGAAATTGGCCCGAGTCGGGCTGCCAATGCGCGTTGCCGTCCCATACAACGACGCGACGCCCGTCGGCGTAAATCGTGACCTTCCAAAGTTGTTGATCTTCAGGGAGCTGTCGTTTCAGGGAATGCAGCATTTTTCGGATACGCGAAATGGGGACTTCCGCGTCTAAGAGGCCTTTCGTCGTCTTCAGCAGCAGAAGGTCTTGAAAAGTAAACTCCCGTGGCCCAAGCCGTCCTGTCAGGTACAGAGCGGCTCGTAAACAGGAGCGAAGGCGGGCACCGGAAAGATCGAGGATCCTCGCCACCTCCGGGGTGGTGAAGTATGTCCTCATTTCTTCGACGCGTTAACCTTTCGAGGCGCCGAGCCCTCTTCAAGGCGCCGTGCCCTGACAGCCGGCTTCTTTTCCTTGCCGGGGCCTCTTGCGAGGCTTGCTTTGAGCGCCTCCATAAGATCCACGACTTCGGCGGGCTGTTTTAAGGCTTCTGTGACGCTGATCTCTTGACCTGCGGCCTTTTGCGTGACGATCTCCATTACGCGGCCTCGATACTCATCGTGATACTGCTCGGGCTTAAACTCTTCGGTCGACAATTCGTCGATAAGGCGGGTTGCGAGACCAAGTTCGTTTTCTTTTACGGCAGCAGACCCCTTGTCAATCTCCGCAAAGTTTCTGATTTCATCCGAAAAATACATGAGATGGAGCATGAGCCCTTCCTGCGACGGCCGAATAAGGACCAGATTTTCTTTGCCCCGCATCGCGAATTTGGCAAGGGCTACGCGGTTGGATTTGGCCATGGCCTCAGTAAGCAGACGGTATGGCTTCTCCCCCCCTTTGTCAGGCCCCAAGTAATAGGTTTTCTCGAAATAAATCGGATCGACTTTGGGTAGAGGCACGAACTCCAGGATATCGATGTTTTGGGATGCGGTGTGCTCTAGTGCTTCCAACTCCGCCTCAGTAAACTGCACATATTGGTTTCTTGCGAGCTCATACCCTCGCACCAAATCGTCCCGGGTCAGCACGATATTGCAGACCGGGCAGACCTGCTGCTGCTTAATGCGATTTCCGCACTTCGCATGCATCAAATGAAAGGAGACGTTCTGAGAACTGGCCGCAGTATAGAGTTTAATCGGAATATTAACGAGGCCAAACGAGATTGTGCCGGACTGGAGCACGCGTGGGGCCATGGCGATCCCTCCATTTCGCTAGTAGGCAAAATATTATAGCAAAATCATGCCGGACCCCGCATCTAGACAAAAGTGCAGGGAAGGCAAAGCCGGTTAGTTCCTTTTAGGGCGTTTTTCCAACGCTAAAGCGATTGGACGGACTGGTTACCTCCTACTTAGGGGGCATTTATCTCCCTCTAATTTTTCGTAAGACTAAGTAAGATTTACCTGCGCCGAGGTGACAAGAGAATGGCAAGTCAGACTCTTCATGCTGGCAGCGGTTTCCGTCGCTATCTGGTTATCCTCGCGTTCTTTTGCCCTCTGTTCGCCTGTGAAACCGTGACGCAGGAAACATTGCGTGCAAACGTCTCAGACGCTGCAATCAATGCCGCAGTGAAATCCAAGATCATCGCTGATGCCGTGGTCAAGTCAGGAGAGGTGTCTGTGGAGACTATCCGGGGCCAGGTCTATTTACGGGGGGTCGTGCCCACTGCTGATGATAAGAGACGAGTGCAGGAGCTCGCGAACGAGGTGCCTGGCGCGCTTACCGTGAACAAGCTTGAAGTCCAGGAAATACAACATCTGTGAAAACCACCTTAATGCGCAAAGCCAACGATTTTGCCCAGTGCTTCGAAAGACATACGGAGCGGCGTTGGCGCACGGAACGGCTCTCTTTCTGGACGCTCCGGCCCGAATCGCCGCCTGAGCTTCGGGCTCTTGTTGCGGCTGCGCAGGCCGATTACTTTCGTGACCCCTGGCGGTACGATTTCATTGTCCAAGCACTCAATGTTATCGCCGTCGTCGACAATCCGGACGAGGTAGAGCTAGCCAATACCATATCAAACCTCGGTCTCCTAGAATGGTTTGCCTCCACGCCGTCACGGGCTGTCTACGTCGATAAAGCCGTTCACGAATATGGCCTGCCCGCAGGTGGAATCATGGACGCCATTCTTCTTGGGCAGGCGAGGGAAGAGGAAGAAGTCTACCAGATTGTGCTTGATGAATTACGGCAACTCACCGGAGAGTGTGCACAAACCTTGATGACTCAGTAGCAGTATCTGACAGATTCTGGACTGGTAGCACTACCATTTCTATATCATTACCATTATCATTCCGTCAGTGATCCGATGATACACAGGCCAGGGCTTTAAGCCGAGGAGGACCGTCATGAGGCTGAAAAAATCTGCCGGCAATGTCGCAGGAGCTGTCATCCTGGGCTTAATGATCGCAAGCTGCGCGACCGACGATGCCCGTGATGTGAAGGTAGGGGAAGGTGAAAGCACCGCACCTGCCAAAGTCTCGCCGGAGGAACGGCTCGAGCAGCAACGCCAACTGGAAGAGCGTCAACGGGATCAGCGGCAGCAGGATCGGCGCCAGCAGGATCTTGAACGGGCCCAGCATGCCCCTATGCAATCTGTGTACGCCTCCTTCAGCACTAAAGTGCCCATTGTCGTACAAGATTTAGAGAGGCGACCTGAAAGGACTGTGGCGCAAAGCGACAGGCAAACGGACTCCGGGCGGGTGGGTGCCATGGGCAAAGAACCCGAGGAACGCCGCAGCTCCGTTACCGGCGAACTTCTGAGGATAGAAGGTGAGTACTTTGTGATTCGTGATACCACCGGACAAGAAGTACGGCTACAGGTCACGAATGATACAAAAATGGAGAATGCCGTCCAGGTAGGCGATAGAATCGAAGCACAAGTGTCGGGTGGAAATCACGCGGAGACGGTTCGGAGTGTGGCCAAACCCGGCGACAACTACTGAAGGGTGCGACCGCCATACTCCGCGTGGTCTGTACCACGAGCACGTCTCACTGTCGTCTGATTCGCCCCGGCAAGGCTTGCCATCCGTTCTTGAGTCACTGTGCCGCCTGGTTTTTAATGTCCAAGGATCCATGCGAATCAATGATCCTTGCTGCTGTGGCTACCTGCTCTTCATCTACAGTGACGCAGACCAGAGTGCCTCCTCGGCGGACAGCCTCGGAGTAATACATGGCTCTTTTCTCTGGCATGCCCATCTCCATGAGATCGACAGCAACGCTTGATGGGGCTCCTGCCTCTTCGAAAGCCTCTGCTTCTTCTGATGCTGGCTGAAGGGCGCAGGTGGTTCTTTCAGTTGCCATTTCGGGAATCAGGCGAATGTCATCACGGCGAATAAAGTGGTCGACCAAGCCGTCGACAACGCTTTGCGCCCTCGAAGGGGTCGCAAATAGGCCCATGACTGTTTTGGCCATAGTGTGCCTCCTTCAATGCTGAGTCTTGCTTCCTTCAATGCTTAGTCTTGCCGTTTAACCTGCCTTGCATGATGCCACGCTAGCCGCGGTGATGCCTCCAAACAATAGATAAACCAGGTTCCGCGACGGTTAAAAAGTCCAGTTATGGTGCCCCTTTAATGGAACAACAAGAACCGATATGGGGGAAAGTTAAAGCTAGGGCAGCGCGTCAGAATCGCAAGCCGAAACTGAGCCCTGGTGCAATCTGTGTGGACGTTCCGAGACCGGAGCGACTTTCACTAACGTCAAGTGAAAACATCGTGGTTAAGCTGTGCTTCGATCTTAAGGCGTACTCCATCCCTACACCGAGCGGAATCACCACAGAGGGTGCAGTCAAAGAAGACTGTAGTTGGAGAAGTGGATCGCGCTCGAGAAATCCCAGCCCGCTTTGAAGGAACAGTTTGTTCGAGCTTTCTGAATCTGGCAGATCCACCCACAGCCTCGTTTGAGCCGCATGCCACGTTTGAATAGGGTCCCGTGTGACCAGCAATGCTTCACCAACCGACAGATTCGGCTTCAGAAATAAATCCTGGTTAACTTGCAGGTCGCTTGACATGAGCGGACGATCGAGAAGACCGGAGGTGCTTAACCCATCGGTGCCCGCGATCCCGGGGACAGGTGCTATGCATCCGATTATGAGTGAGACTGCCACGACAGCCCATTGTCTGGGCTTAGGGATTGAAGTCGGATTCACGAAGTACCCCTCACTGAAATTACCCTATTTTACGATGTCTTCCTTTGATCTGCAACCGTATATGCCGCCTCGGTGGCGGGTGCAATGGCTGCTCTTGCAGCGACAGCGATCCTCTGTTATGAAAGCACTGGCGATGAGCAGAATAAAACCTCTTAAAGAGTACGAGGCCAAGCGGCAATTCTCTAAAACGGAAGAACCGCCTCCCAAAACGAAGAGTTCCGGAACGGGTACTCTTTTTGTTATCCAAAAGCACCGTGCCAGTCATCTGCATTACGATCTGCGGCTCGAAATGGATGGGGTATTAAAGTCATGGGCAGTCCCTAAAGGTCCTTCGCTCGATCCCTCGGTACGGCGATTAGCTATGGCTGTCGAGGACCATCCACTCGATTATGCTGATTTCGAAGGTATTATCCCTGAGGGAGAATATGGGGGCGGTACGGTTATGGTGTGGGATAGGGGTGCATATGTGCCCGAGACCAAGATGGAAGGTGGCCTCTCGAAGGGCGAGTTGAAATTCAGTCTGCAAGGAACCAAATTAAAAGGCTCATGGGTTTTGGTTCGCACGAGTGGGCGGCAATGGTTATTAATTAAACACCGGGATCAGTACGCCACTACGGAAGATATTACGCTGTCGGCCCCACGATCCGTCGTGACGCAGCGTACACTGGCTGAAATTGCCGAAGATGAAGGTGGGAATATTGAAAAGGCGGCCACAGGAGATCCATCCGTGTTACCGCCCCCGGGTCGGTCGCAAGCGCCATGCGAAGACCAAGCCCGACCCGAAGTCCACAAGATCAATAGCCTAAAAAGCCCCAAGACGCGGACACGCCGAGGCTCTGCGCGCGATGTTGCTCAAGAATGAAGAGGCTTAGGTCACGGCTCAATCTTGACGCCTTTCCAGAACGCAATATAGCCGGTGATGGATTTAGCGGCTTCTTTGGGATCTGGATAGTACCAGGCCGCATCCTTATTTACGTGACCTGAGACGACAATGTTGTAATAGCTTGCAAGGCCTTTCCACGGACACGTCGTATGCGTGGGACTATCCTGAAAGTATTGGCGGTCGATCGACGTCGGCGGAAAGTAGTGATTGCCTTCAACAGTCTCTGTCTGATTGCTCTCCGCGAGGACGGCACCGTTCCAAGTAGCCTTGGCCATCGTGGTCACTTCCCCTTTTCCGGATCCTTCGTTTTTTTCCCCACTTTATCACCGATGTCTCTGATGCCCTGAGTGGCGCGGTGAATCCCTTTACTCGCTTCATTGCCTACTTCCCTGATCTTGTCTACGAGCGGAGAAGTGGATTGTGAACCCTTGTCGGCGGGCGCCGGGCCTGGCTTGTTGCCCCGCTTCGTGTTCGTCTCTGCAACGACGGCGGCAGCAATGCCAGACACCAGAGTGAAAATGATGAAGATGCGGTACAAGCTTATCTTCATGGTGAGATATTATAGCAGCACTCAATCACATTCACGAGATTGTCACGGGCAAAGGAGTTTGTCTTGAAAACTCCAGGGTGGGCGGGTGTAAAGGGGCAAAGGAGTTTGTCCGACGGGACAAAAGCCTGTCTTGGCAGGCTTGGGGAGGGCGGGTGAAATGAAACTCCAGGGCAGGTGGGTGTAAAGGGGCAAAGAAGCTGTCTTGGCAGACTTCGGTGCTGGGTCTGGTGTATTGTGCATCAAAGCGAAAATGGTATACTGCGGCATGGATTTCCCCAAGGGACGGGTGAGCGGTCTGGTCTTCGTCCTGGCAGGGCTGCTTCTCTTTGTTGCAAGCTGCGGTCCCAAAGTCATCCCGAAAGAGTTGGAAGGACAGGTGGACCGCAACGTCTCGTTCCTTCAACTCAAAGAATCACCTCCTGCGTACAAGAGCCGGCTCGTTGTGCTTGGGGGAGAGGTGCTGTCCGCGAAACGCGGCACTGACAGCACTCGCATTGAAGTTCTCCAGATCCCCTTGAATTCCTCTTATGAGCCAGTGCAAGATCGCACCACATCGCTAGGGCGCTTTCTCGCTTTGCAAGAACAATTTCTTGATCCGGCGACGGTGCCGGTGGGGAGTCTAGTCACGGTCGTCGGGGAAGTGATAGGCGCGACGACGATGCCGATTGACGACATCCAATACACCTATCCCACTCTGAAGATACGTCATCTTCACGTCTGGGAGAACTTACCATCACGCTCCTATGGCCGGACCCCGATGTCGATCGGCATCGGGGGTGGAGTCGGCAGTGGCAGTGGAGGAGGGTTCGGCGGAGTTGGGATCGGCGGCGGTGTGGGTTTTTAGAGCTGTTGGAAGTCTTCATTAATTACATGAATTACATGTTTCACCTTGAGCTAAGATTTGGTAGAGTGCTGACATGACAACCACCCTATGGATAGGCGCCGGTCTTTTTACCGGTAGCGTCTTAATCGCATATATTGCCAGGAAATGGCAACGCCGGCAGAAGGCGAGCAAACTGGCCGATGTTCTTCTGTCCGACGTCTTGAAAGCCAAGGACTCGTATCGTCGCTAGCACCAGCCGTTTTCTGCGCGCTTAATGCCGCTTGCGCCCTGGATCCACGGTGTTTTCCGCAAGCCAATCCTTCCCGTAGTATTCTTCTTCGGCGGCGTCAGCTTCGATGCCATTACGCTTACGCGGATTGATCGCCTCTCCGACAACCTTATTTTGCTGACCTATCTGGGCATGTTGGGTGTGTTGATTGTACTAATGGGGCGAATCGACACAGCCCCAAACCCCACTACACCCAGCTCGCCATTGCATCCTCCCATCTCACCCGCCCGCCCCGAGGCTGCCAAGACAGCCGCTTTCCCCGCGTCACCCGCCCTCCCAGAGTTCGCCAAGACGGACTCTTCCTCCCACGGCCTGGAGGACTCGACCGCTTACAAAGAAAGGCAAGGGGTACCCCTGACAAACTCCTTTGCCCCTGGACAAGCTCCTTCCTCCCCTGAGGCCCCCCTGCTGCCTCCCGTCGCTGGTTTCGTCGCACGGACACGTGGGTACTATCCCATGGTGATACAGTTCTTGCTCGGGGGCCTGTTCAGCGCCTATGCCGTGTATTATTCTCGCAGCGCATCCTTTACGAGCACTGCTCTTTTTCTCCTGTTAATGGTCGCGCTTCTCATCTGCAATGAGTTTCTTCGTGATCGGGTGTTCAATTTGAAGCTCATGCTGGCCTTATACGCCTTTGCCGCATGCAGCTTTTTGACCTTTTTCCTGCCGGTCATTACCGGAAGACTATCCACCGTACTCTTTCTCATTGGTGCTGTCTTAAGCGCCGTACTCACCGTGGCAATGGCCCGCCTCGTGTATCGCGGAAGCCGTATCCATTCTCCCGCCGAGCCGATAAAGACCGCCATCCCCGCGCTCCTCGTGGTTGGCGCAGTCATCGTTGCTTACTTCTTAAATTGGATTCCCCCCGTGCCGCTTTCGATGTCCTTCGGCGGCATGTACCATAAAGTGGTGCGATCAGACGACGCGTATGAGCTGACCTTCGAACGGCCCCCCTGGTACCAATTTGTGAAGCGATCGGATGACCCGTTTCGTGGGCTTGAGGGAGCACATTGCTTTACTGCCATTTTTGCGCCCGTTGATCTGAACGCCGAAATCTATCATCACTGGCAGCATCGGCGAGGCGGAACGACGGGGCCATTTGGAACGACGGACCGCATCCGTCTCGCGATTGTTGGCGGCCGGAAGGGTGGCTACAGAGCGTTTACAGTGAAACAGTTGGTCGCGCCCGGGGACTGGCGCGTAGATGTGGAAACCGCTGGAGGACGCATCATCGGCCGCGTTTCTTTTCGCGTGGAGGCCACAACCGACCCCCTGGTTTTCACAACCATCGTGTATTGATCAATGCAGTTCTTGCCTTATGGCAACATGAGGAGTCGCGCTTCCTGAAGCGTGCGAACCGGATGTGAGGGGCGATGATGAGAGACATGGGTGATTTGCGAAGAAGGGTAGAGGACCGTGTAGGGGCCTGAGCCGGCGATCTTGGCTTCCAGGTCAGCGATCGGCCCAAGGCTGCCATCGGGTTCGACGGTGCCCGTCAGCACAAGGTTTGGGGCAAGCGTTCGGCCTTCGAGCGCGGCCACGGTGCCGATGACGATCGCTCCTGAAAGCGATTCACCCGTGAAACGAAACATACCGCTAAATCCAATGTACACCGTGACGCCTTTCGCATCGTAGTTGAGCATTTTTAATCCGTTTTGAAGAGCAGTCACCAACCGGTCTTGGTAATTGCCATTGACCATGCCGGGTCGATGGTTAAGAATCACTCGAAGGGGTTCCTGAGTCTGAGCGCGCTCCGCTTGAATGAAGATTGCGGGAAGCACTTCGCCCTGCGTTACATTATCGTAAATGAAAACCCCGACGATCGGCACGACGACGACGGGCGCCAATGACTCGGCGTGCACGAGGCTCGCAGCCAGTATCACCACGACAGCCATCAGCAGCGTTCGACAGATTCGCGAGGCAATCATCTTTTTTGTTCTCAAGTAATTGATAGTTGATGTGTTCTACAGGACTTGTCGGCCGGATCGGATGCCACTTGATCACCTGTGCGTATGCTCACAAATTCGTTGAATGTGCGGTTACATACCGACGGATTTATTGGATTAAAACAGCATCCGACATTTTCTTGGCATTCTTGAAGCTTTTGTCTATTGATGGCGTTACGGAGAGTTTGATACCCGTGACACAGCTTTGTACCCACCTTTGAAAGGAGCCAATATGCATATTGTGAAAGGATTGATGGCGTTTGCCGTACTGCTCAGTTTTTCAACTGTAACGAATGCCGCGAGCGGTCTGCCCGGCGATACATCTTCCGGGATGTCCGGCCAATCCGCTACAGGTGGCCAATCCGGAGATCAACAGCAGTTCGAGAAGCAGCGGCGTGATCAGGGCATCGGGACCAGCGGGGATCTTCCCATGCAGGACAAGGGCGTGCGCCCCGAAAATCCGCCGGCAGACCCCAGCAAGAGCGGTAGAGTCAAAGATGAACAGATCATGCTGGGCTCCGCCATCCCCATGGTCAAAGGCGAAGTGCTGAAGGTTGAGGGAGATAAATACACGGTGAAGGATCAAACCGGCACCGAAGTAAGCCTGATGGTGAATCAGAACACAAGAATGGACTGCGGCCAGGGCACCGGTTCCCTGTCGGGCTTTCAGCCCCGCGAGCAGACCGCGACGGATCGTCCACTAGGTCAGGGTGATCAGCTTCAGAAACAGAACAAAGAGGGGAAGGTACAGGATCTGTCCCGTACCAATGAACAACCCGGCAGCGAAGTAGGGAAGGCCATCAAGCCAGGAGAGTCCCCGGATTTGAGCGCTAGTTCCAGTTCACAAGGAGCGTGTGCCTTTAAGCCTGGCGACAAAATCGAAGCCGAAGTGTCCGACATGGGCGCGGCTACCATGATCAAAAAAGTTTCCGACAAGAGCAAAGGTTCTGACGACAAAGGCATGGGGGGGCAGCAACCCCAAGAGCGAAAGCGCTAAGGCAGGATATTACCCCGGGCGCTCCAAGGCGCCCGGGGTTTTTTAAGGCCCTAGTTCAGATTGATTGTGCCGAGTATATTGCCCTCTACATGGGGCGGATGCTCAAATCTGAATCCCGTGGGCACCTTATAATCCATCGTAATCCCATCCAATCGCGGCGCACTGGCGCCTTCAACCGCGATCTGTAAACCATCCACAGTGTAAACCATATCGCCCGGGTTCGGCGCCGACTCTAACGTGACGCTGAAGGCGATGCGTTTGTGGTCGAGGTCCTGTATTGCGAGCCGGACGATGGGGTCCTCGGGGTGCTCGGCGATCAATTGAAGTAGTTGTGCGCGTGCCGCCGGTGTAACATGGATCATGGGCGAATAATAGCCTACTGCTCGCCGCAGCGCACACCTTTTTTGTGAAGGTAACCAAACTCCCCTCGTGTGTTAAGATGTCTGACGATTGACTGGCCGGAGGGTAACGCGTGAGTGACCATCGCAAGAGTGATAAAATCGCCGGTAACGAAACCAAGGCGAAGCCCGATCCGGCTTCGGCGGAACGAACAGCCGGTTTGCCGGGAATGGATCCACTGGAGCTCATCGACGAATGTTTGGCTGCCTTCCCGGATAGCGATCCCCGCCAGAAGATTCTCTACAAGCTCCGGCATCTGGTGATGCAACAGGCTGTGACGGGGCAACAGCGCGAAGCGGAATTTAAGAAACTGAGTGAGGTCGTCGGAAAACTGACGGCTCCGGCGAATCGGATCGGCACGCTGCTGGAGGTTCCCGGCGAAGATTTAGCGCGTATTGTGGTCGGCGGCGCTGAGTATTACGCCAATATCGATCCCCGCGTGCCGGCAGAGGATTTGAAGATTGGCACACAGATCCTGGTAAACGAGGCGTACGCTGTGATCAAGACGCTTGGGTATGACCGAAACGGTCCTGTGCTGAAGGTAGCGGAAACTTTACGGGATGGGCGTATCCGGTTTGAACAAGACATGGGCCGTCAGGCGTTGATTCTCCAGCGATCCAGCGATCTTGTCGATGTCGAGTTGAAGGCTGGTGATGAGGTGCGGATCGACCCCAGCCATAGGATCGCGATTGAGAAACTGGAAGATCGAAAGTCAAAGAACCATGTGCTCGATGAAGTACCGAGGGTCACGTGGGATCAGATCGGCGGGCAGAAGGCTGCGATCGCCGCCATTCGGAAGGCCATTGAATATCCCCTGCTCCACACGAAAACCTTCGAGCAATTCAAATTCACCCAGCCCAAGGGTTTTCTGCTCTATGGTCCGCCGGGCTGTGGCAAGACTCTGATCGGCCAGGCGGCTGCCGCCAGTCTGGCGAAACTCGTCAGCGAATCGGCACAGCCGGTGGGGAGCTCCGGGTCTACGGAGAAGCCGCCGATCGCCGGCGGATCGTTCTTGCACGTGAAGGGACCGGAGATCTTGAACATGTGGCTGGGCGAATCGGAGCGCATCGTACGTGACCTGTTCGCCCAGGCCCGGGCTCGCCGCCAGGAGGGGACGCTCCCGTTCATCTTTATTGATGAAGCGGAGTCCATTCTTGGGACGAGGCGGTCCATGCGGTCGTTCACGATCAATAGCACATTAGTCCCGATGTTCTGCGCGGAGATGGATGGTATCGAGTCGCTTCGGGATGTCGTGATCATTTTGGCATCGAACCGGCCCGATCTCATCGACCCGGCCGTGCTGCGTCCAGGACGCATCGATCGTAAGATCAAGGTGGCGCGCCCCACGCGGGATGCGGCGGTGGACATCCTCAAAGTCTACCTCACCTCGGAGTTGCCGCTCGCTCAAGAACTGGTCTCCGCGCATGGGGGCGACAAGGCGCAGGCGTGCGAGGCGGCGGTGGCGAGTGTGGTGGACAGAATTTTCACGCGGAGCGACGAAAACCGTTTGCTGGCAGTGAGACTTCGCAGCGGGCAGAACAAGGTGCTTTATCGAGGCGATCTGGTCAGCGGCGCCATCCTTGCTTCCATTGTCCAGCGGGCGAAAGAAAAGGCTATTGACCGCGTGATTCACCAAGGTGATGAAAGTGCCGCGCCCGGGATGACGCTTGAGGATTTGCTTGCCTCGGTTCAGGAGGAATATCGCGAGGGAGAGGTACTGCCCCCGGACGACGCGGCTGAAGAATGGCTCAAGCTACTCGATCATCATCCGGAACAGGTCGTGGGGGTGTCATCGTTCCGCAGGGGGAGGCAGGCGGAAGAGCGGTTGGTGGGGCAAATTATTTAACCGGCATTGGATTAATGTGCAAATGCGTCTATTTGGAATCGAGACCGAGTACGGGATCACGAGAGACGATCTAGAGGTCGTCGATCCAGTCGTCGAATCCATGGAGCTCGTGCGCGCGCATCTGGCCGGCTCGTTCGAGACGACGTGGGACTATAGCGGGGAGGACCCGCACGAGGATGCACGGGGTTTTCGGGTGGCGGGCCTTCAACAGGATCAGGAAGAGGAGGAATTTGCCAAGGTCGATGCCCATCGGCCTTTTTCATTCCATGAAATGAAGAGCGATCTCGTGCTGCCTAACGGCGCCCGCTTCTATAACGATCATACGCATCCTGAGTATTCCTCGCCTGAGTGCCGAACCCTGCGCGATCTCGTAACCTATGATCGGGCAGGCGAACGAATTCTTCACCAGGCGGCTCAGCGTCGAAACCGCACCTTGGGCGGCTCCCACGTACAATTGTACAAGAACAATACGGATTTTCATGGGCACAGCTACGGGTGCCACGACAATTATCTCGTTTCGCGGTCCATTCCCTTCACCGCCTTGGTGGCAGGCCTGATACCGTTTTTGGTCAGTCGGCAACTTGTTGCCGGCGCGGGCAAAGTTGGGATCGAGACACAAGAAGGCGGGTTCAAATCGGGGCGTTATCAGCTCTCGCAGCGTGCCGATTTCATGGAGACCGAGTTGAGCGTGGATACCATGCACAACCGTCCGATTCTGAATACCCGCGATGAACCGCATGCCGATCGAAGCAAGTATCGCCGGCTCCATCTCATTATCGGCGATGCCAATATGTGCGAATACGCGACCGCGCTCAAGGTGGGAACCACTCAATTAGTATTGGACCTGATTCAACGGGGAGCCGCGCCCCAGTGTGAGTTGGAGAATTCTGTCGCGGCGGTGAAGGAGATATCCCGCGATGCGGATCTCAAGACGGTTGTGCGGCGACAGGGGGGCGGCACAGTCTCCGGCCTCGAGTTGCAGGAGGTGTATTGGACGGCTGCCGACAAGGAATTAGCCGGCTCGGATGAGGATACGGATTGGATTCTTCGGGAGTGGGAACGGACGCTGAAGCTTTTGTCCACTGACCGCGTACAGCTCGTAGGGCGACTGGACTGGGTAACCAAACTCTGGCTGCTGGAGACATTCGCGCAGGAGGAACGTGTCGGCTGGGATGATCCTTGGTTGGCCAGCCTGGATCTGGAGTATCACAACATTGATCCGGACCGCGGCCTCTATTATGGCCTTGAGAATGAGGGCAAGGTGTTCCGGCTTACCACCGATGCGGAGATTCAGAATGCCATGACGGTGGGACCACGTGACACGCGCGGTGGTATCCGCGGGCTCTGTGTCCGGCGTTTTCGAGACCAGATTCAGTCCATCCAATGGGAGCGCGTAAAGTTTACGGGAGGTCTCCTGCCGAAGACCTTGGATATGAGTGATCTCTTTGAACCGGCGGAGATACAGGAGCTGGCCGCTGTCTTGGAGAAAGCCTCCTCCGCATCGGATGCGTTGAAAGCCTGGGGACGACGAAAGGAACAATTGCTATGAATTCTATGACAGGTTTTGATCGTAAAGAGCGTCCGTTCGATCCGATGCCGAGACCCACGAGCCCGTCCGAGGAGGGTGGAGGGCCGAGGCGACCGGAGACAGGCTCGCCGGAGAAGGACAATCTCCTGAAGCGGATGCGCAAGGTGGATCCCAAGCAGGCGGAACGGTATCGGCAGCGCACAGGCCAATAAGACGGAGAAAAAGATGGGGATGCAAGGCGATTTCTTACAGCTGCTCAAAGAGCAGGGCTATCAGTTGGGGACTTCAGCTTCGGTGCGGGACGGACAAGAGCTCACGAGCGGCACGACGATTCTGGCGATGAAGTACCGGGATGGAGTCCTGGTCGCGGGCGACCGCCGGGCAACCGCGGGCAACATGGTTATGTACGATCGGACGGATAAGGTCCTTGAACTGGATCGGCACAGCGTGTTGGCCATCGCCGGTGTGCCGGCAACCGCGTACGAGATGGTGCGCGTGCTGGAACACTCGTTCAAGTACTACCGCCGTACGCAGCTTCAGGAACTGAGCTTCGAAGGCAAGCTCCGGGCGGTGTCGAAACTGCTAAAGGACAATGTGCCGGCCGCGTTAGCTGGAACTGGCGCGGTGGTCCCAATTTTTGCCGGCTATGATTTAGACCAGGGGACGGCAAAAATATTCTTCTACGACCTTCTCGGGGCTGAGTTCGAGGGCGCGGAATACGCAGTGTCAGGATCGGGCTCGCCGACGATCCGCGGGATCCTGCATTATCTCAACAGCTGGGGCGCCCAGCCGCTCAGCGAGCTGTCCGAGGAAGAAGCCACGATTCAAGCACTCAGGCTGCTGACCTGCGCTGCGGAGTTTGATTCGGCGACCGGCGGTGTCAATCGTGAAGCCAACTTGTATCCGGTGGTCAAATTTATTACGAAAGCGGGAGTCCGGGTCGCGCCGGAGAGTACCCTGAAGCCACTCTTCGAGAACCAGGTGTGTCGCCATGTATGACGAGCCGTATCGTTGGGTTGAAGCGGTCGGCAATCGCCGCCAGTATCTGGACGAGCAGTTTAAGCAAGGCAGCCCCGTGGTTGCCCTGTCCTATGCAGACGGCATTCTGCTCCTCACCGTCAGCCGTGGCACGCCGAAGCTGTACGAGATCTACGATCGGCTCGGATTGGGAGGGATGGGACACCCGGCAGACTTGGAAAAGCTACGGTTCACCCTGTTGGAAATGGCCCACGTGGAAGGTTTCAACCGCTCACCGTCCGACGTGACGGGGGCGCGGCTCATGAAGAATGGTCTGGCCCCTGTCATCAAGCAGGCGTTTGAGGAAATATACAAGGCGCCTTTTATTGTGAAGATCCTGCTAGCCGAGGTCGGCTTCAAGCCTGAGAAGGACACGTTCCTGACGGTCAACTATGACGGGACGTTCGAGGAGATGGGAGGATGGGCTGCATTGGCGGCAACACCGGCGGTCCAAGAGGACATGAGCGCGTATCTCAAACGCGAGACGGGGCTTGTGTCTGCTGGCTTGCCACGGGCGGTAAGCAGTGCCCTCCAAGCCTGGGCCCTCGGATCGATGGCGCAGCAGCGAGCGGAGGCCGAGGGGGATCATGAGCCGGCACAACCGGCGCCCTCGACTCCAGACACGACGGCTGTGTTCGCGCATCTTCGTGAGACAGTCGCCGAGAAAACGATCGAATGTGCGGTGATGGAACGCGGCGCGCCCGGTTCATCGAAGTACCGCGCACTCACGGCCGATGAACTCGGTGGTCTATTGCCAGTAGAGATGAAAGGCTAAGGTTGAGGTGCTCAATAGGATCTTCGGGCTCGAAACTGAGTATGGCCTGCTGATCAATCAGGACCGGCCCGAACATTCCCCTTCATGGCTTGCCCATCGCATTCGCGATCAGGTGTTTCACATTCAACGGCGCGGTGTCCTGGACCTGCATCACCGCGGTCATGATGAGCCGCCGGGCAACGGCGGGTTCCTCACCAACGCCGGCCGCATCTACCTGGACATGGGCCATCTCGAGTATGCCTCGCCGGAGTGTGGGAGCCTCACCGATTTAGTGGCCTCGGATCGGGCAGGTGATCAGCTTGTGCAGAGCGCGGTGCAAGGCGCTGGGTTAGCGGATCACGTCTCGCTGATCAAGAACAACATTGATCATGAAACCGACGCGACATTTGGCTGCCACGAGAATTATCTTGTCACCAGGAGGTTTCCATTCTCGCGCCACGGTCTGAACCCCCTTGTGACGTTCCTGGTGACGAGGCAGGTATACACGGGGGCTGGTCGCGTGGGCGCGGCCGCTCCACAGGAGCAGTGGGTGCAGGTCGGCGACGTCGGCGATGTTATCCTCCACTGGCCGGGCGTGCGCGAGGCCGGAACTCCTTCGGTGCTGCCATTTCAAATCTCTCAGCGAGCCGACCACATCGTGAACGACTTCTTCGAGTGGGTGCAGCAGAATCGTGCCATCATCAACACCCGCGACGAGCCCTTGGCTGACCCGAACCACTATCGCCGCATTCACCTGCTCTGCGGTGACTCGAACATGGCGGAATACGCCACGATGTTAAAGATGGGGGTCACGGGGTTGGTCCTGCAGCTCATTGAGGATGGGCACGAGCCGAAGGGGTTCGAGATCGGGGAGCCGGTCGAAGCGCTTCAGGACATATCGAGGGATCAGGAGCGCCAGTGGTTGGTGACGTTGGCTTCAGGGAAGACCATCTCCGCCCTTGATATCCAGGAGCAGTTTCTCGGAGCGGTGCAACAGCACTACAAAGGGCAGGACGAAGAGACGGACTGGGTGCTTGAGCAGTGGGAGCAGGTGCTGACCGACCTGCATGGCGACTATGCGAAGCTGGTGGGGCGCGTGGATTGGGCGTCCAAGCTTTGGCTCTTGGAGACCTATCGTGAGGCTGAACGGGTTGCCTGGGACGACCCCATCATCAAGAGCCTGGATCTGGAATATCACAATCTCAATCCGGAACGGGGACTGTACTATGCGCTTCTGGACGAAGGGCGTGTCCCGCGGGTCACGACAGACAAGGCGATCGAATTGGCACAGGAACATCCCCCCCGCAACACGAGGGCATTCGGTCGAGGAGAGGTCATCCGGCATTTGTTAGACTGCGGGCCGGCAGTTGAGACACAGGGTTTCAGCGAAGAACATCGTTTTTTGCCGTCTTACGTGATCAATTGGTCCGTTCTCCAACTGCGGGGGCGCCCACCCTTTCCGATGGTGGATCCCTTCAAGACCTACGTGCAGGAGGCGCGCGCCTACGTGGGCGGCAAAGGCCAGCTCCAAGACCCTTAGCCTCCTGCAAATGATGGTGCACGGTGCTGCTTACGAGCGACACCAGGGCGGTCCCCGATCGCCCCGGTCATGATCTCCACCAGGCGATTTTCTCCCCAGTAGGAATCTTCCGTAGCCTGCCGGCGTTGAAAGAACCCGCAATGTCCTCCATGGGTCGGGGCGACGAGGGTGATCGCTCGATTGCCTTGAATATCTGCCTGTGGGAACATGCGATAGGGGATGAACGGATCGTCCTGCGCGGTGATGATGAAGGTCGGCACTGCGATCCGGGACATCACGTGCCGCGCCCCGGCTCGATCGTAGTAATCTGCGGCGCTTGCGTACCCGCCGTCCGGCGCCGTGTACCGGTCATCGAATTCGCGAATCATGGTGATGCGGGCCAGGGATGTCAGGTCCCATTTGCCGGGGAACAGCGCGGCTTTCCGCACCATCCGCGCTTTTAGGCGCGCGACAAAATGGTTATGATAAAGCCGATTCCGGGGTAGTTCGAGGGCATCGACACATTGAGTGGGATCGATGTTGGGGCAGACGGCGAGGACTCCCCGGAGTGCAGGAACGGACGAGCCTGCTTCTCCAGCCGCCTTTAGCACCAGATTGCCTCCCATCGAATACCCGATGAGCCAGATATGCTCCAAACCGTCCACATCCGAGAGTTCCGCCACCACGGCCCTGTAATCCGCGCTGAGCCCGCTGTTATAGAGTGTAGGGGTGAGGTGTTCCGTGCCTCCACACGTACGCTGATTTAAGCGAATCACATTGAGCCCAGCCCGCCAGGCCTTGCCGGCAATGGCACGCATGTAGTGGGATTTGCTGCAGCCTTCCAGGCCGTGGACGAGAATTGCTGTCCCGGCGCTTTTCCGATCGGCTTGCCAGTGGCAATATCCCAGCAGCTGAGTGTCCGTAGCGACAGAGAACAGGCGGGCTTCCTGCGGGACCCCCGCCAGCAGTCCCCGTCGCGGCCAATAGCGCGGGATGATCGTCATGGCGTGCGCGTTCCGGAGGAGTGGGTGGGCCGTGAATTCAAACATGACCCTCATTACCTTCTATGATCTGGAATCTTGGCGTCTTGGTTGATGGAGTGTTTTGCGATGCGCAATCAGGTGCACATCGACAATATGTGCGCTCGGATCGATCGAGTAAAAGATGCGCCAGTCGCCCACAGCATATTGTAAAAGCCCGGGGAGTTCTGCTGCAGCCGGGTCATGCCGGAGATTGCCGGCATTGGAGGCCAGCCACTTTGTCTTGTCGAGAAGCCGTTGGGCCATAGCCGTGTCGATCTGTGCCAGGTCGCTGACGACTTGGGGAAGGTATGCGATCTTATACCACGGCATCGTAGACTGCTCACCAGTGTAGACCGAGCTTATCCGCCACCTCGTCCCCGGTCAGACGGTCGGTTGACATTAGAGATTCTTTGAGGCGCGCTCGAACGGAATCCACCAGCTCCAAGCCCAGATCAGGATTGCCCAGCAGCTCTCGCAGCCGATCGTCCACCATGCCGGTAACGAGGGCCTTCAGCTCTTCCACAGTGAGATCCGACAGATTCATCGCGATGAGTCTCCTGCCTTCATTGTTAGGGTGCCGTGACCCGAATTGTCAATCATCTCGCCTGTTGCTTCGCAATTCGTATTATGTCTCTCGCCAAGCCCAATACCGCGAATGACCCTGTAGTGGCTTGCTTTGGCTGCCTCTTCCTCTAAGTGTCGGGGCCCGCCGCGCCCTGCTAAAGGTGTATAGATCCCCCCTACGCCTGAGCACTTTCACAGGCGTGCGGTAACGGGTAAGAATGACGTCAGCTTTTAATGGGAGTAAATTTGAAGGATACGGATCAAGCCATTGCGGATTTCGGCAAAGCCGCTACTGTCCTCCACACATTAATACATAAGTTAGTGCCGTTGACGAACGTTCAAGTAGAATTCATAAAAACCGAGTTGCACACCCTCGAGGCGGCGCTAAAAATACATTACCCCAAGAGACCCGGTCAGGGTTAATTGTAAGGAGGATACGATATGTTCACGAAGAGCAAGTTGCGGGGCGTTGTCTCGTTGACGGAGCGGGAGCAGCAGGTGCTCAAGCACATCTGGGCCGGCCTTAACAACCGTGAGATTGGAGAGGAGTTGCAGATTAGCCAGAAGACTGTCGAGGCGCACCGCTCCAACATGATGAAGAAATTGCGGACGACCAACACCGCCCAGCTTCTAAAAAGTTGTATTGAGTTGGGTTTCCTGCGGCACCGGCTCCGGACTGCGTAGGGTGACCTGATCATTGACCCCGCTCATCAAGGTAACGGGCGATGAAATACATCACGAAGGAGATTTGGTGTGGCTCGGCGTAGCATCTTATCTTGGAGCGGCTACCATAGGCTACATCGTTTGGCCCTTCTCGGAAGGTAGTTGTCGCTATCTAAGTCTGGCTGCAGCTGCTTCGCATGGATAGTTCATCGGCCCGCACCCTCTAAGGCACACACCTAGTGCATAGGAACCGCTGAAGCGACCCACAGTAATTCAAGCAAAGCCGCTGCAAGTGCTTGAGCCTATGGATACCGAAGTGCTCCCAAGCCTGACTCCCGGCCGCCTGAGAATTGAAGCCGCGTTACTCGAAGACCGCAAAGACGATTACTAGAAAGGAGGGATTCGGTGAAACAGTTGCTCGGTGCTCTGTTGTTCTTCTTCGTGGTCAGTCCCGCGTGGGCTGGCTCCATTTCAATCAACGGCAGTACGACGCCGCAGACCCTCGCTTCTGGGAGCTTGATGACTGTGGTGACGACGGATCTGGCTCTGTGTGGGGTGAATCCGGTCAGTGTGAAGTCAGGGAATTGGTCTGATCCCGCCACGTGGGACGGTTGTGTGCCCACCGCGAAGGATCATGCGACCATCGCCTCTGGCCATATCGTGACGATTGATGGTGCTGTGACCGTGACGGAAGTACTCGTGAACGGGCAACTCTCCGCCAGTCGTACCCGAGACTCAACCCTTGACGTGGGATCGGTCGTCGTCTTTTCAGGCGGCGTGCTCGACTATGGGACGGTTACGAATCCGATTCCCGTGACGGTGGCCGCGTCGATTGCGCTGCGTGACATTCCGGATGCGACCTATACGCATTTGCATGGTCAACCGAAGTTACAACCCGTCCTCCATGCGCATGGTGGACGGATTGAGATGCACGGGAGCGGTCCCATGGTGCCGTGGATGCCGCTCATGGGGAATGTCTCCGTGGGGAGTAAGACGCTCACTCTCGCTGAGGATCTGACAGGGTGGAAGGCAGGCGATACGATCCTTGTCACCGGCACCGTGAAGCGCGCGCAGCAGACGGAGGAGCGGATCGTTGCTGCTATCGATCCCAAGGCAAAGAAGATCACGCTTTCCTCGCCCTTGACCTATGCCCATGGGGGCATCATGCCAACGGCCTCCTGTCGCACCTGTCGTCAAGCGGTCGTGGCAAACCTGACACGCAACGTCAGTGTGCGGAGTGCCACTCCCGCGACCCGTCGCGGCCATGTCCATTTTGCGACCAACGTGCTCGACAGTTCGACCGGCACGCAACCCATAGTCCACATCGCTGATGTGGCCTTTCTGAGCCTGGGTCGACCTGAAGCAGGCGTCTATGGCGGTCCCCATCTGCACATGATGGGCGTCGCCAAAGATGCGTATGTCAAGCGCAACGTGATCCGTGACTCTGCCAACGTCTGGGTCCGCGTGCACAACACCCATTTTGCCACGATCAGTGACAACATCGGCTATGAGAGCGTCGGCAATGGCTTCTCCACAGAGGATGGGACGGAAGCCTACAACGTCTTCGATCATAACCTGGCCGTCCATGCCAGGAGAGCCGTCGTCAAAACCAATCCCTTCGATCAGTTCGACACCGGGGACGGCGCGGGATTCTGGGCGAATACGCCGCGCAACATCTGGACGAGAAACCTAGCGGTAGAAAACATCTGGGGCTTTCAGATTCAACGCGGCGGCGAAGGCGACCCGACTCCGGTGATGAGCGTTGATGCGATGGGGACTCCTACTATGGTAGATGTCCGTACGGCAACTCTGTTGCGATTTGACGAGAACATCGCCACCGGGAGTGCTTCCTCAGGCTTTGAAATGGCGGGTGGTCGGAGTACAGAGGATTCCCTCATCAACCACTTCACGGCCTTGGATAATACCGGATCGAGCGTGGCGGTCTTCAGCTTCAATACGGTGTTTGATCATCTGTACGCGCACAACGGCGGCGAAGGTGATCTCAAGCAGAACAACTTTCGCCTCCTCGACGTGTTCTTGTATCTCGGCCAGTTGAACATCACCATTCGCAATTCGTATGTCTCGGCGATGGAGATCGGCTATCAGAACGTGGGCTATGTGCTGTTGGAGAACGTGCAATTAGACCAGTTCGTGCGATCCGCATTCGGGGCGGCTGAAACCGTCATTAGCATTGCTGGGCCTACCGCGTCGAAACCGATTCCCTATGACGTGCTGTTTACCGTGAACGGCGTCGTGCAACCGGGGACCACGGCGACGCAACACGTTATTTTGTGGAATTACGACGGACCAGGACAGCATGTGATGTTGGGACAGGATCGGACGAGTGCGGTGGATGGGTTGACGTACAAGCGCACGACGCGCTTTACGCGAGGGTCGTATGAAGGCAATATGAATTCCACCTGGCAAGAAGCACGATTCACAGGTCCATACGGACAAGGCCCTCCATTCACCTGGCCCCTGCTCATCGACGTGGGGAACCGCCCTCGTGGAGGATTAGGTCAACCGAATCCCACAGATCGTATCATCGACGGGCGACGGTGGCGCGTGGATGTGCCTTACATCCCTTCGCCTCCAGGCATGCGGCTCTCTCGCTATGGGTTCTCAGGGACGTTTCCCGTCTATACGCCGGTGGATATCGTGCACAATCCTACCGAGGACCCCACGAATGCGAACCTGAATGATGGGACGTTGATGGCGAGTAATCGGACGGCACGACAACTCAAGTACACGGTCGATGTCCCGAACGGTGAGTACTGGGTCGATCTGGGCTGGCAGGAAAGTGGTGGAGGATCAGTCGGGAGCGCGGGTGAGCGTCTGATGGATGTCGTGGTCCAAGGCGTGCGACACCTCACGGACTTCGATGTGTTTCAGCTTGCAGGCGCGAACCGCCCGCTCTGGCGGTCCTTCCCTGCGACCGTGGCGAACGAGCGGCTCACGGTGGAGCTTGGAAAACCGAATACGGGATTCAACGCGATGCTCAGTGCGATGGCTGTCTGTCCCAAAGCGATGGTGTCGAATGGCCGGTGCACACCAGAGCCATCCCGTGATCTACCCCCAATCATTCCGGTGATTGAATAACGAAAGAAGTGGCTCGGCTGATTTGCGGGCGGCCGCCGCGAAGTCAGACAGCTATAGGACACTAGCGCATACGAAAGCCGCCGAAGAAGCTGTCGCTAGTGCCACCGAAGCCGCTGCAAGTGCTTGAGCCTATGGTACAATCCGCGCCAATGCCGGGGTGGCGGAATTGGCAGACGCCCGGGACTTAAAATCCCGTGGGGGGAAACTCCCGTGCGGGTTCGATCCCCGCCCCCGGCACCAAGCACTTACCGCCCTTCGTGGGTTGCCTGTGGCTGTCTGTTCGGACGCCTTAGAGTGGGCTAGTGTTAGATAGGTGTTAGACTTCTCCGCTGCTACCCGCAGATCGGCTTCACGGAAGCTATTGTAGCGTGTAAAGCAGACCATCGTTTTGTGCCCGGTGATCTGCATGCTGGTGAGCGGGTCAACCCCAGCCCGGCGCATGTTCGTCACAGCGGTATGCCGGAAGTCGTGGAAGCGAAACCCGGTGATCTGTGCTCTCTTGCAGGACTGCGCTTCAGGAGGCGCTCACGGACGCGCAACTCGTATTGTCCCTTCAACAGCGGAAACCGTTAGCAGAAGTGAGAAGCCTGAAGCCTCGCGCAAACCGGAAGGCTTCGAGGAAGCCGGAAGACTTGGTTGGTAGGTATGTTCGTTCTTGACAGCCCCCGCGTGTTCCTATAATAATTCGCTCCCGTACTGTTCCATGATTTGATTCACGCACCCAGTGGTGTTGCCGTGAATATCTTGGCTTTTGTCTTGCCCCCTCTAAGGGAGGAAACCACCATGAGAAGCAGGCTTCTACTTATATTAGTTGTTGGATGTGTTGGGATAATCCAAGCTTTTTATGCCAACGAGAGTTTATCAAAAGACTATTGGTGTTGTTGTCCCACCCCCACTAATGGTCAATGTCAATGTGCTACAGGTGGGCAATATCCTTTTTATGAAGATTCCGGTTGTACTCAACTAATGACCGATGATAGTGATAACGTACCATTTATGAATACCAGTCATTTGTATTTGCATTGTGTTGGAACAAATGCCAACCGACCACCAACGTACTATCCCGGGAATGTCAAAATGGATGTTTCTGGTACTTATCCAATGAGTATCGGCGTTGGTGAAAATGTAAACGCATCCCCGGGACAAGATGCTTTCACTCGTATGGACTGTATGAATAATCAGGAAATGTTTACTCTTACAGTTCATGTAGAATGGTTTAATTGTTTTAATGGAACCGTGCCTCCACCCTGACTAGGTAATACTACTGCCCCTGCGTGTCACCGGCACAGCCTGCCGACCGTTTGAGTCTCCTAGTTGGTCACGATTCTCTAGGCCCTGTTCCGCGCATCAATCTCTGTTCCACATCGACTCAAACATCTCTTGATACCGCTTCACCACTGCGGCGGTTCCGATGAACAGCCCATTCTCCCAGCTACAGCAGCTCGCATTGTCCGTCCAATTGAAGCTGCCGGTCTGCACAACTCGGCCATCGTAGATCTCCACCTTGCATGATGCCGTTGCCGTGGATGTCGCCTCCCGAGACGTGATTCAGGAGGAAAGGCCCAAATGCTTCCGGTCGCCATGAGACAAAACCCCTACACAGAGTAGTACTCAACCCTAGTGTAGTATACCCATATTTTTTCTCACAGTCTAAGATCGCCCATCAAAATGGGAGAACGCGATTATGACGCTTAAGGTAAGCCTTGACGGTGGCAGTACGTGGTCCGGATGTACCACGGGTCTTATCGATTTCGAACAATACCCGGCGCTTCTACTGCGATTTGTTGACGGTGGCGAAGAAGAATTGCCGTCTTGGATCGCCCCATGCCTTCAGCGTCGGCTTGATGCTCGATCCATAATCGGGAACAACCCCGTTGAGCTGTAGTATCTTCTGACGTGATCCTCGGCATTTACCGCCCCCCGCCAGCCTGACCCGGCGGCTGGGAGAGGAGCATTGGCCATGACGAATCCAAACGAAGACCTTAAAGGGGCGCTCCATCGAGTAGTAAGTGCCATAGCCACCCTTGAAAGCACTGAAGGCGTCCTCTCTCGGCAAGCTTACTCTGAACTTGTCGCAGCTACTTGCCACGCCAAAAAGGTCCTCCGTGACCATGGTCTCCCTCTGTTGTAATAAGAGATTAGGCCACCGCACTTGGCACCTCAGAAGTACAGGGCCGCAAACGTATAAGCTGCACAAACAGATTGCCAGGGGAATGGGAGTCCGTGGGTCGTTAGCGGATGCGCTTGAGGGTCATCGTCAACAGTCGGTGCCGCAGATTGATCGGTCTCACCATGATCCGTTTGTCCTGTCGCCAACGAAGGACCTGTTTGACAACTGCTCTGAGTCTGGCCGATGCACCGGGATTCATTGTGGATTGTTCATTCGCCATGGCAGGACTTTAAGGCATTGCCTGGCCTAGGGTAAAGTACTCATTAAGGTGTACACCTATGCTGAGGTAGGGCCAAGTAGAGCACTCTTTTCACGGCCCAGACTTGGGTGATGGTCTCCATCAGCAAAGTTCCCAGGAAGACGGCCCGTAGGTACCGTCGGATAGCCAGTATTACCTCAAGTTAAATCACTCTTTTGCCCTACACCCGAGTTAGCGAACGACAAAGCCGCCTGGGATGTCTGTAGTACCGTGGGCGAGCGCGGCATGGATCAAGCCATCCCCCCGGCTTTAACGTACGCTACAGCCTCTCTTGAGATCGATCGTGACACCCTAAGACGGCTAATACTAACGCTAGGTGATTACACTCCTGGGTCATTTACCGCCTGCCGCCAAGGGCCTACAAACCCTGAATGGCGGTTTCTGGGATGAACACGACTCCTAGACAACCTCACCGCTACCGGACGGCTGTCTTTCCCTCGTCGGCCGTCTGCCAAGTGGGACCGGCTGATCTGTAAACTCAGCGACATCATTAACCGCTTTGAGAATTGGGGAAAGCGTGATGCCGAAACATAATCCGTACTGCTGCGGGTATCACTGTACCAGTGAAACTGAAGAGGTCCGAGTGGTTCCCCACAGTGGAGGGGGCAATCTGATTCTTTGCAATGCGTGTTTCCGCTATGAATTGAAATGCCGACGCGATGAAATAGGGCGGGGACGACGGTTTGAGCTACCTGCATGGAGTGACTTGGAACTCTACGACCACTGCATGACTCTCCAACCCAGACATACAAAGTATCTGACACACACGGGCGGGGTGGGAGCTAAGCGGACACCATTAATCAAGGACAGAGAGGGTAACCCTATACGCGCGTTCCTATTTGATATGGTGGATTGGTTCGAGTGCCACGTCAAACCGAAGGACTGGCCGGATAAGGTCCGAGAAGCAAAGAAGACCATGGAAGCCACTAAACACGAAGAGGGCTAGTCAAGATCTACCAGACATCCTCAAGCGGGTCACCCATCAGAGCGACGGCCCGTGCCAGTTACACGCCCTCCCCTGCGCCTTCTCCTCTCCCAGCAGGCCAACACACGCAGGTCCCATGTCAGTAGCGCCGTGGGTGATCTCCGGGTTGTCACTTTTGTAGACCCCTTAACGCTATCGTCTACGTGGTACACGCAAGAGTCATTTACTGTATTCGGCTGTAGGTTTACATACTTTCTATGCGGCCTCCGGGTAAAGACGACTCCCGGAGAATTCACCGCCACCGGACGGGCTGGCCTTCCGTAGGCTGGCCCTCCGCTAGGGCAGCTTGCGACGCCGCAGTCATTTTCAGAAATAATCCCCGCACCTTTATGCCTCAACCGGCTCCGCGACACGCTTCCCCCCGTCGCTCCTCTCCATAGCACGGGGCTACACAGGCACCGGCCGAAACACGCCGGTCCCATGTCTGTAGCGGCGTGGGCACGCGGGGTATGGATCAAGCCTATCCCCGGTGGGGACAGGTGTGGGCATCCTGCGGGTCGGATGGTATCTCGAATCCGTCTCGGTCCGGGTCTCGAATCCTTCTCGGTCCACCCCCGGTGGTGATGAACACCCTGGAAGGCGTCGTCGAAACCCCTGGTGTTAGACCCCCGCGCACCCAGACCGAGTGAGCTTCCGGCGAGGATAGGCGAGGGTTTGCTACGTTTCCATAGGCATAGGTAATACTACCACCACCGACTTAAAATCCCGTGGGGGGAAACTCCCGTGCGGGTTCGATCCCCGCCCCCGGCACCATATCTCTGACCTGAGCAAGGGCTCTTCCTTCTTCTTCCACCAAAAAACTCATTTCAGAAACGATCATGGGCCCTTGGGTTGGTCGTACGGTGATTTCCGTCCGATACAACCCCGGCGATGAGCGATTGTTCAATTCCAGGCGAATGAGCACCGTGCCGATGGCAGATTCCTCCTTGGTCTCCCAGGACGGGAATGTCTGGGGGTCCATATGAATGATACGCTCAGTGGGGTCGACGAACGAGGCATTAATTTGTGCCTTGGTTCGGGAAAAAGTTGCCATGATAATTACGACGAATATCGGTTGCCCCCGGTTAAAAATTCTCTCGGGTACAACGGGCTTGCCGCCACTGAAAAATAGCGGCACTTGCGTCTCCCGGAAAGTCGGGTCCTGAGTCATCATGAGTATTAACTCAACACGTCCCTTCGAACTTTCCCGCACGGCTTTGGGGCCGCCCATGGCAACTTGTCTGGCTAAGGTGCGCGTTACCACTTCATATTCGTGCTGATGCACATAGCGAGCCAGGATCTGGTGGACTCGCCGATGCTGGGCAGCATTACTTCCTAATGACCACAAGGCCGCCGCGGCAATCCCAGCCTGTAACCGTGCAGTGTTGGAATACTGCTGGAGGCTCTCCCTCAGGTTTGTCCGTCTTGTCGGGTCAGAAATACCGGCTGCCACAGCGGCAATGTCCTCAGCTTTGATACCAGAGTTTGCCGTCTCCACGTAACACTCCAGCACCTTCAAGACATACTTCTCATCGCCTGAGGCGTAAAACGCTCCCCAAAACATGTCCTGGTCGGCTCCAGTGGCCACACGGTAAGCGCCGAGTTCAGGAATTCGTGTCAAACGCTGTGACATGCTAGCGATACGATCTTGGGACCACCCCAAGGCCTGCATCGCAGAAACCGTCTCTCGTGGTAATCCGGCCAGCCATAGTGCATTGAGGAGGACGATCTCTGCTATTTCATCCCCAGGAGCTCGTGCTTTAAGCCACTCTGTTGTTTTTTCTGGGTGCTGCTCAAACACCGCCGCAAAGAAACCGATGGCAAAGGACAGAGGGTCTTTCGTCGTGCGGTGCCAGACCCCGATGTTGCGAATGGCATCCGGGATGCGTGCAGGCTGAGGGTGGAGATAATAGGTAGTGAGCTCAGTGATTTGTTTGACTGAGTTGTGTTCCGACTCCTCTGGCGTTTCGAGGGGAAGTGCTAGTGCGAGGGGAACAGCCTGAAACAGCATCCCGCCGCCAAACGCGATAGCCAGAAGGACCACACCTATGGCGGCGCGAGATCTTGTGAGGATGTCTAGCATCATGCCCTTGAGAAGCATCAGGGGCCGCTCGATCACACCCGGTCAAGGGATCATTCGTATTACAAAGGGAGCGGAATCGTCTTGGCGCCTCTTTCGCGGCGTTGACAACACTGCGAGGAAGGACACGAGCGACGATTCCTTCTTGTGCTAGATTAAGAGCGGTGGCTGATCGATGAGGCGGGCGGGTTCCCCAATATGAGGCAGTGCGATTTCGCGTAAGCAAGGAGCCATGAGGGATCGCCCTGTCAACCTGCTCATTGCTGCGCTGCTCTCTGTTGTCCTCGCCAGCTGCCTTGCTGCCACGAGTGAGGTCACTCCCGAAGGACAGGATCAATCGCGTGTTGCCATTGCCGTTCCCCTTGACCGGCCTTTTGTCTTCTCCTCTCCTGACAAGTTCACTCAAGCAGGCTTCCTCCACGCTCAGGTTGTCTCCGTCCATGACGGAGGTACTCTCACTGTGCTGCTCGCCGGGCGACATGAGAAAGTTCGCTTGAACGGCATTGACGCCCCAGAACTGGATCAATCGCCCTGGGGAGTGAAAGCCCGCGATGTCCTCAAAGCTTTAGTTGGAGAAAAAACAGTCAGGTTAGAAACTGATGTGACCAAGCGCGATCAATACAAGCGCCTACTGGCCTACGTTTATATCGGGGATCTGTTCGTAAATGCGGAGATGATTCGACAGGGACAGGCGGTGCTGTACACCGTGCCTCCCAACGTCGCTCATGTGGACGAGTACCGGAAGGCACAGACAGAAGCGAAAGAGGCAGGGCGCGGGGTGTGGAATGCGGTGCAGCCTCTCGACAGTGAGCCGGAGTGTTATCGCAAGCAGAAAAAAACGCGCGAGTGCTGAGAGGTCACCATCGCGGAGCCCGTAATAGAAGGCCAGCGGCTTTCAAATCTGTGGATTCGGAGTCAGTCGTTCGAGCGGTCGAGATATCGCCTGTAAAAGGTAGCTGCTTCGGGTCGGGTGAGCGTGCGACACCATTGCAAACGGCCATCAAGCACTTGAAAAACATAGCACCGGCCTTTGCACTCTTCGAGATGGATGCCAGCGCATTCCGCTCGAATCCGCTCGCCAATGGTCGGCTCGTCGACCTTCCAAACGTTGGGTCGTCGCCCACCGATCGAGATGCGATCGTTGCTCGTTAGAATTTCTTCCACATCCTCAGCACAGGACATTTCCACGACGCCCACGATACAGTTACCGTTAAGATCATTCACGACTTTGGCATGCAGAACGGGACCGACCCGCTCAAAGACCTGGCGGAGGTCTTTATTAGTCGTATTTGGGGGGAGAGAAGTCACGTGCAGCTTATTCATTGGGCGGTGCACCCCACTAAAAATGGAGGATGACCCCCAAAAGCGTTCTCTACAATACCCACCTTCGTATTAAAGCATACCTATTAAGGGGAACACGTTGCACAAGGCTATGGAAAGACAGAACCACCGGGATCCCCGATTCTGGCTGGGGTGATGGAGAAAGCCGCCCCCTTTGAAGGCGGCGACGCATCATAAGCGCAATGACACCCCGCCGAGCACCTCACGGATAGGTAGATTCACCTGAGCAATTTGGAACAGCCCACGAAAGGTGTTTGGTGTATTGTGCCGGCCATGCATAGGAAACCAACTAGCACAAAGCGCCGGCCAGTCAATACTGACCAACTTGATATAGATGTTCAGGCTGTGTGTGACCTTGCCGTTCGGTTTGGAGTCCGACCCTGCTAGTTACACGCTAGGGTTTTTGAGGTGAGTCGAGTCTATGGAACAAGATGACGCCGAAGACGTGGAAACCGTACTCGCCCAACACATGGTTCGTGTGTTCCAAGTGCATCACCTGACTGGACCGCGAGCGAAGCGTCTGCTAGAAAAAGTGCGAGTGTTAATCGACGTCGGTGAGAGGAGGTCTTTACTACGCAGCACTGAGACGCCACCATTGGCGGAACCGGATCTCCTGTGCGCTCCCACGTTGAATGAGAAAGCTGCCCCCTTGGACGACGACGCGATGCGTCACAAGCGCAAAAAGGGCCTGAGGATTCACACGAAGGCGCGAGCGTAGCAAAAATATCCGATTCCCAGACTGCAGGGCTCGGCACTGCCCGGCATTGTCGAGATTATTTGTTGAAGGTGATCCCGGCTTTTTGAACTTCCGCATAGGGGAGAAGCCAGACAAGCGATTCATCATGTAGATCCACGACCTGTATCCGATTTCCCCACGGGTCCCGAAAATCACACTGAAAACCGTCCTCTAATTTCAACCCATATTCTTTGGTCAGTTTCTTCCGCACCTCTTGGATCTGCGCTTTGTCGCGCACCATCAGGCCAAAATGCTTGACGCGGTCGGGGCGGAGCTGCTTCACCTCGAAGATCACCATAAACTGATGCTCCCCGAGCTTGCACCAGGCTGCTCCCTCGCCGCCACGAAGCATCTTGAGATTGAATACATCGGAATAGAAGCGCACGGCTTTCTCTGCATCGTCGACTTCAATGACCACATGATTACACCCATAGACCTGGACTGCCATTTTGGACCCCCTAGCCACGTTGTGAATGCAGATATGCCAACATCATAGCAGACCGGGAGATTGAGGCGAGGGGCTGTGACTTCGAGGCGGGTGGGAGCCCTTGACACGGATTTGAAGCGGCAGCTATCCTGAGACCCTCTTAATGGGAGAGCCTTAGCGTGGAACTTCTTGTTCGATGGCCCTGTCCGTGTACCCGGCTTCCCGAACGCTGTTCTGATTGCGATGGCAAAGGGTATCTCGACCGGTGGATCCCCCAAGACCTGGTCCGTTCCCTCCTTGGGGACTCGAGTTTCCTCATCATAGATCGCACTCGCACGCGGAAAAAGCGCTCGCGGCCTTTGGGGCTTGGAACCAAACAACCGCGACAATCACACATCGGAACCACCTTGTTTGTGGACGGGCTGCCAACGTCTTTTACTGCCGAGCAGTTGTCGGACTTATTCGCGACCTCCGGGAGGGTTCTGTGGAGTCGAATTATATCCGACGCAAATGGTCAATGTTCCGGGTTCGGCTATGTTGAAATGGAGAGCTCGGATGCCGCTCAACGGGCTGCCAAAGGTCTTGATGGTCACAAGGAAGGTGATTCGTCCATAGCAGTGATGATCTCCAGCCGGGCGCCGCACGCGCTCCAAGCGGAGCGGTTCCTGCAGCTAAACTTAGGAAAAGCCTTCTGTGAGCTGTGTCTTCGCTCGCATATTACTGGGGCTCGTGCGTCATCGTCCGAAGTTCTCGACGCCTTTATTTATATGCATGAATGCTACCACCTCACCGGGAGGTGCTCGGAGTGTGGGAAGACCACCCAAGTATTCGCCGCTCGCAACAACCATCTCGCGGGTTAAATCGTCCAACAAGCGACACCTGGGGTGCTGCAAGGGCTGCTCAATCTGCCTTGAAGATGGACAACACAGAAAATGTCTGGCAAGTCGGGTCAACGGTGGCAGGCTAATGTCGGCCTTTTTTCGTTTCGAGGAGGGCCATGCCCTCCAAAGACTGGAGCGCTGTCTTCAAAGGCAACCAGCGCGGGGGAATGAGATCTTCTCCATCTGAAATGAGCAGGGTTTCTTCCAACGCGGGTTCTTCCTTCTTCAGTATGCGTAATTCCTCAGCCAGGCCCGCGATAGCCATATCCACCACGGCCTCCAGTTTTGCCAGACGGTTGGTCCGCGGCGCCGCATTGTGGAGTTGCGCTTTAGCGAGGGTCTCGGCCCGTGTCAGTTGCGCCCTAAGATTTTCGACGGCTGCGTTCATGTTCTTGACCAGCAGAGCAGCCGTGTCAACCGCTCCTTGACCCCGAAGCTGGCTCTGGACCCGGGCCAGGTCAGCCTCCAATTCAACAATCCGTTTATCGCAATTGCGGGCGTAGTCAACCGCGGCCTTTTCACGTTCCATCCATTGCTTCAGGAGAGTGTCTTGTTTCGTGGCCAAAAAAGAAGCCTCCGTGTTGCGAAAGCAATGCAAGGTATCCAAGCCCTGCAATTGCAGTTCTACTATACTACAGTATAATGGTAGTGTCTTGTAGGGAATAATTTGGCCGCCCCGGGAAGGGACCTTGGGCCCTCGGGGAAAGGCTGTTGTCTCGTGGGGCACACTTCACTCGCTCAGAAGGTCGCCGATGCCTTTGAGATTTTCGATGTGGTCACACACTACTTTCACGACCATGGTGATCGGCATGGCAAGAAGCATTCCCCAAATTCCCCACATCAATCCCCCGATCAAAAGAGCGACAAAGACGGCGACTGGATTCATTTTTGCCGCCCTGCTCATCATCCAGGGTGTGAGTACAAATCCAACGAAACCTTTAATGGCGAGCGAGACGCAGCCGATCAGGACGGCCATGGAAAAAGTGCCAAACTGAAGAAATGCCGCAAAGGTGATAAGGCCGGCCACCACAATCGGTCCAAAGTATGGAATGAAATTGGCGATGCCCGCAGCGATGCCCCAGACCCCAGCATGTTCGAGGCCGAGGCCCGCCAAGGCCGCCCATGTCATGACAGCCGCGATCGCGCTGGTGAGCGTTTGCACAAGCAAGAAGCGCTCGATTTGCCTGTTGATATCGTCGAGGATCTCCACGGTGACCCGTTTCTCGGAGAGGGTCGACCCGGCCAATTTGACAAGCTTCCTTTTATAGAGATCCCCTGAAGCCAGCAGGAAGTACACCAGGAATAACACCACGAGGGCCTGACCCGCGATCGTGACAATTCCCAAGGGAACGGACCATAAATAAGGTCCCAGTTCGAAAGGCAATGCCTTGGGAGGAACGGGGCGGGACGGTGTTTTTGAACCTGCGGCTTCGGCAGCCGCTTTTTCGAGTTCACTAGCGGCCTTTTGCACCTTTTCCATAGCGCCAGGCCCGTTCATGCGATCTTCACGGAGACGCGCACGGATAGTCTGGGCAGCCTCGGGCAACTGATCGACAATGGCAACGGCGTCGTTTCTTAGAGAATAAGCAAGGGAGCCAAATGAGGTCAAAATTGCGAGCAGCAAAACTGCGGCGCTGAGTGGCCGGGGTATCTTCCACCGACCGAGCCAAGCCACAATAGGATCCAACGCGTAACTGATCAGCGCGGCGAACACGAGCGGGATCAAAAGTGACGCGGCCAAATGAAGCGCAGCGACCACGGCCAAAACTGCGAGTACGGACAGCGATACACTGCGGACATCCAGCGGGATGGGGAAGAGCGGGGGTTGGGGTTCCAGGGTGGGCTCCACCTCGGCTGACGGCGCAGGCACCTCTTTGATTTCCATAGCTTCCATCACTCAGTTATCGACCGAGACAACTTACCTGCGGCCGCGCTGAGACGTGAATCGAGCGGTGCGCCGGCCTTACCCAACGCACAAGAGAGAAGATTGAAGCGTGGAAAATCGGCCTGATGCGCCCGTGATAGCCTGATTCCCGCCTTGATCCCGTGCCAGGGTTAAGGCCTGTTCAGCCTCTTGGACCAGCGTCTTGGGTTTGGAGCGCAGTTGGGGCGCGTCTGTCGCGACTCCAATACTGATCGTCACGCGGGTGCCGAGAGGAGAAGCAGGATGCGGAATCTTCCAACCCTCGATGATGGCGGGCAATCGCTTTGCAATGGCGGCTGCTTCCTCGACTGTCGTTCGTGGGAGAATCGCCATAAAGCGGTCGTCGTCGTAACGACCGACAAGCGCGCCTGGACGGCTCAGGGTGTTGCTCAGGAAGCACGCCACTTGTTTCACACAGTTGTCCGCCGCCTGCAGGCCGAGAGTATCACGATACTGCTCGAAGTGATCTATCCTAATGATAAACAAGGACAGGACTGCGGGTCCGGTGATCGCGCACCGCCATTGATGCTCAAGAACTAAATCCAGTTGCTGCCGATTCGGGGTGCCGGTCAGCGCGTCCCGGGAGGATACATATTGAGAGATGTGGTTTCTTAGGTATAGCTCTCGAAGCTGAGTGACAACAGCCCGCCGGTGCAGCCGGAAGGACCTCTTCCAACCAAGCAATTCCATTTTTGAGGGGGAGGTAAAGAGGGCCATGGTAGGCCCCATATTGCGGAATTCTAACCGGTGAAAGAAAGCCTACTTTCGTAGCAGGTAGGGGACTTTCCATTAAGGTCATAGTTCGCCGTACTATGGGCCAAAATCCTTTAAAGTCGAGGCCCTCGGAGTGTTATCGGTTGTGAGCGATATATCTGTGTGCTAGCATGCGCCCATGAGTTTCTGGCACCGGATCGCACAACCTATCATCGGCTTATCACCCATGGACGGCGTGACTGACCCCGCTTTCCGGTTTATAGTCGCGCGTTACGGCAACCCAGATGTGCAGTTTACCGAGTTCATTAATGTTGACGAGATCTGCTACGGAGTGGAATCTGCCTGGACGCAGCTCCGCTACGTTGAAATTGAACGGCCCGTGGTCGCCCAGATTTATGGGGCCGACCCCGAGAAGTTCTATCAAGTCGCTCAGGTCATCTGTGCACTCGGGTTTGACGGGGTGGATATTAATATGGGGTGTCCGTCAAAAAGCGTCTCCGCCCGAGGATGCGGTGCGGCGCTTATTAAGAACCCTCCGCTCGCGAAAGAGATTCTTCGCGCGGCTCAGGCTGGCGTGAAGGATTGGGCAGCCGGACGGGAGATTGAGACGATCGGGCTGCGCTCCAAAGTGGCGCAGAAGATCCACAGTCTGATGACACCTCGAGAGGGCCGTCGCGCCATCCCGGTCTCGGTGAAGACGCGCTTGGGGTACGATTCCGTGATCATTGAGGAGTGGGTCACGATGTTATTGGAGGAACAGCCGGAAGCTATCTCCATACACGGGCGAACGCTTGCCCAGATGTACCGGGGGCGCGCGGATTGGGAGGCGATCGGACGGGCAGCGAAGTTGGTCCGCCAGACTTCTACGTTGATTCTTGGGAACGGCGACGTTGAGTCGATGCAGGACGTCATCGATCGTGTGCAGGCAACCCATGTTCATGGCGTGCTCATCGGGCGTGGGTGCCTTGGAAACCCCTGGCTGTTTTTACAAAAGGCGTGGGCGAAGGCAGCAATCAATCATGCTGCTTTGCAGGGAGAGGGCCAGGAGATTTCCGAGTCAATTCAAGAAATATCCCTCCGCGAACGTTTCCAAGTGGCAGTGGAACACGCTCGATATTTTGAGAGCCTTGGCGGCGCCCAGCGTTTTTCGGCCATGCGCAAGCATTTGGGCTGGTATTGCAAAGGATTTCCGGGGGCCGCCGAGACCCGGGCCCGCATGTTCCAAACGAGCAGCTCTGTGGACGTCGAGGAAGTCTTGGGGCGCGTCGAACCTGAGTGGGTACTAGCCTGATCCTGGCGTCCTCATCGCCTCGTCGCTATCAAATTCTGGCGCTTCTTCAGGTGCCGTTCCTCATGATACCACCGCGTGTCGATGAAGCATCTGAAGCGCACTGGTCGCCCGCGGAGGAAGTACTGCATCTCGCCAGGCGCAAGGCGCAAGCCTTCGAGACTCGCTTCCCGAACACTCTTCTGCTGGGTAGTGACACATTAATTAACCTCGACGGGCAGAAGATCGGCAAGCCTGGCGGTCCTGCGGATGCTCATCGAATTCTCGGACAACTGCGGGGTCGCAGTCATCTCGTGCTGACCGCCATCGCGATGTTTCACCCGTTTAGCGGCAAGAGCTTTGAATGGATCGAGTCGGTGCAGGTCAGGATGCGCAACTTTTCAGATGATGAGCTGAACGCTTATGCCGCGAGCCCTGAGGCTCAGGACAAGGCGGGAGCCTATTGTCTCCAAGGCCAAGGGCGCACGCTTATCGAGGGCCTGGACGGAGACTATCTGGCGGCCGTCGGGTTACCTCTAGGAGCCGTTGCACAGGGGCTGCGTCAAATGGGCGTCGCCGTCAATATAAATGTCGATACAGTGTATAAGGAGCGCGACTTCCTGAACTGGCGACTTTATCAGCCTTGACTCGATCGGATACGAAGAAGAGCGCAGTTGGCAAGTGCGGCTTAAGGGGCAGCGGGATAGGAAACAGGCGGGAGGTACAGGCCGCAGGAGAACTCCATCTTGATAGCATCGTGAAATGTCATGGACAGAGGGATCACGTCCTGGTGAACGACTAACGCCAGATACCCGGTAAAGGGATGTGGAGCCGTCGGAACGAAGATAATCCGGAGCCGACCGATCGGTGAGACCTGCAGTGCTGCCGGTGCCTCACCGATGACGAGCCCGATTGCATAGATCCCGTCGCGCGGAAAAGGAATGAGGACCACGCGATTTTCCCGCCGCTGGTCCAGAAATGAAAAAATGTCCGTCACAGATTTGAAGGTGGAGTAGATCGCGCGGACGCCTGGAACGCGCAAGAGTGCCGTCTCTGAGGCATTCAAGACCCGGCCCCCCAGGAAATTCGACGCGAGGATGCCCGCGATAAGGATCACCAGTATCAACATGAGCACGCCCAGTCCGGGGATTGAGGACTTGACAGTCGGCCCTAATAGACTGGCGATCGCATTGTCGAGGGTCTTGAACAGCGTCGTCAAAACCAACAGGGTCCCCCAAATCGGAACGACGACCGCCAACCCCGTCAGGAAGACGCGTTGTACACGAAGTGCGAGTCCTGCGATGTGCGGAGTCATTTGAAGGTTTTCTGCGAATCGGGCAATGGGCGGACGCCTGCATGATCAGCGAGGATGTATGCGTCGAGGAAGGCGAGACTTTTTAGCCAGGCTTGGTCGGCAGCCTCCGCCTGATAGACGTCCGGGCGGCTACTGTTAAAGAATCCGTGTTGCGTGCCAGGGTATTTGTGTACGTCACACATAACGTGTTGGGCAGTGAGCTTCTGGGAGAGGGCGTCGACTTCTTGTGACGACACCACGTCATCATGCTCCGCTTGATGGAAAAGAACGGGACATCGGAGACTGCCCAGGGCGTCCAGCGGCACCTTGCCATAAAACGCAATACACGCGCGCAGCTGCCTCCGGCACGCGGCGAAGTTCAACGCAAACGAGCCGCCCATGTCGAAGCCGAGCACGGCAATCCGATGTTTTTTAACATAGTCTTGATAATTTAAGTACTCGGCGGCAGCCATGAGGTCCTGCATCAGAGAGGGGACTGTCACTTTCGCCATCAGTTGTGCCGCATGCGCCGCATCTGAGGTGACGATACTGCCGGTCCGGCTGTACTGATCGACCGCCAGTGCGACATACCCGTGTTCGGCCAAACGAAAGGCCAGATGCTGATAATGCTGCGTCAGTCCCCAGCGTTCATGAAGAATGATGACGGCCGGAAACGGCCCTCCTTTTTGAGGCCATGCCTGAAATCCCTTGATCCTGATCCCCTGAGTTCGCTTCGTGGGCGCGTAGGGGTCCACAGCCACGTCTAAGGGGTCGGGCATACCGATGCCACTCAAAAACTGCACATTGCCGGACCCGATATCTTGGCGTTCAAACTTGGTCGCCGGTGGGGGCATAGAATACCTATTTCTTGGTGCTGGCGGTGTCAATATTAATGAAAGGCATGGCGCCTGTCCCGCCGATGACCTGCGGAAATTTCCCATCCCATTTCTCGATGGCGCGTAGTTGCAGGATGATTGGGCTGATCGTTTCTTTTTGAATGCGCTGGGACTCGGCCTCCGCGCGGGCGGTTACAACTTTTTGCTCGCCCTCAATCTTGATTCGCTCGAGGTCGCGTTGGGCCTTGAGTGCCAATTGCTCGGCCGTCTGTTTGGATTCAATCGCCTCCTTAAAGACATTGGAGAACTGAAAGTCCGTAATGTTCAGCTCATCCAATGAAATAAAGGAAGTCATCAGGCGCTGATGCAATGCCGTCTTGATCTCATCCTTTACCATTTGCCGCTTGGTGATCAGTTCCTCCGCCGTAAATCTGGCCGTGACGCCTTTGACAATCTCCTGTACGGCCGGATCGATAATTCGTTTTTCATATTCCAGGCCGATCTCTTGAAAGATCTTATCCACCTTGTCAGGGAACAGGTGATAGTTCAGCACGATCTCCGTCGCAACCGTTTGAAGGTCCTTCGAGGCGGCGGTGGCGCGGGTGTCGGATTTGCGAATACGCACATCGATTTTGGTAATCTGCTCAAAGTACGGGATGACGAAGTGAAAACCAGGTGGAACGATCCGCAGCGTGCCGCGAACCTTATTATAGACTACCCCGCGTTCCCCGGCTCCGATCAGGGTGAAGGGCGAGAATGCCCATAGGAAAAAGAGCGCTACAGCGACGATAAGAAATGGCCCCATCTTTTTCAATCCGGGCATTTCGCTTATCGGGTCGAATTCTTTGTTTAACGCCATGTGGCCTCCCGTGAATAAGATTGTCGCCCCTTAGGCGCTGACGCCGCACGCTGCTTTCGGCTCAGATGATGCGTCACCGTGATTCGACGAGCAGGGAGAACTTACTCACTGCTTCCCAGCATATCATCGATCAGAGGCCGGTTGCGGTCGTAGCAATTGGGGCAGACATGGTCAAAGACCGCGTCGTGGTCCGCCGCTACATTGCGGTCATCAACCAGTTTTTCGGAGATAACAATTTCGTAACAGGCGTCGCACACCTGGAAGGGGCCACGCATTAAGGAGATGGTACGCATCGTAGTTCTCTATGATGTGAAAACCTAGGCTTCCGCGACAATGTGCGTGTCGGTTTCTTCTACGCCATCGATGGTATGAATTTTTGTGATGACGACATCAGAGAGAGCCTTCTCATCGCCGACTTCCACAAAACTAAAGATATCCGGTTGACCGAAACAGGGATGCACCGACTGAACACCCGGGATTTTTTTGAGGGATTTCACTACGTCCTTGGTTTTGCCCGCCTTGACCTTGATCAGGATGTACGCTTTCGTCGCCATAAATCGCTCCCCCTTACTTACTACGATCGTCGGGTGGCGATCATAGCAGATCAGGGATTGGTTTATCAAAGAGTGTAAGGCGTCATCTGGGTGAAGGCATTACCCCTCGCTCCTTTTCATATAATGCATGAAGGTCCTGTCCCATCGCGCCGAGGGCGCGTTTGGCGTGCCAGTACACCCTCGCCATGACCTCCAGTTCCGAGCGGCCGACGTTGAATTCAGTTAGTCCAGCCATCACTTCCGGAGCATGAGTGGGAGGGCGAGAGGCGGCGTAGCTCAAGATGGCCTCCAGTGTCCGAGAGGTAAGGGCGTCTGGCGGAAGAGCCTCGCCTTGTACCTGTTCCCCCTTCTGAAGGGCTTCAGAAAACCATTGTCGCGTCGCTTGATGGGTAGTTTTTCGCAATGCCGCCTGGGTTTGGATGAGTGCGTGTACCAATGTCTGTGCGTCAGGAGAGGCCTCCGGGGGCAGTGCATGTGCCTGTTCGAAGACGGACAGGAGCGCCATGACATGTCCGACAAGAGCTTGGCTGGAGTTAGACGCTGGGATAGCGTGGCTTGCCAGGAGAGAGATCATCAAGACGGCTGAAGCCAATGCCGAGATTTTCACTTATATGGTCGACCCGTGCAGATCGTCTTGCAGTGCCGGTTTGCAGAGTCAACGGCCACTTCCTTCAAGTATATCGACCCATTGGTGAGCCGGATCGATTGTACCTCTTTCCCTATTGCAGTGTCACATCATGGATGCTGGCAAAGGTCAACAGCGTGGCGGTTGTGGGGTTGGATGCCCACGCAGTAGAAGTCGAAGTGGATCTTGCGGCGGGGCTCCCGATGTTTACCGTCGTGGGCCTTCCTGACCCTACTGTGCGGGAGAGCCGCGAGCGAGTGCGATCAGCGCTGCGTAATACCGGCCTCACATTTCCGCAGCGCAGGGTTACCGTCAATCTTGCGCCTGCCCACCTTCGCAAGGAAGGGGCCGGCTTTGATCTTCCCATTGCGCTCGGCATACTGGCTGCGGAAGGTCTGATTCCGATGGCGACGCTCCAACACTTTGTAGTGATCGGGGAATTGTCGCTGGAAGGTTTGGTGAAGCGGGTGCAGGGTGTGTTATCCATGGCCATGTTCTTCAAGGATCGGCCGATCAAAGGCTTTCTTGTACCGCGGGAGAATGGCGCGGAGGCAGCGATCGTCGGCGGCGTCACGATTTATCCCGTCGCCACAGTTCCGGAGGTTCTGGAGTTTCTCAACGGCAGGCAGGCGATTTCGCCGGCGGAACGATCACCGTTTGTGACTGATCCTGGAACGGTTGCGACATCCGATTTTGCTGAGGTCCGGGGTCAGCAGCATGCCAAACGCGCCCTGGAGGTGGCTGCCGCGGGCGGCCATAATGTCCTGCTCATGGGCCCGCCGGGATCGGGGAAAACCATGCTGGCGCAGCGACTTCCCGGCATTTTGCCGCCGATGTCGGAGCATGAGGCTATCGAAAGCACGAGGATCCATAGTGTCGCAGGGATACTTGCTCATGATCAACCTTTGTTAACGACGCGTCCATTTCGCGCCCCTCATCAATCGATCTCTGACGCCGGTCTTATCGGGGGCGGTACATCGCCCCGGCCCGGCGAAGTCTCACTGGCCCACAACGGAGTACTGTTCCTTGATGAACTTCCAGAATTTCGGCGGAACGTCTTGGAGAGCCTCCGGCAGCCGCTGGAGGACGGGACAATCTGCATTACGCGGTCGGCTGCTTCCCTTACCTATCCGGCCCGGATCATGCTCATTGCCGCAATGAATCCTTGTCCCTGCGGATTTCTCGGCGATGCGGTGCACCCTTGCACGTGCGGGCTGAGCCACATCCAGCAGTATCGAGGGAAAATCTCGGGCCCGCTCCTGGACCGTCTCGACCTTCATATCGATGTGCCTGCGGTCTCCTTGCGTGATTTAGCCACGGAGCAGCTAGGGGAAGAGTCTGCGGCGATTCGAAACCGCGTTCTCGCGGCTCGGAGGATTCAGACCCAGCGCTGTCAAGAAAGTCAGACGTACTGCAACGCGCAGCTTCGTCCGGGCCAGTTACGCAAATACTGCCCGCTGAACACATCAGCGCGAGCCTTGATTGAACACGCGGTGAGCCGTTGGGGTTTGTCGGCAAGATCGTACATGCGGATCGTCAAAATCTCCCGGACGATTGCGGATTTAGATGGACGCGATGAAATCGGAAATGCAGACGTGGCCGAGGCGATTCAGTATCGAAACCTGGATCGAAGGCATCGTTAAGTCGCCGGCTCCGCAGTCACGAACCGTCGCAAGACCCCCAACAAAGCTTTCACGACGGAGAGCGGGTTGAGTGAAATCTCCTAGTGCAGGTCCCTCCAATTATTTTCATTAATAGATCTCTTGCTAATCGTAATAGTCAGGTGTATCGTCGATCCGGAGCGACCGCTTCTGATGGATTCAGAGCCGTCTCTGGAAGTGAGAACCCGCCATGTTCAATATCAATAGACGCCGTTTCCCTCGGACCCCAGTTATGCTGGCTGCTGCTCTGGATCTCAACGGTACGGAATTAGAGGCTATGGCCCTTAGTATCAGTCAAGGGGGAGCTCTTATTGTTGCTGGCGTTGACTTCGACGTTGCTAAGAATCAAGCCATCCGGGTGAGGCTTCTTACCGATGCAGGCAGTATAGAGATCGATGCTCACTTACTGGGGGCTCGTGATCCGCGCCTCGCGAGGCGGGCCCCCCGGCGTTATGCGCATTTTGGATTTGCGATCCAATTCGATCCGCTGGATGCAATGATTGCGTCGGTATTTGAATCAATTCTCGATGGAGTACGGCTGGATGCTATCAATGTCTCCATGAGAATCTCTGGCATTGCCTCTCTTCAAGGGAACCCAATCATAAAAGGGAACATAGTGCCCGGCACTGACCGACGGATTGTGCCGCGGATGGATGTGAAGCTTCCGGTGCTTGTGCGGTCAGACTCGGGGCCGCTCGACGTACCCGAGTCGACACTGACGAATCTCAGCGCAACGGGGGCGTGTCTTGAGATCAGCGCAGAACGCAAGGCCTTCGGAGATCGGATGATGTTGCACATCGCCCTCCCACCGGTTTTGCAACAAAAGATTCCGGGGCAGGAACAGGACACTGCCTCCCTGACTGCAGAAACGGTCTGGACCGAGGCGGTCAAGGTCGCCGGTGAGGATACACAGGTTTCGACTCCTAGATTTCGTATCGGCGTAAGGCTTCTTTTCCGTGAGCGCAATAGCCAACCACGAATCGCCCGCCTTGTCGGTCAGTTGCTCATCGCAGCCGAGCGGTTCGACTTGCAAGTCGGCGGAATGATCACCACCGAAGCGGTGGAATGCCGAAACGAACTGGACCAGCGCATCGTCGGTTACTTGGATCGTCCCAAACATGCGCTGCCGGGATCCCCGGTCGCCATCATTGTTCCGGGGTATGGGGAGAGCAAGCAAGCATATGTCGCATTGGGCTACTACTTAGCTGACAATGGCTTTCATGTGTTGCGCTACGACCATTGTGATCATATCGGAGAGAGCGACGGCGACCCCATAAAAACCACCCTGACGGGGTTCAAGCGAGACCTTCAGGCCGTGCTGGCGTTCGTAAAAGACACAAGGCCCGACAGTCCGATTGCGGTCATTGCCAACGGATTGGCCGGGCGCGTCGCATTGAAAACCGCCGCAGCGGATCGCCGGATGGATCTCTTGGTCATTTTGACCGGTATTGTCGACCTGCAGTTAGCTTGCCTCTCTCTGCATCAAGAAGATTTGATCGTCACGTTTCTTCGCGGAGCCAGGAGAGGAGTTTCGAACCTTCTCGGGATGCGGATCGATGCCGATCACTTTTTGCAAGACGCTATCAAAGAAGGGTATGCAGACTTGCGGACGACGCTGCGAGACGCTCAGCAGATCCGGGGGCCGGTGATGTTTTTCGCAACCCACGAGGAACCGGGCGGATCAGTGTCGGCGGTGAATGAAGTGCGGGCGGTAATTGCCCGGCAGGCACTGTCGCAGGTCTTTCCAATTCCACAAACGCTACAGCAACTTCATGAAAACCCCCGCAAGGAATGGGCGATGTTTCGTCAGCTCGTCTCATGTTGCATGACGCATCTTTCCCCAACGGCGGCCACACGGGAGATGATAGAACCGGCGCAACTGGAAATCGGCCGCCAGAATCGGCTGGAGCGTCAACGGGCAAAGACCCACCGCCCCATTGAGAAATCTGGAAGTAAAGAGTTTTGGCACGCCTACTTGGACCATTTTCATTGCCTTGCGAATATTCCCGAATACTGGCATCTGCTGGATCAGATTTCCCGACTGCTGGGACCCATGGAGAAAGGGGCTACAATTCTCGATGCAGGATGCGGGCCGGGCAATCTCGGGATGTGCATGCTGTTGAAAGACTTCTACCGCCGGCGGGGATCGTCCGGCGCGGGTTTCGACGGCTTGCGCTATGTGGGCATAGAGGTGGACCAGAGCGTTTTAGCCCGGGCGGCGGTAAGTTTCTCAAATGTCGGCAATGACGCGCTTGTCATGGGAGGAGATCGAGAAGATTCCCCCGAAATGGGCACATCGCTCACGTGCGCCGACCTCAATCGTCCGCTGCCGTTCCGGGATCATCAATTTAGTCGAGTCGTTTGCAATCTGGTACTTGGATATTTAGAGGATCCGATGTCGAGTCTCCTAGAGTTAGTTCGGGTTCTCGCTCCGGGCGGATTAATCATTGTGACCAGCTTGAAACCGTACGCTGACCTCATTGAGATTTACAAAAACTTTATGCTCAGGACCGACCTTCCAGAGGAAATTGAGGAAGCCGAGCGCCTGCTTAACACGGCCTGCAAGATCAAACAGGCCGAGAGTGACGGGCTCTTTCGGTCTTTCCAACCTGATGAAATTGCGATGTTGATGATTATGAGCGGCGTATCAGAGCCACAAGTATCCTCGACGTTCGGAAATCAGGCGTATATTGTGGCGGCAAAAAAGCCACGTCATGATGAATATGATGAGGGCGTGCCCGAATATCTCACACAAGAATCCACCTTCGCGACCTCGATGCCCGCTGCAGGTATCCCTTGATGTAGCTCACTTCCCTTCCCGATTGTATGTTTACGTCCCGCCGCTAAGAAAGCGCTGGCGAAAGAATCCTGCGTGCCGAGAATGCATTATCCGGGCCTAAACTAAGTAAGGGGGTTGACTTAGGCCCTTTGGTCCGTTACAGTCATCATTCGCGATCGGCACCGACCAAGAGGGTTCCTATGAGGGATGTATCCCGTCGCAATATTGCGACTCCCGCCGACCTGCAACAAGTTTTCACCGAGGGTGAAGCTGCGAAGGCCAGTATCCTCATCGTCGAGGATGAAGCAGGCCCCCGGGAGGCTCTCAAAATGATCCTCCGACCATTTTTTAACCTATACTCTGTTGATAATACGGAGGTCGCCCTGCAAGTCCTTCAAGAGCAGAAGATTGATCTTGTGACCTTGGATTTGAAGCTGCCGCGCAGACAAGGGATGGATTTACTGCAAGAAATCAAGCGCGAGCATGAAAATATTGAGGTCATTATCATCACTGGATATGGGAGTCTTCAGTCCGCGATGGAGGGGATCCGCTACGGGGCCGCTGCCTACCTGCTCAAACCCTTCAATGTGACGGAACTTATTGAAGTTATTAATCAGACTCTGGACAAGAAGCATCGCTTCGACTGCCTGCGCAATGCCTTGCAAACGTGCGCCAAGATGTGGGGCCATGAAGTCGACGCGAAGACTGCTTGGAGGAAATCCCTCGGATCTACTGGAGGCGAAGCATCCCGAGTCTGTTCGCCATGCCAACAGGGGTGAATCTTACGCCTCGTTGGTCGCCGAGGAGTCTAAATCTCTCCAAGGCTGATCGTGAATCCCTTGAAATAGGAGCATGTCTGCATGACATCGGCAAGGTTGGGTTGGACGAACAGCCTCCCAGCAAGGCCGAACCATCTGATCGTGACGATACGGAGAATATGAAACGGCACACGGATATTGGGATGCACATGACGGAGTCCCTAGCCTTGTCCGCCGATGTCGTGGCGATTATCCGTCATCACCACGAGTATTACGATGGCTCGGGCTATCCCGATGGGCTCAAGGGTGAGGACATTCCCTACCTTGCAAGAATCGTCTGCATTGCAAATGAATTTGATTGGTTCCTTACGAGACGCTCCGAGCAAGACCCAACCGTCCAGGAAGAGGCCAAGGGCATACGTGCGGAGTCAAGCGGGGCGATGTTTTGATCCAAAGCTTGCAAAGGTGTTTGCCCAGGTCGTTAGATAGCTGGTCTGCATCGTACCGCCACCCAGTTCGGGTGACTTTGATAGGGACGGCTTGATGACACAGCAATGCCGTCACCCACTCTCAGTCGACTTTTCCTTTCTTGCAATAGATTGCACCCGACGTTGCACCCGCCCACCCCGGCGCTGCCATCGCACCCACCAACCCTGGAATCTGCCAAGACAGACTCCTTAGC